>JBGAOP010000018.1:0-84685 GCA_044221735.1 Phycisphaerales bacterium | reverse complement strand
TTTCCCTTCCAGCATCGCTCGCCGGTAGCGGGCCAGCACGACCAATGCGAATGCACCGACGATCAGGATGGCCAGGAGCGCTGCGGTGGTGAGTGCTGCGCCCTGGCGTACGGCTTCACGCTGCCGCGCACTTGGCGCGCCGGCGGGGGGTGGGGTTGCGGACTGAACCTGCGCCACAGTCAGCATGATCATGCGATGGTAGCGAATCTGGAACTCGGGAATCCGATGCGGCCCACGGAGCATCGGGGAGTTCAGGCCTAAACTCCCCGCCCAAGGACGAATCGACCATGCATTACGACGCCCACCAACCCATTATCGCCGATCTCGAGGCGCGGATTTTGACGATCCGCGACTCGCTTTAACTACGCGCAGGGGATCAAGGAGATCGCCGAGCTCAGCGGGCGCATGGAGCAGGCGGATTTCTGGAACAATCAGAAGGTCGCCCAGGGCGTCGTGCAAGAGCTCAAGAGCCTCCGCGCCAAGTTCGACCCGCTCAAGGCCGTCATCGCCGACTTCGAGGACGCCAAGGTCGCCTACGAGATGGCGAAAGAGATGGGCGGCGACAAAGACCTCCTCAAGGAAGCCGACGAAAAGCTCTTCGCCCTCTACGGCAAGCCGGATGACAACATCACCGGCCGCATGGACAAGATCGAGCTCCAGTCGCTCCTGAGCGGCAAGCACGACCACCGCAACGCCTTCCTCACCATCCAGGCCGGCGCGGGCGGCAAAGAGGCCAACGACTGGGCCGACATGCTCCTCCGCATGTACATCTTCTACTGCGAGAAGATGGGCTTCGCCATGGAGGAAGTCGCCAAGACCTACGGCACCGAGGTCGGCGTCGATCAGGTCACGCTCCATATCAAGGGCCCCTTCGCCTTCGGCTATCTCAACTGCGAGCGCGGCACGCACCGCCTCGCCCGCGTCTCCCCCTTCAACGCCGAGGGCAAGCGCCAGACCTCCTTCGCCACCGTCGACGTCACGCCCGAGTTCGAGGACGTCAAGCTCGAGATCCCCGAGAACGACCTCGAGGTCACGCCCTTCGTCCGCGCCTCCGGCCCCGGCGGCCAGAACGTCAACAAGGTCGCCAGCGCGATCCGCATCGTCCACAAGCCCACCGGCATCATGGTCGTCGCCAGCACCTACCGCGACCAGCCCCAGAACAAGAAGCAGGCCCTCAGCGTCCTCATGGCCAAGCTCGAGCAGCTCGAGGAAGAACGCAAGGAACGCGAGCTCAACGCGGCCACCGGCGGCGCGGTCGAACGCGGCTGGGGCACCCAGATCCGCTCCTACGTCTTCTACGACAACCGCGTGAAGGACCACCGCACCAACCACGAGGCCACCGACTACGAACGCGTCCTCCGCGGCGAGGTGCAGCCGTTCATCGATGCGGAACTGCAGCGACGGCGGAAGGAAAAGACGAAGTAAGTGGTGGGATGAAGTCGGTCGTTGTTCGACCGTGCCACCGACCGCAGCTTTGGGCGGTCGGTGGTTCGTCGTGCGTTCACCAAGGCACACCGACCGCTCAGAGCCGCGGTCGGTGGCACGCCGAATCGGTCGGTGCCACCTGCCGGCGGCGGAAAGAGAAGACGAAGTAGTATGGTCGCGAACGCTTCCGCCGATCGCTCAAGGTGACGCAGTGCCTACGCACGTTCAATTCTTCGACCAAACTCCTGAAGTACCCCCGGCAGCGCTGTCGTCATTTCACCCAGCAGCCTCTGTACCGCCGACTCGCACATGGGGCCTCCGAGCGGCTCGCACGTCGTCGCCTGCCAACCCGGGGGCACTCCGAGTTCCGTGATATTGTGCTGCCTGACAAAGGTGTCAAATGCATATCCCGCGTACACATGAAACAGGCCGTCAGTGGTCAGCACTGCATTCGCATAGATGGTCATGCGGTCCCGTCGACCCCCCGGCGACCCCGCATCGCACCCGTACGTGATACGGCTGGACCACTCGATTCCCGCTGCTCCGAGATACTCGTGATGCTCACCGGATACGGGAAGTTCAACGCCAGGCTCGGACTTCGTTCCCACGGCCTGGTCAAGGCCGAGAGCCGTCTTGCGAATGAAACCCCGAAATTGACTAAGGTAGTGTGTGGCGAGCGTCGCTCGCTCAGCCGCCTCCGTGTTGCGCCTGGCCTGCGGCGCCAAAAGCTCCTTCAGACGGTGAAGAATGTCTTCAGGCGGTCCCTCTCCGACCGGCGCGGGGGGATGCGAGACCCACGCCATGAGTTCTTTGGAGACCGACTGTGCGTCGGGGCGGATCAAGGGGTCATGACGCGTCATCCGAAGAAGGAGATTGTCGAGACTCTTGACTCTCTCGTGTGAGACGTACGCCGAGACTCCGGCACCCTTAAGAGCCGAATCGCACTCGCCAGGAAGGGGGTACCTCTGGCCAGTCGCAAGGACCCAAAGCGTCTTCCCAAGCGAGTACACGTCACACTTCTTGCCATCCGCACTTGCCGCACTATTTAGCATCTCCGGGGCGATGTAGTAGGCAGGGCCGAGCTTTTGTCCGTCCTCAGTGAGATTCTCGGCACCCGGCAAGTCCACAAGGCCGAAGTCCCCGAGGCACCATTTGTTGTTGTGCCAGAACAAGTTGTCCGGCTTGATATCGCGGTGGACGACTCCTTTTGCGTGCAGCGTGTGCAGAGTCTGCGCGATGTTCGCAATTGCCCCGCAGACGGCAGCCAGACTCGGGTCTGCGCCTAGGCGAACTCGAAGCCGCTCGGCGACCGGCATGGTGTACCAGATGTATCCACAAGTTCCTGAGGTATCGGAATCGAGAAGCGGCAAAATTCCCGGCAAGGCCCCCAATTGCTTGAGGGCGGCGATTTCGCGCTTGAATCTTGCGAGCCCGTCGTCGTGCCGAATGTCAGGTCGAAGAACTTTGATGGCGCAGGCCTCGCCACGGGCGGACTTCGTGTGCCAGACCGTGCCATTACCCCCTCCCCCCAGCCATTTGCCCAGAACGAAGGGGCCGACATGTGATCCGACATCTAGCTTTGGGGGCATGCGAGGCTCTCTTAGCGGCTCGTAAGGGACGCCAAAAGCATATGAAGCGCATGTGAGGGGCGCATCCGACGCGCACTCCACTCCCTCGCCCCGCACGGACGGACTCTGAGAAGGGGCGGGTGGCATCGCGTTTCGTTGCGGCTCGCATCGCCCTTACAGTCGGCTCGTTGCGCTTGCGTAGTTTGGCCGTGTTTGATATGCTGATGTGGTATGGCGGACCCGGCCGGGCACATCCCTTGCCCTCAATGCGCGGGAACCTTGTTGTGGGCCGGGCGGACGGCTCAGTGCTTTGACTGCGGCGTGACGTTTTTCGCCAAGCAGCCTGTATGGGCAGTTTCACTTGAGCCCGAACCGGGCTACTGCGTGGTCTGCCGTGAAAGAAAGCCGCTCACGCAATTCATGCGATTCGGTCAGAGCGGCTCGCAAAGAGACCAGGCGTGTCTTGCGTGTCGGGTGCGCCTTCGTGAGCGCGAGCAAGCTCGACGCACCGAGGAGCGACGTCGAGCGGAGGCGCTAGCGCAGGCTCGCGCTCTGGAGGCCGCTCGAGTCGAGCAAGAGCGGGTCGAGAGGGAGCGCGAGCGGGCACGAGCCTTCGCTGAGGCCGAGGCTGCTCGAAGGGCTGAACAGGAGGCTCGCGCTGCGGAGTCCCGCCGTGCTGCCGAGGAAGCGGCGGCCAAGCAGCGCGAAGAGGCTGCGAGGGCCGCAGAGGCCGCGCGGATCGCCCGGGAGGCCGAATCGGCACGCCAAGCCGCATTTATCAATGTGCTGGCAGTTCGCGCCGCAACGTGGCCTGGTGCATCCGAAGAGCAAGTTGGCATAGCCGCGTCGACGCTCCTAAGCCGCATGGTTGGGCTAGCGGATCAGCTGCAAGCTGACTTTGCGCGTGCCGCGATTGAATCAAAGGCCGCGGACGTTGGGTCGGCCGTCGCGGGCGTTGCGGGAGGCGTTGGAGCCGTCGCTGGAGTGCTGGGAAGGGTCCACCCGCTCCTCGGCGTCGGCGGCTTCGTGCTGGCACTGGCCGCGAAGCCTCTGGGGGCAAAGGTCAAGCAGACACGTGGAAATCACTATGTTGCTAAATGGCAGGGCATTGTCTCTGCCATGCGGCAGCCCGAGCAAGAGCTATTTGCCGCGGTGCTCGGCCACCGGCACCCCACCTTTTGCAGCGAACTCCAGAGGATCTCCCTACTGCGATAGCACAGCGGATGGCGGGCGGAACTGCGTTTCCTTGGGCGGGTGTCCCCACGATCCGTGCCACTTCCTTGCGGTTCCTCCGCAAGGGAGTGCGAGTGTGCAACACGATCCCAACCGCCCCTCCCAGAACTCGACTTGGCACACCGGTCACGCAAGGCCCTGTCCACCAAGGGCTTGCGCTCCATCCTCACCCCTCTCAATAATTCCGTCCAAAACCCAAACATTCCCCTTGCCTCCCCCAAATCCCACGCCATACTCCCCATCGCCACGCACCACGCGCGGCCAGGGGGTCCCAAAGTCCATGCTCGTCACCGAGCCCCAGAGCGCACCGCCCATCGAGGACCAAATCCTCGAAGCCATCATTTCCGGCTCCCTCCCCGAAGCTCCTGGCTCTGCACATCTGAAATCTGAAATCCCAAATCCAACATCTCTCGCCCTCCGCTTCCGCCTCCCTCTCTCCAAAGTCCTCGACATCCTCGTCGACCCGCGCACCCGCACCCGCATCGCCGCCGCGCAAGAACTCCGCGACCTCGCCTTCCACCAGCGTGAACAAGTCGCCCGCGAAAAAGCCCTGACCGCCCTCGAGTCCATCCTCGACACCACCGACGACCCCATCGAAAAGCGCCGCGCGGCCACGGCCATCCTCCGCCGCCACTCCAACCGCAATCCCTTCTGGCCCCGCATCCCCGGTGCCGCCGCGGCCACCGACGATCTCGACGAAGACCTCGACGAAGAACCCACCCCGCGCACGCCCCTGCCCGCGCCCGAATACCCCCTCTGGTGCCACACCGCGCGTCATGGCCTCATCCGCGTGCTCACGCGCCTCCAGGACAACGACAACCCGTCCCCCAACGCCGGCCTCGTCACGCTCTACCGCCACAAGTACACGTACAAGCGGTATGGTCAGCCGCAGGAAGATCGCGACCGCGCGCTCGCCGAGTATCTCGAAGACCCCGGCGACGAGGGCGCCCTCACCGGCTTCTCCTGCGCCATTCTCCACGGCGCAGACACCGAGCCCACATCCAAGTCCCCCGGCTACCCGAACAACGTCCCCGACACCTGCGCCGAGCAGGTCACCCTCCACTGGCCCGACCACCACCGCACCGTCACGGTCCACTTCTCCGCCAACAAAACCCCCGCCGCCGTCCTCTGGGAAGTCGACCGCATCGACGTCGGCCCAAAGGTCCCCACCGACTCCTCCTGACCGAATGGCCCGCCACCCTGCGGCGGCTCTTCACTCCCGTTCGCCCCACACACTCCAACAACCAATCCCCGCAACACTGCGGCCACTATCCCATTGCCTCCAACTCTCCCGCTCTCCTGCTCTCCTGCTCTCCTGTTCTCCTGCTCTCCTGTTCTCCTGCTCCCCTGCTCCCATGCTCCCTAGCTCCCCCGCTCCCCGCACCCACACTCCCACAACTGTGGTATAACGAAAGCCCCGGGAGCCCCCAATGGCCGACCTACCCCCAACCGACCCATCATCTCCGCCCACCCCCCCGCGCCCCACGGCCTCACCCAACGACTACCTCGGCGCCATCCTCGGCGTCGTGCTCATCGCCTACGGCATCTATCTGATCGTCCAGTCCGGCGGCACCAGCTACCTCGGCCCGCTGCTCATCCTCCTCGGCATCACGTTCCAGCCCTGGGTGGGGGGGCTCGTCTCCATGGCCGGCGGCGCGGGCCTGCTCGTCTGGGCCGTCTGGTGGACGTTCTTCAAGGCCAGCGGGCCGATGGACTATCTCTACTCCATCGTCGCCGTCATCGTCGGCCTCGGCGCAATCATGGAGCGGTGGGGGCGATTCAAACGCAGGCCGTGAGACCCTTCACAGCCTCGGGCCGTCATAACATCCGGAGTTCCCCAACCTCTTGCAAGAAAGGGTCACATGTCCGCCGCGCTGTCCGCTCTTCCCCGCTCGATCCCCGTCCGATCCGACCGGCTGGCCGCCCTGCCGCCGTTCCTCTTCGACGAGATCGACCGGAAGAAACGCGAGCGCATCGCCGCCGGCGCGGATGTGATCAACCTCGGCGTCGGCGACCCGGACCAGCCCACCCCCGGCTTCATCGTCGAGGCCATGAACGCCGCCATGCGCGACCTCGTGAACCAGCAGTACCCCGCCGTCGGCGGCGGCCTGAAGGTCTTCCGCGAGTCGGCCGCACGCTTCATGCACGAGCGCTTCGGCGTCAAGGTCGATCCGATGCGCCACATCGTCTGCTGCATCGGCTCCAAGGACGGCATCGCCCACCTGCCGTGGGCCGTGACCAACCCCGGCGACACCATCCTCGTCCCCGATCCGGCCTACCCCGTCTACGAAATCGGCGCCGTCCTCGCCCACTGCAAGGTCGAGAAGATGCCCGTCTCCGCCGACACGGAATGGCGTCCGACGTTCAGCGAGATCTCCCCCGGCGCGGCCGCCAACGCCCGCATCATGTGGCTCAACTACCCGAGCAACCCCACCGCCGCCTGCGCCGATGTCCCCTTCTTCGAGCGGGCCGTCGAGTGGACGAACTCCACGTGGAACGACGGGCCGCGCGGGAAGCAGCGAGGCTGCATCCTTGCCTCCGATCTCGCCTACTCGGAGCTCTACTTCGAGCATCGGCCGATCTCGGTCTGGCAGGCGTCGAACGCCGACATCGAGAGCACCCCCGCGATCGAGTTCCACTCGCTCTCGAAAACCTACAACATGACGGGCTGGCGCATCGGCTTCGCCGTCGGCCACGCCGACATCATCACCGCCCTCGCCGGCATCAAGGCCAACGTCGACTCCGGCGTGTTCAACGCGATCCAGGTCGCCGGCGCGGCCGCGCTCGACAACTACCAGCACCCCGACGTTGAACGCATGCGTCGCCTCTATCGCGACCGCCGCGACACCATCGTCCCCGGCCTCCGCGCCGCCGGATGCGAAGTCCACACGCCCGAGGCCGGGTTCTTCGTCTGGGCCCGCACACCCAAAGGCAAGGACGGCCGCCACCTCGATTCCATGGCCTTCGCGGCCAAGCTGCTCGAGCAGGCCGACACCGTGGTCGTCCCCGGCGCAGGCTTCAGCCCCCGCGGCCGGGAGTGGTTCCGGGTCGCCCTGACGGTCGAGTCCCCCCGGCTGGCCCAGGCGGCCGCCCGGATCGCCAAACTGACGTGGTAGATGATGAAGTTTGCGGTTTTCTCGGGTCGCGCGGCCAGATGCGGCCGCGCCGCCCGTATAGAAGACCGAGGGCAGAACAGGACCGCCGCCGAAGTCACCACAGGAGGACCGAGGCGGCGGTCCGCTTTCCGGTTCGTATCCTCTCGTTGCTCGCATGATCTACGCGCTCTGGGGATTGGCAGGCTTGTGTGCGCTCGTCGCCGTCGCGGCCGGCGTCTGGCTGCTGCGTGCGCGCGGCGAGCAGCGCCGGGTGGTGGAGGAGCGGCGGAAGCGATACGCCATCCAGGAAACCTCCGAGCGCATCCCCATCGCCCCCGAGCGAACCGCGCCGGAGCCGCCGCCGCCGATCGCCGAAACCCCACCGCCCGTCCGCCCCGCCGCGGACCATCGCGCCGTCCAACCGGAAGACCATGGTGAACCACCCGCCCCCCCCCCTCCAGTCAGCGGGCGAATGGTCAACACGCCCAATGGCGAGATGATCCTCACCACCCCGCCCTTCGCGCTCCGCGACGCGATCTTCGGCAATCTCGTTGGTCGTTTCGTGAACGGGCTCTACCGCCGCGTGCCCGCATGGGTAATCGTCTGCCCGCGCGTGCGGATGGACACGCTCGTCGTGCCGACCCCGCCCGACGGTCGCGACCCGACCGACTGGCGGGAATGGCGGAAGCGCGTGCGGCTGCGGTCGCTGGACCTTGTGCTGTGCGATCGGCGAACGTGGAAGCCGCTCGTGGCGGTGATGTTTGATGCGCGCCCGACCAACGCACGGGCGGTGGGCGGCGGGCGAGATCGAATGACCGACGAGGTGCTTTCCCACGTGGGCCTGCCGCTCCTGCACCTGACGGGCGACATCGTGGCGGATTGGCCGCTGATCCAGCCCTACGTGGAGCAGAGCATCCTGCGCCATGTCGGCGAGGAAGAAGTGATGGAGGCAACGATGCAGCGCGAGTCGCCGGTCGATGCAGACTCGGCCGGCACGCTGCTTCGGTTGGATTCGGAGAAGGGGTGGCTGCTGGAGTAGTTCAGCTCAGGGACCGAATCCGCCCCCCGGGCCGCCGGCGCCAAAGGCACTCATCAACGCCACCCCCGCGATCGCCGCGATGATGCCGCCGACAATGGCAAGGCCGGAGATCACCAGCGCGATGATGGCGCAGATGCGACCTCCATTGGTGTTGGAACGACCAGCCGGGTCCATTCGACCGGCGGCCATCGCGGCAAGGTCCTTGTTGGCCATCACCAGCGCGGGGATGGCGAGCCCGATCGAGATCATCGAGGCCCCGCAGCAGCACATGGGGCTGACGAGCCCGAGGATGTCCAGGAGAACGACCCCGAGCGCGGCGATTCCAAGCCCCAGCACCGTGCTCGCCCGGTGAGCCTGAAGGTTGCCGCCCAGCGGGCCGGGCATGATCGGGGGCATCAACTCCGGGAAGGTGTCCGGGGATGAGTGTGATCCTGATCCGGAACCGGGGGGGTTGTGGGGAAGTGGGGGGAGGGGAGGCGGCAACTGCGACATGCGGTATCCTGCCGGGTGACGGTGCGGCGTTCGGGTCCAATCGGGCCCCCGCACGGTACCCGGAGGTTTGGTTTGACGCAACCGCTCGTGGCCGAAACCCGCTTCGCCCAGCATCCGGAAGTCCTCCGGAGCGTGGTGGCCGAGGTGCTCGCCTCGGCCGACCCGGGCGAGGCGGTGGTCCGTCACTGGCCCACCGACGAGGCTTTGGCGGAGCGGCTGCGGGGCGGCATGCTCGTCGCCGCGGGAAAAGCATCGATCGCGATGGCCCGGGCGGCGGTGGAGCGGTGCGGCATCAAGCCCTCGGTCGGAGTGGTGATGGCACCTGTGGGCACCAAGTGCCCGCCCGTGCTGCACGCGGCGGGCATCCGAGTATTCGAGGCCGACCACCCGCTCCCGAGCCAGCGGAACCTGATCGGGGCGCGGGCCGCGAGTGATGCGGCGCGGCTGGCGTCGTCGCGGCGGTTGCCGCTGCTGGCGTTGATTTCAGGCGGGGCGTCGGCGCACCTGACGTTTCCGCAGACGGGGATCACGCTTTCGGATATCCGCACCATCACCGATGCACTGCTGCGGGCGGGGGCGACGATTGCGGAGCTCAATGTGGTGCGGACGTGCTGCGAGCAGCTCAAGGGGGGCGGGCTGGCGCGGCTGGCCGCGCCGTCGCCGGTGCACTCGCTGATTCTGTCGGATGTGCTGGGCGACTCGGTGAAGGTGATTGCCTCCGGGCCAACGGCGGATGGGCGGCCGATGCCGGACAAGGCTCTGCGGGTACTGGAGATCCGTCGGGTGACCGAGGCCGCGCCGAGTGTGACGGCGAGGTTGCGGGCGATGATGGCCAAGCCCGCGCCGCCTCCGCCGGCGGTGGAGAATGCGACGAATGTGATCGTGGGGTCGAACGCGATGGCGGTGGTGGCGGCGCGGGATGCGCTCGAGAAGCAGGGATTCTCGATTGCCGAAGCGCGGATGCATGTGGATGGGGAGGCGAGGATGCTGGGCGAGGCGTTTGCCGGCGCTCTGTTGCGGGCGAAGGGGAAGGGCGCGGGCGGAAGGCCGGTGGCGCTGGTGTGGGGTGGGGAGACGACGGTGACTGTTGGCTCGCCGTCGAATGGGGCCACCGGGCATGGTGGGCGGAATCAGGAGGCCGCGCTGTCCGCGGCGATCGCGATGGCGGGGCACGGCGGGGTGGCTGCGATGTTTCTGGCGACCGATGGGGTGGATGGCGTGTGTCCGCCCGGTGGGCGAGCGCACTCGGGTGCGCTCGTGACGGGTGAGAGTGTTGGGATTGCCCGTGCGGCGGGGGTGGATGCGGCGCGGGCTCTTACGGCCCATGACTCGCACGCGTTTGTGGCGGCGCTGGGGAATGACGCGGCCGTGGTTCCCTCGGGGCCGACGGGGACGAATGTGAACGACATCTGGGTGGGGTTGGCGTATTGAGGGAGGCGGTGGCACTTCGGGTAAGTTTTCGGGGGGTGCGGGCGGGGGTGGGGGGTGGTATGCTGAGCGCAGACGGACCTCCGCTTGCGCGGAGGGCTCGTAATACAACCGGAGGGCTCGCCATGCTGAACGCGGCGTTCACGATCCAGAAGATGCTCCTGGGCATGAGGCAGCATTCGGCGAGCGACCTGCACATCAAGCCGGGGGTGCCGCCGACCTACCGCATTCACGGCGTGCTGCGGGCCATCGGGTCGGGGCCGCTGGATCCGGAAGAGGCCGACCACCTGCTCGACCCGATCGTGCCCGAGAAGCTGCGCCCGAAGTTCGACGAGCGCGGCGATTTGGACTTTGCCACGTTCAACTCCGAGGGAGACCGATTCCGCGTGAACATGTACCGGGCGGGCGGTCACGTGAACGCGGCGATCCGGCGCGTGAAGGCCGAGATTCCCTCGTACGCCGAGCTGAATGTCCCGCCGGTGTACGGCGAGCTCATCTCGCGCACCAACGAGGGACTGGTGTTGGTGGTGGGCATCACCGGATCGGGCAAATCGTCGACGCTGGCGGCGATGATCGAGCAGATTAACCAGACCGAGGCGTGCAACATCATCACGGTGGAGGACCCCGTCGAGTATCGATTCGTGCCCAAGAAGAGCATCATCAGCCAGCGCGAGATCGGGATCGACGTGCCGGACTACAAGACGGCCCTGCGCTATGTGGTGCGTCAGGACCCGGATGTGATCTTCATCGGCGAGCTGCGCGATCATGAGACCGTGCTGGCCGCGATTCAGGCCGCTGAGACAGGGCACCTGGTCTTTGCCACGCTGCACACGGCCGACACGATGCAGTCGTTCAACCGCATCCTCGAGTTCTTTCCGCGCGAGGAGCACGGGTTCCTGCGATCGTCGCTGGCCAACACGCTGCGGGCCATTCTGGCGCAGCGGCTGCTCCCGGCTGTCGAGAACTTCAACGGAGGCAAGGGCGGCATCGTTCCCGCGTGCGAGATCCTCATCAACACGCCCATCGTGCAGCAGAAGATCCGCGAGGGCGAGGACAACGACATCCCCAGCATCATCAACGCCAGCCGTCCGGAGGGGATGCAGAGCTTCACCAACGCGCTGGCGGACCTTGTGAAGAAAGATATGGTCACCGCCCGAACCGCCATGGCCTTTGCCCCGAACCGCGACGCGCTCGACAGCGAGCTTAAGGGTGTGGAGGTCAAGGGGGGAACGCTGGTGGGGCGCATCAAAAAGGCCTAGGCAAGCCGGCGCGGGCTCAGTTCCGACGGCTGTTGCCGCTGGACAGAATGATGAGCAGGTAGTACAGGATCGTTCCGAGCGTGGAGATCAGCGCGGCCACGTAGGTCATGGCAGCCGCGTTAAGGACCTTGTGCATGGCCCGGGTCTCATCGCCCGCGGTGAGGATGCCTGTGCTGGTCAGGATGGACTTGGCGCGGTTGGAGGCGTCGAACTCGACGGGCAGGGTGATGAGCTGGAAGATGGCGATGGCCGAGAGGCCGATCACGCCGACGAGGAGCAGGGGGACGCCGAGCTTGGGGCCGATGAGCGCGAAGGCGAACATGCCGATCATCAGGGCGATGTTGGCCGCGACGCCGCCGACCTGGGCCATGGGCACCACTGCGCTGCGGAGCTTGAGCGGGGCGTATCCCTCCGCGTGCTGGAGCGCGTGGCCGGCCTCGTGGGCCGCGACGCCGATGGAGGCGACGGAGCGGCCGTGGAAGACGTCGGAACTCAGACGGAGCACTTTGGCGCGCGGGTCGTAGTGATCGGAGAGGAAGCCGTGCGATTCCTCGACGGTGACGTCGGTGATGTTGTGGGCCCGCATGATCTCGGCGGCGACCTCGGCGCCGGACATTCCGCACGAGGCCATTACTTTGTTGGCCCAGCCGAAGACGGACTTCACCCGCCACGCGGCCCAGATGCCCAGCAGCGCGGGAAAGAGCACGAGCAGCAGCCACGGAGCCCAGCCGCCATAGGGGCCGAAGCCGTATCCAAAGCCCATCATGTACCCGAGAGTCTGCATGGCTGTTCCTTGTGCCGGAAACAGGCTCCGGCGGCGAGATTCTTACGACGCGCGGGCGTCGAAGTTCGAGGCGGCGGCCAGTTGTTCCCAGAGGGCCTTCTGCTCGTCGGTGAGCGTTCTGGGCGTGACGATCCTGAGTTCGGCGAAGAGGTCACCGTGCGTGGCCGCGGCTCCGCCCGATCCGTCGGACTTGGCCCGCGTGGGCAGGCCTTTTCCCTTGATGCGGAGTTTCTGGCCGCTCTGCGAGCCCGGGGGGATCGTGATGGTGATCTCTCCGTCGACGGTCGCGAGATGCACGCGTGCGCCCAGCGCGGCCTCCCACGGTGCGATGTTGAGGGTGGTGTGCAGGTTGTGCTTGTGCTCCGGGTCGATGCGGAACCGCGGGTCCGCGGCGATGCTCACACGCAGAAGCAGATCTCCCGCCGGGCCACCGCCGAACCCTTCGCCACCCTGTCCGGGAAGGCGGATCGTGGATCCGTCGGTGACGCCCGCGGGAATGCGGACTTCGTAGCTGCGGGTGGATTCCTCGCCCATCTCGTCGGTGGTGCTGAGCGTGATTCGACGCGTTGCGCCGTGGAAGGCGTCGGCCAGCGGGATGCTGATCTCGGCCTCCTGCGTCCGTCCTTGCTGCTGGGCACGGTGGTTCTTTCGGCTGGCGCGACCGCCTGCGCCGCCGGGGCGCCCTCCGCGCATCGCTTCGGCAAAGTCGTCGTGGTCCATCCCGCCCATGCCCCCCATGCCGCCGCCGAAGATGGACTCGAAGAACTCGCTGAAGTCTCCTCCTCCCCCTCCGCCGAAATCGACATGGACGCGCCTGCCGCCTGGGCCCGCGGATCGACCGCCCCACCCCTGCGGCGGCCGGAACTCCTGACCCTGCTTCCAGTTGGCCCCCAGCGCGTCGTATCGCTTCCGCTTTTCGGGGTCCTTGAGCACCTCGTACGCCTCGTTGATCTCCTTGAACTTGGCGTCGGCGCCGGGTTCCTTGCTGACATCCGGGTGGTATTTGCGGGCTAGCTTCCGATAGGCGGATTGGATGTCGTCCGCGCTGGCGCTGCGCTGCACACCGAGGGATTGGTAGTAGTCCTGGAACTTGGCGGTCATGGAAATACCCGATCTTGGGGGGGGCGCGGCGTGAACGGCGCGCGACGATCGCCGGAAGGGTATTGATCAAGTTGGATGCCAACTGCGGAAAGCCGGCGGGACTCGCCGGCGCGTCCGAACGGGCGTTCGGGGCCGCCGGGGCGACCGAGTGTGCACCTTGGCAGGCCGCGACTGCCAAGTTGACAACCGACGAGGGCGCGTGGGCGGCGGGGAAGCGCAGATAACCGACGTGCACCACCCGGGCCGGGCGGGGAGGCCGTTTGGCACGGACTTTGTATTCACTACGACCGGAATGTCGGCCCGAGTGTCGGCCGCGAATCGCCAAGCGAGTTGCATTGCAAGGAGTATTTTCCATGTTGACCTGCCGAGTTCCCGGGATGTTTACCGAGTTTGCCGCGGCCCCCGAGGTTGAGCGGCTGATGGGTTCGTTGCTTGCTTCGGCAACGGGCGGCGGAGCGGGTTCGGCTTCGCCGCGGGTGTTTCCCGCCTTGAACGTGTGGGAGGATGAGAATGCCCTGCACGTGGAGGCCGAGTTGCCCGGCTATTCGATGGAAAACCTGGAGATCACCACGCTCGGCAACGAACTGACCATCGCCGGGTCCCGAGCCGAGGCGGCCCCCGAGACGGCGACCTACCACCGTCGTGAACGGGCGGCGGGCGGCGCGAGCCAGTTCAAGCGATCGCTTCGAATCGCGGTGCCATTCAACACGGAGAGGGTGACGGCCCGCCTTGAGCAGGGCGTGCTGACGGTGACGCTGCCCAAGGCCGAGGCGGCCAAGCCGCGGAAGATCGCGGTGAAGGCGGTCTGAGGGTAAGTGGTAGGCATTCACACTGCACATGACACGGAGAACCTGACCATGAACTGTGGCACGAACGGACACTGCGGGTGTGGGGAGACGGACGCGACGGCGGCGAAGCGGGTCGAGCCGCGGCGCGATGAGCGAGCCGCAACGGTGTTTTGTCCCGAGGTCGACATCTACGAGACGGGCGATGAGTACGTTCTGACGGCGGATGTTCCGGGGGCGAGGCCCGACACGATCGATCTGAACGTTGAGAACGGCGTGCTCACGCTTCGGGCGGGCGCTCCCGACCGAACGCCGGGCGAGTCTCGGACGGTGCTTCGCGAGTACGGCGTCGGCGCGTACGAACGGACGTTCCGCATCGGCGAGGGCATCGACACCGAGCGGATCGGCGCGGAACTCAAGAACGGTGTGCTCACGCTGCGTCTGCCAAAGGCCGAGACGACGCGGAGCCGAAAGATCGAAGTGAAGACGGGGGCGTAGGACCGTTCGACCAGACTCTCTCTCGCACGGGCCGGCTGATCGGCGTGCTTCCACGGTTGGGGGCGTGCCGGTCGGGCGGCCCTTTTTTTTCCTAGGCCCGCGTCATCGGCGGCGCGGCCCAGCGCATCTTTCGGATGAGGGTGGTCCAATACGATCCGTGCGGGTTGCGGACGAAGCGGGCCGGGGTGTCGTGCTGGCGGATGGTCACGGTCTGTCCGGCGTGAAGACGCCAGGCGACCTGGCCGTCGAGGACGACGCTGGTGCCTCCCGCGAGACCGGGGATCTGCGGATCGTCGTTGGCCCGATCGAGTTTGAGTTCGATGGTTGAGCTCGCCGGGACCACAACGGGCCGGAAGGCCAGCGACTGCGCGGCGAGTGGGGTGAGGGCCATGGCGGGCACGTCGGGCGAGATGATCGCGCCGCCCGCGGAGGCGTTGTACGCCGTGGAGCCGATGGGCGTGGAGACGATCAGGCCGTCGCCCGCCACGACGGGGCCCTCGACGCCGTCGATGCGGATGTCGATGGTGATCATGCGGTATGGCGGGCCGGCGGTGACGACGACGTCGTTGAGGGCGAGGGTGCGCCAGAGGTCGCCGGGGCCGCGGGGCGTGTCGTTCGAGGGGCCGTCGGGCGTGACGGTCACGCGGAGCATCGGGCGATCCTGCACGACTAGCGGCGTGCCGTCGAAGAGCAAGGCCGCCTGCGATCGCAGCGCGGGCAGGTCGAACTCGGCCATGAAGCCGAGCTTGCCAAGATTCACGCCGAGCATCGGGAGGCCGAGGTGGACGCAGCGGCGCGACTGGGCCATCAGCGTGCCGTCGCCTCCGAGCACGACGATGAGCTCCGCACCCGCGGCCTGCGCGGGGGTGATGGGGCCGCCGGCCGCGCCGAGCTCGGCGACGACGCGGCCCGAGCGTGTGATGAGCGAGCGCACTTCGTCGAGTGCGGAGAGCACGTCGGGCTTGTCGCTATTGACCAGGAGGAGTACGGAGCGGCCCATGGGGAGAAGGATAGCGAAAAGGCCCGCGGACGGTTGTCCACGGGCCTTTGGGTTGGGCAAAGGTTGATCGAATCAGCGGGCCGCGGCGGCCGCGGTGCGGACGACGTGGATTTCCGGGAGACGCCCCGGCTTGGCGGCGCCGAGTTCGGCGGCCGCGCGGATGGCCCGTGTGATCCCGGCCTGATCGATGCCCGCCTGCGCGAGCTGCTTGGTGCGGGAGTCCTGGATGATCCAGGAATCGGGCAGGCCGATACGGACGATGCGGGAGGCATCGAGGCCCATCTCCTGAGCGGACTCGAGCACGGCCGCGCCGAAGCCACCGATGATCGAGTGATCCTCGACGGTGACGACGGGAATGCGGCGATCGAGGAGGGAGCGGATGAGGGCGGCGTCGACGGGCTTGGCGAAGCGGGCGTCGTAGACGGCGACCTGATACTCGCCCTTGAGGGCGTCGGCGGCCTTGAGGGCGTCGATGGCGGGGGTGCCGAAGGCGAGGACCGCGACGTCGGGGGTGTGTTTGGGGGATTCGAGATCGGGCGTGAGGCAGCGGGCCTTGCCGAGCTCGAACTTCGGCGTGGGGCCGAGGCGGGAGGTGACGAGGTCGGAGACGTTGTCGCGCGGGTAGCGGACGCTGGAGAGGCCTTCCTCGTAGCCGACCATGAAATCGATGCACTCCTTGAGGGAGGGCTCGTCGATGACGGCCATGAGCGCGGCATTGGGGAGGGTGCGGAGGATGGCCACATCGCAGAAGCCGTGGTGGACGGCGCCGTCGCCGCCGACGAGGCCGGCGCGATCGAGGAGCAGGCGAACGGCGAGACCCTGGAGTGAGACTTCCTGGAAGGCCTGATCGAAGGCTCGCTGCACGAAGGTGGAGTAGACGGCGAAGAAGGGCTTGAAGCCGGTCTTGGCGAGGCCCGCCATCATGTCGAGGGCGTGGCTCTCGCAGATGCCCGTGTCGAAGGAGCGTTCGGGGAAGGCGGCGAGGGTCTTGGAGATGCCGGTGCCGTCGGGCATCGCGGCGGTCGCGGCGAGGACCTTGGGGTCGCGCTTCATGGCGTCGACCATGATGTCGCCGATTGCGCCGGTGAAGGAGCGGCCGTCCTTTTTGATCTCGACGCGGCAGCCCTCGCGAACGAAGGGGGCGGGGGAGTGGAAGGTGCTTGCGTCGGTCTCGGCGAACTCGTAGCCCTTGCCCTTGATGGTCTTGACGTGCAGGACCATGGGGCGGTCGAGGTCGCGCGCCTCGGCGAGGAACTCGATGAGCGTGGGGAGGTCATGGCCGTCGACGGGGCCGGCGGTGAGAAGGCCGAAGTGCTCGAACCAGGCGTTCTCGTGGAAGACGGACTTGGTCATCTCGCCGGCGCGGTGGTAGGCCTCGGCCATGAGCGAGCCGCCGGGGACGCCACGCAGCATCTCCTTGCCCTTCTTCTTGAGGTCGGCGTAGGTGTGCGAGAGGCGGACGCGATCGAAGTACTGGGCCATGGCGCCCTGGGGCTTGGAGATGCTCATCCCGTTGTCGTTGAGGATGACCAGGAACTGGCGCTTGAGCGTGCCGGCGCCGTTGAGGCCCTCCATCGCTACGCCGTTGACGATCGAGGCGTCGCCGATGATGGTGGCGACGCGGCGGCCCTTGGGGTTGGTGTGAGGATCGAAGCCCTCGTGGTTGAGGGTGTCGCCGCGGGCCATGCCGACGGCGGTGGAGATGCCCGTGCCGGCGTGGCCGACGCGGAAGAGGTCGAAGGGGGACTCGGCGGGCTCCGGGAATCCGGACATGCCCGCGCTGGTGCGCAGGTTCTTGAGCAGGGGCAGGCGGCCGGTGAGCAGCTTGTGTGGATAGCACTGGTGGCCGACGTCGAACAGGAGGCGGTCCCACCCGAAATCGAAGACGTAGTGCATCGCGATGGTCAGTTCGACCACGCCGAGGTTGGGAGCGAGGTGCCCACCGGAGACGGCGATCTGATCGCAGATGGCCTTGCGGATGTCGGCCGCGACCTCGGGGAGTTGCTCGATGGAGAGCTTGCGGAGGTCGGCGGGGGATTTGAGCGTTTCGAGGAGTGTTGGGGGGGTCATGAAGGGGAGTTCCGGGCGCGATCCGTGCGGGACCGTTGGGGGACAAGTGGCCGCGTCCTGGCCGCTGAGAATGTCGGAGATACTACGCGAATGAGGAGAATGAAGCCGAGGCGAGTGCGGGGTGGTTGGTGTTGGTTTGGGAGATGGTGGTGATTCGAGAGTGGCAGCCGCGCGCGGAAGCGGGGCTGTCGGTTGTGGAAGTCAGTTGGTTCGAACGGCCATATAGGTCGAGAGTTGACGGAGCGGCTCGGCCGCCTCGCCGAAGACCTCCAGCGAGGCGAGGGAGACCTCGTGCAAACGACGCACCTCGGCCCTCGAAGGTTCGATGCCGATAACGCCGGGATAGGTGAGTTTTCCGGCCTCGATGTCCTTGCCGGCCTTCTTGCCGAGATGCTCGGTGGACTGGGTGACGTCGAGCAGGTCGTCGACAATCTGGAACATCAGGCCAATGGCCTCGGCGTAGTGCGTGATCGCGCCGAGGGCGTCGAAGCGGCCCGCGCCGGGCTGAGATTCGAGGGCCGTGAGTGCGCCCATGCGGCACGCGGCGCGGATGAGCATGCCCGTCTTGTTGCGGTGGATGAGCTCGAGTTTCTGCTGGTCGCTCAGGCCCGGGCCGAATCCGCCGAGGGTGTCGAAGATCTGCCCGGCGATCATGCCGTTGGTGCCGATGGCGAGCTCGTGCACGAGTCGCGCCTGCAGCGTCAGGCTCGGGATGCGCTCGGCGAGGACCTGGAATGCGCTGGTGAGCATGCAATCGCCGGCGAGGATGGCCATGGCCTCGGAGGTGTGGCGGTGCAGGGTCTTGCGGCCGCGGCGGAGGTCGTCGTTGTCCAGGCCGGGGAGATCGTCGTGGACGAGGCTGAAGGCGTGGATGAGCTCGACTGCGGCGGCCGCGGGAAGGCTGAGCGCGGCGTTCGCGGTGGGGGCGACGGCGGCGAAGGCGTGCCAGCAGAGGAGTGGGCGGGCGCGCTTGCCGGGGCCGAGGGCCGAGTACTTCATCGCCTCGACGAGGTTGCCGGGGAGGTTCAGGCTCGACAAGGCTTCATCGATGTACTGGTCCACGCGCTTGGCCGGGGCTGTCACGATATCGGGAAGATCGGAGATGCGGGTGGCGCTGTGGAGCTTTCGCTGAGCATCGGGGATGCTCGCGGGAGCGGATGATGCGGCGACTTCAATCGGGCGGCGTGGCATGGCGGTGGACGAGGAATGAAGCGAGGGTGCCGGCGAGCCCTGAGATTTAGCCGGGTGGGAGGGGGAAGGCATTGGAATGTGGAGTATATGAGCCCCAACCGACGGCGCAAGGTGCGGCCGGTCGGGCGGAGGGGTCGGGCCCGGAATGTGGTCAGGCCTGCTCTTGGCTCTTGAGCAGATCGAAGATCTGCTGGGCCGTGGTCGCGGAATACACCTGATGGCGGAACTCTTCGAGGTTCATCAGGCGGGAAATGTGCGCCAGGGCCTGGATGTGGTCGGAGGTCTTGTCGGGCGGGCTGGCGAGCAGGATGATGAGCTTGACGGGCTTGGCGTCGATGGACTGGAACTCCATCGGGGTGGCGGGCTTGCCGACGGCGATGGCGAGGTTCGAGACCCCCGGCGACTTCCCGTGGGGAATCGCGAGGCCGAGACCGATGCCGGTGGTGCGGGTCATCTCCCGCGTCCACACGGCTTCTTTGAGTGCGGCGGGCTGCTGCACGCGCCCGCGAGCGCCGAGCAGGTCCACCAGTTCGTTGATCGCCGCCTGTTTGTTCGTCGCTTCGAGCGGCGACTTGATGCAGTCGGCGGTGAGAATGTCCGTCAGTTTCATGCCAAGCACCTTGGACGGGCCGCGTGGGCCGCGCAACTCTCTCCATTCACCCGACGGGATTGTTGCCCGCAGACCGGGTGGTGGGATCGGAGTGTACCCCCGGATCCGTGGAGCGGCGCGGCGGGATCAAGCGACATTCATCGGGACTGGTCGGCAAGGCCGCATTCCGGGCAGACCGCAAGGCTCGCCCCCTCGGGTGTACGCAGGTCGTAGGCGCATCGGACACACTGCCCGCGGCTCCTTCGTCGCCGCGAGCGCAAGGTGAACAGGGCCAGCAACTCGGGAAGCAGGAGGAGCGTCAGGCCTGTGAGCGAGAAGACCACGGGCGACCACAGCGGCACGGCCCATTCCAAGGCGGAGGTTGTGGCCTTGCCATTGCCGTCAAACCCGGCGGGCACCGACCGAGAGTTTGGGAATACGAGGTTGTTGGGTGAAAACGATGAGCCGCCCGCGCCCATGCCCGCCAACGAGGATGGGGAGGTGGGAGGCGGCACGGCATCCCACCAGATCTGCGTTGATCCGGAGAATCGGCCGTGTTCGAGGGCGATCAGGCGGCGCTGTGATCCGGCCCATGTTCCCGGCGGCAGCCGGTCCCACTGCATGGACGCGGGGAGCGTCTGAATGTGTTGGATGACGTACGCGGGCCGTGCGTATGACCACACGCACAGAATGAGCGTCAAGGCAAATGCCAAACCAAGGACGCCTGCCGTGAACAGACGCACTCGCTGGGTGAGGCGTGGTTGGATCGATTGAGGTGCCGAAGACGATTTCATGCGCGGCCCCTTGCCGGACGAACCGGCTCATGGGCATACCGATGCCAGCGGCAGCGGTTCAACCAAGCAGGGCGGCGAAGGAACCATCGCTGAATCCGGTTGGGGGCTCTCCGGGGCCGCCGCGCGGCACGACGGTGCGCTCACGCGAGATGCCCAGCCGGTGCCACTTGTCGGCCCACAGCGCCTGGGCGTGGTCCTCTTCCGCCTCGAGTGAGCATGTCGAGTACAGGATCTTGCCGCGGCGGGCGGGCGAATCGTGCAGCAGCAGGATCGAGTCGGCGATGATCTGCTTCTGCACATCGGTCAGGCTCTTGAGCGAGTCTGCGTTGAACCGGTATCGCGCCTCGGGCCGGCGCGCGAGCACGCCGGTGTTCGAGCAGGGCACATCCAGCAGGATCAGGTCGCCCTTGGCGTGGAACTCGGCGCGGAGCTTCTTCATCGGGAGCACGGTGACTTGTGCCGAGCCCTTGAACGCCGCGGTGAGCGCGGCGAAGCGTTCCTCATCGACATCTGTCGCCACGATCTGGGCGTTTGGGAAGGTCGCGGCAAGTTGGCGCGTTTTGGTGCCCTGCCCGGCGCACAGGTCGAGGATGATTTCTGGTTTGAGATCCGCGATGCTCTGGATGGCCGCGGACGAGGCCGGGTCCTGCACCCACACATCCGAACGATCCCGCAACAGGCCTCGGAGGGCGGTTGCCGATCCGGTGAAGACGTGATGTCCGGGCACATCGTGGGCCGCCATGCCCTCGACTGGCCGCTGCGCGTGCGCCGTGTTGATGATGGCCGGGGGATGAACCACGCCGTGCAACGCAAGACGGCGGACTTCGTGGAGCGGGTGCGACCTCAGCCAGTGATCGAGCAGGGCCCGCGGATGGCTGGTGGCGATCGCCAATCGGTCAATCTCCTCCTCCGGCAGGCAGGCTTGAGCGAGGATGATGCCGGAACCGTCGGGGGCGGCCACCTCGTCGCGTCCGCCGCTGAATTTCTCGCGGCGGCGTGATTCGTCCATTGGCCTGAACGCCGCGAGTTTGCGCAGCACCGCGTTGGTCATGCCGCCCGCGCCGGGGCGGATCACCTTCTTGGCCCACTCGACCGCGTGGTTGATCGATGAGTGCACGGGGACGCGGTCGAGGATGATGATCTGCGCGGCCGCGGCCATCAGGACGCCGCGCAGACGCGGTTCCAGATCCCTAAAGGGCTGCGTGGTGCAGCGGCCGAGGAGAAACTCGAGCACGAGCCAGTTGCGAACCGCGGCGTCGTAGATGGCGTGGGCGAACGCCCGGTCGAGGTCGCTCATGGTCGCGCCCTCGGCCTCCATGAGGCGGTCGAGCGAGGCGAGATCGAACTCCGGGAACAGGCGGGCCTGGCGCGCCAGCGCGCGGCAGGCCACGTGGCGCGGGTGGTCGCCCAGCGGAGCATCGCGCGGGGCGGGGGGAACGGCGGCGGGTTTGGATCGGGGCTTGTAGCTCACGTGGAGCGATCTTAGCGGCAACAATCAGGCATCCGTGGCCCGCCTCTTTCCCTCGCACAACTCCGGCTCCCGGCGCGGCCTGCTGGCGGGCCTGCGGATCCGCATCAAGCTGATCGTGCTGCACACGTGCTTTTCGCTGGCGCTGGCGGGAATCCTGATGCTTGCGCTTCGGCCCGCGGTGGCGGAGGTTGTGAAGCAGGCCGAGGCTCACGAGGCGGGCGTGATCCTTGGGGCGATGCTGGCCGATGAGGGACGGGGGGCGGGAACCGGTGGCTGGTCGGCGGAGAAGGTTGGTGTCAGCGTGCGGCGCGGCACGGCGGCGCAGGTCGGCCTTGATGCAGCGCAGGCGACGCAACTGGCTGCCGAAGCGAGACCGGTGACGCTACCGAGCTCGTTTCCATCCCCGGGAGAGGCTGTGGCGAAGGGCGGCATCCTGAACGGACCGGCGCCGACGGTGGCGGTGTTCGACGCCGCTCGCGGCGAGTACATCGCGGTGTCGGTGGTTTTGCAGGGGGCGCGGGATGCGGTGGTGCGGTTGTACACGCTAGTGACGATCGCTCTGCTGGCGGTGTATGCGCTGGTGGCGGCCGCGCTCGAGCTCTTCGTGCTGCCGCAGCATGTGTACCGGCCGATCCGCACCATGCTCGATGCCGACGCCGCGCTGCAAGAGGGGCGGTTTGACGCGGAGATCATCCCCGAGGCAAGCATTCCGGCCGATGAGCTCGGGGAGATCATGAGATCGCGGAACGCTTCGATCCTCGCCGTGCGCCGGCACGAGGCCGACCTGGCCGATGCGCTACGCAGGCTCGAGGAGGTGGCGACGGACCTGAAGCGGAAGAACCACCTGCTGGAGACGGCGCGCCGGAACATGGCGGATGCGGATCGCCTCGCCAGCCTTGGGTTGATGTCGGCGGGCATCGCGCACGAGCTGAACACACCGCTCTCGGTGATCAAGGGGCTGGTGGAGAAGCTGGACCGGGGCCACGCGGTTTCGCCCGGAGAGGCCGCGCTCATGCTCCGCGTTGTGGGCCGCCTGGAACGGCTGAGCGAGAGCCTTCTGGACTTTGCGCGGGTGCGGGAGGCCTCCAGCGCGGCCACGCTGCTGCGTCCGCTGGTCGATGAGGCGTGGACGCTTGTTCGATTCGATCGCGCGGCCGAGTCGAAGACCATCGATCTTTCCAACGAGGTCCCGGCCGACCTTCAGGCGTGGTGCGATGGTGACCGCATGGTGCAGGTGTTTGTGAACCTGCTTCGCAACGCGGTGGACGCGATGGCGGCAGGGCAGAGGTCCGGGCCGCGCCTTCTTGCTGTGACCGGCGAGACGGTCATGAGACCGTCGGGGCGTGAGGGGGCGGAGGCGCGGGAGCAACGGTGGGCCTCGCTGACGATCACCGATGATGGGCCCGGGATCGATCCGGAGGTGATGGCCCGACTGTTTGAGCCCTTTGCTTCGACGCGCCTGGATGCCAAGGGCACGGGTCTGGGACTGGCCGTGGCGGAGGGGATCGTTCGCGAGCATGGGGGAGTGATCGTGGCCCGCAACAGGAGCGACGCTCCGGGCGTGACGGGTGCGGTCTTTGAGGTCATCTTGCCCGTGGGCGAAGCGGTTGCACGCGGGGAGGCGTCGGGCACGGGCGGAGAGGGGACGGGGGCCGGGCCCCACGGGCCAAGCGCGGGAGATGTGGTAGACTCGATCCGGGTGGCGAGGGGTGCACCATGAACCCGGGCGAAGCACATCACGCCGAGCACGAAGAGCATGCGCCGCTCTCGCTGAACATTCTCGCGCTCGATGACGATGCCGACTTTCGTGAGTACATCAGGAGTGTGCTTGAGGCCGACGGCGAGGAAGGCGGACATGAGGTGCGCACGGCCGGCACTCCCGCCGAGTTCTTCGCGCTCGCCGAGCAGAAGCTGCCGGACATCGTGCTGCTGGACATGAACATGGGGCGCGAGTCGGGCGAACGGGTGCTTGATGACATCCGCAGGCGCTGGCCGCGGTTGTGTGTGATTGTGGTCACTGGGTACCCCACGCTCGAATCGATGAGACGGACGCTTCGGCGCGAGGGCGATGGTGGGGGGGCTGGTGTGTTTGATTACCTCGCCAAGCCGTTCTCGCTCGAGGATCTTCGGCGCACGATCGGGCGGGCCGCGGCGACGTTCGGGCTCGGACAACGCCCGCAGGATCGGCTTCGGCACGAGCTTGGCAAGCAGATCCGACTGGCGCGCACCGAGCGGGGTTGGACGCTCAAGGATCTGAGCGAGGCCTGCGGCATCAGCGTCAGCCAGCTTTCCAGCGTGGAGCGCGGCAGCCACCTGCCGAGCATCGAGAGCCTGCTGGCGATCGCGAGCGCGCTGGACAAAAAGGCATCGGTGTGGCTGGGTGCGGCGGGGCTTTGAGCGCCCGGATCGATGCGGGGTGGTCTGAACAGTTCGTGTGCTATGCCAGAAGACGCGTTGCAAGCTCGATCGGGTGGATCGCGTGCTTGGCCGCACCATCGTGCACCTGATGGCGGCACGAGGTTCCGGTGGCCACGATGATCGCGTCCGCGGGCGCCTCTCGAACGATCGGCAGGAGGGAAAGTTCGCCGATCCGCATCGAGAGATCGTACTTGCTCTTGTCGAAACCGAACGAGCCCGCCATGCCGCAGCAGCCGGTGTCGAGGACTTTGAGGCGATCGCCGCAGAGGCGGCGGAGGAGCTTTGCCGACGATTCGGCGCCCCAGAGGGATCGCTGGTGGCAGTGGGCGTGGAAGAGGACGCTCGACTTCAGAATCGGGTGTTCGGAAGCGGGAAGAGTTGGGGGGGTGGGGTGGGCGTCCCAGAATCGTTCGATGAACTCCTCGGGGAGCATGGCCTTGGCCGCGAGGCGTTTGCGGAGGTCGAGGGGCGACTGGCACTTGAGCCCCAGCCAGTCGTCCTTGATGGCGCTGAGGCATGAGGGCTCGCAGACCACGATGGCCTTTACGGCGTCGTCCTCTATCGCGGGTCGCAGCGATTCGATCGCGCGATCGATGGTCTCGATGGCCTGCGGCAGCATTCCGATCGAGATCATCGATCGCCCGCAGCAGTGCGACCCGGACAGGGAGACTCCGTATCCGAGAGCCCGCAGAATCCGCATGGTCGCGAGGCCGATGTGGGACTCGTTGTAGGTGGTGAAGCAATCCGTGAAGAGAACGACACGGGAGGTGGAGGCGGGAGGGGCTGCTCCTTCGAGTGCGTAGAGCGACTTGCTGAACCGCGGGAGCGTCCGCTTCGGGTGCATTCCCATCATCCGATTGATGATCGCCCGGGCGGGCCCTGATGCGGACACCGCGTTCGCCACCCCGGGCATGACGGATCCGAGGCGATTCAGCACGCGGACATGACCCGTGGCCATCGCGGCGAGCGGGATGTTCTGGGTCTGGCGGTAGCGCTGGGCGGTGTACTCGGCCTTCAGCCGCGCGATGTCGACGTTGCTGGGGCACTCGGACTTGCATGCCTTGCAGGAGAGGCAGAGGTTCAGTGTCTCGATGGTGTCTGGGTCTTCCCAGTTGGGCTTGCCCGCGCCGTTGAACCCCGCGAACTGGCCGGTGATCGCGAGTCGGAGCGCGTTGCCGCGGCCTCGGGTGGAGTGGCGTTCGTCGAGCGTGGCTTGGTAGCTCGGGCACATGACTCCGCCGCGCTTGCGGCAGACGCCTGCGCCGTTGCACTGCTCGACGGCGTGGCCGAAGCCCTCGGAGTCGGCGTATTCGAAGAACGTGGGGATCGCTTCGACACTTCCTCCGTGGTCGGTGGTGCCGGCCTCGGCGTCCACGCGCAGATTGGTGGTGATGCTCTCGATTGGCCCGGGCGCGACGATGTTTCCCGGGTTGAGAAGGCCCTCGGGGTCGAAGAGCGCCTTGACCTCTCGAAAGGCCTGCATCAACTCCGGGCCGAAGAAGCGCTCGAGGAGCGGGCCGCGGACGCGGCCGTCGCCGTGCTCGCCGGACATGATGCCCCCGCAGCGGCGGGCGAGGTCGGCGACCTCCACCGCGATGGCGCGGAGGCGCTCGCGGTCGGCGGGGTCGCGGAGGTCGATCATGGGGCGGACGTGCAGGACGCCGACGGAGGCGTGGGCCCAGTACGCCGCTCGGGTGCCGTGGCGAGTCACAATCTCGCGGAACTCGCGGACGAACTCGGCGAGGCGCTCGACCGGCACGGCGTTGTCCTCGACGAACGTGATGGGCTTTCGGGGCCCGGCCATTCCGTGCAGGAGCGGTTCGCCCGCCTTGCGCAGGGCCCATGCCTTGGCCATGCTCGAAGCGTCGGTGTATTCGCGAATCTCGTCGGCCGAGAGTTCGGGCAGCGCGGCCCGGAGGGCGGCGAACCGCTGGCGGAGTTCCTCGGCGGAAGTAAACGCGAAGTACTCGACGAATAGGATCGCGGCAGGCTCAGTACCGCCGCCTTCGGATCGCGGCATGATCGCCAGGTACTTGCGACATTCTTCGTTGCCGCGGGCCGCGTCGAGCACGACGTCGTCGAGGAGTTCCACTGCGCTGGGCTTGGTGGCGAGGATGGGCTGGACGGCGGCGATCGCGGCGTCGACCGAGTCGAATGCCAGCAGGGCGAGGCTTTTGGCCTTGGGGACCGGGTGCAGCTTCAGCGTTGCGCCGAGCGTCACCGCGAGCGTGCCCTCGCTGCCGCAGAGGAGTTTGGACAGGTCAAGCGTTTCGGCCGTGGCCCCGGCCTCGATCTGATCGAGGATCATGTCGAGGCCATAGCCCGCGTTTCGACGGATCGTCTTGGGGAAACGCTCGCGGATCAGGCGGGAGTTGGCCTTGACGATGGCGATGACGCCCTCTGCGAGCCGGCGCGCTGTGGCGTTCTCACGTCCCGCGTTCGGTCCCAGCCAGAGGCGTTCGCCGCTTGCGAGGGCCACCTCGATGCGTTCGAGGTTCTCGCTGGTGCGGCCGTAGAGCACCGATCGCGCTCCGGCGGCGTTGTTTCCGATCGCTCCGCCGATGGCGCACTGGCGGGTTGTTGCCGGATCGGGGGCGAAGAACAGGCCGGTGTCGGCTTTGGCGAGATGGTCGTTGAGTTCGTCGATCCCGATGCCGGGTTCGACGTCGCACGTGCGGGTGGCGATGTTGACCGTCCGCACGGCGCGGCAGCGCGGTGTGAGGTCGATGACGACGGCCCGATTCGTGCATTGGCCGGCGAGGGATGTGCCGCCGCCCCGGGGAAGCATGGGGAGCCGTTTGGCCGCGCAGTGTTGGACGACGCGGACGGCGTCGTTGATCGAATGGGGGATGATCACGCCGAGGGGCTGGACCTGATAGAGGGAGGCGTCGGTGGAATACAGACCCCGGTCGTGCGGGGAGAATCGCACATCCGCGCCGGGGCCCAGCGCCTGTGCGAGTTCGGCGGCCAGCCGCTCGATGTCGTGGGAGTGGGAGGGGCCCGGAGAAACGGGGAGGGGATTGTTCAGGACGGGGAGCTGTGCCATGGCGGGTGAAGCGGTGCCGAGTGTATGGGAGCGACGGCCCATCCTTATCGGCGGATGGAGTGCTTTTCAGCGGCGAGTGCGTAGACGTTCGGGGGCGGGCGGCCATTGACGGTCGGGGCGGCTGCGCGCCGATGGGGTCCCGGGTGGGGCGTGCGGACCTTCAACGTCACGCGCACCGTACCCTTGCGCATCGAATCGTCTTTCAGGAGTTCACTCATGCTCGCTCGTCATGCTCACCGGTCCATCGCGGCCATGATCGTCGTCTGTGGAATGGCCGCGTCGCTTGGTTCGATGGCGATGGCTCAGGAGGGCCGCGCGGGGCAGCCGAAGGTTGGGGAGGCCACGGTGGCGAAGGGCGCGGAGGGCCTGCCTGTTCGGAAGATCACCCTGTATCGCTCGGGGGTTGGCTACTTTGAGCGGGCCGGCGAGGTGGCCGACAATGCGGAGATCCAACTGCGGTTCGGGACCGAGCAGATCAATGACATCCTGAAGTCCATGATCCTCCTGGATCGGGACGGCGGGCGTGTGGAGAGCGTGCAGTACGGATCAAAGGAACCGCTCGCCAAGCGGCTGGCGTCGTTTGGCATAAACATCGCCAACAACCCCAGCGTTCCCGACCTGCTCAACCAGCTGCGCGGGGCGTCGCTCAAGGTGGGAGTGGCGGGGGCGGACATCGTCGGAACCGTTCTTGGCGTGGAGACACGCAAGCAGCCCGGGACGAAGGACCATGAGGCGGTTGATGTGCCGTTCCTGAACCTTGTTACTGCCGCGGGGGTGCGGTCGGTTTCCGTCGCCGATATCACGACCTTTGAGATCCAGGACAAGGAGCTCGCTGGCGAGCTCAACAAGGCCCTGAGCGCCCTTGCGGAGTATCGGGCCGACCGGACCAAGACGGTGGACCTGCGGTTTTCCGGGGCGGGCAAGCGCCGGGTCGCCGTGGGGTATGTCCACGAGATGCCGGTGTGGAAGACCTCGTACCGCCTGCTCCTGCCCGAGCTTGATTCCGAGGGCAAGACCAAGGGGCAGCTCACCGTTCAGGGGTGGGCGATTGTGGAGAACACGACGGATCAGGACTGGAACAACGTGCAGTTGTCGCTGGTTTCGGGTCGGCCGGTGAGCTTCCAAATGGACTTGTATGAACCGCTCTTCTCGGCGCGGCCGTGGGTGGCGGTGCCGACGATTCCGGGGGTCGCGCCGCGCATCTTCGGACTGGGGATTGACGCTGATCAACTCGCCGAAGGGGAGAAGATGGGCCGCTCGGCCGATGCGATGTTTAGCAACTCCATGCAGGCGCAGTCGTTCCGGAAGGCGGATATGGCGGCCAAGCCCGCCGCGGCTCCCGCGCCGATGGCGCCGGGCCGTTCGGGCGGGTTGGGGGGTGAAGGCAAGTACGCATACGCGGGAGTCACTGCCAGCGAGATGGCGGATTACGCCCCGCGTGCCGCCGCGCAGGCGGCGAGCGTTGGCGAGGTGTTCCAGTTCCAGGTCGAGTCTCCCGTCTCGATTGAGCGGCAGCGGTCGGCGATGATCCCGATCATGACGTCCGCCGTGACGGGCCGGCGGGTCTCGATCTTCAACGCCGCCGACGGCTCGCAGTTCCCGATGCGCGGCGTGGAGATCACCAACGACTCAGGATTGGCGCTGCTGCCCGGGCCGCTGAGCGTGCTTGACGGCGCGGCGTACGCGGGCGATGCGCAGATCGGGCAGATCCCCAAGAACGACAAGCGGATGCTCGCGTATGCGCTGGACCTCGAGATGGCCGTGATGACCAAGCCGGAGAGCCGCTCGACGATGACCAAGATCACCATCGTGGATGGGTTCATCCATCAGTCGTTCAAGGACCGTCTCACGACGTCGTACGAGCTTGCGAACAAGGACACGGCCCACGGACGGACGCTGATTCTTGAGCATCCGAAGGCCGCCGGGTATGAACTGGTGGAGACCGACAAGCCGACGGAGCTCACGCCCGATCTGTTCCGATTCACCATCCCGATCGAGGCCGGGAAGGCCAAGAAGTTCACGGTGGCGCAGGAGCGGACACGCTACGAGGACGTGGGCGTGGCGAGCTTCGACATGAACACGCTGCTCGTGTACAAGAAGGATGGCAAGGTCTCGGACGATGTGATGGCCGCGGTGCGAAAGGCCGCCGACAAGCAGGCCGCGATCGCGGGCACGGAGCGGGCGATCGCGGAGCTGACCGCCAAGATGGACGAGATCTCCAAGGATCAGACCCGGATCCGCCAGAACATGGGCGCGATCGATAAGACCAGCCAGCTCTACGCCACCTACGTGACCAAGCTCACCGATCAGGAGACGAAGCTGGAGGACGACCGCGATCAGCAGGCCAAGCTGCAAAAGCAGTTGAACGACCAGCGGGCAGACCTTGCGGAGTACCTGCGGACGCTCAGCGTGCAATAACCGGCTGCGGCGGCCTTTCCCTCGCATCCCAAGTGCCCTACTGTTGGGCACACTTCCGGGGTGTAGCGCAGCTTGGTTAGCGCGTTTGACTGGGGGTCAAAAGGTCGGCGGTTCGAATCCGCCCACCCCGATTGAGGCGGCCCGCATCGGCATCGATGGCGGGCCGTTTCGTTTTTGGAATCGGATCTTTGAGGGGTGGTGTCGCTCTCAGGGCGCTGGGCGGGGGCGGAGCCGCTTGTTGGCCCACGCGTGCTCGGCGGGGGCGGACTGGTGCAGGCCGAGTCGACGGCGGCAGCTTCGGCCCAGACTGGCCCATCGCTCGCCGATCAGTTCCAGCACGTCGGCAGCGAACCAATCCGGACGCGGACGCTGGGTGTCGAGGGCATATCCCGCGCGGGCCATCTCGGCCCCGGCAAATCGCTGGACCGAGGCGATGCCGCGCTCGCCGAGTTTGGACTTGTGGCGACCCACAGCGTCGGCTTCGAGAGGGCGAACCGTCACGCCCGCCCAGGCGGGATCGGACGATCGAGCGCCCTCGCGGGCCCGCTGGTCGAATCTCAGCATGGCCGGATCGAACTCAAGCCCTACGAACGTGCACAGGCGTCGGAGTTCCTGCTCCGGAGCGCGGAGAAGATCCTCGAACCGGACGGCGGTGTAGCGGTCGGCGGGCATGACGCGGAGGAGCCGGCGGTGTTCATTCGCGATCGCCGCCCAACTTCGTGCGCCGGAGGCGATGGACCGTCCCGACCATTCCATGCTCAGGCGTGACGCGACCACATCGCGGGGGTCTCGCTGAATGTGGATGAACCGAGCCTCGGGCAGTTCCGCGGCGATCGCTTCGACATGTCGGCAATGGTGGGGGCTCTTTTCTCCGACCATCGTCTTGCCAGCCCGACGGGCATGGCGCGAGAGCATCTCGATGAACACGTCGCGGCGGGTGCGGAGCAGGCCGCGGTCCAGTCCCGCGAGCAACGCGGCGCTGTTGAGTTCCTGGTTGGAGAAGGGGCCGGAACGGCAGTACGCCTCGACCGATCGCCGCAGAGCGGGGCCTGTGACGGCCGGCACCCGCATGAAGAACTCGGTCTCGTGGGGGATGCAAACGCTCGGGTGAGAGGCGAGCATGGTCCGGAGCAGCGTGGTACCCGACCGGGGAGAGCCGACGATGAAAAACACGCCGCGGAGTCGCGGGGGAAGGCCCGGAGCGGGTTGTCCAGCGTCGTGGCGGACGGGATTTGGGCTCACTTGTCCTCCGGGTGAATGGCCGGCGGGTTCCACCGGGCGGCTGCTCAACGGAGAGATCACCTGTCGATTGCGTACATCGGACCATCGGCCTTTTGGCCTCGCAAAGTCGACAGATCGGCCTCTTTTGGATTGTCCGCGGGACGGCCGCCGATACCCTTCCTCGTGGAACCCGGACCTCGTCCCACATCGACACCGTCCGCGACGTCGGCCCGAAACGGCCCGGCGCTCATCATCAACGCCGGCACGCTGCCGGGCTTGGTGGCATGCTGGGCGGAGGGCGTGGTTCGTGCGGGATCGACGGTGAAGTCCGCGCGCGCGGGGGTTGACCTTGCGGCCGAGGCCAACGCCCGCTGCATGGCGTGGTTTCCGGCCGACGATCGGCCCGCCCGGGCCCGGCGCCGTGAGGCGGTGCTGCGACAGGTGGATGTGTGCTCGCTGGCCGGGATAAGCGAACGCAACACCATCCGATTCGAGTGCCCGTCCACAACGGCGAATGGTCAGAACTCGGCGGCTGCTGGGCTTGCGGAGCCCATCGGCGCTGGTGCGAAGGCCTCGGCGATGCTGCTGTCGGCGGCCATCGAGGCGGTTTCGTTCGGCCTTTCGCGGGTGATCTGGCCGATCCACGCGGGTGCGGCCAAGGACGTCAACACCGATGCCTTGGCCGATGTGTGCGACCGGGCCCTTCTCGCGGGACAGCTCGTCGGACTGGATGTGGCCCGGGCCGGAGCGGCCGATGGGGCCGCACTGGTTCGTTCGGTCCGTATCGAGACCCCGTACGCCGATCTGACCGACGCGGAACTGATGGATCTAGCCCTGGACATGGATGTTCCTTTGAACGCCTGCTGGTGGTGCCTGAACGAGGACGCTCGGCCCTGTGCCCATTGCTCGGGATGCATGCGCTGGCGGGAAGCGCTCGCGGCGGTTGACCCGGCGGGGCGGCTGGATATCCAGATCCTCGCGACCACCACTTCGCCGATGCCCGCTCCAGTCAAACATAAATGACAGGGGGCGGGGTGCGTCGCTGGGCGGGGCGGGCGGGGAATTTCGTAAACTGCAGCAGGTGGGTCGTGCCGTTTCGGTCTTCGGCCGCCGTTGGCAAATTGGCAAGGATGGTGCGTTGTGAGCAGACACGCGATTCGAGGATGGGGAGGATCGACGGGAACCGCCGGCGGGACCGGCGAGTGGCGGGACTCATCGCAGGGACACCCGTCGGCGCGGCCGCGGATCATCGTTCAGAAGTTTGGCGGCTCCAGTGTCGCCAACGCGGAAAAAATGCGGAAGTGTGCCGAGCGGGCGCAGGCGGCGGTGAAGCGCGGTGATCGGGTCGCCATTGTCGTGTCGGCGATGGGCGACACCACGGATGACCTGCTCGCGCTGGCGGCGACGGTGACGAACACTCCCGACAAGCGCGAGATGGACCAACTGTTGGCCACGGGCGAGCAGGTGAGCATTTCGCTGATGTCGATGACGCTCAAGGCCATGGGTCTGCAGGCGGTCTCGCTGACGGGCTCGCAGTGCGGCATGCACACGGACGAGTTGCACACGAGGGCCCGGATCCAGACGGTGGACAAGACGCGCCTGTTGGCGGAGCTTGCGCAGGGCAAGATCCCGGTGGTCGCGGGCTTTCAAGGGGTTTCGCCGAGCGGCGATGTGACGACGCTTGGGCGCGGTGGGAGCGATACGACGGCGGTGGCACTGGCCGCCGCGATCGGGGCGGACGAGTGCGAGATCTACACGGATGTGGACGGGGTTTTCACGACGGATCCGCGGATCGAGCCCAAGGCCCGGCCGCTGGCGCGGATTTCCTATGATGAAATGATGGAGGCGGCGAGCCAGGGGGCTCGTGTCATGCACCTGCGATCGGTGGAACTGGGGAAAAAAGCCGGCGTGCCGATCCGCGTATTGCACAGCCAGCGTCCTCTCGACTATCCGAATCGTGGCACCCTCATCTGCAACGCACCGACATCGACTGGAGATTCCGTGGAAGACCGTCAGGCCGTTTCGATTGTGGCTCTCAAGAACGACCTCGGGCGTGTGACGCTCGAGGACCTTCCCAATCGCCCCGGCATCCAGCGTGATGTGTTCGAGCGGATCGCGGCGGCGGGGATCAGCGTGGACGACATCATCCAGCACGAGATCGAGACCGGGCCAAACCCCGGGCAGCGGTGCAATGTGATCTTCACGCTCGATAAGGCCGACCTGACGGACGTGAAGCCGATCGTCGATCAGCTCATCGCGTCGCTGGGCCAGGGGCGCGCCAAGATCGACCTTGGGCTGGTGAAGGTGTCGGCCATCGGCGTGGGCATGCAGAGCCAGCCGGGCGTGGCTGCGAACATGTTCCGGGCGCTGGCGGATGCGGGGATCACGATTGCGAACATCACCACCAGCGAGATCAAGATCTCGTGCATCCTGCCCGAGGCCGACGGGGCGAAGGCGGTGCGGGTGGTGCACGATGCGTTCGGGCTGGCCAAGGAGCCGGCCTCGGTGTAGCGGCGGCGGCCGGCAGCCGGCGCGGAGTTTGGCGGGCGGCGCGTGTACCATCCGCCCCTATGGCAGAATCCTCACTTCCGCTTGCAGAGCATCGTGTTGCGCGTCCCGGCCGCGGCGTAGTCCATCGTTGGCGTGAGACGCTCATTCCCACCGCGCGCGAGGCCCCCGCGGACGCGGAATCTCCGTCGCACGTGCTGCTCAGCCGCGCCGGATACATCCGCAAGCTCGGTTCGGGTATCTATGACTATCTGCCTCTGGCCCATCGCTCGCTGCAGAAGATCTCGCGCATCGTGCGCGATGAGATGGACGCGGCGGGCGCGAGCGAGCTCACGCTGCCGGTGATGCTGCCGATCGAGCTGTACGCGGGCACCAAGCGAGATGTGGACTACGGCGAGCTGCTCTTCAAGGTCACGGATCGCAAGGGCGCGGTGAGCGCGCTGGGGCCGACGCACGAGGAGCCCGTCACCGAACTCACGATGGCCGGCGTCACCTCGTACAAGCAGCTTCCCCTCACGCTCTACCAGGTGCAGACAAAGTTCCGCGACGAGGCCCGGCCGCGCTCGGGGCTGCTCCGTTGTCGCGAGTTCATCATGAAGGACGCGTACTCGTTCCACCTCAACGTGGAGGGCGATGGCGGCCTGAACCAGATCTATGACGCGATGTACCGCGCGTACTCGAACGTCTTCAAGCGGTGCGGGCTCTCGTTCACGATCGTGGAGGCCGAGTCCGGCCCGATCGGCGGGTCCGCGTCGCACGAGTTCATGGTCAACGCCGAGAGCGGCGAGGACACGATTCTCAAGTGCCCGGCGACGGGGTATGCGGCCAACGTGGAGAAGTGCGAGATCGGGCCGCGTGCCGCGCCCTCCAAGGGCTATTTCGTCGGGGAGCCCAGCGGGACGCTCGAGGAAGCGCACACCCCCGGGTGTCCGGGCATCGAGGACGTTGTGAAGTTCATGAAGGTCAAGCCGCAGCACATGCTCAAGAGCGTGCTGTTCAAGGTGAACTCCACCGCGGAGGAGCTTGCCAAGTTTGGTGAGGAGTACATCCTCGCGGTGGTGCGCGGCGACCATGACGTCAACGAGGGCAAGGTGCGCGACGCCGCGCAGGTGAAATCCATCTCGCTTGCCGATCCGGCAGAGGCGATCAAGAAGGGGTTCGCCATCGGCTTTGTTTCGCCGCGAGCGGCGGTGGGCAAGAAGGGCGTGCTTCTGCTCGTTGACCGCGATGCGGCCATCGGGTTCGACGACGCGGCCGGAAAGCCCAAGTTCTGGGTTACGGGCGGCGACAAGAAGGACTATCACGTCAAGCACTTCAACTGGCAGCGCGACCTAGGCAAGGACCCGCTGGCGGCGGACAAGTATCTGGTCGTGACGGATGTCCGCAACGCTCTGGCCGGCGATCCCTCGCCGCGCGACCCGAATGCCAAGCTGGAGACCGGACGGGGCATCGAGGTTGGGCACATCTTCAAGCTGGGCACGAAGTACTCGGAGGCGATGGGCTTCGGCGTGCTCGACAAGGACCAGCAGAAGCGATCGGTCATCATGGGCTGTTATGGCATCGGCGTGAGCCGGACGATGGCGGCGAGCGTGGAGCAGAACCACGACGCCGACGGCATCATCTGGCCGGCCGCGATCGCGCCGTACCACGTTCTTGTGGTGCTGATGAAGCACGACGATCCCAAGCATCTCGACGCGGCCAAGTCGGTCGCGGCTTCGCTGGCCGCGGCGGGATACGACGTGCTGATCGACGATCGCGACGAGCGTCCCGGGGTGAAGTTCAAGGACGCCGATCTCATCGGGCTTCCGCTGCGAATCACCATCGGCGACAAGGCCCTGGAGGCCGGGGGCGTCGAGTTCAAGGCTCGTAATGACAAGGGCAAGGGCGAGATTGTCCCCATGGGGTCGCTCATCGAGAGGGTGCGGACCGTTCTTGGCGCGGCGGGCTAACTTCACTCCCATGATCGACACCAAATCTGCTCGTCGGCGCCTGGTTGCGTTCGCCTCCTATGGCGACCTTGCCCGCGATCTGGACAGGCTTGAGGCCGGACAGCGCGCCGGGACGGTTCGCAAGTTGGGCAACCGCGAGCCCGGGCCGATCTTCGGACACCTGACGACGTCGATCGATGGGTCGTTTGACGGCATGCCGGAGCTCAAGAACGCCGCGCCGCTGGTGCTTCGGATTGTCGGGCCGCTGGTCAAGCGTCGGGTGCTTGCGGCGCCGCTCCGTCCGGGCGTACGGATGAGCTCGACCGCGGAGAATGCGCTCTGGGACGACTCGTTCTCGTTCGACGAGGGCGCCCGCCGACTTCGGGCCGCGATTGCCCGTCTCGACCGTCCGAACGCAAAGCCGGGTGCCGCGCACCCGGTGTTCGGCAGGCTATCGCCGCAGGAGTGGAAGACGTTTCACCTGCGGCACGCGGAGTTGCATTTGAGCGTTCTCCAACCCTGAACATCCCACTCTGCAGCCCCAACCATGGCCGACCCAATCAACACGAAGACCGCGCGACGCAGGCTTGTCTCCTACGCCTCGCTGGCCGACCTGTCAAAGGACCTCGACAAGATCGAATCGGCCGAGCGTGCCGGCACGCTTCGGCACCTCGGCAATCACGCACCCGGGTCCATCTTCTTTCACCTGAGCTTGCCGATGAAGGGCTCGTTCGACGGAATCCCCCAGCGAGCCCCGTTTGTGGCCCGGTGCATCGGTCGTCTGCTCAAGAAACGCATCCTCGCGCATCCCTTCAAGCCGGGGCTGAAACTCAAGAAGCCTCTCGACAACACGCTTTGGAATGAGACCATCTCGTTCGATGAGGGACTGGGCCTGCTGCGGGCCCAGATCCGGCGCGCCGCCGCTGCCGGCGCGGCTCCGAACGCCTCTCATCCTTTCTTCGGGGCCATGAGCACCGCCGATTGGCAGGTGTACTACTTGCGCCATGCCGAACTGCACCTGAGCTTTCTCCAGCCCTGAGCCACTATCATTGCCCTAATGAGCGGACACGATCACAGTTCCTGGGCGGCCCGAGCGGTTGCCGACGCTTCGGGGGCGCTCGAGGCGTTTGCGGCAAACCACGCGGCGGTGGAGCGCATCGACATCGTCGCGCAACTGCTTGCTGAGTGCTTCGAGTCCGGTGGCAAGGCGCTCATCTGCGGCAACGGCGGTTCTTCCGCTGATGCGATGCACTTTGCCGAGGAACTCACCGGTCGGTTTCGCAAGGAACGCCCTGCCCTGCCCGCGCTGGCCTGCACCGACCCGGGGCATATCACGTGTGCTGCCAACGACTATGGATTTGAGAACGTGTTCTCGCGGTGGGTGGAGGCCCATGGCCGGCGCGGCGACGTTGTCATTGTGCTGAGCACCAGCGGCAACAGCCAGAACATCATCCGCGCGGTGCGTGCGGCGCAGGATCAGGGGTGCAAGACCGTTGCGCTGCTCGGCAAGGGCGGCGGAAAGCTCGCCGGGGAGTGCGACTTTGAGTGGATCGCGCCGGGCGAGCAGAGCGACCGGATCCAGGAGATCCACATGATCATCCTGCACGCGCTCATCGAGGGGGTTGAGCGGACCCTGTACCCGGATTTGTATTCGTAGTCGGCACGGCCTCGCGAGTACGGGCGGTTGTGATCGGATACACATCGAGCACGTGCTCGGGCAGCGGAGTGGCGGGCCGGGCGATCGCGATCTGGCGGGGGATGATCTCGACGGGAGCTGCGCCGGGGATGTGCAGGCGCAGGCGCGTGAACAGGCGGGTGACGCCCGCCTCCGGGGTTTCAAAGAATACCGCGTGATCCCATGAGATTTGGCGGCCCTCGGTCTTGTATTGGATGAGCAAGGATGTGATGTTGTCCGGCTTCGGACGGGTCGCCTTGGCCCGGATGATGCCGAAGTGGAGGGGATCCGTGGGTGAGACCCACAGGCTCTCGCCCACGCCGGGACCGGTCTGGAACGTGTACACGCGTTGCGACTTGAGCGCCATCTGGGCCCGCCATCCCGCGGCGAACTCCCAGTACCAGCACGGTTGAAAGTAGTCGTCGAACCGCTCCGAGCCCGTGGAGACCGCGCGGCTGTCGATGCGGACGGGGACGAGGAATGTGTCGGGCTCGATGGTCGGGCCGAGGGCCTCGACGATCGGGCGGATCTCGGTGCGATCGAGGTCGCACCGGTGTTTCAGGTTGGCCTGTACGCCGATCCACATTACAAGCGCGACGCCGATGAGTGCTGAGAACGCCAATCGCGAGAGCACGTGAACCGCGAGTGACGGCTTGGGGGGCCGAGCGGCCCGCGTCTGCGCCCAAAGGCTGGCCGCGCCAGCCAGGGCGATGGCACAGCCCATCGCGGGGACATAGTACAAGCGGGAGCTGGTGATCGAATGCGCGGCCACCACGGGAATCCAGGCCGCGACCATCCATGCGAGCCCGAGCACCGTGAGCCACATCAACGCCTGTCGGGAAGGCCTGTCAGACGGCGAATCGTCCGATCGAGGCAAGAGTGTCCACATGAGCGAGAGGGTGGCCAGCACGATCACCGCAACGACCGCGGTCACCGGATGGCTCTCAATGGCGCGTAGGCCCTCGGTGAATGCCCCCTTGCCAAACTCACGCAGGGCCATGTCGTCCGGGATCTTGTGACAGAGATCCTCGATGCGCTCCGGCAAGGAGAGCCGGGGGTGCTTGGTCACATCCGGATGCGGTCTTGCTAACTGGTGCCTGAAGAAGCCGACAAGGTACACGCCCAGTCCCACGGCGACGGCAACCACCGGCATCGCCGAGCGTCGCAGACGCTGGGCGAGCGTCGGGCCATCGGCAAGGCCGAGGACCATGACGGCCAGCGGCAGCGCGGCGAGAGCGCCCGGGGGTTGCTCGTTGAAGGCGGCGGCGCACCACGCCAAGAGGCCCAGCGCGAGGAGCAGGAGAAGCCTGAGAGCGCCTGACAGCGGTTTCTTCTCGGTCAGCCACCACGCGTACGCGTGCCAGATGCCGAGCACCAGCACGACCGACATGAGCGTGCAGATGATCGAACTCCACAGCACCGCCTCGAAGTGCACCGGGTACACCATGAACGCCATGGCGCACGGACCGGCGATGGCGGCGCGAACGCGGAATCGACGCATGAGCCCGTATGCGAGGGCGACCACGGCCGCGTGCAGCAGGGCGCTGATGGCGTGGAGGGCCCACGGGTGGTTCCACAGGGTGGTGATGATCGGCGGGAGCACGTGCCGGGTCATGGGCCGCCAGAGGTGCCAAGGGCGGTTCATGATCAGCGGGCCGATTTCGCCCGTGACGGGATCGCGCTGGTTGAGGAAGTAGTCGTCGTTGTAGACGCCGGTGTCGCCGACGAAGAACGTGGCGACGACCAGCACCGCCAAGAACGCGGCCCACGGGAGGACGCGGCGGAATCTGGTGCTGGCGACCGACGGATTCATGCGCGGCGGTGCTTTGCCTCAGGCGGGCCGGCGTCGGCGTGACGGCCACAGGAGTCCAAGCGGGCCGAGCAACCATGCCGAGACTTCGGCCAGCGCGTGGAGGCGGAGCTTGAGGCGAAGCCGGCGGAGCGCTCCGTCGTCGGGCTCGACGAGGAGCGCCTGGTGGACCCAGTACCGGGCTTTGGACCATTGCCCGTCGAGCATGCAGGCCACGGCCATGTTGTGGAGCGCGGGGACGAACTTGGGATCGAGCTTGAGGACGCGCCGGCAGACGTCCATGCCCGCGGCACGCTCGCCGAGCTCGTACAACGCAACGCTGTAGAGGTGCTGGGCGGGAGCATCGCCCGGGTGCTGCTCGGCCAGCCGACGCAGGACTCGGCGGGCCTCGGCCGTCATGCCAGCCGCGAGCAGCGTTCGCCCGAGGGCTTCCAGCGCACCGGCGTCGAAGGCGGAGGCGTTCTGGTTGAAGTCCTCGAGTTCCTGGAGCAGCAGCTCGCGGGCTGCCTCGGCGTCGCCCTCGTGTCGGCGATCCAGAAGAAGCGCGGCCAGCCTCCGGCGCGCTGGGGCGTGGCGTGGGTCGAGGCGCAGGACGACTGTGAACTGGTCCCGGGCGGAGTCGATGAGCCCCTGCCGCTCGGCCAGATCGGCCAGGTAGAAGTGGGCGTCGGGATGGTCGGTCTCAAGTTCCAGCACGCGGCGGAACTTCTCGGAAGCCTCGGGCAGGCGGCTCATGCGCACCAGCAGGCAGCCAAGGTCGAGGAGCGTCGCGATGTCGCCGGGGTCGTTGCGGAGTTCCCGAAGGAACAGCTGGCGGGCCCGCTCAAGTCGGCCTGTCGCCGCGTAGGCCTCCGCCAGCCGCGCGTGAATTCCCGGGAGGTTGGGGTCCAGCGTGGCAGCTTCACGCAGGCACCATACGGCCTTCTCGTGCAACCCGCGGGCGAGGAGCGAGTCGGCGAGGAAGACGTACGCGTCGGGGTTCTTGGGATCGCACTGCTGGGCCATGTAGAACATGACCTCGGCCTGCTCGTGATCGCCCAGGCGCTGGTAGGCCTCGACCCGGTTGACGAACGAGGCCGCGCTTTGCGGGTCCAGGCGCTCGGCTTTCTCGAACCACTCGATGGCTTCGCGGGGCTTGTTGGTCCGCAGCAGGTTGACGCCCGCCATGATCGCGATCTGCGGATCGTCGGGCTGGAGCGCGTGGCAATCAGCCAGAGCGCGCACGGAATCTTCGTATCGCCCCGCGGCCTCGAGTGTGAGCGCCAGATTGAAGTGCCACTCTGCCCGCTCCGGATCGATGGCGAGCGCTTCGCGCAGCGCGGACTCCGCGTCCGCCCACCGTCCGGCCTCAAAGGCCTGGTGCGCGCGTTCGACGTGGCCCTCGGCATCGACCCAATCGTTCATGCGCCGTCTTCCGTGACTCGGGCGAGGTTCGAACCGTCGCCCAACTGCTCACGCTCCGTTTGCCCCGTCCAACCCGCGAATGCTAGCGGGCGTGTCGTCGGCTCGAAGGTCTACCACCCGCGTGCGGTTTCGTGGCGGGCCTTGGCTGGCCGCACCGTTACCCGCGAAGTACCGGCTCGAAGGTGGGAGGGGAGCGACGCCATCGCGGCGTCGGCGGTGTCGAAGCCCGCGGATGGATCGAGGCCCCGGTTGAGCCACTCGTCCCACTTCGCATCCAGTCGACGCACCAGCCGACCGGCGGGAATCAGCGGATGCTCCGCCCGAAGCCCGGTGATCAACTGGTAGCCGATCTCCACGACCGAACGAATTTCGTCCCGCAGGGACTCCATCGTCGGTCGCTGGCTGGCGTGCAGGGCTCGGGCCAGTCCGTAGAGCTCAATGAGCAGCGAGCCGCGGCGGTCGACGAGCACCTCGTCCATCGAGATCGGGCCGTGGCAGGGCACGGCCCGCGCCACGCCGGACACTGTCGGCAGGGGGGCGATGCCATCGAGCATGAGCCCGGGCGGAGGCTGCAACGCCCCGCCGCCGTGGGCGAGGGCGATGACTTCCAGCAATTGGTACACGGCCCGCTCGGCCTCGACGGGGCTCATCTGGCCGCCCTTTTCGCGGAGCAGGCGGGAGAGCGACCGGAGGCCGTCGACATCGCCGGAGAACGGGGTGATGACCCACGCCTGGCCGGTGATATCAAACGTGAACTGCTGGATCTTCAGGGCGTGCGGGTGGTCGAGCAGCGCGGCCGACTCCACCGCCGCGACGAGCCGGGCTTCTTCGGCTTTTCCGCCCACGGGCGGGAAGCGGTAGGCGACGTGGCTGGTCTGGTTGTCCTCGTGCAGAGCAAGGAAGCGATCGGGCTGCGGGCGAGCCGAAGGAGCGGCGTGAGCCACCATGGCCGGCATGTCGGCGTGTTCGCGGCGCAGGACGGACGAACCCCCGAATGCCACGGTGGGGCCGAGATCGCGGGTGAGGATGTAGGGGCCGATGCGAGGCCGGTGTTGGAGATCCACGATCACGAGCAAACGGTCCTTTGACCCACCCGATTTCCCCAACGAATCTTCACATTTCCCGCCGCCCTATTCCCTGAATCGGGCGGACGGGGTGGAATGCCCCACATTGAGGCCGCGGCCTGCAAACGTGGAGGCGAGTGTAGGAACGAACCGCCCAACACACCACCCCCGTCCACACCCCCCCCAACCCCCGGGGATAAGCCCGGAAGGTGCATGTTCGTGTGTCGGAAGGGTGGTCGGGTGGCCGTGTGACAACCCATGATTTCCTAGGATTCGGTCCAAACTTCCCTCGCCCCTCGCCCCCCGCCTTACCCAAGGAACGCGACATGGCCACCATCACTTCGACGACCAAGCCCGTTGCTGTCGGCGCCAAGACCACCGACCCGCTGCAGCTTATCGACGTCGACCACGTGCGCTTCCACGTCGGCAACGCCAAGCAGGCCGCGTTCTTTTACGCCCACTGCTTCGGCTTCCAGATCGAGCAGGTCTGCGATCTGACCACCGGCGCGCGTGATGCGGCCACCTACCTGCTCACGCAGGGCAACATCCGCTTCCTGCTCACCAGCGGGCTGACCGCCGAGCACCCGGCCTCGATGGAGGTCGCGATGTACGGCGACGGTGTGAAGGACGTTTCGTTCACCGTGTTCGATGCGGAGAAGGCGTTCAACGCCGCGGTGAAGAACGGTGCGACGGCCGCGCCCGGCGGCGAGCCCCGCACCTTCTCGGATGAGCACGGCTCGGTCACGACCGCCTCCATCCGCACCTACGGCCGCTGCGTCCACTCCTTCGTGAGCCGCTCCGGCGGGTACGACCTCACCAAGGTGAAGCAGGGCGCGACGTTCGCCCCGCGCTTCCGCAAGCTCTCCGACGGCTGCGCCCACGAGCCCGCCCGCGGCTGCGCCCCGCAGAGCGGCGTCACCAGCGTCCTGGCCATCAACGAGCACAACAAGAAGCACCCCTGCGGCCTGAAATACGTCGACCACCTCGTCGGCAACGTCGAGATGGGGAAGATGAACTACTGGGTGAAGTTCTACGAGGAGGTCCTCGAGTTCACCATGTTCAAGCACTTCGACGACAAGGACATCTCCACCGAGTATTCGGCCCTGATGTCGAAGGTGATGGCCAGCGGCAACAACCTGATCAAGATGCCCATCAACGAGCCCGCCGAGGGGAAGAAGAAGAGCCAGGTACAGGAGTATCTCGACTGGCACTGCAACACCCCGGGCGTGCAGCACCTTGCGCTCCGCACGGATGATGAGCTTGCGTCGATCGCCGCCCTGCGCGGGCGCGGCGTGGACTTCCTGACGCTGCCCGATGCGTACTACGCGAACGTCTGGAACCGCGTCAATAAGATGCTCACCGACCACGGCCACACGGCCGTGAAGGAGGACCACGAGGCCGTCCGCAAGCTCGGCATCCTTGTGGACGCGGACGATGAGGGGTACCTGCTCCAGCTCTTCACCAAGCCGCTGCAGGATCGGCCGACGCTGTTCTTTGAGATTATCTGCCGCCGCGGGAGCCAGAGCTTTGGCAAGGGGAACTTCAAGGCCCTGTTCGAGGCGCTGGAGTTGGAGCAGGAGCGGCGCGGCAACCTGTAACGCATGCGCTCGCGACTGTTACGAGCCCTCCGCGCAAGCGGAGGACGCACGCCTCGCGTCGCTGAGCAAGGGCGATTCTGCCTTACCGTTTTTCCCGCATCAACCCCGCAATCTCGTCCAGTCTCGCGGCGATTCGCTCGAGCACTTCCACCTGCCCGCTGCCCTTTGCGTCTACCGCCGCTCCGCCACCGCCGCGCATCTGGGCCCGCAGGTGCTCACGGCCTTCGAGGATGCGGTTGCGGAACTCATGGGCATCGATGATGCCCGTCAGGTGCATGTCGCTCGCCTGGCCCGCGCTGTGACCGGCCGTCTCGAACTTCAGCGTGGCGAGGTGGAACTTCTTGAGGATGGGGCCCTCGATGAACGTGACGTCCTGGATGTTCTCAAGGGGGATCGTCTTCTCCACCTGGAACAGAATTCCCTTGCGGAACCGGAGCGTCTTCCCATCGAGCTCGCACATCATCTTGTGGAAGTAGTGACCCGCCCACCACTGGCCCACGCCGCAGAACCAGACGATCGCCAGCGGGATGCCCACGATCGTCATGGCGATGGTGATGCCGATGGTCACGACCAGATACGGCCGGTACAGCGGATTGAACTGGGCGACGATGGTTGTGGGGGTGGAAGGGTCGGTTGCGGGATGTGAGGGTGGTGGGTTCGACATAGCGGCGTGATCCTTTGGGCTCACTTGCCCTCGAACCAGTTCTTTGCCCAGCGGACGTCCACCTTGAGCGGGACGGTGAGGGTCATGGCGTGTTCCATGGTGCTGGCGATGGCGGCGGCCGCGTCGGGGGCGGTGGTCTCCGGGCATTCGAAGACGAGTTCGTCGTGGATCTGGAGGAGCATGCGCGTGGAGCGGAGTGAGGATGGTGCTGGTACGGCTCTCTTGGCCCCCGCGTGCATGATGCCGTGTAGCTCGACCATGGCCAGTTTGATGAGGTCGGCCGCGCTGCCCTGCACGACGGAGTTGATGGCGGTGCGCTCCGCGAAGGCGCGGCGGGCCGGGATGTTCGATTCGATCTCGGGGATCGGGCGGCGGCGGCCGAGCATGGTTTGGACAAAGCCGCTGGCCTTGGCTTGTTCGATGCACTCCTGCAGGAACGTGGTGATGCCGGGAAATCGCTTCTTGTAGCCGGTGATGATCTCGTCGGCCTGCGTGTTGCTCACGCCGAGGCGGCGGGCGAGGCCGAAAGGCGTGATGCCGTAGACGATGCCGAAGTTGACCATCTTGGCCGCGCTGCGCTGCTCGCGGGTGACGGTGTCGAGCGGCACGCCGTTGATCTGGGCGGCGACGGCGGTGTGGATGTCCTGGCCGTCGTGGAAGGCCTGGATGAGGGCGGGGTCGCGGGAGAGGTGGGCGAGGAGGCGGAGTTCTATCTGGGAGTAGTCGGCTGAAATCAAGACATTGGTGGGGTCGGCGATGAAGGCGCGGCGGATCTCGCGGCCGACGTCGGTGCGGATGGGAATGTTCTGGAGGTTGGGATCGCTGGAGGCGAGGCGGCCGGTGACGGCGACGGTCTGGTTGAAGGAGGAATGGATGCGGTGGGAGCCCTCAACGCCCGCGGGATAGATCGCCTCGGCGAGGGCGACGAGGTAGGTGTTCACGAGCTTGGAGTACTCGCGGTGTTCGACGATGAGCTTCGGGATCGGGTTCTCGATCGTCGGGTCTTCGGCGAGCTTCTCGAGGACTTCGGCGTCGGTAGAGTGGCCGGTCTTGATGCGCTTGACGGACTTGAGCCCGAAGCCCGCGCCGCCCTCGGCCTCGGTGGCGTCGGGCTTGTTGAACAGGACGGCGGCGAGCTGCCGGGGCGAGTCGGGGTTGAACGGGCGGTGGAGATGGTCTTCGGCGTAGTCGACGATCTGCTTTCGCAGGGCGTCTATGCGGGATTGCAGACGTTGGCGCTGTCGATCGAGCTCGGCGGGATCGACGCGGATTCCGTTCCACTCAAGCTCGGCGAGGACCTCGACGAGGGGCATCTCCACGCGGGTGAAGAGGTCCCAGAGCTTCATGGAGTGGAGCTGCGGGAGCATGATGGCGCGGAGCTGCAGGGCGACGTCGGCGTCTTCGGCAGCGTATTGCGTGGCCTGATCGAGCGGGACGGTGTCGAAGGTGCGCTGGTCCTTGCCCGAGCCGATGAGGTCCTTGATGGAGATGTTGGTGCGGCTCAGGAGGGCGAGGGCGAGGGAATCCAGTCCGTGCGAGGAGCGGTCGGCGTCGATGAGGAACGAGGCGACCATCGAGTCGAAGACCGACGACGTTGGGAGTGACCCGGTGACGGAGCGATGGAGCGACGAAGAGGGAGATGATGAGGAGAAGAACCCGGCGAGGCGGATTCCTGCGCGGCGGAGCACGAGCGTGTCGAACTTGATGTTGTGCCCGCACTTGAGGATGGCGGGGTCTTCGAGCACCGGGCGGAGCGCGGCGACGACGGTAGCCTCGTCCATGTGCTCCTTGGGCGTTGGCGAGCGAACGGGGATGTATACGCCGGTGCCGATCTTCGTGGACAGGCAGACGCCGCAGAGCGGGTCGAGGAGCGGCGCGAGGCCCATCGTTTCGGTGTCGATGGCGATGCACTCGGCCTCTCGCATTTCGGCGATAAGGGCCTTCAACTCCTTGGGCGTGGTGATGCAGCGATAGTCGCCGGACTGGGGCATTCGGATCGGCGCGGCCGCGGCGTTGTCGGCGGGTTGATCGAAGAGACCGCCGAACAAGCCTCCGGCATCGGCGCCCGGCGGTTTCGCAGGCTTCATTGGCTTGGGCTCGGCGGGAACGGAGACGTCGCCCGGTCCCATCGCGGCGGAGCGACCGGGCTGCGCCGTCTCCTGTTCTCCTGCTCTCCTGCTCTCCTGTTCTGTCGCGGATGCTGGGACGCCCATCAGCGCCTTCACCTCGTCCTGGTACCGATTGAACCCCAGCGTCTTTAGCACCGGGATCAACTCGGCCAGCCGGAACTGCTTTGTGTCCGCGGCGGCAAGGTCGAGGCTGGCGGGGGCATCGTGGCGGAGTGTGACGAGCTGGTGGGACAGACCCAGGTGCGGCGCGGCGGCGCGGATGTTCTCTAGCCGCTTGCCGGTGATCTTGGACTTCTCTTTGGCCGCCTCGGCGAGAACGGCTTCGAGGGTGCCGTATTCGGCGATGAGCTGGGCCGCGGTCTTGGGGCCCACGCCCTCGACGCCGGGGACGTTGTCGACGTTGTCGCCCATGATGGCGAGGTAGTCGATGACCTGTCGGGGCTCAAGGCCGGTCTCGGCCTTGAGCGTTTCGGCGGTGATCTCCTCGTCCTTGTGAACGTCATAGAGGGAGACGTGGTCGTTGGCGAGGAGCTGCTTGAGGTCTTTGTCCTTGCTGATGATGCGGATGCGGAGGTCGGGGCGCTTGGCGCGAAGGGCGGTGACGAGGGTGGCGATGACGTCGTCGGCCTCGAAGGTGGCCGCGCCGATGATGGGAACGCCGACGGCCTTGAGCGTCTCAAGGCAGCGGTCGATCTGGGGGAAGAGGTCGTCGGGGGGCGGCGGGCGATGGGCCTTGTAGTCGGGATAGAGCGTGGAGCGGAAGGTGCCGCGATCGTCGGAGACATCGATGGTGACGGCGATGTAGTCGGGGGTGCCGCCGAGCTTGCCCTCGCCGCGCAGGAGCTTGAGGAGCATGCCGATGAAGCCGAACGACATGTTCGTCGGCTCTTTGGTGACGGGCGAGGACATGGGGGTGCGGATGGCGTGATAGGCACGGAAGAACTGGGCGTAGCCGTCGATGAGATAGAGGGTGGGCATGGGGAAAGGCGCAGATCGCAAATGGCAAATAGCAAATCAGAGTGGCCGTGCTGAGATGCTACTCGATCGGCGTTGATGGCGGGCGCGGGGCGTTCAGAACGCGGCTGAGCACGGCGAGCAGCACGATGGACGCGGCGGCGATCGACAGGCACAGCCAGAACGTGGGCGTGCTCCAGCCCATGATCGCGATAAAGAGGCTGACGAGGAACGCGAAGCCGAGGAGGGCGTAGGAGAGTTGCCAGAGCCAGGTTCGCGTGGAGGGGCGTGACATGCGAGCGTGGCTCAGGACTGCAGGGTGCGGAGGCGGGCGAGGTATGCCTCACTAGGCGTGATCTTCCGTCGGGCCATGGCGGCCTTCGCGACTTCGATGAACTTGTCCATTGCGAAGGGCTTGACTCCCGAATCGGTGATCCAGGAGAGCGGCGAAATGGTGCCGGAGAGGGGGCCGGAGGCGGCGAACATGGTGCCGGTGCCGATGATCGCGCCGGTCATGATGCGGGTGCAGATGGCGGTTTTGACGTGGTCGCCGATGGTCGCGCCGAGGAACTGCTGGCCGGTGCGCTCGTTGGACCCGGGCTTGAACGCGGCGCCGTCCGGCTTTGCGAGCGGGCGTGCGATCACTTCGCCGTAGGTGTTGAGCAGGTTTGAGTTCGTGGTCCCCGCGCCGAAGTTGGCCCACTCGCCGACCCACGAATCGCCGAGGTGGCCGTCGTGGGCCTTGTTCGCGAAGCCCTGAAAGATGGTGCCGCCGATCTCGCCGGCGACCTTGCACCAGGGGCCAATGGCCGTGTTTGACTTGATCAGCGTGCGTTCGAGGGCCGTTGAGTGCGGGCCGATGTACGCCGGACCGATGACGATGGCGCCGGGGCGGATGACCGCGTGGTCGTCGATGAGGATGGGACCGGTCTCGGTGTCGAAGATGGCCGAGGGGTGCACGCGGGCCGAGGGCGCGATGTGCAGTCCGGGTTGCGGCGATGGGAAGCGGTGGAGCGCGATGAGCAACCCCAGATCATGGGCGATGCAGGCATCTCGAAAGGCTCGAATGTCCCAGGGCCGCGCGATCAGCGAGTGGCCGGCGTGGGTGGTTTGCGAGAGCTCCGCTGGATCGGAGCGCACGACGGCCGCGGCCTGCTTAACCCCCGCATGTGCGGCGATGATGTGGCCGGACCGCTCTTCGACAAGCGCGTGGCCGGGCGCGATGTGTAGTGCCGCGGGAGGAAGGAGCGGGCAACGGCCGTTCACGAAGAGGATGGGTTCCTGGGTTTGCAGCTTGCCGAGTGGAGGAGTACCAACCCGCTCTCCAACCAGCGACTCGAGCGATGAGGGCGCGGCCCACGCGACGACACGAGCGTTCGGCGTCTTTTGGAAACGCTCAAGGGTTGTCAGGGCGCCGGTACGGACCTCGAAGGCCGCCCGCGTATCGGTGAGCGGCGACAGAAGTCCAAGGCCGTCGTCGAAGATCACAAGTGGGGGCGGGGTCGGCATTGCGGGCAAGTGTATCAAAACCTTGGGCCGATCACGGACGCGCGCCGTAGGGTCGCCTGCCGGTTCCATCCTGGAATCCGAACCAGGGCATCAGCGGGAAGAAGACCAGGGCGAGCGCGAGCGCGGGCAGGCCGGTGTACACCGACCCCAGAACGCGATCCCAGAGTTCCGCGAAGAGGGCGTGCCGAGGAGCATCCGCCCACGAGCCCCACCAGATGGCCCGGCGCACCGCGAACACGAACGTGACGATGATCGACGACAGCAACTCCCCGCCGATCGAGAGCACCATCAGTGTGAGCGGATTGCGTCGCATCACCAGCGGGCGGGCGGTGTGGACGAGATACGCGGCCGCGACATAGCCGAGGGCGTGCGGCCCGACGACCGCGAGCGCCTCGGTTCCGCGGAGCGTCGAGATGTCGATCGCCAGCCCGATTGCCAGGGCCGCCCACATCGCGGCGCGCTGGTTGGCGAAGAGGGCGATGAAGACCGCCAAGGGCATGATGATCGACGGCGGCGGCCCGTTGTGCCCCAGGCGCAGGGCCTCTCCCACTGTTGGCTGGAGGGCCAGCAGCACATAGGCCAGCAGCAGAGGGAGCGGCCATTTCATGGCTTGCGCTTCTCCTGCCGCGGGGCCGCGGGAGTATCGGCACCGGGGAGCGGTGGGCCGCTCTTGATCAGCAGCGGGCCCGATTCGGGCACGCGGATCATCACCTCGCCGATGTGGGAGAGATCCTGCTCGGGGCGAATCGTCACGATCAACCGGCCAAAGGAGCCGGGCTCGACGCGTTCGACGCGCCCGATCTCCAGCATCTGGGCGCTGATGGGCCACATGTCGTCGCTGAGGCGGACGAGCATTCCCGGGATGATTTCGGGTCGCTCGGCGTTCGCGCCGGCGGTGGTCGGGGCGGGCTCCGCGCCCGGCTCGACGTCGTAGACCTTGCCGACGAGCTTGCCGTCGGAGATGGAGTCGAGTTGCCAGCGTGGGCCGCGACGCTGCTCGTCGAGCATGATCACGCCGGAGAACTTCTGGTTGCGGAACATCTTGGGGAACGAGGGCTCGGTGATGGGCACGATGGCGCAGGTGCGCTCGTCGGCGCGAAGCACGCGGCCGACGAGGTACACGCCGCGCACGACAACCACCGCGTTGGCCTCAACCCCCTCGCGCTTGCCGGCCCGAACGGTGACGAGGCCGCCGGAGAGATCGGACCCGAAGCCGATGACCGGGGCCGCGATCTGCTTGACGAGCAGTTCGGGGTTCAACTCCACGCCGCGGGAGAGGTCGCGGACGAGGGCTCGAAGGTCGTCGACCTCCTGGCGCGACTGGTTGAGCTGCCGGAGCATCTCATTCCACGAGTCGGGATCGATGGTGGGGGCCGCGGTCCGTGCGTCGCGGGCGGGCCCGGACAGCCAGACGGTGAGCCGACGCACCGGTTCCTGGATGGGCGCCAGGAGAAAGGTGAGCGGATCGTGCAGCACGGTCACGGCCCGCAGGCCCGGGCGAGGCAGAAGCGCAAGCACGCCCACGGCGACGAGGACAAGGGAGATGCTTGCGCGGGGTGATGACATCGAGCGTGCGGGTCGCGGGGTGCGACGTTCGGATCAGGGGTACACCGATTCACGGGTGGCCCATTCGTCCGGCCGTGATTCTCTGCATCGCACGTTCACGAGTCCAAGTCGTTCTCGAGCGTGATCTTCCATTCCTCGAGGTGCTCGAGGTAGATGGCCGTGCCGCGGGCGACGCACGTCAGGGGGTCCTCGGCGAGCTTAACTGGAAGCCCCGTGGCGTTGGACACGATGACGCCCAGGCCGCGGAGCAGCGAGCCGCCGCCGGCCATCATGACGCCGTTCTCGACGAGATCGGCGGCGAGTTCCGGCTCGGCCTTCTCCAGTGTGCGGGTGACGGCCTCGGTGATCGCCAGGACAGGCTCCTGCAGGGCCTCGCGGATTTCTTCGCTGGTGACCACTGTCTTGCGCGGCAGGCCGGAGATCATGTCGCGGCCGCGGACCTCCATCGTCTTCTCCTCGCCGAGGGGCGAGGCCGAGCCGATGTCGATCTTGATGCGCTCGGCGGTCTGCTCGCCGATCATCAGGTTGTAGGTCTTCTTCATGTGGTTGATGATCGCCTCGTCCATGTCGTCGCCCGCGACGCGGACGCTCTCACAGACGGCGATATCACCCAGAGACATGATGGCCACTTCCGTCGTGCCGCCGCCGATGTCAACGATCATGCTCGCGGTCGGTTCGGCGAAGGGGAGGCCCGCGCCGATGGCCGCGGCGATGGGCTCCTCGATGAGGTAGGTCCGACGTGCGCCCGCGCGTTCGGCGGAATCGAACACGGCCCGCTTTTCGACGGCGGTGATGCCCGAGGGAATCGCGATGACGACCCGGGGCCGGATCAGCCGGTTTTTGCCGGTGACCTTGGTGATGAAGTACTTGAGCATCTGCTCCGTGATCTCAAAGTCGGAGATCACGCCGTCCTTCAGGGGACGAATAGCGGTGATGGTGCCGGGAGTCTTGCCGAGCATTTCCTTGGCCATCCACCCGACGGCCTCGCCATTGCGGACGACCCGGTTGGTGCCCTTCCACACGGCGACAACGCTCGGCTCGTTGAGAACGATCCCCTGCCCGCGAACGGCAACAAGGGTGTTGCACGTCCCCAGGTCGATGCCCATGTCGATGGAGAAGAGGCCGAAGAGGCGGTCGAGCACGGTGGGTGGCGTTCCTTGGTGTTCGGTGGGTTGGAGCCGGGTGTGATACTGGGCAAGGCAGAATAGGGCGGAGATGCCCCGTGAAGGGGGGCCTGGCGCAGACTCGCGCAAATATCGGCCAGCCGCAACACTTCGCATCCGAATCTGCGCGTCCGGTTTTGCGCATCCGACAGGGCTCAGCGACTATCGGTGACTGGCCCGGATCCATGCCTCGAGGGTCTGAGCAGCGGCGCGGGAGTCGATCGCTTGCCGGGCCAGCCGGCAGCCTTCGGCCATGTCGGTTGCGACGCCACCGACCATGAGAGACGCGGCCCCGTTGAGCACCACGATGTCGGTGGTCGGCCCGGGCTGGCCAGCGAGGATCCGGCGTGCGATGTCGGTGGCGGCAACGAGAGAGTCGGCCTGGAGTTGGGGAATGCTGGCGGGGCTGAATCCCAGTATTCCGGCGTTGAACTCGCTGGGGACAGCCCGGCCATTTCGGACAGTGAAAACGCGATTCTCCGCGGTGGTTGTCAACTCATCGAGGCCGTCTCGGCTGGTGACCACCATGGCGTGCTCGGCACCCAGGCGGGCGAGGGCATTGGCCAGCAGGGCCGCGTTGTGCTCGCTGTAGGTGCCGATCAACTGCCGGGTCGCCCCGGCGGGATTCGAGAGCGGACCGAGCAGGTTGAAGATGGTGGGGGTGCCGAGGGCTTTGCGGGCGGCCGCGGCGTGGCGGGCTCCGGGGTGGTGGTCTGGTGCGAACGAGAAGCAGATTCCAATCTCGTGGAGGCACCGGGCTTGAATCTCGGGCGAGGCGTGGATGTTCACCCCGAGGGCATCCAGCACTTCTGCGGACCCGCGCCCGGTGCGGCTGCGGTTGCCGTGCTTGGCGACGAGCACCCGGCCCTTTGCGGCGGCTGCGGTGACGATGGCGCCGATGGTGGAGACGTTGAAGAGCTTCGGGGCGCCGCCCGTGCCGCAGGTATCGAGAATGGGCACGCGACCGGTGCTTCCCGAGAATGGCCCGAGTATGACCGGCGTGGCATGCCGACGCATGGCTCGGGCCGCGCCGACGAGTTCATCGAGTGTGGGGCCGCGCTGGGCGAGGGTGCGGAGGATTTCGAAGACCTCGACGTCTCCGACCTGCCCGGAGAATACCGCGTCGAACAGGACAAAGGTGCGGGCCTCGTCGAGCGTGCTGCCGGATTGCACGCGAGCGAGGTCCGCCGTGATGTGATCTGGGGTGGTCACGAATGGTGGATCGGCGAATCGACCGGAACCGCACGTACAATACTGCGGTATGCCCGGGGGACACATGAGCGGAGCGATCGGCCACAATACACAACGGCTCGTGCGGACCGCCCGCCGACGGCTGCTCATCGCCGCGATCGTGGACGCTTCGGGGCGTGGGTTGGGTTGGTGCTCAGCGGTGGCGGTGGTGGGCGCGGTGGCGTCGCGATTGATCGTAGTTCCGGTTTCGATGTGGGTGGTGATCGGCGTTCCTCTCGTTACCGGGGCGGCCGTCGGGCTTGGGCTTGGGTTGTCGCGGCGCATGTCCGTGCTTGGCGCGGCCACGGTGGTCGATCAGCGGCTCGGCTTGAAGGACCGGATTGCGACGGCGACTTCGCTGGGATCGAGGGAGGGTGGTGATCGTGCGTTCGCTGAGTTGGCTTTGGCGGAGGCCGAACAGGCGAGCGCGGCCGCGGATGTTCGCCGGGCGACGCCAGTCCGCTTTGGAAACTCGTGGGTTGTTTGGCCAGTCGCCTCGGTGATGGCGGTGTGTGCGGGCCTGTTCATCCCACGGATGGATCTGCTTGGCCGGAGCCGCGATGAGCAGACGGCTGTTGAGAGCGCGCGCCAGCGCGTGCAAGCGCAACTCGCGGATGCGGGGAAGTCGGCCGCGCCGCGGGCCGAGGCGGAACTTCAGCGCGTCGATGCGAAGGGGCAGGCCGAGTCGGAGCGGGTGCTGGATGAGGTCAGGCGGGAACTCGCCGCGGGAACCACGACGCCGCAGGCCGCGGCGGAGCGAGCGGTTAAGGAACTCGACAGCCTGGCAAGGGATCGTGAGCAGGTCGCCGCAGCGTCGGAGCAGCAACGCGAGGCGATTGATCAGGCGATGGGAGATCTTCGGAAATCCGGGCCAGATGGGGGACCGCAAGACCAGAGCGAGCTTGCGCGGACTCTGCGGAGCGGGGACTTTGCGCAGGCGTCTCGGGCGACTCAAGACCTGCTCAACTCGGATCGAGGTTCGGGAAGGCAGGATCGGGCAATGGCAGCCGAGGAGATGGCGCGGCTGGCGGAGCAACTTCGGGCCGCGGCGCGGGCGGCTGAAGATGCTCGAAAGATAACCGAGCGAGCCAATCGTGACGCGCCGCAGGCGGAGCCGGATCGGAACCGGGCGGATGCAGGCGAGCAGCGGGGTGAAGACCAGCCCAAGGCCGTACCACCGCCCGATCATTCCGCCGAGGAACTCGCGCGCTCGCTTGAACGCGCGGCCGAGGCGCTCCGCCATGAACCGCCGTCGCCTTCGGCTCCAAAGCCCGAAACTCCAAGGCAGGGGCCGAAGTCGGAGCCCTCCAAGCCGGAGCCATCTTCCGAAAAGCCAAGTGCGTCGCAGCCGAAGGACAAGCAATCGCAGCCGGAATCCGGGCCGCGCATGGGGGAGCAGGGGGATACACAGCCCAAGCAGACATCGAAGCCGAATCAGGGCTCATCGGGTTCGGAGGAACACGCCACGCCCACACCGCGCGATCAGGCCATGAAGCCCAAGGATGCGAGCACTTCCGGGCGGCCCGAATCGGCGAATCCCTCGGAAACGAAACCCGACAGCACCGCCGACGCGGCAAAAGCGCCGGCGAATAAGGGTGATCAGAAGGAAGAGCAGGCACCTGACCAACAGGCTCATGCGGAGGATTCTTCCCGGAAACCGTCAGAGAGTTCGTCGTCTTCGTCGGAGAAGAAATCGGAGAAGTCCGAATCCGCACACAATGGCGAGAGCGACAATGTCGGGCCCTCAGGCACGCCGCGCACCCAGGGGACGTCTTCAACCCCACATGCGGGCGGTGCGAATGGCGCACCCAAGCCCAGTGACCGATCCGGCTCCAAGGCACCGGGCGAAGGGCCAGTCCCGCCGGCCGGCACAGACGCGAAGGGCGAGGCGTCTGAATCCAAATCGGGTGAGTCCAAGCCAGAAGGAGCGAGCCCCGACTCGGGTTCGAAACCGGGCGCACCGGAAACCGATCAGACACAATCACCTCAACCTATGGACGGCTCTTCCAAGTCGGATCAGGCAACGCCGCAATCCACCCCGGGATCGCTGCCGGAACCCGGTCGCGAGGACATCAAGCGCCTCGCCGATGAACTCCAGAGACTCGCCGATGCGCCGAAGGAGGCCGCGGCCCGTCGGCAGGAGGCTCAGCGATATCGCCAACAGGCCGAGGAAGTCCTGAAGAGCGCAAGCCCGGAACAGCGCGAGCAACTCAACCGTTGGGGTCGCGACCTCGCCGACGAGATGAAGAAGCGAGGTCGGCGATCGGGCGATCATTTGGAGACTCCCGGCCATGGGCCCGGCGATCGACCGGCGGAGCCTTTTGCGCGAACCGCCGATCAACCCGCGGCCAGCCGCACCGACACCGTCGATGCCCGCACGCGACCATCCTCCGACACCGGCAAGCACCGCGAGCGGGTGATTGCGGAGTGGTATTCAGATCGTCCTGTTGACCGATCGTCGACCGATGGTCAACCCGCGCTCTCATCCGAGGGCCAGAGTCTTGCCCGGGAAGCGGCCCGCGAGGGCGAGCGTGCCCTCGAGGCCGAGATCGTGCCCAGTCGCTTCGACCGGCTGCTGCAGCGGTACTTCCAGCGGCTTCCGCAACGCGCCGCGGCGAAGCCTGAGCGTACTTCGGACGCCAAGCCCGTCGAGCCCGCCAAGGACGCCCCGGGCGCGGCCACCCCATGAGCCTTCGATTTGATGAGCCTTGGTTTTTCGCGGGCATGCTGATCTGCGTGCCGATGGCGTGGGCCGCGCTCCGGTGTTTCGCGGGGATGACCGCGGCCCGCCGGTGGTCGGCGATCGTGCTTCGTGCGGCGCTGGTGGCGGTGTTGCTGGCGATGCTGGCCGGGGCCTCGATGGTCCGAATGTCCGATCGCGTGGCCGTGATCGCGTGCATCGATCGATCCGGATCGGTGGAGTCGTTCTTCCGACTGCCGTCGACAGGTGATGGCGCGGAGCAGACGCCTACCTCGGCCATCCGAGGATTTCTTGAAGCCTCGTCGAAATCGCGAAGGCCCGATGATCTCGCAGGCGTGGTTCTGTTCGGGGCTTCGCCGTCGGCCGCGGGAATGGCGGAGAGCGGTCCGTTCCGCGTTCCCGACAACTGGACCGAAGCGCCGGTCGGAACCAACCTTGAAGATGCGCTGCGTCTGGCGGGAGCCATGGTGCCCCCGAATGCCGCGGGACGGATCGTCCTGTTCTCCGATGGTGTGCAGACTGCCGGGGACGCTGTCGCGGCCGCGCGGAGCCTTGCGAGCAACGCCGGGCGACGTTCAATTCCGATCAATGTCGTTCCCCTCAATTACGCGGTTGAGCACGAGGTTGTGGTTGAGTCGCTCGACACTCCGCCCACGGCGCAGGCGGGCGCGACGATTCCCGTGCGTGTCGGGCTGCGTTCTACCGGAGCCGCCTCGGGGACGCTTCGTTTGCTGCGTGAGGGTGTGCCGATCAACATCGGCCGCGGGACAATTGCCGGTGATTCGGGGTTGCATCTCGACCTACCCGCCGGTCGCCATATCGAACTGTTGAAGGTGCCGCTGCCCGATGGGCGCATTCATCGGTTCGAGGCGGTCTGGACGCCCGACTCCGGTCCGGCTGGAGGCGACACTATCGGCGGCAATAACCGGGCCGAGTCCGTCACGGTGTCTCCCGGTCGGGGAGCGATTCTCATCGTGGACGGCGTGAGCGGCGGCGATGGGCATGGTCCCGGCTCAACTCTCGGGGCCGCGCTTGCGGCGGCGGGGCTGCAGGTTGAGTCCGTCGGTCCGGATGCGATGCGAGCGGACTTGCTGTGGCTTCAGCAGTTCGACGCCGTCATTCTTCAGAACGTCGCGGCCGAGGCCATTCCCCGTGAGGCCCATGCCGTGCTGGTGAACGCTGTGAACCAGCTTGGCCTCGGGCTTGTGATGGTGGGGGGGCCGGACTCGTTCGGCGCGGGCGGATGGAAGGGGACCGACCTCGAGCCGATTCTGCCGGTGAAGCTGGACCTACCCGAGAGGTTGGTAACGCCGGCCGCGGCGGTCATCCTCGTGATCGACAACTCCGGGTCCATGAACCATCGTGTGCTTGGCTCGACGCGGTCGCAGCAGGACATCGCCGATGAGGGTGCCGCGCTCGCCATCGAGAGCATGGACAAGACCGATCTGGTCGGGGTCATTACGTTCAACAGCGGTTACAGCGTTGAGGTGCCGCTTGGTCCGAACAAGGACGCGAAAGCAACGGCCCGGCTGGTTCGCCGGATTGGCGCCGATGGCGGCACATTCATGCCTCCCGCGCTGGCTGAGGCGCACCGGCAGATCAGGGCCGTCAAGGCCGACGTGAAGCACATCATCGTGCTCTCCGACGGCGTGTCGATGGGCAAGGACAAGCTCCCCGCGATGGTGGAGGAGATGGCCGATGAGGGCATCCGCGTGTCCACCATCGCGATCGGCAACGAGGCGGATGTGGGCATGATGGCCGACATGGCCGGGCGCGGGAAGGGGCAGTTCTATCGCGTGATCGATCCGAGCGTGCTGCCGCGGGTGCTCGTGAAGGCGGTTCGCATCGTGCGGTCGCCGCTCGTGCGCGAGGCAACGTTTACCCCGGTCGTCTTGCCAACCGGTTCGCCGGTGCTCGAGGGTGTGGGTGGAGCGATGGGGGGATCGCTCGCGCCGCTGCGGGGACTTGTGCTTACGCAGGCGCGCTCCGATGCCAGCGTCGTGCAGGTGCTCGCGACTCCTCGCGTTGAAGGCAAGGAGGCCAGTGGCGGTGGAGAGCCAGTGCTGGCGTATTGGAATGTCGGCCTTGGGCGGGTCGCGGCGTTCACCTCCGATGCGCACGCGCGGTGGGCTGCCCTGTGGCTAGAGGCTCAATCAGGCTCGGGGTACAGCCGTTTCTGGTCTCAACTGCTTCGAACGATTGCCCGCCCACCTTCCTCGGGCCGAACGCAGGAACTCACGACGACGTTCGATGGGGATCGCCTCATGATTCGTTTGCGGGCGTCGTCGGATTCCGGGGCGGCACTGGACGGCTTGGCGGTGCCCGGGACGGTGTATGGCCCGAGCGGGGCGAAGTTGACCACGCGACTCTCACAGGTTGCCCCGGGCGAGTACGAGTCCACTGTTGATGTCCGCGATGCGGGGGGCGGGCAGTCCGGGGCGTATGTGGTTGTCCTTGAGCCGCGAACGGTTGCTGGTCGCGAAGAACGATCCCTCCCGCCGGTCATCGGCGGAGTCTCCAGACCGATCGCGGGCGCGGCCGAGTTTCTCTCTCTGCGATCTGATGAAGCGATGATGCGGGCGATCGCTCAGGCGGGCGGTGGTGGGGTGTACGCGTTGGCCAGCACTGGGCCGGCCGCGCCCGATCTGTATTCCCGGAAGGGCCTGCGGCCCGCGGAGGCGAGCACGCCGCTGTGGCCGATGCTTGCGATCACAGCGGTGATTCTGTTGCTGCTGGACACCGCCACGCGCCGAGTGGCGTGGGACCGGCTGCTGAGCAGAGAGATGGGCGCGGAGGTGTCGCGTGAGGTGGTCGCTGCGTTGCGTGATCGGTCCAGCCAGGCGGCCGCGTCGATCGGGCGGCTCAAGGATGCGCCCGCCGGGCCACCGAAGACCCCGGAAGTGATGTCCCTCGGCGATGTCGACGCGCAGGCCATCCGTGAACAGGAGGCCCTGCGACGCCGCGTGGCACGGGCGGCGTCGTCGCGAGCCTCGCCTACATCCAACACACGGCCTCCCGGGGAAGCACCCCCTTCAGCGGCTGCTGATCAAACCCCACCCGAGCAAGAAACCGGGCTTCGCGCGGCCAAGGAGCGGGCCCGGCGGCGGATGGACGACGGAACGGGCGGTTGACCCGTTTTCATGGGGGTGGGTGGGATGCCTGCCGGTGGGGTTTTCGTGCAACCCTTGCCGATAGAAGCCATACACTCCGATCAGAGACCGACCATCTCACGGAAGATTCCGCGCACCCGGCGCATCCAAGACCTCATGAAGGAGCACCTGAACATGAAACGCTTTGCCCCCATCACCGCCGCCGCGCTGCTTGCCTGCTGCGGCTTCGCGTTCGCTCAGACCGACGCCCCCAAGCCCGCCGCTCCGGCCGCGGACCAGCCCGCGAAGGACGCGGCCCCGAAGGACGCCGCGCCGAAGGCGGCTCCGAAGGCCAAGGCCAAGGAAGCCGACGTCAAGCGCCTGATCGTGGGCGACGCGGCCCCCGCGCTGCAGATCGAGAAGTGGGTGAAGGGCGAGCCGGTCGCCGGCTTTGAGAAGGGGAAGGTGTACGTGGTGGAGTTTTGGGCCACGTGGTGCGCCCCGTGCAAGGCCTCGATGCCGCACCTGACCGAACTGCAGCAGCAGTACAAGGACAAGGGGCTGACCATCATCGGCGTGGCGTCTCCCGGCTGGCGGAACACCCAGACCGAGGTCGAGGACTTCGTGAAGGAAGGCTCCATCCCGATGGGCTACACCGTCGCGTGGGACAAGTCGGTCGCCACCGAGGAGAAGGACAAGAACGACAAGCCGGTGATGCTCGGCGCGACCGACACCGCCTACATGAAGGCGGCTCGCCAGAGCGGCATTCCGCGTTCGTTCGTCATCGACGGCAAGGGCAACCTCGCGTGGCTGGGGCACCCGATGGAGCTGGACTATGTCCTCGACGACATCGTCGCCGGCAAGTGGGACTACAAGGAGAGCCCGCTGAAGATCCAGGAGATGAAGAACGAGGCCTCGCGTCTGTTGGACGATGCGGAGAGCGATCCGAAGGCCGCGCTCAAGGCCCTTGGCGAGTTCGAGACCAAGTACCCCAAGATGGCCCCGCGGCTGGCGACGACCAAGTACGAGCTCCAGCTCTCGCAGGGCCTGTACGCCGAGGCGTACAAGACCGGCGCGGTCGTGGTTGACCAGGCGGTTGCCCACAAGGATGCGCTCACGCTCAACAAGATCTCCTGGGGCATCGTGGACCCCGAGGGAACCGTGAAGGACAAGCAGGCCGGCCTGGACCTGGCGATGCGAGCGGCGACCAAGGCCGTGGAGATCAGCAACGAGAAGGATGCGGCCATCCTCGACACCCTGGCCCGCTGCTACTGGCTCAAGGGCAACAAGCCGAAGGCGATCGAGCTGCAGAAGAAGGCAATCTCCACGCTCGGCAAGGACGACGAGGAGATGCGCAGCCAGTTGCAGGAGACGCTGAAGGAATACGAGGGCGGGTCGAACTGATCGCGGTGGTGGATCGATTTCAAGGGGCCCCTTCGGGGGCCCTTTTTTCATGCCCGGCACGTTCCGGGTGCCCGAAGTCGACCCGCGAAAGTCCATAAAAAAGGCCGCGAAAGCGGCCTCTTTGGGGGTAGTGGGCGCGACAGGGCTCGAACCTGTGACCTCGGCTATGTGACAGCCGCGCTCTAGCCAACTGAGCTACGCGCCCGATCAAAAGGAGCATAGCCCCGGAGTTGCATGCCGTCACCTGCTTGGGGGCCAGTTGGGCAAGGAGAGGGCCTACCTTGTGGCCCTCGGAGCGAAGCGCATAATGAGCCAACCCACCATGGTCCCAGTTCGTCGGCGCAGTGGCACGGCCGTCGGCGCGTGCGGTGCAGTGGCGGTATTGGCCCTCGCGGGATGTTCGGGCGGCAGTGGGCCGCACATGCGGCTCGGTTCGATCCCGTTCCCAGGCCCGTTCACGCTCTACGCGGTTGCCGACCCGAACGATCTGGGCCAGCACTCGTACGAGGGCTCCGAGCGGACCAGCCGGGGGATTCTCTACACCGCCCGGGCCGGGTTCGTGGATCTGTCGCACGTGCGGGAGTCCATGGACATCGTCAAGTACGCCCACGACCAGATCGGGGCGGCCATGCGCCGGGCCGAAACCGGTTCGTGCGTCGTGTGTGCCGTGGACTGGAGCGACTGCGACTACGGGGTGGTCTTCTGTGCTCCGGAGTGGTGGGGAGCGCTCGATGCCGCCGAGCGCGAGGCGATCATCGAAGAGGCGGCTATTCGCCAGGCCCAGCGCCTCGCGATCGTCATCGGCACGTGGCACGAGATCGGGACGTGGTGGGGGCAGGAGACCGTGCCGCCGTTCTCGGAAAAGAACTCGGCGCTGACGTGGGACGACACGACCTCGCACGTTATCGCGGCCATCGTCGCCGGCGAGGCGCTCCGCGATTGCCCGACGCCGTGGAACGAGGCGGTCACGCGTCGGTTGGACGACAAGCTGACGGAACTCGGTGTGGTCGACATTGATTGCGAGGCCAAGGCCGTTGAGGCCGTGCACGGCCGATGGTGGTGGGCGGGCGTGGCCATCCGGCGCGATCTCGACACGGGCATCGCCACCAACTGGAAGACCCCGTGGCTTGTGCCGAGCCTCGATTGCTGCCCGCAGGCCTCGCCACAGGTGCTCGCCCTGCCGGACCTTGCTGATGTTCGGGGGCGGGACCTTCGCGAAGCGTTCCAGTTGCACATCCAGCCCGAGCGCTGGATGGTCAAGCGAGCGCTAGGCTGCGATGAGTGCCCGACGGTCATCACGTCGGAGAATCAGATTCTCTCCGCGGTCGAGCACCTGCGGTCAGCTTTGTACGCGGAGTTCGGGCCCGACGCCGACAATCCCGATGCTCCGCCCACGCGTGGTGAGGGCGCAGGCCCGGGCCCCGGCACGGCGGCTCGATAAGCAATCTCGGAAAAAGAACGGGCCGGGGAGATCACACGGATCCGCCCCGGCCTCGTGTCTGTGGACGCTGTTGGATCCTACGGCGCGGCGGGCTCAACCTGCGCTGCATTCTGCGGCGCGGTGATCAGCACGCGCTTGCCGTCGACCAGAAGCATGACCTCGCCGCGCATCGCCAGGAGGGCCGAGCGGCTACCGCCCTCGCCTCCGCCCTCGTCGGCGAGACGACAGGCCAGGGCAAAGTGTTCGGCTGAACCGAAGTTGATGGTCTGGTCAGGCTTCGCCGTGTCGCCATCCTTCTGCTTGAGGATCCGGGCGTCCATCCAGCGGTTGCCGCGGCAGAAGAGGGTCTGGTCGGCGACCTGCTGCACGCTGTTGACCCGGCGAAGCTGCATGTCGGCGCCCCAGTAGGAGTTGGTCGTGTTGGCGCACTGCTGGGACTTGGCTTCCTTGAGATTCAACGATTGGTTCACGGAGGAGAGGCCGCCGCGATCGCCCCGCACGGCGCGCTCCTCGATCACTCGGGCAGCCGCCGCGGGCGCGGCGGCCATCGGCACCGCCGCGGTCGCGGGCGCGCCGACCTCGGTCGCGAGGAACGAGGTGTACTCGGTCAGGATGCCCCAGCGGGTCGAAAGCTCGACGATTTCCTTGACCAGCTCGGGCGGGGGCTCGTGCTGGCCCGCGGATGTGCCCGCGTCCTGGCGAATCTGATCGAGGAGGTAGGCGATGCGACGGGAAGCCCACAAGCGCGGCACAAAGCCGTTGCGAGCGCTGGCAGTGGATGGGTCGAAGTCCACATCGAAAGAGCGCTTGGTGCCGCGGTAGTCGCCCTCGATACGCAGCCGCATCTTCTCATTGCTGGTGTAGCGGCCGATGACCACCACCTGATCGCCTTCGAATAGATCGGGCAGGACGGGGGGCATGACCTCGCGAACGGCGCGGGTGCTGGCGGGGCCGTCGCCGCCCGCGCCGAGCCGCACCGTCAACGTCGGCTCGTTCATCACGGGGCCTTGGAGCCGCTTGAACACCTTGGACACAGCGATTTCGACGTTCTCCTTGGGCAGCACGTTGATGCTCGCGCCGCGGTTGGCTTCGGCGAGATGGTCGAGCAGCGGGGCGTTGACGTCGAAGCCGACGCCGAAAGTGAACATGCGCCGCTTGTGCGTGTTCGCCCGCGCGGCGGCGTCGCGGATCTGGGCCTCGTTGGTCACGCCCACGGTGGGCAGGCCATCGGTGAGGAACAGGATCATCGGGAGCATCGCGCCCTTCTCTCCGGCGAGAACCTCGGGGCGGAGCGCTTCGAGCAGGGCGTCGTGGATGTTGGTGCCGCCGTCGGCCTTGATGTCGCTGATGTACTTCTTGGCGTCGGCGAGAGTCTTGGCGTCCTTGACGACGGGCTTGGCGCTGAAGCGCTCGACGGTGCTGGAATAGTCGATGATGTTGAACGCCTCGCCGTCACGGAGGCCCTCGACGACCTGAAGCGCGGCCGCACGGACCTGCTCGATCTTCTCGCCGCGCATGGAACCGGAGCGGTCGATCACCAGGACGACCTCGCGGCTCTGGGGTTGGGCCACGCCCTCACCCTCGCCGCGATCCTTGGCCGGGGGCACTCCGCCCAGGAGCAGGAAGTAGCCCCCGCCATTGGCGTCTTGCGGGTCGGGATAGGCCACGATCGACGTGGCAAGGCCCTCGCCGGCTTTCTCGAGGAGAGTCGAGATTCTGAATGCGCCCGGCTGCTCGGCCGCGGCCACGGGCACCTCGAACTTGAGTTCCTTCTCGCTGATGCGTGTGGTGTGGATTTCGTGGCTGGGGGAGTAGAGCGTGGCGATGGGCTGCTGGGACTTGATGTGGCCGGCGATCGTCCACTTGGTGCCGGTGCTCTCGAGGGACGCGGTGCGCGGGAGCACGAAGTCCACGCGATCACCGTCGCGGGGGAGCACCTGCTCATAGGTCAGGCTTACGGTCTGTGTCTTGCCGGGGGGCACGGGGAAGACGCTCGACCTGACGAGGTTGTATCCGACGAACTCGAGCAGGGCGGGGTCTTGGGCGCGGCGGACGATCGCCTCGTAGATCCGCCGGGCCTCGTCCTTGGGCAGGATCTTGGCGGTCGGTTCCATGCCGTTGCCGTCGAACCCGAACGAGCGAATCGTCGCGCCTACCGGGACGGGCACCATCAACTGGGCTTCCTGCTGGACGGTGCCGGGGTTGCGGAGCGTCATCCGCATGGTCGTGCTGCCGACGCCGTCGGAAATGTCGATATCGCCCGCGATGGCCTCAACGGCGATGGGCGCGGAGACGGGGCGAGGCGTCGGATGCGGTGGCATGGGCGGGGTCCACGTGATGGCGTGGCCGTGGGCCGCCTGAGGAACGATGATGTTGGTCACCCGCACGTCGATCACGTCGTCGCCTGGCCCGCCCGACACGGTGACCTGTGCGAACCCGTTGCCCCCCGCCACCCCGATCGCCAGCGTTGAGAGCGCGCTCACGCCCGCGACCATCGTTCTCGTCAGCCGTCCGGAATACCACATGGGATGTCTCCTTGCCGTGCCGTCGTTCAGACGCACTCTGTGCGCCCGCGCCCCGGGGCCCCCGAGACCTATGGCCGCTCGGCAGGGGGCGTCCACGAAAGACGGGGGAATCTGCGGCAGGGTACCGGCTGGAGCCCACGGAGTTTCGCCGATGCTCAGTTCGCTCGCCGAAACTCCATGGCCTTCCGTCGCTGATCCGGCGTCAAGAGGGCCATGATCTTCTCCCAGTTCGCCCGGCGTTCGTCGGGGGTGGGTTCTCTGGCTCCGGTGGGCTTGGTGTCGCCCTTGTCCGTCGCGGATCGGACCACCGCCCGGATTTGTGCTTCCTGCTCGGGCGTGGCGTCCACGGCCTTCAGAAAGCTGTCCATGTGCTCTTTGCGCTCAACCACGATGGCATTGAGGGCCCGAGCCATCTCCCGCAGCAAAAGGTTCATCTCCACACGCGGGGGAATCGGCTCCGCGGCGCTTGCTTTCGGGGTCGCCTTTGGCTTGACCATGGCGTCGCCGTCTTGTCCTTCGGGTTCGGTCTGGCCCCGGCCGCGCCCGCCGCCGCCGCCCTTTCCCGCACCTTGGCCGAATCCGCCGGGCTCTTCGGCCGCGGAGGCCCGCTTGTACTCGTCGACGATCATGCGGAACTCCGCCCGCTTGTCGTCGGGAAGCGCAAGCGAGACTTGATCCTGCAGCGGGTTCTCAAGCAGCGGCGCGGCGTGCTCGCGCATTTCCCGCATCTGTGGGCGCAGTTCATCCGGCTTGGCACCGGCCTGTCGTCCCTGCTGGATCTTGAGGAACAGGTCCTGATGGGCTTGGAGCAGCTTGGTCACTGCCGCGTAGCGATCCGAAAGCACCTTGTCGGGTCCCTTCCGTTGGTCGGCGGTGAGGCCGAGCAAGTCCAAGGCGGCCTGTTCGGGGCGGGTGTCCAGCCGTTCGAGCTTTCCGGTCATGTCCCGCTTCACGAGCGAGATGGTCTTCGGGCCTTCTTTGACGGCTGGGCCGCGCAGCGCATCGCCGTCGGCGGGCTTGGGCGCGGTCTCGGACTGCCCGAGGGCAAGGCCGGCGCAAAGGGCCACGATGGTTGCTCCCATGAATCCGGCGGTTCGCACGTGTTGCATGAGCACACTCCTGGCCCACCCTGGGGTATTCCGAGAAACGACGGCATCCGGAGATTGTTGCTGGTCGGAGGGGTGGAGAAGCCAGGTCCCCCGGGTTCCCCATTCCCCCCGCGTCCGCTATCATGCGGCCCCTTACCTGTTTCGTCGCGTTCAAGCCGGGAGAATCACAACCATGACGCGTTCCATCAAATTCCTGTTCGCTGTGCTCGCCGCTGCCCTCTTCATCGCTGCCCCTGCGCAGGCTCAGGACAAGGCTGGGAAGCCCGCCGATCCGCCCAAGGCCGCCCACCCGGGCGACAAGACCGAGCCGCCCAAGGCCGATCCCAAGACCGAGAAGAAGGATGAAAAGCCCGCGGCAGAGGCCAAGGACGCGTCGGAGTATGAATACGCCAAGATCTCGACGTCCAAAGGCGACATCTTCGTGCGCCTGGACAAGACCAAGGCGCCGATCTCGACCAAGAACTTCTTCGACTACGTGGACAAGAAGTTCTACGACAACACGGTGATCCACCGCGTTGCCAGGGACTTCGTCGTGCAGGGCGGCGGTTTCACCACCGAGCTCAAAGAGAAAGAGACCTCGGCGCCCATCAAGAACGAGTGGAAGAACGGCCTGAAGAACAAGAAGGGCACGATCGCCATGGCCCGCGTGGCCGCGGCCGACTCGGCCACCAGCCAGTTCTACATCAACGTCAAAGACAACGATCAGCTCGATTACGCCCGCGAGGCGGGTGACAACGCGGCCTACGCCGTGTTCGGCAACGTCACCGCCGGCATGAGCGTGGTGGACCAGATCCGCCAGGTTCGCACCACCACCAAGACCGGATCGCGGCCCGACGGCAAGCCGATCCGTCTTGAGGATTGCCCGGCCGAGAATGTGGTGATCAAGGCCATCACCCGCATCACCAAGGACGAGTCGGACAAGGCCGCGGCGAGCGACAAGTAAGGCCGGGGCTGTGCTGCCGGGGGGCTCAGTGCCCCCACGGCAGGAACCGCATCACGATTTCCAGGAAGATCAGCACGATCACGATCCACTCCAGCGCCTCCAGGCGCAGGGCGGATCGGCGGTCCTGCAGTTTCGTGTAGATGCTGTCGAGCGTGCTGAGCTTGCGCTCGATGCTTGAGTCTCGCTCGGGCAGGTGGAAACGCCGCGCGGCGAGGCGATACACGCGGGCGAGGTACTGATCTCCCACGAGCTTGATGGCGTTGTTCACCGCCTCGTAGATGAGGGCGGAGTCCATCTGCAGCCGGGCGATGCGATTGAGGCCGCCGAGGCCCGAGGGCACGCCCTTTGGGGCGCGGCCGGCCATGAAGCGGTAGGACTCGTCGAGGATCTGGTCGAGGCGGTCGTCGAGCACCCGCATCTCGAGCAGTTCGACGTTGGCGTATTCCAGCACGGATCGCACGTCATCGCCGCCGCGCCCCGCACCTGGCGCGCCGGGCAGGGCTTCGCCGGGGTCAACGATGATGGCCGAGTTCCAGTCGATGAGGGAGACGTCGTGCTCGCCGTAGGAGATCTTGGCGGCCAGAGCGTCGGCGACCTCCTCGCCGGAGAGCCGCTTTCGCTCCGATCGGAGGATCCCGGCGATGAGAGCATCGGTGTCCGGGTTTCGTGCCGACACCAACTGGGCCAGGCGAGGGTCCTCGAACTGGAAGATCACGTAGCACTCGAGCGGATCGGCGATGTGCGGGCGGGCGACGGCATCGCGAATGGCGGCGGTGACGTTGTCCAGCACCGCGCGGGCGCCATCCATGACGGGTGCGTGTTCGTAGAGCGCATCGCTCAGGTCGAGCAGCTCGGTCAGCGTGCCCTCGAAGTTGATCTGCAGGGTGATCGAGACCGCGCCGAAGTCAAAGATGATCGCCTCGAACGTTGGTTCGGTGTTCCACCCGCGCCCGCCGGTTCCGTTTGTGGCGACTCGCACGCTTTCCGCTCTGCCGGACACCCGCACCGGGAGCGGCCGGTAGTCCAGATACGCGGGGGTGCGCTTGCCGGGGCCGAGCCCCTGCCGCTGGGCCCCGCCGCCGGCCGCGACCCTTGAGGCGGCCTGGTCGAGGTCGATGGCCTGCCCGACGTCGAACGCGACCAGCACGTGGACCGCCGACCGAAATCGCATGCCGAGGGCGGCGTCGGAGTCGAGCGGGCGTGCCGGCGTGTTCGAGTGGGGGGATGGATCTGGCGCGGGCATGACCAAGGCTACGGTGGCGGGCGCACGCTGGTAGCATTGGGGCTTGGATCCCATGAGCGATCGGTACGAAACGCCATTCTCCACGCCCGGAGCAACTCCGGGCCCTCCCACGCGCGGCACGATTGTGGCCGCGTGGTTGTTTCCCGTGCTGACGTGGCTCGTGGCGACGCTGTACTTTGGCGGAGCGCTGGGAAAGAACTGCGACGACTACGCGAACAACATGCGGAATGTCGTCACCGACGCGATTCCCTCTCCGTTCAATCCCTGGCTGCACTTCAACTACTTTATTCGCCCAATTCACACGCTGATTCTCTTCGGTGGCACGACGCTCTTTCCGACCGCCGATCGGACCATGCACGTGGCCGTCGCTCTGTGCCACGCTCTTGCCTGTTTCGGGATCTGGCGGCTGACGCGGGAGTTCACGGGCACGCGCCTGGCCCCCGTTGCGGCCGTCATGGTCTTCATGGTGCTGCCGTGGCACGGGGAAGTCGCATTCTGGTACTCGACGATCTCCACGTCTATCGGTGTGGCGGTGTATTGCTGGACGGCGCTGACGGTGGTTCGGTTCTGCCGGCGTGAGCGTGTCGGATGGCTGAACTTCGGGGCCATCTTTCTTCTCGCGTTCGTCATTCCGTGTTTCTACGAGCAGTCGCTCTCGCCCGCGGCCGCACTTCCGATCATCGGGTTTGCCGCCGCGCCGCGGGACTGGCCGTGGGTGCGGCGGGCCACGAGGGCGGTGCTGGCCACACTTGCGGCGGGAGTCGCCGCGATTCTGTACGTGGCGCTGTTGGCTAAGACCGCACCCAAGATTGCCCGGGGCGGCGCCGGGTCCTTTGTCCCCCGGCATCGGCTTGCCGAGAAGCTGGACGAGGTTGTGCGCGGTGTGAAGTACAACCTCATCGGCGAGCGTGCCCATGACATTCTGCTTGGCAGCTTCACGCTGGGCAAGCAGGTGATGGCGACGCCGATGGGGTTGGTCGTGGGGAGCCTAATGCTCGCGGCGGCCGTGCTTTGGGCGGTGTGGGCGGTGCGGCGGGGCGGGAGTCGAGATGCGGGGACCCGCTCGGACGATGGTCGATGGCACGCGATCTGGTTGCTTCCCATCGGGGTCACGATCTTCGTGGCAGGATTCGTGCCGATCTACGTCATCGATAACCAGATTGTCGAGTTGCGGAATCTCTATGTGCCGCTCTTCGGGCTTGCCTTGGTGCTCGCGGGGGTGTTCGACCTGGCCCTCGGCGGATGGAGCAGGACCGACGAGCGTGCGACCGGCGTGGGGTTGGGCGTGGCGCGAGGTGGCGTCGCGGTCGTGGTCATTGCCGCGGTGTCTCTTGGGGCAATCGGTCTCATCGGTTTTCAGAAGCTGTATCGTAATCGCTACGAGCGAGATCTCGCCGAGATGGCCCAGCTCAAGGCGCTCGTGCCGAATCCACCAGCGGGAACGGTCTTCGCTCCATTCCGAACCCGATCCAAGGGCGCGGAAACCAACTACCGGCTGTTCGACCGCGAGCGCCCGGGCGTGTTTGAAACTCCATGGTCGTCGCCCGCCCTTCTGCTTCGTGCCTATCGACGATCGGACATCGGCGTGACTTCATCAAACCCATGGGCTCCGCTCCCGCTCGACAGGGTCGATGCCACGAGCGTGCGTTGGAAAGGCCAGTTCGGCTTTCCACTCCCGGAGGATCCGGATGGCGGTATTCGCATTCCGTGGGACTCGATGGTGCCGTTTGTGACCGATGCCCGACCCGATGCTCGCGTGCGGCTTGTGTCCGAGATCACCATCGAGATGGCCGACCATCGCGACTTGGTCATTCGACCGCCGCTGGTGCAGCAGGCGCTGGCCGCGCACCCGGGTGTGCCGACCGCGAGCTACAAGATGCGAAGCGGCGACGCCGAAGCGCGGCCCGATTTGATCCCGCTGGCGTTCTGGAACTATGCCGACGGCACGCCGGTGCCGTTCAAGCCCATGTGGATCTGGGCTGGTGGTGAAGAGGGCGGCGGTACCAAGCCGCGCGACTGCGCCTGGCTGGCCGCGTACTACCAGAAGTTCGCGAGCATGTCGATCTCGATGCCGCCGCTGGACCGGCCGGAGCGGCTGCTCATGCGGGCCACGATGGCCGAGTATGACCTCGATCCGGCCAAGCACGAGTACGCGTTCATTGAAGAACTCGTGGTGTCCATGGCGGGCTCGCCGGAGAAGGAACTCTGCGTGCTCCGGTTGGACCCGCGTGAGATGAAGCGGGTTCGCCGGTGGATGCCGCTGATTGTCACGCTTCCGCCGCGGCCGGTGCCGGCAGGCGACAGGATTGTGGTGACTATCCGACACGCCAAGGACGGGGTGGTGCGGTTGAATCTGGAGGACAAGTCCCCCGTTCCCGCCGACGCCGGAGGGAAGGCGGCCATACTGCCTGTGTGGGTGACGCCCGGGTACGAGGAGGCAATTCCCGTGGACGGGAGCAGGGATTCCGGCGGGAAGTGATCTATGATCGCCGCTCGGTTCGGGGAGACTCGCTCAGGGGTGGTCGGAGCTTGCGTTGAAACTGTCCGTCATCATTCCGGCGTACAACGAGGAGAAGAATCTCCCGGTGCTGCACCAGCGCATGACGGCGGTGCTCGAGAAGTGCGCTCCGGCGGTGAGCGAGTTCGAGTTGATTTTCGTGAACGACGGGTCGAAGGACGGCACGCTGGAAGGTCTTCGCCGGCTGGCCGCGCTCGACTCGCGGGTGAAGTTCCTGTCGTTCAGCCGCAACTTCGGGCACGAGACGGCGGTGGCGGCGGGACTCGATCGGGCGGATGGGGATGCCGTCGTGCTCATCGACGCGGACCTGCAGGATCCGCCCGAGCTCATCGAGCAGATGGTGCAGCGATGGACCGCGGGGGCGCAGGTGGTGTACGCCCAGCGGCGGAAACGAAACGGCGATCCGGTGTTCAAGAAGATCGCGATCTTCTTTTTTTACCGGATGCTCGGCCGGATCAGCGACATCGACATCCCCCTTGACACCGGCAACTTCCGCCTGATGGACAAGAGGGTCGTCGAGGTTGTTCGGGCGTGCCGCGAAAATCCTCGGTTCGTTCGGGGCCTCGTGCCGTGGGCGGGGTTCAAGCAGGAACCGCTCCTGTTTGATCGCGATGCACGCCACGCGGGCACCACGGGCTACAGCTTCTTCAAGCTCGCCAAGCTTGCGCTCGACGGGACGTGTTCGTTCAGCCAGGCTCCGCTGCGAGTGGCATCCTATATCGGCGCGGCCGTCATTGCCCTGTCCATTCTCGCGACCATTTGGGTGGTGGTCGATCACTTCCTTCGACCGGGCGTTCCGCAGGGCTTCGCGTTCCTTGCCTGCGCCGTGTTCTTCATGGGCGGGATCCAGTTGTTCATGCTCGGGGCGTTGGCCCACTACGTCGGCTACATCTTCTCAAATGTCCAGAACCGCCCCATGTACGTGATCGCCGACGAGGGCGGCTTTGGTTTGCGGGGGCCGGTTGTTGGGCCGTCGACGTTTGCGTCACGGCACAACGGGCATGTTCCGGAGATCGTGGTTCGCCCCGTGGCCGGGAGCACGATCCGTGGATGACGCCCTGTATCGCCTCCATGCCGAGCGCGAACAGACGTATTGGTGGTGGGTCGGGAAGAACCGCATCATCATGGCGATGGTCGAACAGTTCTGGTTGCGCAGAGCGGCCCTCGCTGGCGCGGTCAGCGGACTTCGGCCGCGGGCGCTGGACATCGGGTGCGGCGCGGGCGGGGTGCTGGCGAAGCTGGCCGAGCGATTCGACGCGGTGGGCGTGGACATGTCGCCGATCGCGCGGGAGTATTGCGCCAAGCGAGGCTTGAATGTGCTGGACGGATCTTTGCCGGATGGCCTGCCGTTCACCGAGCCCGAGTCGTTCGATGTGATCGTGATGAGCGAGGTCATCGAGCACGTGAAAGAGGATCGCGCGTCGATTGCGGCCGCGGCGAAGCTGCTGCGGCCGGGCGGGGTTCTGGTGTGCACGGTTCCGGCTCACATGTGGCTCTGGTCGAGCCACGACGACTTCAACTGCCACCAGCGGAGATACACCCGGGCCGAGTTCGGCGCGCTCTTCCAGGGTGTGGAGCCGCGGCTGGAGCGGATGGTGCTCAGCTACATGCAGGCCGCGTCGCTGCCGCTGGTAGTGGCGGCGCGGTGGATGGAAAAGATGCGCACTCGGCTGCGCGGGCGTCCGCCATCCGAGCCGGCGGTGAGGCCGCTGACGCGTCCGGTGAACTGGGCTCTGACCAGGGCCTTCGAGGTCGAGAAGGTCTGGCTTCGGCACGGGGTCCGTTCGCCGTGGGGGACGAGCGTGATCGGGGTGTTCCGTCGGCCGGGCTAACGATTGCCGCGGATGACTATTCGTCGTTTTCGCGCAACCTTGCCACCACCGAAAAGTCCTCGAGTGTCGTCGTGTCTTGGGTGATCTTTTCGACGCCCGCGGCCACGTCGCGGAGCAGTCTGCGCATGATTTTGCCGCTGCGGGTCTTGGGCAGCGAGTCGGTGAAGCGGATCTGGTCGGGCTTGGCGAGAGCGCCGACCTCGTGAGCGACGTGGGCGGTGAGCTCGTTCTTGAGCACGGCGTCGGGCTCGCGATGGTGCTGGCGGAGCCAGTGGCTCTTGAGCGAGACGAAGGCGCAGATGGCGTTGCCCTTGATGTCGTGCGGAACGCCGACGACCGCGGCCTCGGCCACCGCGGGGTGCGAGACCAGCGCGGACTCAACCTCCATGGTGCCCAGCAGATGCCCGCTCACCTTGATGACGTCGTCGATGCGGCCCTGGATCCAGAAGTAGCCGTCCGCGTCGCGCCGGGCGCCGTCCGCCGAGAAATAGAACGGATTGCCCGTGTGCGGGTTCTTCACGCGGGCGAAGTAGTTCGAAATGAAACGGTCGCGGTTGTTGTACACGCCGCGCAGCATCCCGGGCCACGGGCGCCGGATGACGAACAGGCCGCCCTGGTTTGGCGCGAGTTCCTGCCCTTGCTCGTTGACGATGGTCGCGTCGATGCCGAGCATCGGGAGGGTGCACGAACCCGGCTTCGTGGGCGTGGCCCCCGGGAGGGGCGTGCAGATGTGGCCGCCCGTTTCAGTCTGCCAGTAGGTGTCCACGATCGGGCACTTCTCGCGTCCGATGTGCGTGTGGTACCACATCCAGGCCTCCGGATTGATGGGCTCACCGACCGTGCCGAGGAGCTTGAGCGATGAGAGGTCGTGCCGTGCCGGAAGGTCGTCGCCCCATTTCATGAACGTGCGGATGGCGGTGGGGGCGGTGTAGAACTGGGTGACCTTGTGGCGTGCAATGATGTCCCAGAAGCGATCGCCTTGTCCGGGGCGGTCGGCGATGGCGGGGAAGTTCGGCGCGCCCTCGTAGAGCAGCGTGGGGATGCGGTTGGTCAGCAGGCCGTAGAGAACGTACGAGTGCCCGGTGATCCACCCGATGTCGGCGCTGCACCAGAAGAGCTGGCCGGAGTTGGGAATCAGGTTGAAGGTCGCGCGTGCCGTCGTGTTGACGAAGGTGAGATAGCCCCCCGTCGTGTGCAGGATGCCCTTGGGCTTGCCTGTCGAGCCGGAGGTGTAGAGCAGGAAGAGCATGTCCTCGGAGTCCATGGACTCGCAGGGGCATGCGTCGGAGGCGTGGTCCACGAGTTCGTGCCACCAGTGCCATTTCGTGCCCGGATTGAAGTCCGGACGGGGCTGACCGCTCGAAAAGCGGGCGCTCGGGGGGATGTGGCCGGTGCGCTTGAGGCACAGCACGTGATTGACGATGTGCCCGTGGTTGGCCAGCAGCAGCACACCCTCATCCACGTTCTTGAGCAGCGGCACAACATCGCCGCGCCGGTACCCGCCGTCGGCCGTGATGATGACCCGCGAGTTGGCATCGATGGCCCGCTCGCTGATGGCGTGGGGGGCGAATCCGCCGAAGATCACGCTGTGGGCCGCGCCGATGCGGGCGCAGGCGAGCATGGCGATTGCGAGTTCGGGGACCATCGGCATGTAGATCGTGACAACGTCGCCCTTTTTGACGCCGAGGGACTTGAGGGCCGAGGCACACCGGCTGGTGGCGACCTGCAACTCGCGGTAGGTGATGCGACGGATCTCCGGCTCAGCGGAGTACTTGGAGTCCGGGGCCTTGTGCGAGGTCTGCGGGCCGAGGGGCTCACCCTCCCAGACGATGGCGCACTCCTCGCCGTGGCCCGCTTGCACGTGCCGATCCACGCAGTTGTAGCAGGCGTTTAGTCGGCCGCCAACGAACCACTTGGCGTCCGGAGCTTCCCATTCGCACACGTGATGCCAGGGGTGGAACCATGCCAGCCGGGCGGCCTCCTCGGCCCAGAAACTGCCCGGGGCGTTCGGGTCGGCGAGCGATCGTGCGTGCAGACGGTTGTAGTCCTCGAGCGAGGCGACGTGCCACTTCGGAAAGCCGAGCGTTCCGGCGGCCTTGGGCGGGAAAGTGCGGTGTTCCTGAAGCGTGGAGTCGATGGCGTGCGCAGCGGGGTCGGTGCTCATGGTGAGAGGATAAGCGATCTGGAGGGATGCCGAACGGGGCGGGGAACGCGGCGGAAACGAACAGAGCCCCGGCACGCGGCCGAGGCTCCGTCTTTGAGCGAGCAGAAACAGTCCGGCGGCGTTACGGACAGCCGGTAAACCACGCGCTGAGATAGTCGAAGATGTCGGAGGTGTTGAGGGTTCCGTCGCGGTTGAAGTCGACGGAGCAGGCGGGCGTGGAGTTGATGGGGCCGGGCACGTTCAGGTTGTCGGCCGCGATCAGGAACGAGAAGTCGTTGCCCACGCTCGACCAGCCGTTGCAGACCTGCGGCGAGGTGCAGCCGTGGGCCGCGGCGTAGTCGTCGAGAGTCTGGGACGTGAGGGTCTTGCCCGCGTTCCATCGCACCAGGCAGCTCCGCGCGCAGTCGGCGTTGTAGCAGAAGAAGGCCCGCTCGTTGATGCTGAAGGTGTACTTCACACCCGCCGAGATCCAGTACTGGCGACCGCCGGGCAGGACGATGTTCAGGTCGTGGAACTCGAGCTTGTACGCCGTCACCGTCTTGCCCTCCATGAACGCAATGTAGTTGAGGGGGATGATCTTGGTGGCGATGAACTGCTGGGCCAGCAGCGGCGTGCCGTGCAGGGCGTAGAGGGGCTTGTTGCAGTCGTTGGCGTAGAGCTCGAAGACGCCGTCGAAGGTGATGCAGTTGGTCAGGATGCAGGCCTCGACGTAGCAGATGTGGTGGTCGCCGCAGCCGGGGATGACAAAGTCATCGGCCGAGCGGGTCTCAACCGCGCTGAACGTGCCCGCGGCGAACTTGGACGTCGAGCCGACCGGCTCGCCCGCAAGCTGGCGGCGGCCGCCGCCGTTGTCGACGAGGATCTTGCAGGCCGTGGAGCAGAACGAGAAGTTCAGGTCGGTGCAGCCGATGCAGCAGTCGTCGACGACGCTGTGCCAGGCCGTGGGGCCGCAGCCCGCGGGGAAGGTGAAGACGTTGTAGTTCGGGCTGGGCAGACCGTCGATCTTGTGCGCGGGCTTGCCCTGCACGCCGCCGCCGAAGCCGCGGGTGGTACCCCAGTAGGTCACGTCGTACATCTGCATGGTCAGGCCCAGCCCGTCGGAGCGTCCGTAGACGCTGAGCCAGTAGTTGCCGCCGTGGAGGACCACGTTGCGATTGCCCACGAGCGTCTGGTTGGTCACATCAAACGTCACATGGACGACGCGCAGCGGTCGCCCATCGAACGCAAAGCCCTCGGTCAGGCCCGTCTCGACGACGAGCGCATTGTCGAAGGTGTACAGCAGCTCCGCGGGGCAGCCGTTGCAGTCGGACCAGATCTCGGCTTTGGGCTTGACGAGACCGGGCGTGGTAGTCGTGAGCAGCGTGGCGGTGATGGTCTTGAGGTCGTGGACGAAGTTCTCGGACAGCGTGAAGTCATCCGCGGCCTTCGCACCGTTGGGCGATGCGCCGCCGAGGTGGGAGATCTGGCCGTCGCCGCGGGTGAGGTCGATCGGGCCGTTGTACCAGCAGTCACCACAGGTGATCACCGACCCGGGGAGGGGGCAGGGAGAGGGAGAGCAGGTGGCGGAAATCGGCGAGGCGGCGACCGTTCCGGCAGGGCAGGGGACGGCCAAGACGCACAAGCCCGTCACGGGATCACAGCAGGCGGGCGTGCCGACGCACACGCCTACATCGTCGAGGAGGATGAATCCCGGATCGTCGCGGAACCCGAACGACAGCACTGGATTCGCCACTGGGGCGATGACCGTGTAGGTGTGAAGCGTGAATGCCGGCGCGGCGGGAAGATTCGTGAGGCTCACGACGTTCTGGGTGCCGAGGTCAACCGACAACGAACTGGGAACGTCGGCGGAGTTCTTGAGCCAGAAACTAATTGTGACCGCGGAACCCGCGGGGGCGGTGATGGTCTGCGAGATCCCTCCCACGGACCCGATGGGGCCGAAGAACGCGGCACTATTGCTGTTGTGGCCGAAGCCGGCGCTCGATGCGACTCCATTGAAGGTAGTATTGCCGAACTGGGTCCATCCCGTGAAGTTGCCGGCCTCAAACCCGCCGTTGTTGACAAGGGGGCACTGGGCACGCGCGGTGCCGGGAACCATTCCCAGTCCAAGGGCTGCGAGACAGATGAACAAAGAGCGGCGGAGCGAGATTCGCATGATGTCCTCCATTTCGAGACGGACGGGCCTTCAGGTGGTCGCCCTGAGAGGCGAGGGGCACGCTCTGGAAACGCGATTGTGTGCCGAAGCGCGAGCATACTCGAATTGCGATGGTCCGGAAACGTTTTTTCGTTCTGGAGAAGTAGTCGTTTGAGAGAGCTTTAGGGATGGGAAGATGGGTAATCTGGCCGTGCCAACACGTGATGTTTCAGCGTGCCGAGCGCCAAGGACAAATGAAAACGGCCCGGGCAGGGTGCCCGGGCCGTTCGATGCGGTTGCCAAAGCGGGATCAGTACCGGTAGTGGTCGCTCTTGTATGGCCCGTCCGGCGAAACACCGATGTAGTCGGCCTGCTCCTTGGAGAGACGGGTGAGCTTCACGCCGATTTTCTCGAGGTGCAGCCGGGCCACTTCTTCGTCGAGCTTCTTGGGCAGGACGTAGACCTTGCCGGACTCGTACTTGAAGCCGCTGAGCGTCGGCTTGTTGTTGGCGTTGAACCAGAGGTCGAGTTGGGCGATGGTCTGGTTTGTGAATGAGGAGGACATCACGAACGAGGGATGCCCGGTGGCGCACCCGAGGTTCATCAGCCGGCCCTCGGCGAGAATGAGGATGCTCTTGGCGCCCTTCTTCGTGCCAATCGCGAACTCGTCGTACTGGGCCTTGATGTTGATGCGCTTGATCTCGCCCTTCTCCACGGCCTTGTAGAGGCTGGCCATGTCGATCTCGTTGTCGAAGTGGCCGATGTTTGCCACGATCGCCTTGTCCTTCATCCGCTTCATGTGGTCGAGCGTGATGACGTTCTTGTTGCCCGTGCAGGTGATGAAGATGTCCGCCGACTCGAGCACGTCATCCAGCGTGGTGACCTGGTACCCCTCCATCGCCGCCTGCAGGGCGTTGATGGGGTCGATCTCGGTCACGATGACGCGGCACCCCTGCCCGCGAAGGGCCTGGGCGCACCCTTTGCCGACGTCGCCGTAGCCGAGCACCACGGCCGTCTTGGCCGAGAGCATCACGTCGGTCGCGCGGTTCAGGCCGTCCACAAGCGAGTGGCGGCAGCCGTAGAGGTTGTCGAACTTGCTCTTGGTGGCGCTGTCGTTAACGTTGATCGCGGCGAAGGCGAGCGTGCCCTTCTTCTGCATCTCGTAGAGGCGGTGCACGCCGGTGGTCGTCTCCTCGGAGACGCCCTTGATCTCCTTGACCATCTTCGTGAAGTAGCCGGGGCGGTCCTGCAGGGAGTTGCGCAGCACGCCGAGGATCACGCCCCATTCCTCGGGGTCGTTCTTGGCGTCGAACGCGGGGACCTTGCCGGCCTTCTCGAACTCCGCGCCCTTGTGGACAAGGAGCGTGGCGTCGCCGCCGTCGTCGAGGAGCAGGTTCGGGCCGCGGCCCTTGGAGAACTTGAAGATCTGGTCGGTGCACCACCAGTATTCCTCAAGCGTCTCGCCCTTCCAGGCGAACACGGGGGTGCCGGCGGGCTTCTCGATGGTGCCCGCGGGGCCGACGACCACAGCGGCAGCGGCGTGGTCCTGGGTGGAGAAGATGTTGCACGAGGCCCAGCGAACCTCGGCGCCAAGTTCCACGAGGGTTTCAATGAGCACGGCGGTCTGGATGGTCATGTGCAGGGAGCCCGCGATGCGGGCGCCGGCGAGGGGCTTCTTGCCCTTGTAGCGCTCGCGGAGCGCCATGAGGCCGGGCATCTCGTGCTCGGCGAGGCGAATCTCCTTGCGGCCGAGTTCGGCCTCGGACAGGCTGCGCACCTTGAAGTCGAGCGAGCCGATCACGTCCGGCGTCAGGCTGTGGCGACCGGTGGTGTTGGTCTTCGGGTTCTTGGTCTTGGGTGCGGGCTTGGTCATCGTCGTCAAGGGCTGTCTCCGAGTGAATGGTGTTCGTGTGGGCTGGGATCATCGGCCCGGGCGGGCCGTCTTTTATCGATGTTGATGGCCGGGAGCGGGAACATGGCCCGCGCAGGCAAACAGTCCGGGCCCCTTGGCGTTGGGGTCCGAGGCGAGCGTGCCGTATCGGGCTTTCTCAAATCCCGCGCCGGTCATCAGCGCCGTCATGGTCTGGTCCGAGAAGCCGAGCCAGCGGTGTCCCATGGTGTGGCGATAGGTGGTGCGATCGTGCGCCACCATGTCGACCACGAGGGCCATGCCGCCGGGGCGCACGATGCGCCGCATCTCAGCCAGCGCTTCCATTGGTTTCTCGACGTGGTGGAGGACCAGTACGCAGACCGCCGCGTCGGCGCAGGCGTCCTTGAGCGGCAGCCGCGAGAGCTCGCCCTCGACGAACTCGACGTTCTTCATTCCCTCCAGCCGGCGCTTGGCGGCGGCGAGCATCGGGCCCGACTGATCGACGGCGAGCACCCTCTTCACGAGCGGTGCGAGCAACTCGGACGCGTTTCCCGTGCCGCAGCCGAGGTCGGCCACCGTCCACTCGCGGGGCAGCAGGTGCAGCAAGCCCAGGGGAGTGAACCGGGCGCCGAAGAGCTCCGTGCGCACATCGTCCCACTGCCCCGCAACGCGGCCGAAATACCCCAGCGAGTCTTCCCGGCGTTCGGCCATGACGGACTCAAGCCGTCGCTGATCCTCATCGGCCTCCATGCCGGCCTTGCGGCCTTCCGGCGAGCGAATCAGATCTCGCACCGCCACCCACACGCCGCGGCTCGGGGCAGAAAGATCGTCGAGCATGACGCGGTAGAGGGTCGCGGTGCCCTCGGTGCGCTTGATGACCCAACCGCCGTCGGCGAGCACCTTGAGGTGCCGGGAAACGGTTGACTGTGGCAACTGAACGACTTTGGCAACTTCGCCAACAGCCAGTTCCTCGCGCTCGAGGATGCGGAGGATGCGGAGCCGCACCACGTCGCTGAGTGCCGCGAGCCGTTCGGTAATCGGGTTGGTGCTTGTTCGCCGTTTCATCCGTTTATCCGGATGAACTGTAGAACGTCTGCCGGCGTCGTCAAGTTTGGTGTTGCACCGCGAAATCAACGGATTTTGCGGCGCAACCCCAGAATGCAAGCGTGCTTACTTCCCGTCGCGGGATTCGACTCCGGTGAGTTTCGCATCGGCAGGTGCTGCGGCATTTGGCATTTGGGTCAACCGACGCTCCTCCGGCATAACCCCGAATGTCGGGCCGGGGATCTCGCCCATTTCTTTCGCCGCGGCGATCACATCGGCGTTGAGCGGATCGCAGAAATAGGCCATCGCAATGCGCTGACGGGCGCGGCCGCGGTCGCCCACCTTTGAGTACAGGCGGGCCAATCCGAGCTGGGGGATCGCCGAGGTTCCGCCATCGACGCGCGCGGCGGTGAGCCACGCACGCTGGGCCTCGTCCTGATCGCCGAGGCGCTCGGCGTACTTGGCGAGCAGGGCCCAATCCTGCATCCTTCCGCGATCGATGGTCCGCTCGCGGAGGGCGCGGTTGAGATCGTCGAACTTCTTGTCGGCGTAGAGCCCTTCGCACAGCGAGGCGAAGATGGCATCGTCCTCGAGCCGGAGCGTGTGCGCGAGCTTGAGTTGCTCCGCACCCAGCCCGGTCTCGCCGAGCTTCACGTACGTGTTGCCGAGCATGTGGTGCACGTGCGCGTTGCCCGGGCTGCGATCGATGTACTCCTTGTAGTCCTCCAGGGCCGCGGGGTATTCGCCATAGAAGAAGTGCTGGTCGCCCGCTTCGCGGACTGCCACGAGAGAGCGCGAGGCGCATCCCCCGGCCGCGCACACAAGAGCCGCGAGTCCGAGCGAGCACACAATCCGGGAGATGTTCATCGTGGGATCCTTCCGTGGAAATACGGCGGTCGATCACGTCGCCGCCTTGAGCCAAGTGTACCGCCGGACGGGCCCGCGATGTGGCACGGTGAGGGCTGGACGTGCGGGGAATCGAGTCACGCTAGCATCCGACATGGTCCCGTGGGTGATCCTGCTCCATGAACTGCCGGATGGCACCAGCCACTACGATTGGCTGCTTCAATCCAGCCCTGTCGACAGACAGGCTCCGCTCATTGCGTTCCGCGTTTCCGCAAGGCCGGATGACCCTGGCGTGGTTGCGTTTCAGGCCGAGCGGATTGCCGACCACCGGCCGGTTTACCTGTCCTTCGAGGGCGAAGTCAGCGGCGGCCGCGGCCGGGTCCGGCGCGTTGGGCAGGGGCTCGCGGAGATCCAGAGGGATGACGGGGTGTTTGTCGTTAGTCTTGGCGAGGACCGCACTTGGATCGGCCAAAGGGCGGCATTCGAGAGCCCGCAATACGCCTTTCGCTTGCAAAGCCCCCGTGACCTCGGGCATACTGGTTGAAGGTCTATTGCTCGGCGGCGCGGGTCCGGGGGCCACTGGAGGCCGACATGTTCAGCCACAGGTTCCAACCGCTCTTCGACTCTTCGTTTCCGAATCATGGCGGATCGGGCGAGGCCCCGGCCGAGGTGAAGCCCAAGATCCATCACACGCAGGCGACGTCGATCTCGTCGGTTAAGAAAGAATGGAAGCGCAAGCCCAACATGGACGGGACGGGCGCGACGCATGTGAAGAGTTTCCACTGCCGCCTGAACACCGAGGCCATGGAGATCATGGATCAGCAGATCAACCAATGGCTCGAGGAACATCCGGAACTTGAAGTAAAGCTAGTGACCAACACGGTGGGAGAGTGGCAGGGAAAGATCAAGGAGCCGGCGCTGATCATTCAGGTGTGGGTGTGAGTCGGTGCCGCTGAGCCGAGGACGTTTCGCACCACAAGGTCCGGCGTTACGGCCAAGGCGGATCGCGCGATGGCCGCCGCTTCCTTTCGCAGTTCCGGCACGGCCGTGTTCTCCCATACTGCGGACCGCCGCATGGGTCCTGCCACGAGCAGGCGAGCTGAGGGACGGCCGTCAGAGCCGATCGACCAGCCGTCTCTTGCGGTGTGCAGACCCAGGGCGTGAACATCCGGAACGATCTGGCCCGATTCGAGCAGTTGGCGCAGCAGCGGATCTGTTGAGCGGCGGACGTCGGTATCCGGGCCCATGCAGTTGATGATGCGTGCCACTCGGAACGACTGCGGCAGCGACGAGCCGCGTGGGCGAAACGTTGCTTCCACTCCGCCCGCCGCCGGGGCGAGCCGCAGGAGTCGCCCGGCGCGAACGCTCAGGCGGCGGGAGGCGATCAGATCGGATACTGCGGCCGCGGTTTCCGGAGCGGCGCGGTGCCGGACGATGTCCCAATACGGGCGCACTCGCGAAAGGAATCGCTCTCGCTCGGTCCGATCCAGACGCTGCCAAAGGTCGGGGGTGATCGAGCGAATCGAGGAGACGACGTCGCGCCAGTCCGTGCCGCGTCCGGCGCTCTCGCGCACGGCCTGACGCAGAAGTCGCACCACCATCCGGATCGATCCGTTCCAATTTCCCCCGGGGCGCAGGCCGGCGGGCGGATCTCGGTGCGTGGGCGGGCGGGACGGCGAGCGGTGCGGCCGGGACAGGAGACCTCTACGCGAGAGGGCGAGAATCTTTCCGGTGTGGTCGCGAGCGCCGAGCGCCATCACGACATCCATCATGGTGAGGCCGGTGCCGAGGATGAGGAGGGGCTCGTCGGCCCGGATGGAGTCCATTGCGGCCGCATCCCAGGGGTTATGGATGTAGGCAGGCGAGTTGAGCACGCGGGAGCGCGCGCCCGCATCGTCGCAGGGGCCCGGATGTGCGGGGAGAGCGTTGCCTGTGGCGAGGACGACACGATCCGCGTGGACTTGCTCGACACGTTCTGAGGTCTTGACAGAAACGATTGCGCCGTTCGGCCTGGCTTCAATGGCGAGGGCTTGGCCGAAGAGTTCGCGGAGACGGTGTGCGTTGGCGGGGCGTTGGCGTTCGGCGGCAAGGACTGACTGAAGGTATTCGCCGTACCAGCCGCGCGGGAGGAATGAGCCACCGGTGAGTGAGGGGTCGCGGCGGCGGGCCCAGTCGAGGAAGTGGCCCGGGTCATCGTCGAACGCGCTCATGTTGCCGGCGGGCACGTTGAGGAAGTGCACCGGCGAGGGGGTGGAGTAGGCGAGACCGGGTCCGAACCGACCGCTCCGCTCGATGAGAATCACGCGAGCGGTCGCGGAGGACCGCAGGAGGTGCACCGTGGTCATGGTTCCGGAGAAACCGGAGCCGATGACGACGATGGTGGGTACGGATTGGCCGGAATGAGCCGGATTCACAGGCGAAGGTTATTCCGGGCGCTCCGTCCCGGCACCGCGGCGAGGAGGGTTCGTGTGTAGTCCTGTTCGGGATTCCTAATGACCCGCTGGGCTTGGCCTGTCTCCACGATTTGCCCTGCCCGCATGACCGCGATGCGGTCGCACATGTGTCCGACGACGCCCATGTCGTGGCTGATGAACAGGAGGGAGAGGCCGAGATCACGCTGGAGGTCGCGGATGAGGTTGAGGATCTGGGCCTGGACGGAGACGTCGAGCGCGCTGGTTGGCTCGTCGCAGACGATGAGCTCGGGGCTTGTGGCGAGGGCGCGGGCGATGACGATGCGCTGTCGCTGACCGCCGCTGAACTCGTGGGGGTAGCGGGCGAGAATGCGGCCCGTCGGGTCTGGCAGGCCGCATCGCGTGAGCAGTTCGGCGGCTCTGGCGTGGGCTTCACGCCGCGAAGCGGCAAGGCGGTGCACGCGGAGGGGTTCGGCGACGATGTCACCGATGCGCATGCGCGGGTTCAGGGCTCCGGCCGGGTCCTGGAAGACGATTTGCATCCGGCGGCGGAGGGCGCGGAGTGAGGAGGCGCCGAGGGCACCAACATCCTGCCCGTCGAACCGCACCGAGCCGCCGGCGGGCTGGATTAACCGAAGCACGGCGCGGCCGACGGTGGTCTTGCCGCACCCGCTCTCGCCGACGAGACCGAGGGTCTCGCCGCGGTTGATGTGGAAGGAGACGCCGTCGACGGCCTTGGCGACGCCGGTGACCCGGCGGAGGAGGCCGGAGCGGACCGGAAACTCGACACGGAGGTCCTGGACCTCGAGGAGCGGCGCGGCGGGGGGAGTGGGGGCGGGTGTGGGCACGGTGTGCAAGCGTACATCGAGACTCTTGACCCGAACGGCGTGCGACCTACCCTTGCTCTCGCTTTCGGGTAGGTAGCTCAGTTGGTAGAGCACCGCACTGAAAATGCGGGGGTCGTCGGTTCAAGTCCGACCCTGCCCATTCATGCACAAGGCCGCGGGCATTTGCCGCGGCCTTGTTGCCTTTTGAAGACGAGGATTCGGCCGCGGCCATTGGTCGGAGTGTTCGCGGCTATTGCTTCCTGAGGCCCAGATCCTCGACAAACGCGTCGAGCTTGGGTTCTCGGCCGAGGAAGTCGCGAATGTGGTCCATGGCGTCGCGGGTGCCGCCGCGGGAGATGACTTTTTGGCGGTAGGTTTTTCCTGCGGCGGGGTCGAGCATGCCGAGCTCCTTAAAGCGGTGGGCCATGTCGCAGGCGAAGACCTTGGACCACATGTAGCCGTAGTAGCCGGCGTTGTAGTGCATGAGGTGCCCGAACGAAGCCTGGAAGTAGGTACCCTCGGGGCGGAACTCGTACATGGTGACCTGGGGGAAGAGGTCGGTGGCGATCTTGGTGGTGTCGACGACGCCGTCGGCGGAGCTCTCGTAGGCGAGGTCGAGGAGGGCGTAGTAGAACTGCTGCTCGGCGTCGAGGCCGGAGCCGAGGTTCTTGGCGGCGATCATGCTGTCGAGAAGGGTTTTCGGGAGGGGTTCACTGGTCTTGTAGTGTCGGGCGAAGGTGTTGAGGACGGTGGCGTCCCAGACCCAGTTCTCGAACATCTGGCTGGGGGCCTCGACGAAGTCGCGCTCGACGCCGGTGCCGGCGAAGCGGAACTCGTGGGCGTCGCTGACGATGGTGTGGAGGCAGTGGCCGAACTCGTGGAAGAAGGTCTCGACTTCCTCGTGCTGGAGGAGGCTGGGCTTGTCGGCCGTGGGCTTGGTGAAGTTGCAGACCAGCGCGGCAAGGGGGCGGGTGACTTTGCCGTCGGACCAGACCTTGTGCTGGACGAGGCCCCACTGGGCCGCGTGGCTGTACTTGTTGTCGCGCGGGTGCATGTCGAGGTAGAACTCGCCGAGCATGGTCTTGGTGGCGGTGTCCCAGACCTCGTAGAGCTTGACATCTGGGTGCCAGAGCGGGCGGTCGATGGTGCCGGCCTTGGTGGCGGTGACGTCGCGATACTCGAGGCCGTAGAGGCGCTGGGTGGTGGAGAAGAGGCCATCCACGGCGGCCTGCATGGGGAAGTACTCGCGGACCTTCTCGCCGTCGACGGCGTAGCGGGTCTTCTGCAGGTAGTTCTTTATGAAGGCGAAGTCCCACGGGCGGAGCGTGGCGGTGGGGTCCTTGGTCTGCTCTCGCTTCGCGGCAGTGAACTCGGCGAAGTCCTGCTTGGCCTTTTCGCGGGCGAGGGGGCGGAGGCGGGCGTAGAAATCGTCAACGGCCTTGGGGGTCTTGGCCATGCGGACTTCAATCTCGTACTCGGCGTTGTTCTTGTAGCCGAGGAGCTTGGCCTCTTCGGACCGGAGCTTGAGCACCTTTTCGAGTGTGGCGACGTTCTTTTTGCCGCCGCGGCGTTTGTAGGCCATCCAGAGTTTCTGGCGGGCGGACTCGACAGTGCAGTTCTCCATGATGGGGATGTAGACGGGATAGGCCATGCCGACGGCGTAGATGTCGCCGTTCTTGGTGAGGCGCGAGAGGACTTCTTCCGGAGCGCCGGCGAGCTCGGCGCTGGTCAGGAAGACGACGGTCTCGTCGTCGGCGATCGTGCGGTTGAAATCGATGACGAGCTTGCCGAGTTCCTTGCGGACCTCGCCGAGGCGCGTGCGCTGGTCGGGGGGCAGGTCCATGCCGCTGCGGCGATAGTCGCGGAGCGTAAAGGCGAGGAGACGGGCGGACTCACCCTCCAGTTTGGGATTGGTGGCGGCGTAGGCCTTGACGGCCTTGTAGAGGTCTTCGCGCTGCGAGAGCTCGATGAGGAAGTTGTTGTACTTCTCCTCGGCGGCCTGGGAGGCCTCGCGGATGGCCGCGTCGGGGTGGACGTTGCTGAGGAAGATGAACATGCTCACGCTGTGCTCGAAGTTGGCGAGCAGGTCGTCGATGGCGCCGACCGTGTTGTCGAAGGTGCGGTCCTTGTCGGCGATGGCGACGATCTTGGCGACCGAGGCGTTGGCCTCGGCGATGGCCGCGGGCATGGGGTTGGGCGGGGCGGTGACGACGTCGGCCGCGAGGGCCGTGGTCGTTGGAAGGACCGAGAGCCCGGCCGGAAGGACACAGAGAACGGCGGCCAGAATCAGACGCGAGACGGGCTTGAGCATGGCGGGTTCCTTAGAATGATCGCATCGCGCGGCGGGCCGTGCGATGCAGGCGGAGGATACGCGGAACGTGGGCGGGAAGTGGGGCGGGCGGCGAGAGCGCGGGCGCTCAGCCCGCGCACGCGGTCCGGCAGCAGGGCTCGCAGCCGATC
>JBGAOP010000054.1:0-11488 GCA_044221735.1 Phycisphaerales bacterium | reverse complement strand
CGATGCGCCCGCCGATCGAGATGGTTCCGCCGCTGACCTCTTCCAGGCCCGCGATCATGCGCAGCGTGGTGGACTTGCCGCACCCCGATGGCCCCAGCAGCACGAGGAACTCTCCCTCGCCCACCGAGAGCGACACGCCCTTCACGGCGTGGAACCCGGTCGGATACACCTTGTCCACGCGTGCAAGCACAATCTCAGCCATGGCCACTCCGGGCGACGGACATGCGGGCCCGCGCGCTTGCCACCATCCTACCGCACATTCCCCTGTCATCCTCCGCTCCCCGACTTCGGGACGATCACACCAGGCGTCGTCGGCACCCCGGCGCGTACAATGCCCTCCCCTCGGGGCGGTAACTCAACGGTAGAGTGCCACGTTTGCAACGTGGAAGTTGGGAGTTCGAATCTCCTCCGCTCCACTCGCTTTTCCCCCGGCCGCTCGGTCCGGGTCTCTCTCACGCACGGATGCACGCGCAGTCCCCCCCTCCGGCCCCTCAGGAGTCGCCGCCGTGCATGTCGCTATTGCGGACACGTCGCTCCTCCCCCGCCGCGCCGTGGCAATCGACGGCGCGCATGGCCGTCGCGGCCAGTCGCCCGCGCAGGAATCGCTCTGGCACCAACTCGACGCCTGCGCCGATCGCCACGCCGACCGCGTGGCCGTGAGCGATGGGCATTACTCATGGACCTACGCCGAGCTTCGCGCCCGCGCCGAGTCTCTTGCTGCCGAGGTGCCTGAAGCGCCCCAGTCGGCCACGACCCTGATCGCCACGTTCTTCCACACGGGTGCGCCCGCCATCGCGGCGATGCTCAGCGCGTGGCGCAGCGGGCGTCCGTTCATCGCGCTGGATCCCAAGCACCCGGACCCGTTCCTTCGTTCGCAGGCCGCGCGGCTCGGGGTCACGCAGTTCATTGCGCCGCCCGATCTGCTCGATCGCGCCCGTGCCATCGCCCCGGCGCACACACACGTGCTTTCCTTCGATCCCGCGGCCGCGCCGCGGCCCGCTCGTTCTGCTCCCCTTCCGTTCCTCACCGATCCGCTCACCCCCGCGTGCATCCTCTCCACCTCCGGCTCCACCGGCGAGCCCAAGGCCGCCATCAAGACGCACGCCGGTCTCTTGCTCTCCGCGCGGCACTACATCGACGGCGCATCGGCCACGCCCGAGGATCGCTTCCTCCTTCTCGCGCCCGTCGGCTTCATGGCCTCGATCCCGCCCATCCTCTGCTCGCTCCTGACCGGCGCATCGCTGCACCCGTTCAATCCCGCCGCGCATGGGGTGGACGCTCTGGCCGCATTCATTCGGGGCCATCAAATCAGCGTGTATCACTCCGTGCCCACGCTGCTGCGCCGTCTTGCGCACGTTGAGGGCGCGCCGGCCATGCTTCGGTCGGTGCGGCTGGTGCGTCTGGCGGGCGAGCCCGTGCGGCCCTCAGATGTGCGCCTCGTGCGGCGCCTGTTCACACGCCCCGCTCCGCTGCAAATCCTCATGGGCGCGGCCGAGACCTCCCTCATCTCGCAGCACCTCATCGCTCCGACCGACCCGATCCCGGACACGCTGATCCCCGTCGGCGCGATCGCCCCCGGCGTGGACATCTCGATTGTCGACGAGCGCGGCCGCCCCGTGCCGCGCGGCCAGCCGGGCCGCCTCATCGTCAGTGGGCGCACCATTTCTCCCGGCTATTGGAACAGCCCGGCGGCGACGGTCGATGCGTTTACGCAGGACCATTGCGATCCGGCCCGCTGGGCGTTCCGCATGTCCGACTCGTGCCGGCTGCGCGACGACGGGGTGCTGGAGCTTCTGGGCCGCACGGGTGAGTTCATCAAGGTCAACGGCGTCCGCATCAGCCCCGCGGCCGTGGAGGCCGCGCTTGTGGAGTTGCCGGGCGTTCGCGAGGCGGCCGTTGTGGGCGCGGCCAATGAGCGCGGCGAGGAGCGAGCGGTTGCGTATGTTGCGCCGAAGCCCGGCGTGCGGCTCACGCCCGGTCCGCTGCGCCACGGCCTGCGCGCGCTGCTGCCGGGGTCGATGATCCCCTCGCAGTTCGTCGTCATCGATGCGCTCCCGCTCACGGCCAGCGGCAAGGTCGATCGCCACGCCCTTCCCGCGCCGCCGCGGCACGTGCGCCCAGCGTGGCGTCGTCCCCGCGACGATGTGGAGTGCCAGGTGGCGAGGGCGTGGGAGCACGCCCTTGGTGTTGAGAACGTCGGCCTCGACGATCGCTTCGCCGACCTTGGCGGAACTTCCATCGAGGCGCTGAGCGTCCTGCTGCACCTCGAGCGCGTCATGTGCCGCCCGATCCCCGACGCGGCGATGATGCTGCACGACTGCGTCGAGGGCGTCGCCGCGGCGGTGGCCCGCGAGAATGTCCCGCACGCGATCCTGGTTCCGCTGAAAGCCTCCGGGACGAAGCGGCCGTTCTTTTGTGTGCACGCCGGGCTGGGGACCGTGGGCGGCTTTGGCCCGCTGGCGGGCGCGCTGGATCCGGATCGTTCGGTCTATGCGCTGCAGTCTCCGGGCATCCACGACGCCGAGGAGTGGCCGTTGACCACCATCGACGCCATGGCCGAGCGGTACCTCCGCGAGATCGAGGCCGTCGATCCCGCCGGCCCGTATCTGCTGGGCGGGGTCTGCATGGGCGGCCTTGTGGCGTGGGAGATGGCGCGGCGTATCACCGCCTCCGGCCGCGAGGTTGCGCATCTGTCCCTCATCGAGACCTACGCGCCCGGGCCGCGCCCGGAGCGCACGCTCTCGAATCGCATCGCTTTCGCGGCGCGCCACGCCCTTCGCGCCCTCCGCTGGCGAGCCACGCGCGCGGCCTGCCATCTTTGGGGCGGCGCGCTCCCGCCCGCGCTGCTGCCCGGATGGCGCCAGTTCGTCCACTACAACAACGGCGCGGCCTCCCGCCGCTACTCCGGGCGCCGCTACGCCGGCCCGGTGAGCATCTTCGCTGGCCGCGACCACCCCCCGTTCCCCGGCCGCGACCTTCGCTCCGCCATGGCATTGCTCGCCGACGGCCCCGTGGATGTCGTCCACGTGCCGGGTCACCACCACAACATCTGCAACGGTGCGCACATCCGCGAGCTTGCCGGCGCGCTCCGCACGGCCCTCGATGCCGCCGAGAGTCGCGTCTTTACCGGGCCGCGTTGACCCACCCGTACTCCGCCGCCGACGAAGCGCCCACGCTGTAGGCCGTGCGCCCCTTGATCACGCGCAGGTGGTTGGCGACCAGGTCGTTGGCCTCGGCCACAAGGTTGTCGATGCCGACGGGCGCCTTGAACAGGCCGACGCTTCCGTCGAGGTATCCAACGTTGCAGGCGCCGTTCCGTCCACCGGCCTGCGAGCCACTGTTCTTGGCGTAGTGGCGCGTGGAGAACTGGTCGACGTTGGCGAACGAGCCGTCGTCATTGGAGCGGTTGGAGAACAGGTCGTGCTCCTCGATGAGCAGCGGAATAGCCTGGAAGTACTTGATCGGGCTGGCGGCGTATCCGGGAATCGTCGGATAGGTCATCTGCCACTCGAGATCCGGCCGCGCCCCCGCGAACCGGATGATCATGGTGTAGTCGTAGAACTTGTTGGCCTCGCGCCGGGCCGAGGGGCACTCCAGGATCTTGTCGGCCGTCGAGACATACTCAAAGAGCACCGACGACTGGAACGGCACGCGGAACGCCGCCGGGTTCGCCGTGTACGCGATGTTGTTCCGCCCGCTCCAGTCGAGGTTGATTGGCCCCTGCCAGTACCCGCCGGGGATGACCTTGTAGTCGGCCGCGTACGACGTGAACGCCAGCACCACCTGCTTCACGTTCGACGTGCAGACGGTCGCCCGGGAGGACTCGCGTGTCTTGGCCAGCGCGGGCAGCAGCAGCCCGATGAGCAGCGCGATGATGGCGATCACAACCAGCAACTCGATGAGCGTGAAGCCCCGTTCGTGCGTCGCGTTCCCCGTGGGCTGGGTCATGGCGCCATTCTCCCGGAAATCGCCCGCGAACGCAAGGCCGTCGAAAAGGCCCGCGCGGCGTTCGGCCGCGCGAGCCTTGGATTCAGGGGGACGTTGGGGTGCCGGCGCCGGACCGCAGGTGGAACAGCCCGGCCCGCACCCGCCCGTTCATGGTCCCCGTGAGTGGTCCTTCATCCACGCACATCCGATCAGCACCCGGAGAACCACGCGTTGAGGAAGTCGAAGATGTCCTGCACGGCGAGGCTGCCGCCCACGCCGTCGCCGCCGAAGCGGGCGAAGGGCGAGCCGGCAAACCACGCGTTGAGGAAGTCGAAGATGTCCTGCACCTGCAGCGATCCGTTCTTGTTCATGTCGGCGTAGCAGCACGGTGTGGAGATCGAGCCGCCCGCGTTGCACACGCTCGTGCCCGTGAGCACGAAGAGCGCCCCGATCGGGGCCGGGGCGGTGCAGTCCACCGCCGCCACCGTGGTGTTGCACGTCGTGCCGCGGCAGCAGACGCCCGTCGCCGGCGCGGGGCCCACGGTAAACGTGAACCACGCCATCTCGCCGCGCCCGCCGCGGGCCGCCGGGAACTGGTGGAATGTCCCGTCGTACACGATGAAGCTCACGTTCGTGTCGGCCACGATGTCCGCGCTCACCGCCACGTTGGGGAAGTCCATCATCACGCCGTCGCGGGTGTTGTCGTCGCAGGGCGTGCCCTGGTCGCAGGCGAGGGCCGTCATCGCAATGCCGAGGTAGTACGTGCCCGCGGGGTAGGACCGCAGCAGGAAGCTCACCGTGCCGGAGTTGCCCGGCGATCCGCCGTAGGTCGACGCGTCGTCGTTGGCGTAGCCGTCGATCGGGTTGAAGTTCGAGTCGTACACCCGCAGCGCGGTGTCGCTGGTGTGGCCCGAGTTGCCCGTGGTGATCAGGATGTTGCCCTCGATAAACGTGCCCAGGTTCGTGGGCGTCACGGGCGTCGACGTCAGCGTCGCGGCATAGGGGGTGAGGGAGAGAGTGCCGAAGCCCCCGATGCGGCAAGTGACCTGCTCTTCTTTGCCGAAGCCGTACCACTGGACCGCACGGTTGTCGCCGACCTGGACATACGGCTGAACGGTAACTTCCGTGAGGGTCGCGGTGCCGACCGGCCCCGGCCATCCGCCGGGGAGGGTTGGGGCCTGCTCGAGGCCGCGGATGGAAATGCCGTTAGAGGTCGGGGTCAGTGAGCTGAGCGTCACGATGTGGTGGTAGATTCCGGGCGCGGCCGGCGTGGTTTTGATACGGAAGTAATCGATGGAATCAAGGTCGCTCGAGAGCGGAACGGTAACGGAGCCGGTGCTCCGGCCACGGATCGACTCTCCGGAGGCGAGGGTCACCTCGTTGGCCTCCAGCCGCGTGCTATTGGGCTCGAGCTCGATGCGGCAGGCGAGCGCCGGGCAAGCGATGCCCTCGCCGAGGTGGAGGCCGCTCGCGGAGGCGCACTGAGCGGGGAACTGAGCGCTGCAAGTGGTGTCCTGGAGGCAGCAGGCGCCGAGGAGGCACGGCGCGCCGGCGCAGGTGGTGTCGTTGCCGTGGTAGATGGCGTCGGCGATGGTGATGCAATCGGAGTTGCTGATCTGGGTGCACGTGCCGTTTGAGGAGCAGCAGGCGCCGGTGGGCACGGCGGGGTTCACCGTGAACTTGAACCAGCGGATCTCGCTCTTGTTCGTGCGCGCCGCGGTGATCACATGGTCCGTGCCGTCCTTGATGTTGAAGCTGACGTTGGTGGCGGTCGAACCGCTGGTCGAGAGCGCGGCGCCGGCAAAGTCCAGCAGCGGCGTGGTGCGAAGGTTGTCGTCGCTCGGCGCACCGAGGTTCGTCGTCACGTCGCCGATCGACATCGCGAGGTAGTACACCCCGGGGGCGTACGAGCGGCGCAGATAGCTTGTGAAGTTCTGGGCCGCCGACCCCGTGTAGCTGTTGACCGACTGGTTGAAGTTGGTGTAGCCCGGGATCGGATCCAGGTTCGAGTCGAACACCGCGAGCGCCGTGTCGGTGGTCGCCACCACCACGCCCGTCGTAAAGATGTCGATCGTGCCCGTCACAAAGGTGCCGATGTCGGTGGGCGTGATGGTCGAGCGATCGATCGCGACGTTGTAGTTCCCCGAAGTCGAGGGGCCCGCGCTCACCCGGTAATACACCTCTTCCTGCTTGCCAAAGCCGTACCAGGTGCTGATCCGGTCGGTGCTCGGCGCCGTGTTCACCGCCGGCTGCACGTTGGCCTCCGTGGCCGTCGCCGTGCCCAGCGTTCCCGTCCACGGGGCGGCCGCCGCGGCCGTCTGCGTGAAGCCGAGGATGTTGCCGACCACGTTCGCCACGGGGGTCGAGGCCGTGGCCTTGTACTCGTAGATCCCCGCCGGGGCCGCGGCCATCTTGAGCCGGAAGGTGTCCACCGTGGCGTCCGCCGTGCTTCCGGCCGTAAGGCTGTTGCCGGAGCTGTGACCGCGGATGACCATGCCGGGCGTAACCACGATCAGGGGCGCCTCGGCCTTGGTGTTGTTGGGCTCGAAGTCCGGGAAGCACGGCACGCCGGGGCACGTCGAGTTGTCGCCATTATGAAAGCCCGAGAGCGCAAGGCACGCCGAGGTGTACAGGCCCGCGACGCACGTCCCGTCTGGCTTGCAGCAGGCCCCGGTCGGGCAGGGTGAATCGCACGTGGCTCCCGCGGAGAACCGGGCGGGAAAAACACAGCTCGTGCGGAGCACGACGGTGCACGCGCCACTGGTGTCGCAGCAGGAGCCCATGGGGCATGGGGTGGGATCGCATACCGTGCCGGGGCCGCGATAAAGGCCGGAGGATGCGAGGCAGTTGGTGGACGTGTCGATCGTGCAGACGCCCGTCGTGGTGCAGCACGCGCCCGAGCCCGCGTCAGGAACGTAGAAGATCGTTCCCGAGAAGGCGCGGTTGACGGTCGTGGTGCTGCCGAAGGCGGTGGTGCCCCCGCGGGTGGTGTTGGTAAAGAGCGTGATATCGGCGTTGCTAAAGCTCGTGGTCGGAACGATGCTGCTGGTGCCGGTGATGCGGAGGCTGTTCGAGGTGATCGAATGGAGGTAGACGGCGGTCGTGCCGCCCGCGGGGATCTGGATCGGCACCGGGAGATCGATCGTTTCGGAGTTGACGGAGGTGCTGGCGGCGGTGGCATACACCGTTTGTGTGAGCGTCCACCCGGCGCTTCCGAGGTTCCCGACATAGGTCCCGGGGCGTGTCCAGACCTGGATGTTGGTCACGAGCGGATAGGTGGACTGGCTGAGCTGCGTCTGGAAGCCGGTCACAATGAGGGGGGTTGCGTTCGCGGTGAGGTCTATGTACACCCCGCCTCCGGAGTTGTTGGACGCCACGGTGGAGATCGACTGCCCCATGGCAATCTGCGCGGCGGCGCTCACGACAATCGCGGCCAGAGCGGCCAAGCGGGAGAGACGGTTCATGCGCGGAACTCCTTCACCAAAATGATCCCGGAGGCCTCCCCAGTCACAAACTACCTGAACTATCGGAGTCTGTCAAGTTCATTTTACAATACATTTGGAAATGTCGATCCGGATGGTATCATCGATCCGCCGGAGACCCTATTTGAGTACTCTCCCTTCCATGCCCCGCACCAAGGTCCCCGTCGAGGTCAAACCCCGACCCGCCTCCTTTGAGAGCGTCGCCGCCGTTGTCCTTGGTGAACTCCGCACGTCGCTCGGCCTTCTCATCGAGGCCCTTCCCGGGCCCGTTCGTTCCGCCGCCGACATCCAGCGGGCGCTCGGTCTCGACTGGGCGCTCAGTTGGCAAATTCACCGCGTCGGGTCCGTCGTTGAACCCATCGAGGCCGGCCCGGACGTGCCGCGGCCCGTGCCCTTCGCCAAGGCGCTCCGCGCGGCCGCGGCCAAGGGGGTCTCCGCCAAGACCATCGCCCGCGTTCAGGCCGCCTTCGACAACTTTGAGAAGCTCGTCGCCGATCATGCGGGCGACCGTGGCTCGTTCGACACCATGGTCCGCGCCCTCCAGCCCGATGCGCCCCACGTGAGCGCGAAGGACCGCCGCGGCGCGTACCGCAGCCTGTGCAGCATCTGGGGCGTGCAGACCAGCGTGCGCTACCACTGCGGCATCACCCACCCCGGCGACCGTGCCGACACCAACCACAGCATCATCCTCAACGGCTACGTCGGCCTGCGCAAGCTGCGCCCCGGGACGCAGGTGGTGATCGCCTCTCGATCCAAGCTCGATGCGCCGGCCAACAGCGCGCTCCCCGAGAAGGTCGAGGTGGACGTGCTCGAGGAGTTCTGCTCGCAGCCGGTGCCTTCGCTCAAGGTGCGCGACATCGACGCGCACGTCTCCGAGACCACCGTCGAGATCGACGATGTGGGCCTGTCGGGCTCCACCACGCACTTCCTCCGCCGCACGCTGAGCAACCACTCGCCCCACACCGAGAAGAAGGGGCCGACGTTCGGCTCCAGCGTCGTCTGCCGCGTCCCCGCCGAAACGATGATCCTCGACCTGCTCGTCCCCGTCGGATGGACCGATCCGTCCACCGCGAAGGTCGAGACGTACGGCAACCTCTACCAGCAGGACCGCGGCTGGAACCGCAACGCCGCCGACCGCATGCCCGTGGACGAGACCATGGTCCACCTCGGCGGCTCGCTCGACCGGCTCCAGACCAGCCTCATGCCCCGCTGCCCGGAGATGATCGCGGCCGTGCTCGACCACGCCGGGTGGCGCGGGGTCGCGTACGACATCTACCGGTGCATCGTCGAGTACCCGATCCTGCAGGCCTGCGTCGCCACGCGGGTGGACTGTCCGAAGGCGTGATCGCGCGGCCCACGCCCGCTACGCTCCCCTCCCGTGTCCAAGGGGGCCCACCCACATCACGCCCGCGCCGCCCATTCCGCCGCCCACGCCGCGAGCGAGGACACCGGTGCGTTCTGGGGCGTCGTCACGGTGGTGATGACGCTGCTGGGCTGGTCCAGCGTTCCCCTGTTCATCACCTACCTCTCCGGCTCCATCGACGTCTGGACGCAGAACGGCTGGCGCTACGCCTTCGCCGCGTTTCTCTGGGCCCCCGTCCTCATCCTCGCCCACGCCCGGGGCACCGTGCCGCGCGGCCTGTGGCGGGCCGCCATCTTCCCCTCCATCACCAACGCCCTCGGCCAAACGCTCTTCACCTACGCCTACTACAACGTCGACGCGGCCACCGCCACCTTCGGTCTGCGCATGCAGATCGTCTTCCTCGCCGTCGGCGCGTATCTCATGTTCCCGACCGAGCGGGCCCTCCTTCGCAAGCCGCAGGCGTGGATCGGCATCCTGCTCGTCCTCGGCGGCGTTCTCGCCACCATCTTTCTCCGGGACACCACGGGCACGCCTGTGGTTGAGGGTGCCACGCCCAACCCGACCCTCGGCGTCATCGCGGCCATCGCCGCCGGATTCCTCTTCGCCGCCTACGGCCTCGCCGTGCGCAAGCAGATGCACGGCTTCCATCCCGTCACGGCCTTCGCGGCCGTCAGCCAGATCACCGCGGGCATCTGCGTCGCCTTCATGCTCGCCTTCGCCCGAAGCCCCGCCACCCACGCCCTCGACTTCGGCGCATCCGCCTTCCATCTCGCCGCGTTCCCGCTCATGATGATGCTGGTGAGCAGCATCATCGGCATCGCGCTGGGCCACGTGTTCTACTTCATCTCCATCGCCCGCCTCGGCGTCGCCGTCACCAGCGGGGTGATCCAGACCCAGCCCTTCTGCGTCGCGGCCGCGCAGTACGCGGTCTTTGGCATTGCCCTCTCCACCGGACAATGGTTCGGCGGCCTCATCGCGGTCTCGGGCGCGATGCTGCTCCTGCACACGCAGTGGTCCCTCGGCCGCCGCCAGGCCATGAAGACCGCCGAGACGATCGACCGCGAGGAGATCGCGGGGGCACAGCCCGTCGGCATCGAGGCCGCCGAGATGGACGCCATGCCGGTCAAGATCGACGGTCGGCAGTCCCGCTCAAAGTAAACTCGGCACTCGGCACTCAGCCCTCGGTATTTCGGCTGAGCCCTCGCCACACGTAGAACACCGGCACGCCCGCCGCCAGCACCCCCAGCCACGGCAGCGTGTGCACGAAGTGCGCTTTGCGATCCCCATAGATCGACATCCCGGTCATCACCACGGCCACAAGCACAAACACGCCCGGCACGATCGGATATCCCGGGCAGATGAAGGGCCGCTCGACGTGGGGGGGCGGCCGCTTCACCCGCATCACGAAGATGGCGGACGCTCCGAGCGCGTAGAAGATCCACATCGTGAACACGAACCCCTCGGCCAGTTCCTGGAACGAGCCGAGGAACCAGACCGCCACGATCGAGAGCAGCACCTGCGCGACGAGCGACACATCCGGCGTGTGCCACCGCGGATGCACGTGGCCGATGAAGCGGAAGAGCAGGCCGTCGCGGGCCTGCGCGTAGCTCACGCGGGCGCCGGTCATGATCGACGCGTGCGATGAGCCGAGGGTGGAGCACAGCACGATGAGCACCACCGCGATCCCGCCCGCATCGCCGATGAGCCGCCGCATCACCAGCGGGGCGACGGAGAACTGCGGGTTCGCCGCCCGCTCGGCTCGCATCTCCGGCAGCGGGACGAGCATGAAGTACGCCGCGTTCACCAGCACGTAGATCGCGATGATCGCGATCGTCCCCCCGATATAGATGCGCGGCAGCCGCTTCCTCGGCTCGGTCACCTCGCCCGCGATCGACCCCACATCCGCCCACCCGTCGTACGTCCACAGGATCCCCGCCATCGCCATGCCCAGCGCCGCCCACAGGTCCTTGGATGACTCCACGCCCGGCGTGGCGTTCAGGTGCGACAGGTCCACGCGCCCCAGCAGCGCCACCAGCGCGATGATCGCGGCCAGTGCGCCGAACTTCAGGAACGTCAGCACCCCCGCGAACGCCGTGGAGAGCGTGACGCCGCGCACGTTGATCGCCGTGAGCGACAGCAGCATCACGGTGGTGGCGATCCGCACGTCCCAGTGGATCTCCATCGTCGGATCGATGAACCGCCGCGCGATCGCCGTGGCGAGGATGTTCACGTGCTCGCCGAAGATGAACGCGATGCCCCCCGCGGCGAAGGGCTTCACGAGCACCAGGTACGCCCACCCGAACACAAACGCGGCACACTCCCCGAATCCCTCGCGGATGAAGACATACACCCCGCCCGAGTGCGGATACATCGCCGCCAGCTCGGCAAACGTGAGCGCCCCCGCCAGACACAGCAGCCCGCCCGCCACCCACAACCCGAGAATTGTCCACGGCGAAGCAAACTCCGCCGCGATCCCCGGAGGTGTTCGGAATATCCCCGACCCAATGATGACGCCGATCATCACCGCGATCCCGCCCCAGAACCCAACGCTCCGCCGAAGCTCGGGAGGTCCGGGCTTGAACGCAGACAGATCCGGCGAAGTGGGGGAGTGGGGGGTGGTAGATGGCACGGGGCGGAGTGTACCGCCGCACCCTCTCGTCACTCCTCAACCCCTCACTCCTCATTCATTTCTACCCTCCCCCATGCCCCTCCGCCC
>JBGAOP010000017.1:0-89766 GCA_044221735.1 Phycisphaerales bacterium | reverse complement strand
ATCCGACATTGAATCACGCCGCCATCTTCACCATGGTCGGCTGGATGCTCGCAAACCCGCCGCCCCCCCCCACTCGCGAAGGTGAACGACACCGGCACGGTCCACCCGCTCTCGGTCTCGCCGCGCACGGCCTTGATACGGTACTGCACCTGCGAGGCCTCGACGTGCGCGGAGGGGTCCATGCACGCCTTCTCCATCGTCGCGGTGAGGATGGTGTAGTTCGCCTCACCGGCGCGCTTGCGCTCGCAGATGAAGAACACGCCGCTCGTGGGCCCGCTGGGCGTGGCCTTCCACGAGAGCGTGACGACGCCGTCGGCGGTGACGTAGCCCGTGAAGTTGGTGGGCACCTCCGGCGCGGGAACGGGCGTGGGCGGGGCGGGGGGAAACCCGCCGACCCTTTCGCACACCCGCATCGATCGTCGTGGCCGCGCAGCGGAGTTGATGTAGACTCAATCCCGACCGATTCGCCTTCAATCCGGCGAGCGGCCAGGAGCGAGAGAGCAATGACCAGAATGTGCAATCCGGCGGTGGTGGTGGCGGCGTGCGCGAGCTCGATTATGTTCGCCGCGGCGGCGCTCGCGCAGCCCGCGGTCATCGGCGCATCCCCCAGCGTCCCGCAGGGGAGCGGGTACGCCAACTTCTACGGCCCGAGCATCTATCCATACCCGGTTCCGATCGGCTACGGCTACCTCGGCCCGATCGTGCCCGACGGTGTGACTCCATCCGCGTACGGGTGGAACTACGCCTTCAACGGAGCGGAGTACACCGCGGAGGTGCGAGGTGCGTACACCTACATGACCACGCCCACGGTGACGACGATCTCCGGATGGGTGATGCTCAGCAGCACGATCAGCAACACCACGAGCATCCTGACGACCATCGATACCAGCGGCTCGCTCTCCATCCCGATCGACCTGCAGCAGAACGCGACGATGACCTCCACGTTCTGGACACCCGGCGACCCGCTGCTGGCCGTGGGCGCGTACATGGGCTTCGGCGTCGCCGCCGCCAACCCTCTGGGCCCCGCGGCGGCGGTGCCCGCGTTCGGCACCACCGGCTCGTACACCCCGGGCCAGTACTCCCTCGGCGGGTACATCACCAGCCACTTCGAAGCGGGCACGGGTGACTGGGCGACGCAGAACGTCGTGCTGAACTTCCAGGTGGTGATCGAGGCGGTGCCCGCGCCCCGGCGCGACCGCGGCACCATCGGATGTGCGGAGTGTTCGCCCAGGGCGGCGCGGCGCTGAAGTGACCGACCCGGGCGGGCGGCCCTGCCTCGCCGTGCCATCACCTTCCGGCTTTGCAGAAGGTGATGCGGGGGGCCAACGACCACCGGCACCACCGTTCCCAAAGCGGAACGTTGGTGGAACGGGTCAGGGTCGTGCCACCCAACGCCGTAGTCTCGACGAACAGATCGATCTGTAGGGTACGCTTGCTGGCAGCATGGACTTGCGCGCGCTCCCAGTCGGCGCACGACCTCAAGCCGATGGTTGTTGTGCTGCAGCAGCCCGAGCAAAAGGAGCCACGATGTTCCATCGCTTGGCGGCAGGGATGCCGCGCGCTCGAGTGTATCGGCACGGTCTGGTCCGTCATCATCGACCTGCTTGGACCGCTGGAGGGGACGGCGGCGCTGGTCGCCCTTGGCGGCGCAGCTGCACTGCTGATGACCCTGGGATGCAGCGCCCAACGCTGGTCCAGCGACTCAGTCCGTTCGATCCGGTGCTCGCGGCCCCGCTTCCCGCGCTGGCAGGACGCCACGCACCTACCAGGGCTTCGTGAAGGCCATCACGCGCAACACTCGGACGGGCTTGTCGACCTGCTGATCCGCGGCCTGCACCCGCACGGTGCAGTGGCCGGGAAGTTCTGGACCATCAGCCGCTGGGTCCCGGTGGCGTGGACGGCAGCAAGTTCGAGCGCGCACTTCATCGCCAACGGGGCGGCGCAGGGCCGGGGCGCTGCAAGAGCGGGCCGCAGATGAACCTGCTGGTCCATCTCGGGGTGATGCTCCGTGGGAGTGGGCCATCTGGCAAGGCGTCCGACAGCGAACGAACGCTGCTGCGGCTTCGATGATGGACCAGTTCCCCACCGGCACGTTGCTGGTCGCCGACGCACCCGGAGCTTCGTGGGCTTCGATCTGCTCAGCACGCTGCGGCTCTGCGGCGTGAGCTTCCTCGCATCCGCGTCGGCGGGGATGCGGCGTCTGCTGAGGAACCTCGGCTACTACCGGCGCGAGGACAAGCACACCGTGTACCTCTGGCCCAACGCCATGCACGATCGCGAGCCGCTGGTGCTGCGTCATCCGCGTCGGCTCGTGCATCTGGTCACCGATGCGATCGATCCGCGAACTCTCCAGAAGCATGGCCTCGAGCTCTATCGCCGACGCTGGGGCTGGAGGTGGCAGCTTCCGCTCGCTCAAGCGGGCAACTCCAGCGTCGCAAGTCCTCCTGCACACCCGCACGCGCGGATCAGGCTCGCCTGGGTGAAGATTACGGGACTCTGGACGCTCACGCTGCTGGGAGTCGCCGCCATCCGCGCCGCGGACCACCCCACCGCGTCTGAGCAGCGCGGCGCGACGCTGGCGGGCGTTCGTCACGCCATGCACTCTCAATGCTCGGACCTCGCGCGCCCGTGCAAAAGGACGCCTGCGGCGGTGCCTCATCGATGACGGGCCGACGTGCTCCAAGGCCGCCTACCGCTGGCCCCACAAGCGTGATCATGCTCCCCCCGGCCCGCCCCATATCACCACAGCCACCCGCTCACAAGTCCTTGCCGCCAAGGAGTTCCGTACACTGAACCAGGCCGCGTAGTTCACGGCGTTGCGTGCCACCTGCCCAGATAGGATCAGCGTCGTCATCGCGCGGGATGAGGGCGGGGATGAGAACGGAGCGCATCGCGCATCCGGAGTTCGGGCATGAGCGATCAACCCGTCCAAGCCATCGTCGGTGGCCGCCGCTGGGCCGGGCTGGCCGCGTGCCTGCTCATCACCTTCTGCGCCGCCGCGCTCGGGGCGCTGTTCATGCCCGGTGAGTGGTACGCGGGCCTGCACAAGCCCGCATGGAATCCGCCCGCGTGGATCTTCGGCCCCGTGTGGACGATGCTCTACGCGGCCATGGCCGTCGCGGCGTGGCTGGTCTGGGTGCGCGGCGGCTGGCGAGGGGAAGGGCGGGCCTTGGCCCTGTTCCTCGTGCAGCTCGCGCTCAACGCCGCGTGGTCGCCGCTGTTCTTCGGCCTGCACCGCATCGGGCTCGCCCTCGCCGAGATCCTGCTGCTCTGGGCGGCGATCGCGGCGATGATGGCCGCGTTCTTCCGCATCCGCCGCGCGGCGGGATGGCTGCTCGTGCCGTATCTGGCGTGGGTGAGCTTCGCGGCCGTGCTGAACTTCACGCTCTGGCGATTGAACTGACGCCGGGTGGCACCACCGTGACGGTGGCACGATCCGACCCGAATCCCGATTCCCCACTCACGCCGCGTACTTCGCCACTTCCTTCGCCACCTCAATCGTCGTGTTCTTCCCGCCCATGTCGTACGTGCGGACTTTGCCTTCCTTGATGACGCGGGCGACCGCCGCCTCCAGCCGCGCGGCCTTGTCCTTCTCGGCTTGGCCGCCACCGCCGTTGCCGGCGCCGAGCCAGTCGAGCATCATCTTCGCCGTCAGCAGCATCGCGTGCGGGTTGACCTTGTACTGGCCCGCGTATTTCGGGGCCGAGCCGTGCGTGGGCTCGAAGACGGCGTATGTATCGCCGAGGTTGGCCGAGGGCGCGAAGCCGAGGCCACCAACCAATCCCGCGCACAGGTCGCTCACGATGTCGCCGAACATGTTCTCGGCGACGATCACGCTGTAGTCCTGCGGGTTCTTGAACATCCACATGCAGATGGCGTCGATGTTGGCCTCATCGGCCCAGATGCCTGCACCTTCGTATTCCTTCGCCATCTTCTTGAAGACGCGGGTCATCAGCCCGCCCGTCTCGCGGAGGACGTTGGGCTTCTCCACCAGCGTGACGCGCTTGCGGCCGTTCTTCTTGGCGAACTCGAACGCCTGACGGCAGATGTTCGTGCACCCCTGCACGCTCACGATGCGCGTCGAGAGCGCGACGTTCTCCAGCCCCTTGTCCTTCCACGGCTTCATCTTCGGATTGGCGCACAGCGCGGTGTACACCGGCTCGGGGAGCGGGAAGAACTCCACCCCGCCGTACATCCCCTCGGTGTTCTCGCGGAACACCACCTGATCGATCATGACGTCCTTGCCCTCGGGGTTGTTCAGCCGGTTGCCGCGGTAGTTCAGCGGGTTCCCCTCGTAGCTCTTGCACGGCCGCATGTTCGTGTGCAGGTTGAACATCTGCCGCAGCTTCACGATCGGCGAGAAGTAGACGAGCTTCTTGTCCTTCAGCTCCGGGGCAAGCTCTTCCTTCGCCTCATCCTGCGGCTTGCTGGTGATCGCGCCGAACAGGCCGCACGTGGTCTTCTTGAGGATCTCGATCGAGCGATCAGGGAGCGGGTTCCCCTCCTTGCACCAGAACTCCCAGCCGATGTCGGTGTGGATGTACTCGGCGTCGAGCTTCATCGCATCCAGCACGATGCGGGTCGCTTCCATCACGTCGTTGCCGATGCCATCGCCGGGCATCCACGCGATCGAGAACTTGGCCATGGGGGACTCCCGAAGAAATTGAAACACGGAGGGCCACTGTGGGCCACGGAGAAAGCACACGGAGGTGAGAGAGGGTTGCAGAAGTTGGGAGGTTTGTCAAAGGGGCAGGGGGACCCGGAGATTGCCTGGAGAGAGATTCGAGTGGGAGGAGGAACAACGCAGGCGTGACTGCTCTTCTTCCTACCCCAACTCCAATTCCGCATCTTGTCCTCCGTGTTTCCTCCGTGTTCCCCATGGCCCTCCGTATTTCAGCCACTTCGTGTATGCTGCACCCATGAAGCCCATCGCCCCCACTTCCGCCTCCGCCAAGGCCCCGCACGCGAGCGCTCATATCCTTCCGCACGGTCCGGTGGCCGTTGACATGAACTACACCTCTCCCATCAAGTACGACTCCGCCCGCATCCACGCGGCCGCGCTGTACTGCTCCGACGGCCGTATCGGCGAGCAGTTCGACGACTTCCTGCAGACGGGCCTCGGCCTGCCGCGCTATGACCGCATCGCGCTGCCCGGCGGTCCCGCGTGCCTTGCCGGGCATCCGCAGGCGAGCCTTGAGGAGAAGGGCGTCGTCGATGAGCTGCACTTCCTTGTGGAAGTCCACAAGCTCAAGCGGATCGTGCTGATCCAGCACCAGGCGTGCGCGTTCTACGCCTCGCGGCTGGAGCTCAAGGAGCCGCGGCTGGAGTTGCTCCAGAAGGCCGACCTTGTCCGGGCCGCGGCGTACGTCCACCGCGTGACGGGACTGGACCGCATCGACGCCTTCTTCGCGCGGCTGCACGAGGGCGTGCTGACGTTCGAGCCGGTGACGGTCTGAGGGCGGATGTGGAGTAAGCGTTCCTTGAACCTCCAGCGGCGGTCGGGCGGTATGCTCGCATCATGAAGAGCACACTCCTCGCGACGCTCATGGCGATCGTGGCGGCCGCGCCTATTGCCATTGCCCAGACAAAGGACGACTGGACCCCCGTCAAGGGCGGGCTGATGACGCGCTGGGCCAAGGACGTCGATCCGAAGAACCCGCTGACGGAGTACCCGCGCCCAACGATGGTGCGGCAAAGGTGGATGAGCCTGAATGGCCTGTGGGAATACCAGACCGAGACGCCGCAGGTCGCCGGCGCGAAGTCGCAGACCGGATCGATCCTGGTGCCTTACCCGTACGAATCCGCGCTCTCGGGGGTGAAGGGCGCCTCACCGGGACCCGGGCTGCAGTACCTGCGGTATCGGCGGAGTTTCACCGTCCCCGCCGAGTGGGGCGCGGATCGGGTGCTGCTCCACTTCGGGGCGGTGAACTGGCGGGCGGAAGTGATGGTGAACAATCGCGCCGTCGGAACGCACGAGGGGGGCTACGACCCGTTCACCATCGACATCACCGATGCGCTCAAGCCCGGGACCAACGAGCTGCTCGTGCAAACGTGGAACCCCGGCAACTCCGGCGGCCAGCCGCGCGGCAAGCAGTTCGACAAGTCCCACTCCATCTGGTACACGGCCTCGAGCGGCATCTGGCAGACGGTGTGGCTCGAGCCCGTGCCGCGGAAGTCGATCGCTGGCGTGACTGTGAAGGCGGACAGGCTGACGGGCAAGGTGTCCATCGAGGTGCGCGACAGCCTTCAGGAAGCGGACAACTTCTTCACGTACGAAGCGGAGGTGAGCCGCGACGGGAAAACGATCGCCAGGAAGCGTGCGCCGGATGGAAGCCTGTCGCTGGACATCCCAAGCCCGCACGCGTGGACGCCGGATGATCCGTACCTCTACGACCTCACGGTCCGCACGTTCTTTGCCGACCGGCTGGTGGACGAGGTGAAGTCGTACTTCGCGTTCCGCGATGTCGGCCTCATGAAAGACGACCAGGGATTTCAGCGCCTGACACTCAACGGCGTGCCCGTGTTCCACTACGGCCCGCTCGATCAGGGCTTCTGGCCCGACGGCCTGTACACCGCGCCGACCGATGAGGCTCTGAAGTCCGACATCCTCGCGGCCAAGCGCATGGGCTGCAACATGATCCGCAAGCACGTGAAGGTCGAGCCCGAGCGATGGTACTACTGGTGCGACACCCTCGGCATGATGGTCTGGCAGGACATGCCCAGCGCGTTCTTCAAGACCACCCACTTCGACGAGGGCTTCCCAGAGATCAGCGACAAGTGGAAGGCGAACTACGAGCGTGAACTCAAGGCCATGATCGAGGCACGGAAACAGCACCCGTGCATCGTCATGTGGGTTCCGTGGAACGAGGGCTGGGGACAGCAGGACATGGACTGGGCGAAGGCCGTCGCCGAGAGCTGCAAGAAGATGGACCCGACGCGGCTGGTGAACAACGCCACCGGCTGGACCGACATGGGCGTCGGCGATACCCGCGACATCCACGCGTATCCCGAGCCCGCGATGGTGCCCATCGAGCGAGATGCGGAGGGAAAGCTCTGGGGCGGCCGCGCGGCCGTGCTCGGCGAGTTCGGCGGCCTCGGCCTCCCGCTCGAGGGGCACACGTGGGTCAACAAGGACAACTGGGGCTACCGCACGTACAAGACGAAGGACGAGGTCACCGAGGCGTACGTGGGACTGATGGAGCAGATGCCCGCGCTCATCGCGCAGGGGCTCTCGGCGGCGGTGTACACGCAGACCACCGATGTGGAGATCGAGTGCAACGGGTGGATGACCTACGACCGCGAGGTGTGGAAGATCGATCCCGACAAGGCGAAGGCGGCGACGATGGCCATGTACGCCAAACCGCCCGCGCTGAAGGTTGTGCTGGCAGGAGCCAACCAATCGCCGGCCGATGCGCGGCAGGTCTGGGCCTATACAACAAGCTTCCCGGAGCTCGACTGGTACCGCCGCGACTTCAAGGCCACGCCCGAAACCTGGCAGTCGGGCCCGGGAGGATTCGGCACGGAAAAGACGCCGGGAGCAATCGTCGGCACGTGGTGGAGCGCCTCGGACATCTGGATGCGCACCGTGTTCTCCATGCCGAAGGCTGCGACCAACCCGTACCTCAGCATCCACCACGATGAGGACGCGGAGGTGTACATCAACGGCGACCTGGCCGCAAAGCTGAAGGGGTTCACGACGGGCTATCAGCTTGTCAAACTGTCCAAGGAAGCAGCCGCGCTGCTCAAGACGGGAGACAACGTCCTGGCGATCCACTGCCATCAGACCACTGGCGGGCAGTACATTGATTGCGGGATCGTGGATGTGACACCGGCGGAGTGACCATTGTTCGCACAACGCGCTTTGCGTCGATACTCACAACATGAAGCACCGGCGGTTGCGAATGGCGGCGACAAGCGCGGGCCTGTTCATCGCCTGCGCGGCGGCGGTGTCCCTGGGATGTGATCGGTGGGTGGCGTGGTCGACCGAAGACCGGGTGTATATGAGCGTGGAGAGCATTCCGGTCCGGGATGTCGGACTGGTGCTGGGGACGCGGCCGGTGATGTCCGACGGACGCTCCAACCTCTTCTTCACGCATCGCATGGACGCCGCCGCGGAGTTGTGGAAAGCGGGCAAAGCTAAACACCTGCTGGTGAGCGGGGACAACGGAACGCAGGAGTACGACGAGGCGACCGCGATGCGGGATGCGCTGGTAGCCCGAGGCGTTCCCGCCAGCGCGATCACGATGGACTACGCGGGGTTCCGAACGCTGGACTCGGTGGTGCGTGCGAGGCTGGTGTTCGGACAGGCACGGATCACCGTGGTCTCGCAAGCGTTCCACGACCAGCGGGCGGTGTTCATCGCCGATCGACGCGGCGTCGATGCGATCGCGCTGGCCGCGCCGGGGGTGGGGCGGACCGAGGGCTTCATGGTGCGTCTGCGCGAGGTCATCGCGCGAGTACGCGCGGTGCTGGATGTGTGTGTGCTTGGTACACGGGCCACATTTGAGGGACCGCCGGAACCGATCGAGGTCTCACCGTCCCGTTGACTGCTTGTCCGACTCTGAGCGCGAAGCATCCTCGCGTTTCGAGTGGCTGCGATTGTCGAGTGCGTAGAAAACGTAGACGAACGTCCGAACAAGGACAAAGCCGAGCACAAAGCCCAGCGGAAGACCTGCGCAGGCCCCGAGCCATCCAAAGTGCTTGCCCCCGACGACCGCCCCGACGATCGCGGAAAGAACGGGGATGAAGTCGAAGATGGTCATGTTGGGACCAAAGCAAGCCTGCGCTTGATGACGTTCTCGGCGCCGCCTGCGACAACGAGATCCTGCGCGACGGGCGAGAGGGGAGGGAAGGAACATACTGTCCCGCCGAGCGTCAACGTGGATGCCTGGTAGTTGATCTCAATGTCGCCAGCGAGGCGGGACTTCGCCGCGGGTGTCCCTCCCGCCGACGCGCTCGTGGCCCGCAGATGCGTGACCAGTTCCGGGCACTCAAAGCAGACAAACCCGTTGTTGAAGGCGTTGCGCTTGTACGTTTCGCTGAAGCTCGCTGCGATGACACAAGGGATGCCGAAGTACTTCAGCGCCGTCGCGGCCTGCTCGCGGCTTGAGCCTGTGCCGAAGTTCAGGCCGCCGATGACGACGTCGCCCGGCTGCATCTTCGCCCGAAGCTCGGGGTCATAGTTCTCAAAGATGACCTGCGCCATCTGCTCGGGCGTCATCGCGTCGTTGTAGGTGTGCTTGCCCGCGTAGATGCCGTCGGTGTTGAGGTTGTCGCGATCGAGGAACCAGGCGCGGCCGCGAACGGTCTGGGGGAACCCGTCAATGACCTTGGTCGTGCCCGCCGCGCGCGCGGCAACCGGCTGGGTGCGCTTGGCTCCGGCGTGGATCGACGCATTGTCGTACTTCGTCGGCGAGCAGATGTACCCCGCCACCGCACTGGCCGCGACGACGGCCGGAGAGCCGAGGTACACGAGGCCGTTGCGATCACCCATGCGACCCTCGAAGTTGCGATTGGTCGCGCTGATGCCCACCTCACCGGCCTTGATGGTGCCCGCGCCGAGGCCGATGCACGTGCCGCACCCGGGTGGAAGAGGGATCGCACCGGCCGCGAGCAGTGCTTGCCATGAACCGTCGGCCTCGGCTCTGGCCTGCGTGTCGGCGCTGGCCGCGGCGAGGTAGAACTCGACGCCCGCGGCAACCCTTTTGCCCTTCACGATTGCGGCGGCCGCGGCGAGATCTTCGTAGCGGGCGTTCACGCACGACATGAGCCAGGCCTTGTTGATCTTGACATGGCGGGATTCGATCTCCGGGAGGGCGTGCATGGTCTTGACGTCGTTGGGGCCGGAGACGTGGGGCACGACCGAGTCCAGATCGAGCTCGAGCTCGATGGCGTAAGAAGCGGCGGTGTCCGACGCGAACGCAGCCCGCTCGGCCCACCAGCGATCGACGTCGGCACGCGTGTAGGAACCGAGCGACCCCGGCCGCCGCGTGCCAGGCCGCCGCCCCTTCGCGAAGTAGTCGGCACGTCCGTACAGATAGTCGCGCGTGACCTCGTCGAACGGGAAGACGCCCGCGAGAGCCCCCCACTCCGTGGTCATGTTGGCAATGGACATCCGCTGGTCGATCGTGAGCGCGGCGATCCCCTGACCCGCGAACTCGACGGCGTGGTTGAGCACCTCGTCTTTGTTGAAGCGACCGCAGAGCGCCACGATGATGTCCTTCCCCACCACGCCGGCGCGAAGGGCGCCCTTGAGCGTGACCTTGGCCACGGGCGGGCACTGCCACCACGTGACGCCGGTGGCCCAGATGCCGGCCGCGTCGGTGCGGACGACGGGGGTGCCGAGGCAGCACAGCGCGCCGTACAGATTGGAGTGCGAGTCGGAACCGACGACCATCGAACCGGGAACGACGTAGCCCTGCTCAACCATGACCTGGTGCGAGATGCCCGTGCCGGCAGGATAGAAGTCCACACCGTGTTCGTTCGCGAACGATTCGATCTTCGCGTACTTGCCGAGATTCTCCGGCGTGGTGTTCTGGATGTCGTGGTCGATGGCGAAGACAGGCTGGTGCGGATCGTGGATCTTCTTTGCGCCGATCTGCTTGAACTTGGGAATCACCGCTCCCGTGTTGTCGTGGGTCATCACGTGCTTGGGACGGATCGTGACAAAGTCGCCCTGACGCACCGGCTGACCGGGCGCGAGGCCGACGGCGAAGCGGGTGGCGAGCTTTTCGATCAGCGTGAGCGGAGCAGTGGGTGTGGCCATGATGACAGAATACAAGCAATCAGCACGGCCCGCCCACCCATGCCCACACGTGACGCCGAATCCGGGGTGACCGCCAGACGCCTCGCTGCCAAGGCTTGGGGGAACCCGCCTGCAGCCCGCGGTATGCTCTGGGCATGAGCACATCGATCTTCCTGGCGTGCGTGGGGCTTGGCATTCTGGCGACCGGCCTCGCGACGGCCGCGGCCGATGAACCCGGGCGTTCGCCACTCAAGAACGTCGAGTTTCTGGAGCAATACGCCGCGACGCGCGGCTTCACGCACGGAACGCCCAAGAACATCTCGATCACCCCCGATGGCTCGGCCGTGTTCTTTCTCCGGTCGGGCCCGCGCTCCTTTGTGCAAGACCTGTTTGTCGTCGACACGGCGACGGGACAGGAGAGCGTGTTTCTGACGGCCGACAAGATCCTCGCCGGTGGCGAGGAAAAGCTCACCGCCGAGGAACTGGCGCGGCGGGAGCGGATGCGCCTCGCCAGCCGGGGCATCGCGTCGTACATCGTGTCGAAGGACGGCAAGCGGGTGCTGGTGCCGTTGAGCGGGCGGTTGTTCGTGGTGCAGCGGGAGGGGGCCAAGGCGGGGGCGGTCACGGAACTGAAGTCGACGGCGGGATACCCGATCGACCCGCAGTTCTCGCCTGATGGGACGAAGGTGGCCTGCGTGCGGGACGGGGACCTGTATGTGTTGGATGTGGCCAGCGGGGCCGAGACTCGCCTGACTACGAAGTCCGCTGAGTCGATAACCAACGGCCTCGCGGAGTTTGTGGCGCAAGAGGAGATGGACCGCTTCCACGGATTCTGGTGGTCGCCGGACTCGAAACAGATTGCCTACGAGCAGGCCGACACGGCCGGGATGGAGGTCTTCCACATCGCCGACGCCACGAGCCCGGAAAAGGAGGCGGCCACGTGGCCGTATCCGCGCCCGGGGAAGAAGAATGCCACCGTAAGGCTGGGCGTGATTGGCATCGACGGAGCGAAGGGCGCTACGACCCGCTGGGTGGAATGGGACCACGCGAAGTACGAGTATCTCGCCAAAGTCATGTGGGCAGAGGGCGGGTGGCTGACCTTGACGGTGATGAGCCGCGACCAGCGAGCCGTCGCCGTGCTCGAAGACATCGTTTCACCCAACCCGGTCCAGCCGCCCTCGGTGGTCACCGCCCACGAGGAGACCGACGAAGCGTGGATCAACCTGTACCCCGGCGTGCCCCACATCGCCCCGACCACGTTGGTCGATGGCGGCGGATCATTCTGGATCACGGAACGAGAGGGTGCGCCATCGCTGACCTATTCGCTGCCCGACGACGCCAACTCGGGCGAACGATGGAACACGCCGCCCGGGTTCGGCCTGCAGGGCTTTGTGGGCACTTCCAAGGCGTTCGACGCCGCGTTCGTGCTGGCGAGCGAGGATCCGACACAGACGGCGGTGTACGCCCTGACGCTCGAGGCGGGCAAGCCCGTGAAGATCTGCAACACGCCCGGCGTGAGCGGAGTGGTGCTCGCGAGCGACTCGCCAATCGGGGTCGTTTCCACCGCCGGGCTCGATGGGAGTTCATCGTGGGTAGTCCGCAACCTCAAAGAGTCGGACCCGGGCAAGCCGCTCCGGCTCACGCGCGAGGAGCCGCCTTGGGTGCCGCGCCTGGAGCTGGACGTGGTCGGCGAGCGTGGGTATCACGCGGCCATCATTCGCCCGCGCGACTTCGACGCCGCGAAGAAGTACCCCGTCATCGTGAACGTCTACGGCGGGCCCCACCACCAGATGGTGCGGGCGACGCCGCAAGCGTTCTACCTGCAGCAGTGGATCGCCGATCAGGGGTTCATCGTTGTCGCGATCGACGGTCGGGGCACCCCCGGGCGCGGCCGCGACTGGGAGCGGGCGATCAAGAACGACCTCATCGGACCGGCCCTCGAGGATCAGGTGGCAGGGCTGAAAGCCTTGGGCGCGAAGCACGCGGAGATGGACCTCAACCACGTCGGGATTTACGGATGGTCCTTTGGCGGGTACTTCTCGGCGATGGCGACGATGCAGCGGCCCGATGTGTTCCACGCGGGGTGCGCTGGTGCGCCGGTGTGCGACTGGCTGGACTACGACACCTGCTACACAGAGCGGTATCTTGGCGTGCCGACTGGCCCGGACGATGCGGTGTACAAGAAGAGCTCGGTGCTGACCTACTGCAAGGACCTCAAGCGGCCGCTCATGATCATCCACGGCACGTCGGACGATAATGTGTACTTCATGCACAGTCTCAAGATGACGCAGTCGCTCTTCCGCGAGGGCAAGCCCTTCGAGTTTTTGCCGCTGGCGGGGTTCACGCACTCGGTCCCGGACCCGGTGGTGACGACGCGGCTCTACTCGCGGGTGGCAATGTTCTTCAAGGAGAAGCTCGGAGAACCCAAGTAGGCCGCCGCGTGGCCGGGTCGTCTTATCGTTCAGGCTATGTCGTCGCCACGCCCGCCCTCTCCCCCACTGCCGATCCTCGCGCGGCGCGCCGAGATCGAGGCCGCGCTGCGGGCGCACCAGGTGATCGTCCTCTGCGGCGAGACCGGTTCGGGCAAGACCACCCAGTTGCCGCAGATCTGCCTCGAGATGGGACTCGCGGAGAAGGGGATGATCGGGCACACCCAGCCGCGGCGGCTGGCAGCCCGGGCCGTGGCCACCCGTATCGCCGAGGAACGCGGCGTGCGTCTGGGCGGGTTGGTCGGCGTAAAGGTGCGATTCCAGGACACCACCTCGCGCGAGACGCGCATCAAGCTGCTGACGGATGGCATGCTGCTGGCCGAGATGTCCGGCGGCGACCCCGAACTGCGGGCGTACTCGACCATCATCATCGACGAGGCGCACGAGCGGTCGCTCAACGTGGATCTGCTGCTGGGCTACCTGCGCGAGCTGGTGAAGAAGCGACGCGACCTCAAGGTGATCGTCACCTCGGCGACGATCGATCCGGCGCGGTTCAGCGACTATTTCGGAGGCCCCGCCGTGGCACCGGTGATCGAGGTCTCCGGGCGGGGCTACCCCGTCGACGTGCGATATCGCCCCTACACCGACGACGAGAACGAGCCCGAGCGTGTCGAGGTGGAGCATGTTGCCGATGCGGTGGAGGAACTCCTTTCGCCGCGTCTGGAGGCCGGAGACATTCTGGTCTTCCTGCCCGGTGAGCGAGAGATTCGGATGGCGGGCGACGCATTGCGGCGGCGCGGCGTGAACGCCGAGGTTCTGCCGCTCTTTTCGCGGCTCACAAACCAGGAGCAGGATCGGATCTTCCACCCGCCCTCGGACGGGCGGCGCAGGGTGATCCTTTCCACCAACGTCGCCGAGACCTCGCTGACGGTTCCGGGCATTCGATACGTGGTGGACACCGGGCTGGCGCGGCTGAGCCGGTACGACCCCGCGCGCAAGATCCAGCGATTGCCGATCGAACCCATCTCTCGGGCCTCGGCGAACCAGCGGGCCGGACGGTGCGGCCGGCTCGGACCGGGCGTGTGCATCCGCCTGTACTCCGAGGAGTCGTACGCGGGACGTCCGACGTTCACCGACCCCGAGATCCGGCGGACGAGCCTGGCGAGCGTCATCCTGCAGATGAAATCGCTGCGGGTCGGCTCGATCGAAGACTTCGCGTTCCTCGACAAGCCGGACATCGCGGCCATCAAGGACGGGTACGAAACGCTCTTTGAACTGGGGGCGCTCGACGCGCCCGGGCGCGAGGGCCGGGTAACGCCGGTCGGCGAGCGGGTGAGCCGCATTCCGCTCGATCCGCGGATCGCCCGGATGCTGATGGGCGCGGAGCGCGAGGGCGCGCTGCGGGAGGTCGTGGTGCTGGCGGCGGTGCTCTCGATCCAGGACCCGCGCGAGAGGCCGATGTCGCGCCAGGAGGATGCGGATCGGGCCCACGCGGTGTTCCGGGACGAGTCGAGCGATTTCCTGACGTTGCTGCGGCTGTGGGACCAGTTCCGGCACGCGAGCGACGCGATGGCCTCCGGGGCGTTCTTCTCCTGGTGCCGCGAGCACTTCGTTTCCCCCGCGCGGCTGCGCGAGTGGCTGGAGATGGCCCGGCAGATCGCGGACGTGGCCGAGGACCTCGAGCTTCGCTTCAACGATGCGCCCGCCAAACCGGACGCTATCCATCGATCGCTGCTGACGGGTCTGATCTCGAACGTCGCGTGTCGGGAGGGCGACGGCTCGTTCGACTACCGGGGCGTGCGCGGCAACGTGGTGCAGATCTTTCCGGGCTCGGCGCTCTTCAAGAAGGGCCCGAAGTGGATCATGGCGGCCGAGGTGGTGCAGACCACCCGCCTGTACGCCCGAACGGTGGCTCGTGTGACGCCCGAGTGGATGGAGGAGCTCGCCGGGCACATGTTCCGGCGGCAACTCTCCGACCCGCACCTGGATCCCGAGACCGGTCGCCCCAGTGCGTGGGAGCGTCTGACGATGAGCGGCATCGTGGTTGTGCCGCGCCGGCGGGCCGATCTCGCTCCGTTCGATCCGGCTGCGGCACGCGAGTTGTTCATCCGCGAGGGACTGGCGGCCTGCAAGTGGAAGACGGATTCTCCCTTCATGATGGGCAACCGCGAGACCCTGGCCAAGGCGGCGGAGGTCGAGGCGAGGCTGCGGCGTAAGAACGTCGTACGTGCCCCGGAGGAACTCGCCGCGTGGTTTGAGGCTCGCGTTCCGAAAGACATTTGTGAGCCGGGGTCGTTTGAGGCCTGGCGTGCGGTGGCCGAGAAGACGACTCCCCGGGTGCTGATGTTTAGCGTGGCGGACGTCGTAATCGCCGAGGCCGCCGCGGCACTCGACGACAACGCATTCCCGGATGAGATCTCGCTCGACGGCCCCGGCGCTGGAATAGCCCGGGTGTCGTACGCGCTCTCGCCGGGAAAAGACGAGGACGGGGTGACGGCCACGGTGCAGTTGCGTGAGCTGCCCCGGTTCACCGATGAACGTGCGGCGTGGATGGTGCCGGGACTGCTTGCGGAGGTGATCGCGGGGTTGATCAAGACCCTCCCCAAGCCGCAACGCGCGGCGGTCGAAGCGAAGGGCGCCGCGCAGATCATCGCCGCCGAATGTGCCCAAGCCTTGACCTTCGGCAAGGGCCCGCTCACCGAAGCGCTGAGCGAAGCCCTGGAGGTGCTGCACGGTGTACAGATCCCGCATGCGGCCTGGGCAGTTGGAGCGCTGCCATCGCACCTGCGGATGCGTGTGCGGGTGGTTGATCAAACCGGTGGAGTCGAGAAAGAGATCGGATCGGATCGTGACTTGCCAGAGCTGAGACAGCGGCTGGAAGGACGGCTACGAAAAGCCCTGGAGGCCGATTCCCGCGAGGACTTTGGCAAACACGGGCTGACGGCATGGACCTTTGGCGACCTCCCGCCCCTTCCCAACCCCACTCCCACTTCCGCCGCGACCGCGAGCGCCGGATCGGGCTTCCCCACCCTCGTTGACGCGGGGAAGTCTGTCTCGCTCACGCTCGCGCCGACCGTTGAGCTCGCGGAAATCCAAACGCGACTGGGCGTGCGGCGGCTCTTTGAGCTGGCGTGCGCCGACGAGGTGAAGTACTACCTCGAGGCCTTCCCGGCGTGGGGAGAGATGGTGCGACAGTACGGGCAACTCGGCCCACCAGAAGAACTGCGCGACCAGATCACCCTCGTCATCGCGGAGCGCGTGTTTCTTTTTGAGCAGGGCCCGGTGCGCACTCGGGCCGCGTTCGAGGAGCGCACGACGGGGTGCTGGGGTCGATTGTCGGCCGCGAGCCGTGAGGTTTGCGAGGCGATCGCTCGAGTGCTCGAAGCGCGGGCCCAGATCGCCAGACGCTTTTCAGGCGGCACGCCGCGACTGTGGGCGGCAAGCGTGGCGGACATTCGCGAGCAGGCCGCGTACCTCATGCCACGCGGGTTCATCGCGGCCGTCGGCTGGGAGCGACTGCGTCGATACCCCGTGTACGCGGAGGTGATGCGAGAACGTCTGCTGACTCTCCGCGAGGAAGGCTCACAGACCGAGAGCGGCGCGCTGGCAGCGATCGCCCCCCACTGGAAGAAGTTCACCGGATGGGTCGCGGCCGCGATGGCGGCGGAGCGCGCTGCCTTGGAGCAGGCAGGTGCGGAGAGCGCGCCGGTGCCCGGAGCCAAAGGGGGAAAGATCAAAGCTCCCCTTCCGCAGGCCAAGCGAGCCGCGCCGACCGTGAACGTGGACGCGGGCGAATGGGTGATGAAGCCCGGGCGAATGCCCCCGCCCGTCGACCGATATCGCTGGAGCGTCGAAGAGTTCCGGGTCGCCCAACTGGACCCCGCGAGGGCCCTCAGGCCCACCCCAACGGCCGCCGATCTTGCCAAACTCGGCGAGGCCATGCCCGTAGTCCGAGCCTGAAAACGCCCATGGCGACCAAAGGTCGCCCGATAGGGAGATCCCCATACGCGGATTTCGGGGCCGAGCGAACAAATCGGCTCGCACTTTTGGTGATTGTCAGTATCCTTGAGCCTGCGGCAAGTGAGCAGTTCACTCGCGCAGGGTCTCTGCGCGCTCAAGCCAGCGAAAGGCGGACCCCCATGCGCAGATCTGCATCACCCACCCGGTGCTTCGCGTTGCTCGCGGCGGTCGCCTGCGTTGGGACCGGTGCCCCAGCCATGGCCCAGTTCTCCGCGGCACGCGTGTGGGACGAGCAGACGCTCGCGGCCATTCGCATCGACAAGCCTCGCCCGCCGATTCATGCCCGCAACCTGTACCACGTCTCGGCGGCGATGTGGGACGCGTGGGCGGCCTACGACCCGATCGCGGATCAGGTGTTCCACCACGAGAAGATCACCGGCGCGGCCAACGTGGAAGCGGCGCGTGCGGAAGCCATGTCGTACGCGGCGTATCGGCTGATCCGCTGGCGGTACACCGTTTCGCCGAACTTCGCGACGACGGCTGCCAATCTGGACAACACGTTCACGTCGATGGGGTACGACATCAACAACACCAGCACGGTCGGAAACACGCCGGCCGCGCTGGGCAATCGGATCTTCAACACGATCAAGACGCTGGCGCTGGGCGACGGCGCGAACGAGTCGGCGAACTACGCGGCCAATAACGGGTACATGTCCGTGAATGACCCGCTCATCTTCAAGCTCCCGGGTGCGCCGATGAACAACCCGAACCGCTGGCAGCCGCTGGCCTTTGACTACCTGGTGCTGCAGAACGGGATCGTTGTCGGGGCGTCCGTCCAGACGTTTGTCTGCCCGCACTGGGCCAGTGTCGCGCCGTTCTCGATCCGCCGACCGGACACGACGCGGCCATACTTCGATCCCGGCCTTCCGCCGATGCTCGGCACCGCGACCGATGCGCTCTTCAAGTCGGACTTCACGGAAGTGATCCGTCTGAGCAGCCAGCTCGATCCCTCGGACAATGTGACGATCAATGTCTCGCCGGCGGCAAAGGGCAACAATCCGCTCGGCACCAACGCGGGCACGGGGTACACGCTCAATCCAGTCACCGGCCAGCCGTACGCACCCAACAACCTCGTCAAGCGCGCGGACTATGCTCGTGTGCTCGCCGAGTTCTGGGCCGACGGACCGAACTCCGAGACCCCCCCGGGCCACTGGAACGTGATCGCGAACACCGTGTCGGACAACCCCGCCACCGTGCTTCGCATTGGGGGCACCGGCCCGATCGTGAATCGACTGGAGTGGGACGTCAAGACGTATCTGGCGATCAATGGAGCCGTCCACGACGCGGCCGTGGGGTGCTGGGGAACCAAGGGCACGTACGACAGCGTGCGGCCGATCTCGGCCATCCGCAATCTCTGCGGCCGTGGCCAGTGCTCCAATCCCAACGAGATCTCGTACAACCCGGCGGGCATTCCGCTGGTTCCCGGGCTCGTCGAGGTCATCACCGAAGCCTCATCCGCACCCGGGCAACGGCACGCCCATCTCTCCGCGTACGTCGGAGAGATCGCCATCTTCTGCTGGAGGGGGCAGCCGCCGAACGCGCCGGTCCCGCCAACACAGGCGTACGGCGTGGGTTGGATTCGCGCGGCGACCTGGATGCCGTTCCAGCAGAGCACGTTTGTGACGCCACCATTTTCCGGATTTACCAGTGGACACAGCACCTTCAGCCGCTCCGCTGCGGAGGTGATGACGGATCTGACCGGCAGCCCGTACTTCCCCGGCGGTCTGGGCACGTTCAACTTCTCCACATCATTCCTGACGTTCGAACAAGGCCCTTCCGCGCCCGTGCAGCTTCAATACGCTACGTACTACGACGCGTCCGATGACGCGGGCATCTCCCGCATCTATGGCGGCATTCACATACCCAGCGATGACTTCAAAGGCCGCATCATGGGCGCGCGTGTCGGGCAGACGGTCTGGGCAAGGGCACAGAAGTACTACCACGGCCAGATCACTTGTCCGGGCGACTTCAATGCCTCGGGCACCCTGGAAGTGCAGGATGTGTTCGACTACGTCAACGCGTGGTTCGCCGCGCCGCTCCCCGGGCAGCTCACGTTCCCGGCCGATTTCAACGAGGACGGCACCGTCACCGTTTCGGACATCTTCGACTTCCTGAACGGCTGGTTCTCCGGGTGCTCGCACTAGCCGGTGCACGGTTCACGTGGCAGGCCGAACGGTGATCACGATCGACTTGCTGGCGGGCTGATTGCTGCCCTCGGCGACGCTATCGATCGGCACGAGCACATTGGTCTCGGGGAAGTACGCGGCAGCGCACCCCCGAGGTATGTCGTACTCGGCGACCGTGAAGCCGAGTGCCTCGCGCTGACGCCCGCCGAAGTGGCTCGTGATGTCCACTCGCCCGCCCGCGCGGAGGCCCCGGGACGCGATGTCCTCGGAGCACATGAAGATGACCCGGCGTCCGCCGCGCACGCCCCGGTAGCGGTCGTCCTCGCCGTAGACGGTGGTGTTGAACTGGTCGTGGGTGCGGATGGTCATCAGGAGCATCTGGTCCGGCTCGAGCGTCCATCGCGGGATGGGATGGGCGATGAACCTGGCACGCCCGGTGGGTGTGGTGAACGTGCCGTCGCGCGGCCCGTTGGGAACGTAGAAGCCTCCCGGCTCACGTATGCGGACGTTGTAGTCATGGAAGCCCGGAACCACTCGGCCGATGCGCTCGCGGATGAGGTCGTAGCTCGACTCAAATCGCTCCCACTCGATGCCATCCGCGGGCCCAAGCACGGCGCGGGCGAGCCGCGACACGATCGCGACCTCGCTGAGCAACTGGTCGCTCGCAGGTCCAAGGACCCCGTGCGAGGCGTGGACTTTGCCCATCGAGTCCTCGACGGACACGAACTGGTCGCCCGTGGCCCGATGGTCGCGCTCGGTCCGACCGAGACAGGGGAGTATGAGCGCCCGTCGGCCGGTGATGAGATGGCTTCGATTCAGCTTGGTTGAGACCTGCACCGTGAGCGAGCAGCGGCGCAGCGCTTCGCCGGTCAGCGTGGTGTCGGGAGAGGCGCTCAGGAAGTTGCCGCCGAGGCCGATGAAGACCCGGACGCGCCCGTCGCGCATGGCCCGGATCGAGTCGACCGCATCAAGGCCGTGCGCGCGCGGCGGGCTGAAGGCGAACTCCTTCCCCAACGCATCGAGAAACCACCCGGGCATCCGCTCGGATATCCCCATGGTGCGATCGCCCTGCACGTTCGAGTGCCCTCGCACCGGGCACAGACCCGCGCCGGGACGACCGACGTGCCCGCCGAGCAGGGCGAGGTTGGCGATCGTCTGCACGTTTCCGACCGCGCTGGCGTGCTGCGTGATGCCCATGGCCCAGCAGAGAATCATGCGCTTGGAGCGCATGGCGACGCCCGCCGCGCCGCGTATCTGGTCGCGGGTCAGGCCGCACTCGCGGACGATTGTCTCCCAGGACTCGACGCGAAGGTCGGCAAAGAACGCCTCGTAGCCGTCCGTGCGGTTGCGGATGAAGGTGTGATCGAGCGTACGGCCGCCGGTTCGGTCGTCCTCCTCGAGCATCTCCTTCATGACGCCCTTGAAGAATGCGATGTCGCCATTGATCCGCACGGGCACGAACATCGACGCGATCTTCGTCGTGCGGCCCAGCACATCGAGCGGCTCCTGAGGGTGCCGAAATCCCTCCATGGCGACCTCGCGGAGCGGGTTCACGCTCACGATCTCGCAGCCGCGCCGGGCGGCTGTCGCGAGCGTGCCGAGCATGCGCGGGTGGTTGGTCCCCGGATTCTGGCCGATGATCCAGATGCTGTCGGCGTGGTCGAAGTCGTCGATCGTCACCGTGCCCTTGCCCACGCCAATCGATTCCATGAGCCCCACGCCGCTGGACTCGTGGCACATGTTCGAGCAGTCGGGAAGGTTGTTGGTGCCGAATCGCCGGACAAAGAGCTGGTAAAGAAACGCGGCCTCGTTGCTCGTGCGCCCGGAGGTGTAGAACGTCGCCATGTCGGGCGACGCGAGCGAACGCAGTTCGGCGGCAATGATCGCGAACGCATCGGCCCAGCCGATGGGCCGGTAGTGTGTCGCCCCCTCATCCAGCACCATCGGATGCGTCAAGCGGCCCGCACGATCGAGCCACAGGTCGCTCTGTTCGGCGAGATCGGCGACAGCATGGGCCGCGAAAAACGCGACATCGGCGCGAGCGCGGGTGGCCTCGGAGGCGACGGCCTTCGCTCCGTTCTCGCAGAACTCGGCGACAGAGCGATGTCCCTCAGGGTCGGGCCACGCGCACCCGGGGCAATCGAACCCCTCGAGTTGATTGACGTTCGCGAGCGTCTTGAGGCTTCGCCCCGCACCCATTGTGGACAGGCTGATCGAGAGCGCTTTGACCACCGACGGAACGCCCGTGGCGTACCCCGGCTTGGGGCCCAGGCGTGGCGCGGCCGAGTCCTGGGGCCGATCTGGCGCTGGACCACTCAACGGGCGGAACCCTTGGCGGGGTGCGGATAGGTCCCCGTATTGCTCTCCCCCGTGCGAGGATGGAGGCATTCAAAGTCTTTCTCCACCAGAATCGTCAGCGTTCCACCTGATGGAAGGGACATCGAAGCGTCCATACCGACAAGATCGCTCGCGGCCCATTCCGCAATCTGACGAGCGGGCAATGCGACACACAAGCAGGGTCCGTCCAATCCCGCACGGGCCGCGCCGTTCGAGGCCTTCTCTAACCGGTATCGCCACGTCGTGGCGTCCGGGAAACGCACCGCCTCTTCCAGCACGCCCTCGGCGGCCAGAGTGCGAACTTCCGGCTCGGTCAGGCGGAGTCGAATCGAACTGCCCTTGATGCGTAGCTTCATGGTGACCCGCCTTCGGCCATCATGGCCGCGAAGATGGCGACCCGCCAGTGTATCCGCGGGCCCGCTCGGTGCGGGCGAGATCATCGGGGGTATTGAGGTTTGTCCACACCGCTTCCGGCCATTCCGCCGGAACAGCGAGTTGCACGTATCCCGGCAGGCGTGTGATCGCCCACAGGGCACGCTCGCCGGATTCGAGCATTCTCGAAACCTCTGGAAGCAAGGCCCGGTCGAGATACAGCGGGAAGGGCTCAAGCCTGGTTTCGCTCGCGAAGCGCCGGCACATCATTCCGGCACACCCCGCTCTCTCGACCACACGCTCGATCAGCCACGCGAGGTGGTCGTGCGAGAGTTCGGGCATGTCCACCGGCACAACCACGATCGCGGGAGTTGTGGATGCTTCAAGAGCGCGGACCACGCCCGCGAGCGGCCCCATATCGGGTCGTGCGTCGTGAACAATCTCGTCGAACGCCTCCGCCCCGGGAACATTGCTTGGCTCCTGGGCTCCCAAGGCCAGCAACTTCTGACCGCTCCACCGCAGCCGTCGGAGCAGATCTGTGAGGATCGGCTCGCCGGCAATCTGCAGCGAGTGCTTCGGCCCTCCCATGCGCGAGCCGGATCCGCCCGCGATCACGACGAGGGTGGTGTCGATGGAAGGAGATTGGACTCTCATTCGAAGTCAATCCGTTCAGGGTGGGTGTACACGTTCATGCGCCCCTCGCGCAGAAACCCGACGACCGTTTGCCCGATCTCCTGGGCGAACTCAACGGCCAGGGCGGTGGGCGCGGAGACGCCGGCGACAATGGGAATCCCGGCCGCACCAGCTTTCTGGATGATCTCGAAGCTGATCCTGCCCGAAACCAGCAGCACATGCCGTGAGAGCGGGATTTCTCCACGAAGAAATGAGTGGCCGATGGCCTTGTCAACGGCATTGTGACGGCCGACGTCTTCCCGGATCACGATCGGGTCTCCGTTGAGATCGAAGATCCCCGCCGCGTGGACGCCACCCGTTTGCTCAAAGGCCACCTGCCCGGCGCGGAGCCGGGCGGGCATCTTCCCAAGCGACGATGCGTGGATCCGAGCACCGGGCGCGATCGGGGCCACCCGAACCCGAAGAGCGTCGATCGTTCCCTTTCCGCACAGCCCACACGAGGACGACCCGAACACGTGGCGGCTGAGCCGTTCCATGTCCACGTGCACGAGCGGGGCAAGACGGACGTTGAGCACATTTCCCCACTCGTTGCGCCCGCAGGGTTCGATCGCTTCGATATCGCCACTCGAGCGAATGACTCCCTCGGTCAGCAGGAACCCGGCGGCAAGTTCGGCGTCATGCTCCGCTGGGCCGGGTGTGCGCATGGTCACGGCCACCGCGCGGCCGCGCACCCGAACTTCAAGAGGTTCCTCGCCCACGAGGTGATCCGCCACTTCGACTCGCTCGGCTCCGACGCATCGGAGCATCCGAACCGGCCGGGTTGATGCTCCGTCTGGGCTTTGGCGCGTGAGGGCGGACACGCAGGAGTCTACCCCGGCGGCGACGCTGCCCGTACACTCCCGCCCGATGCCCACGCCCCGCCGCTCGAGGTCCGACGCAAAGAAACCCCCGACCGGAAACCGGCTCATTCCGCCACCCGCGGTACGCCCGCCCCAGCCAATGTGGTCCCGATTCTTGCCGGCGCTGCTTGTGGGCCTGGTGGCGGTGGCGGTGTTCCTTCCCACGCTCCGGAATGGATTCGTGGACTGGGACGACGACCGGAACATTGTCAACAACCCCGAGTTCCGTGGCCTGGCCTGGTCGAACATTCGCTGGATGTTCACGACGTTCCTGATGGGGCACTACCAGCCCCTCTCCTGGCTCACGCTGGGCCTCGATTACACGATCTGGGGCATGAACCCGGTCGGGTATCACCTGTCCAACTCGCTCCTGCACGGACTCTCGACCGTGCTGCTGACGATGGTGGTGGCGAGGCTCATCGCCGCCCGCCCCACTGCCGACCAGTCACCGTCCGCGCTCGCAGAGTCGCCGGTTCCAGACAGCCGCGCCATGTGGGCGGGCGCCGCGGTCGCCCTGCTGTGGGCCGTCCATCCGCTGCGTGTCGAGGCCGTGGCCTGGGTCACCCAGCGGCGCGAGGTACTGTGCTCCGTGCTGACGCTCGCGACGATTCTGCATCACCTTCGCGGCGGGCGATGGTGGAGCGTTGCACTCCTCGCTGGCGTCGCGATGATCGCCAAGGCCACAGCCGTGGTACTCCCAGTGCTACTGGTACTTATCGATGTGTATCGCTCGGGAGCACTCGGACGGTTGCAGCTGGGGCCCAGCGGCGGGGCATGGCGGGCGTCGGTTCGCATCGTGACAAAGCACGGTGCGCTCATCGTCCTCGCTGCCGCGTGCTCGATCACCGCGATCCGGGCGCAGAAGGATGCCGAGGCGCTCGTGGATGTTCAACAACTCGGATGGATGGGTCGACTCACGCAGTATTTCTTCTCGGTGGGGTTCTACTTCCTCAAGACCGTGTGGCCCACACATCTGTATCCGCTCTATGAGTCGCGGACCTATCAGGTCGGCGATCAGGTGCTGTGGGACTCGAGCGAGCTTCGGCCCATCGCGATCACTGCGGCGGTCTGCACAGCCGTAGTGCTCGTCGCGGGTTGGCTCCTTCGACGAAGACTCCCGGCGGTTCTCTTGCTGACGGGCAGCTACCTCGCGATGATCGCGCCTGTTGGCGGACTGGGGCAGTCTGGCCTGCAGGTCGCCGCCGACCGATACGCCTATCAACCGGGTTGGGTGCTCACACTGGCGATCTGTGCCGCGATCGCGGCATTGGCTTTGCGCAGCGCCGATGCGGCCACGCCTCGCCGCCTGCTCGGGCTCGCCACCGTGGCCTGCGCTACGGTGCTTGCGGTTCTGAGCGTGCGACTGGAAGCGATCTGGCAGACGGGTGAGACGCTGTGGATCCGGGTCATGCAGGAGGACCCACGCTCCGGCACGGCGAAGTACAACCTTGGCATGGTGTATCAGCAGCGGATGCCGGCCGATGATGCGCGGGCCGAGCCCCTTCTGCGGGAAGCGTTGCAGATGCACCCGTGGCTTGCCGAACGATCAACCGCGCTCGCCGCGCTGCTGGTTCGCACGGGACGAGAAGAGGAGGCCATTCCCCTCTACCAAAGGTCGTTGAAAAACAACCCCAACCTCAAACCGACGCTCTTCCTGCTGGGAAATCTGCTCTTCAACAAGGGCCAGGTCGACGAAGCTCTCAAGATGTTCGACAGACTTGCCGCGATCGATCCGACCAACCCCGAGTCGTATCGCATCCTGGGCCGAGCCACGGCCGCGGCGGGTCGGGCAAGGGACGCCATCGGCGTTGTCGACGAGGGCGTAAAGCGAGTTCCGAACTCGGGAGAACTCTGGCAGTTGCGTGCATGGCTTTGCTCCACCAGCATCGACGACTCAGCCCGGGATGCCCGCAAGGCCGTGGAGTCGGCCGAGCGCGCTCTCGCGTTGGCTGGAACGAAACGCGACAACGCCCTGATTGTGTGCGTAGCCGCGGCGTACGCTGAGGCCGGACGATTCGATGACGCCGACAGGTTCCTCGAAGACGCCATTCGAACCGCCGACGAAAGAGCCAAGGGCCCCCTTGGGTCAATGCGAAAGCAGATGCAGGCTCATCAGCCAGTGCGCGCCCCGGCCCGCTTTCCGTGACGAAACCCCCGACGATCGGTAGACTTGGCCCCACCCCGATTGCACCCATGGCCCGACTCCACGAGTTCCAAGGAAAGAAACTGCTCGCCGGCGCCGGCATCGCCGTGCCGCGCGGGACACCTGCCACGTCGGCCGAGGAGGCACGCCGGGCAGCGGCGGATCTGCTGGGGAGCGGCTGCTCGGAAGTGGTCGTCAAGATCCAGGCATGGACGACCGGACGCGCGGGAATCGGCGGCGTGGCGTTCGCATCCACACCGGAGGTCGCCGGCCAGCACGCCGCGCGAATGCTCGGGATGACCGTCGGCCAGTTCCCCGTGACGCACGTGCTGGTGGAAGAGAAGGTCGCGATCGCGTCGGAGATCTTTGTCTCCCTGTCCGTCGACGATCGGGCCCGGGCGCCGGTCATCTTGGTGGCCTTCGGCGGCGGAACGGGCATCGAAGAACGTGCCGCGGCCGTGAGCCGGATCGCGTGCGACGTGCACGCCGGTCCTGACCGAGCCGGGCTCGAGCGCGCCGTGCAGGGCATGCCTCTCACGCCCGCGACAAGGACCGCCGTGGTCGAGGCCGTGTCTCGCGTGTTCGCGGTGGCGAAGGGGAACGACGCCCGTTCGGTCGAGATCAATCCGCTCGTGGTCACCAAGGACGGCAGGGTCGTGGCCGCGGATTGTCGTGTGACCATCGACGACTACGCCGTGTTCCGGCATCCCGAGCTTGGCATCGAGATCGCTCGCGAGCTCGACCACCCCCCCACCGTTCTCGAAACGATCGCGTATCGCGTGGAGCAAGACGACCATCGCGGCACTTTCTTTTTCGCGCAGATGAACACCGCGGCGGCCGCCGGCAGCAAGGGCCTCATCGGCTTCCACGGCGCGGGCGGCGGTGGTTCGATGATGTCGATGGACGCGATCACCAATGAGGGCTTCACGATCGCCAACTTCTGCGATACGTCGGGCAATCCCTCGCCTGCGAAGGTGTACCGGGCAGCGCGGATCATCCTGACCCAGCCGGGCCTCGTCGGATACTTCGGCTCCGGCTCCGGCGTGGCGAACCAGGAGCAGTTCTGGTCGGCCTATGGGCTGGCCAAGGCGTTCTGGGAGATGAGCCTCGATATCCCGGCGGTCATCCGCCTCGGCGGCAATACCGAGGACCGAGCGGTGGAAATCCTGCAGGCAGGCTGCCGCGGTCTGGCCGCGACGATCGAGGGATACAAGAAGACCGATCCGCCGTCGAAGATCGCGGCGCGGTTTGCCGAACTGGTCGCCAAGTCCACCGCATCCGCCTGGAAGCCGCGTCCTCCTCGGCGACCCGCCTATGTCGGCGCGGCCACGACCGCAAAGTTCGAGGTCAAGGGTGGGCGGGTGTGGATCGACCCTGCGGCGTGGAGAACCCAAGGACCTGCCATAATCGCCAGGGCCAACGGGTTGCTTCGCGACGATGGCGGCCGCCCCGCACTCGCGCTTGCCCCTGAGGCATTCCTCGCCAAAGACAGCGACATGATCGCGTGCGAGGTGGAGTGCCGGCGCGACGGGATCGAGGGCGTGTTTGTTGAGTTGGACATTCCCGGGCTCGTGGAACTGAAATGAGTGTGGCACGTTCGGGCCGACCGCCCGGTTGCAAAACGAAAACGGGCAGCCCGAAGGGCTGCCCGTCTATCGAAGTGCGGCCGAGAGGAGTCGAACCTCCACAGGGGTGAACCTACTAGAACCTGAATCTAGCGCGTCTGCCAATTCCGCCACGGCCGCGTATGTGGTTGTTGCCGGACAATAGGCGCGGCCGAGAGAATCGACAATCGCCGGGCGAAGCGGGACGAGCGGGCCCGGGCGGGAATCCCGCCCGGGCCTCTCGTTCATTTCTGATTATTCGGCTTCCTCTGTCTCTTCCTCTCCGGCCGCGGGAACGCCCGGCTTCACCGGCTGGGTGGCCTTGAGGGCGAGCACGTTGCGCCGGATCTCGGCGAAGACCTCGGGATTCTCGCGGAGGAACTTCTTGGCGGCCTCGCGGCCCTGGGCAATGCGGAGCTCGCCGTAGCTGAACCAGGAGCCGCTCTTCTCGATGACGTTCGCCTCCACGGCCAGGTCGACGAGATCGCCGGAAGCGGAGATGCCCTCGTCGAACATGATGTCGAACTCGGCGTCGCGGAAGGGCGGGGCGACCTTATTCTTCACGATGCGGGTGCGAACGCGGTTGCCGACGGCGATGTCGCCCTCCTTGAGCGAACCGGTGCGCCGGATGTCGATACGGACGGAGGCGTAGAACTTGAGCGCCCGCCCGCCGGGCGTGGTCTCGGGCGAGCCGAACATCACGCCGATCTTCTCGCGGATCTGGTTGATGAAGATCACCGTACAGTTGGAGCGGGCGATGATGCCCGTGAGCTTGCGCATGGCCTGCGACATCAGGCGGGCCTGCAGGCCCATGACCGAGTCGCCCATCTCGCCCTCGATTTCCGCACGCGGGATCAGGGCCGCGACGGAGTCCACGATGATCACATCCACGGCGTTGGAACGGACCAGCAGCTCGCAGATTTCCAGGGCCTGCTCGCCGGAGTCGGGCTGCGACACGAGCAGATCGTCGATGTTCACGCCGATCTTGCGGGCCCAGGAGGGATCGAGGGCGTGCTCGGCATCGATCACGGCCGCTACACCGCCAGCCTTCTGGGCCTGGGCCGCGACGGTCAGCGCGAGAGTCGTCTTACCGGAAGACTCGGGGCCGAAAATCTCGATGATGCGCCCGCGGGGAATGCCCTTGCCGCCAAGCGCGAGGTCAAGGGAGATCGAACCGGTGGAGATGCCGGGAATGGCAAGGTACGCGTGCTCGTCGAGCTTCATGATCGAGCCCTTGCCGAAGGCCTTCTCGATCTGGCCGACGGCCTGGCCGACAGCGAGCAGCTTTTCTTTCGTGGGCTTGGGGGGAGCGGCGACAGTGCGAGCGGCCGCCTGGGGCTTCGCTTCAACTTCAGCGACGCCGTTGCTGGAGGCGGACTCGGACGATGAGCGCGGAGATCGGGCCATGAGTGGCCCTCCTTTCAGATTTGTCGAAGGGGGCCGGCTTGGCTCGTGGAGTCCCACGCGAAGCGTGGATCTACCCGGAGCGGTCGGGCCTTCGAACGCCAATGCGCAAGCGAGGCGAGATCAATGACCCCGAAAACCTCGAATCCGGGGCGGCGCAGGTCGCGAGCCGGATCAGGGCAGACTTTACCAGAGACCGTACAGACGGTCAAGTGTTCGGGGTTTGCTGGTGTAAATTGTGGATAAGTCCCCAAACATCGGGCTGACATTGGGTTGCGAACGCCCGCACGCCGCGCGATACGCTCTGCCTCGAGAATTTACCCACCGAGGCCAGACCGTATGTCGACTCCGACCGCCAACGCCGAACTCGCCGACCTGACTCTTCGCCAGCGGAACGACCTGTTCCGCATCGACGAGGCCATCATCCGCAAGGGCGGCGGCAAATCCGCTGCCGATCGTCAACACGAGAAGGGCCGCCTGACGGCCCGCGAGCGCATCACGAAGCTGGTTGACGATGAATCGAAGTTCGTCGAGCTGGGCCTCTGGTCCGCCTTCGGCATGTACGCCGAGCACGGCGGCGCGCCCGCCGCGGGCGTGGTGACCGGCATCGGTCCCGTGCAAGGCCGCGACTGCATGATCATCGCCAACGACGCCACGGTAAAGGCCGGCGCGTTCTTCCCGATGACCTGCAAGAAGATCATCCGGGCCCAGATGATCGCGCAGATGGCCCGCCTCCCGCTCATCTACCTCGTCGATTCCGCGGGCGTGTTCCTGCCGCTGCAGGAGGACGTCTTCCCGGACACCGACGACTTCGGCCGTATCTTCCGCAACAACGCCGTCATCTCCGCCGAGGGCATCCCGCAGATCGCCGCGATCATGGGCTACTGCGTCGCCGGCGGCGGGTATCTGCCGGTGCTCTGCGACACGCTCCTCATGACCGAGGGCTCGGGGCTCTACCTCGCCGGGCCCGCGCTGGTCAAGGCCGCGGTGGGACAGGTTGTCACCGACGAGGATCTCGGCGGAGCAAAGATGCACGCGGCCGTGAGCGGCACGATCGACTTCCACGAAAAGGACGACGAATCCTGCATCGAACGCCTCAGGTCGTTGGTGTCGAAATACGGCAACGGTGCCACCGCACGAACGCCCCAAAGCGGTGCCCCCGCCAGGAACGCCGAGCACGTGTACGAGGTATTCACCGACAAGCCCGGCGCGCAGTACGACGTGCGGGACGTCATCGCGAGCACGGTCGACGCCCGGACCGACGGCAAATCACCCGACTTCGACGAGTACAAGTCCGAATATGGCCCCTCACTGGTCTGTGGCTACGCCAAGATCGGCGGCAAGGCGTGCGGCATCGTGGCCAACCAGAAGAAGGTCACCAAGTCCACCGCGGGCGGCAACGGGCAGGTCCAACTGCCGGGCGTGATCTACCACGACTCGGCGGACAAGGCCGCGCGGTTCATCCTCGATTGCAACCAGCGCAAGATCCCGCTCGTCTTCCTTCACGACACCTCCGGCTTCATGGTCGGCAAGGAGAGCGAGCAGCACGGGATCATCCGCTCGGGCGCGAAGATGGTCAACGCGATGAGCAACTGCGTCGTCCCGAAGATCGTCGTGATCCTCGGCGGCTCCTATGGCGCGGGGAACTACGCGATGTGCGGCCGGGCCTTCGATCCGTTCCTCTCCTACGCGTGGCCGTGCGCCAAGTGCGCTGTCATGGGGGCGAATCAGGCGACCGGGGTGCTCGCCAGCATCGAGGAGCGCAGCCGCGAGCGGAAGGGCGAGAAGATCGACGAGGCAACCCACAAGACGATTCTCGACGCCGTGCATGCCTCCTATACCGAGCAGGCCGACATCCGCCACGGCGCGGCCCGTGGATGGGTGGACCGCCTGATCGAACCGCACAAGACCCGCGATGAACTCGTCCGGGCGCTGGAGGCCACGGCGGGGTGGGACTACTCCAAACCCTTGCGAACGGGCGTGTTGCAGACCTGAGACCTTGAGCGGGCGTGCCATTGGCACTCCAAGGTGAGGAAACTGGCTCTGTGACACGCCTTCGGCAACCCCGTTCAGGGCTTGCGAGTCATGCAATTGTGGAAAACGCGGCGAACGAGCACACACTCGAAAGCGATGTACACTCCGAGTGTGAGGATGATGCCCGCTTCGACGCGCCCGGCCCTTGCCGTGGTCCGCGTTGAAGCCCCATGTCCCGTGGTGCGCTTCGAGGAGATCGACTCGACGAGCACCCACGCGCACCGCGAGATCCACGCCGGGCGGCTTGAGCCTTCACCTGTGGCGTTTGTGGCCGCGCAGCAGTCTGCGGGGGTGGGCCGATTCGGCCGAACTTGGGTCAGCCCCCGCGGCGGACTGTGGATCACGCTGGCCTGGCCGACAACCGAGGCGGAGCTTACCAAGACGCTCGATGGGCTTGGGCTGCGGGTCGGCGTGGCGTGCCTTCGTGTGGTTCGGCATGCACTTGACGGGGCGCCGTCGGACCCGTTCGTTCGGCTAAAGTGGCCAAACGATGTGCTCGCGCACGGGCGTAAGGTTCTTGGAGTGCTGACCGAGGTTGTTCACGAGCCCGCGCCGGGCAGGCGGCCGTGGCTGCTCGTGGGCGCGGGCATCAACGCAAACCTCGACCTGTCGCTGCTCCCCGACGAGCTGCGCGGTCACGCGACCACGCTCGCCCGCGAGCTTGGGCGGCCCGTCGACCTTGGCACGCTGGAGATCGACCTGCTCCACGAGCTCCGAGCGGCGATCGCCTCGCCCGGGCTCGATCGGGAAACCATCCTGGAAGCGGGCCAGTCCCTCCACGGGCTGGAGCGCGACACGATCGTGTCGATGCCCGACGGTTCAAAGGTCTCGGGTGTGCTCAAGGGATTGAACGACCACGGGATGGCGGTGCTGGATGTGGACGGTCGGCCTTTCGTCCCGCCGCTCGGCTCGGTGATCATGAACGACCATCCGACGCGATAAGCGGCCCGATTCTGGGAACTCCGGTGCGCACGACTCAAAACGACATCGCCCCGTCGATCGGCCGCGACGCGGCGGAATCGACGGGGCGTAAGTTCGTCGGCGGATCCAAGGGCCACGCCCAAAGGCGGGCTCGCTGGCAATCCGCGCAGTCGTTCGGTCGATCGTCAGATCAGACCGAAGGCGACTTAGACCGCGTCCTTCAGAGCCTTGAGGGGACGGATCTTGATGACGGTCTTGGCGGGCTTCGCCTTGAACATCTGGGTCTCGCCGGTGAAGGGGTTCTTGCCTTCGCGGGCCTTGGTGGCGGGCTTGTAGACGGCCTTGACCTTCATGAGGCCGGGGACGGTGAAGATCTTGTCCTTGCCCTCGCTGGGCTTGGCGAGATCAACGGTCATGACCTTGCCGAGGGTGTCGAACACGCCGGCGACCTGCTTGCGGCTGAGCTCGGTGTGCTCGGCGATCAGGGTGTACAGCTCGCCCTTCTTGCGGGGCTTCGAGGACGCGGACAGCTTGGGGGCCTTCTTTGCGGGCATCGATTTCTTCGCCATTCGTTCTCTCCGAAAAGGGGACTCGTGCGATCCATCGCACGTGATTGAGGTACCGTTGTAGCCGAAACCCGGCTGATCTTCAACTCGACAATCGCGAAATTCCGTGTGGAAAACTCGCTTTTTTGTCGGCTGTCGGTGGATTTTGACTGAAAAACTGGAGTTTTGGACGATCCAGTCTCCCTACTCCCGCGATCATCGCCCGCCAAACCGTGCCCGCCGCCACTCGAGAAAACCCACGAAACATGCTTGTTTCCGGCCAGATTCTGCTCCCCGACCCCACCCGAGGCGTCCGCATCGCCCACGGTCAGATCCGCCTGGATGGACCCCGGATCGCCGAGGTGGCGCTCACCCCCGCCCGGATCGGGACATCCGACATCGGCCACGACCGGTGCCTGATTTCCCCCGGATTTGTCGATGCGCACGTTCACTTGCCCCAGTTCGACTGCCTCGGGATCGACGGTCTCACGCTGCTGGACTGGCTGAGCAAGGCGGTGTTCCCAACAGAGGCGCGCTGGGCCGACGCCGATCACGCGGCCGATCGGGCACTCCATGCGGCGAATCGCATGCTCGCCGCGGGCACCACGTCGATGGCGGCCTACGCGACCGTGCATCACGCGGGCGCGGAGGCCGCCCTCGACGCGGTGTACAGCCCCGGGCGCCGCGGGCTGGTGGGCCCGGGGCGCAGGGACCAGCAGGCGCCCGCCGAGTTACTCCGTCCCGCGGCCCAGTTGCTTCGCGAGGCGACCCTGCTGCAGGGTCGTGGTCGCGTGGAGCCCGCCGTGACGCCGCGCTTCGCCGTGTCGTGCTCGGACGAACTCCTCCGGGGCAGCGGCGATCTCGCCAAGCGAACGGGCTGGGCGGTGCAAACGCACCTGAGCGAGTCCATTCCCGAGTGTGAACTTGTCGGGCGGCTGCATGGCGCATCCAACTACACCGAGGTGTACCGGCGCACCGGCCTGCTCACGCCGCGAACAATCCTGGCTCATGGAATCTGGCTCGACGAGACGGAGCGGGCAACGATCCGCGCCGCGGGGAGCCTTGTGGCGCACTGTCCAACGGCCAACCTGTTCCTGCAAGCGGGGGCGATGGACCGTGCCGGTCATTTGTCGGACCAGATGCGCGTGGCCCTGGGCAGTGATGTCTCCGGCGGGCCGGATCCGTGCATGGTGCGGGTCGCTCGGGCCATGATCGAGACCGCGAAGACGCGCCGACTCGCGGACCACCACACGCCGGTGCCGCCACCCTCGGAAGCGTGGGCCCAGATCACCTGGAAGAACGCGGAAGCCCTCGGGTGGTCGGACTCCGGACGAATCGCTGCGGGAGCATGGGCCGATCTCGTCGTGATCGATCCGACGCGCGGCCCGGCAGCCCAGGCGGACTGGTTGAAGGCCGTCGACCCACTCTCCGTGCTGCTCTACGGATTCGACGAGCGATGGATCGTCCGGACAATCGTTCAGGGACGGACGGGCTACGAGGCCTGAGTGCGGGATCGATCGAACCGCGAGAGGCCGAGAAACCCAATCGGGTGTCGCGTTGAACCGCGCGTGGCGAGATCGGCGAGGATCTCGCCTACGACCGATGCGAACTTGAATCCGTGACCGCTGAACCCCGCGGCAACGATCACATTCTCGTGCCGCGGGTGCCGATCGATGATGAAGTGCTGATCGGGACTGTTCTCGTACATGCAGGTGCGGAGCGCGAGGAGTTCACCGCTCGCCTCGGGAATGAACCGCGAGAGGAACCCGCGGATGTCGTGTTCGTCCTCCGGCCGCGGAGAACGGTCGACCCTATCGGGATCGACGGCGAGACCGGGGGCATGACGCGCCAGTTTGAAGCCATGCCCCAGATCGCCCTCCCCGGAGGTCGGAAACCCGTAGAACAGATCGCCGCCAAACTCTTGGGTGGATTGCATCGCCCAGACCGGAAGCACTCCGGACGAAAACGGCCGCGGCGTCTTCGGGCGAAACCACCCGAGCACCTGCCGCGTGGGGGTGATCGCAACGCCCAGGTCGCGAATGACCCGACCAGCCCATGCGCCCGCGGTGATCACGAGCCTCTTCGCCCGATACTCCCCTGCGGCCGTCCGGACCGATGCGCCGCCGGAGTCCGCGTGCCAGTCCAGCACGCGCTCGCCGGTCCGGATCGTCGCGCCATGATCGCCGGCAACGCGAGCCGCGGCAGAGATCGCCCGTTCCGGAGTCAGCCATCCGGCGGCGGGCTCGACCATGCCGACGAAGTCATCGGGCACGGCGAACTGGGGAAAGCGGCGAGCGAGCTCCGCTCGCGAGAGCATCTCGTGTGGCAGCCCATGCTCAACAGCCGCGCGAAGCGAGCCGGCAACCGCCTCGGCATCCGGGCGCCCCATGTACAGACCGCCCGTGATGTGCAGCAGACGCTCTCCCGACTCTCGTTCGAGCTCGGCCCAGAGCTCGTACGCGCGCCGCAGGAGTGGGACATAGTCGGGGTGCTCGTAGTAGCACATCCGGATCATCCGGCTCAGGCCATGCGAAGACCCCCGATCATGGTCGATCGGAAACTGATCGAGGCCGAGCACACGATCTCCCCGCCTCGCCAGGTGATAGCACGCGCTGGATCCCATGGCGCCGAGGCCAAGCACGATGGTGTCGAACGTGTCGGACACAACCTCAGCGTATCACGCGAACAGCGCTTCCACGAACGCCTCGGGGTCGAACGCCTGGATGTCCTCGGGCGTTTCGCCCACGCCGATAAACTTGACTGGGATGTTCGTGGCCGCGCGGATGGCCACGACGATGCCACCCTTGGCCGTGCCGTCAAGCTTGGCGAGGAAGATGCCGGTGACGCCGCCGCCGGCCTCGTCCTTGAGGGTCTTGGAGAACTCCTCGGCCTGACGCAGGGCGTTCTGGCCCGCGGTGGCGTCGAGCACGAGGATCGTCTCGTGCGGAGCGCCCGGGATCTGCTTGGCCACCACCGCCCGAATCTTGGAGAGTTGCCGCATGAGCGGGTCCTGCGTGTGCAGGCGGCCTGCCGTGTCGAGGATAAGGACATCGGTCTTGCGCGACACGGCAGCCTTGCACGCGTCAAAGGCGACCGCGGCGGGATCGCCCCCCTGCTGGCCCTTGATCACCTCGACGCCCAGCCGCTCGGACCAAATCTCGAGTTGGCGAACGGCTCCGGCCCGAAACGTATCGCATGCGGCGAGAAGCACCGTCTTCTGTTGCCCCCGGAGCATCGAGCAGAGCTTGGCGATGCTGGTGGTCTTGCCCGCACCGTTGATGCCGGTGACGAGAATGATCGTCGGGCCGCGTCCTTCGGGCGCGGCGTGAAGAGCACGATCCTCCGGCGGCCACATGGCCTTCATCTCACGCTTGAGGTAGTCCAGCACATCCTCGCCTCGGCTCAGCTTGCCCGCGGCGAAGTCCGCCCGAATGCCGTCGATGAGCTTCTTCGTCCCCACCACACCCACATCCGCCTGCAGCAGCGCCTTCTCAAGCTCAACGATGAGCTGCTCATCGAGCTTCCGCCCAAGCAGCAGCGACTTCAGGCCGCCCGCGCCGGACACGAGCACATCGCGGGTGCGTTCGAGCCCCTGCTTGAACTTCGAGATGGCTTTGGCAAAGAAGGAGGTCATGAAAAGTGAGAACTATGCGGGCTCGGAGCCGGAGGCACCGGGTGCGGTCGTCGTCGCGTCCGCGGCTACCTCTTCGCCCAGCACCTTCTTGAGCACCTTGTCGAGCAGGCCGTTCACGAATGCCGGTGATTTCTCGGTGCTGAAGACCTTGGCTAGTTCGACCGCCTCGTTGACGGCAATTTTCGGCGGAGTCTTGCCGCTCACCATCTCGTGATGGGCCAGCCGTAGGATCGCCCGATCCACGGCGGCCTGCCTATGGGCGGGCCACCCCGGCGCGGCCTCGTTCATGAACGCATCGGCCGCAGCGCGATCGGCGTACGCCTCGTTGGCGAGCGAGAACGCCTTGAGTCGCTCGGCGGCGGTGTACCGGCCCGCCTCTTCGTCATCCTCCGCGAGCGAGCCCAGAACATCGGCCGCGTCGTGGCCGGGCCCGGCGGCATCGATCTGGTAGAGAATCTGGAATGCGAGGCGACGAATTTCGCGTGGTGTGGACATCAGCGGGCTTCCCTTCCCCCTGTACGAGTTCTCTTGGCCTTGTCACGAATAGAGCGTTTGATGCCGCGGAGGCTCGCACGCGTGCCGCCCGCTCGAAGCCCATCGATCTGGCCGATGGTGTCGAGCAGGGCGAGCATGGCGTCGGCCCCCTTGTTGCCCTCCGCTCCGCCCGCCCGGGCGTCGGCCTGCTCCGGCGTGTCCACCGTCAGCACTCCAAACGCACACGGCACGCCGGTGGCGATCGTGACGCTCACAAGCCCCTGGGCCACGGCCTCGGCGATGTAGCGATCATGGCTGGTCTCGCCCTTGATCAGGCATCCGAGCGCGAGAACGCCCCGGAATCGACCGGTGCTCGCCGCGGCCAAAGCCAGCGCGGGCAGTTCGTAGGACCCGGGTGCCGGAATGACCTGCATGGCCTCGGGCCGGTCGCCCCACCCAGCCTCAGACCACGCCTCGCGGGCCCCCGTGAGCAGCCGGTCGGTAATGCTCGCGTTGTAGCGGCTCACCACCACCGCCACGACAGGCGCAGCCGCGGCCCCCTTGGAGCGCGGACGGGATGGGCGGGAGTTCGAAGGCATGGGCCGGGATGGTAGAAGGGCCTTGGGCGTGTTTCCGCGTGGCGGGGCGGTTCCCGGCCATATCCCGACGGGAAACGCCCGGCATCGGGACGCAGGGCGGTACCATCCGCGGCCCATTTCCGCCCATGCGACGATTCATTCTCCGAGTCCTGCCCGCGCTGCAACTGGCGCGCGTCACCACCGCCTTCGCGGCCATCGCGAACGTGTGGTTCATCATCTTCTGGACGCACGGGCTCGAGCACGAGCCGGGCACGGAGGCCTTCCGCACACTTCCGCCGTGGCTGCTCCTCGCGGGCGGATGCCTGAACGCGTTCGGTCTGTTCGCGTTCGCCACCGCGCTCAACGACGTGCTGGACTGGCGGCGTGACCAGGCGCTGCACCCGGATCGTCCGCTGCCGTCGGGGCGCCTGAGCCACGATCGGGCGATCACCGTCGTCGTCGGGTCGTTCGGACTTGCCGTGCTGGGGGCCACGCCGCTGGGGATCACCGCCGTGCTGCTCACGCTGCTGGTGGCAGGGGCAATCCTGTTCTTCAACGCGGCGGGGAAATATGTGCCCGGCGTCGGCCTGGTCGTGCTCGGACTGATCTACGCCGGGCAAATGGTCGTGCCCAACCTCCACCTGCGATTTGTCATTCCGGTGTGGCTCGTCATGACCCATGCCCTGCTTGTGGCCGCGTGCGTGCACGTGCTGGGCCGGAAAGCCCCGGGGATTTCGGCCCGCGCCACCTTCTTTGCCCTCGGCGGGTGGGTCTTCTGGACACTGGTGATGTTCACGGTCGGGTGGTGGCGGAATCGCGGCGCGGGCGGCCTATGGCCGACGTGGGTGTCCTGGTACGCGGGAGTCGCCCCGCTTGTGCTCGGGATCGGCTTCGCCGTCCTCGTGTGGCGGCGGGTCCACCTGCTCGGGCGCGGGCCGCGCGTCGCGGAGAAGATCGCCCGGTACGGATCGCTCTGGCTCTCGCTCTACGGCTCGGCGTGGCTGTTCGCGGCGGGGCTCACCACGGGCGGGTGGGCACTGGCCGGGCTGGCCATCGTGGGCATGCTGGGCATGACGTTGCTTCGCGAGGTGGTCGCGCTCATCGAGCAGCCGCTCGGCTACCGCCGCTGACGCTCACACCCAGCCGACGGAGTAGAAGATCGCGGTGAACATGAGGTCCGCGAAGATGATGGCGACGATCGACTGAACCACCGTGCTGGTGGTGGCCTGGCCAACGCCCGCCGCGCCGCCCGTGACGCGCAGCCCATTCGTACACGCGATGAGCCCGATGAGCAGGCCGAACACGGTGGCCTTGCCGATGCCGGTGAAGAAGTCCACCAGCTTGACCTGCTGGAGCATGTTATCGATGTACCGCTCGCTCGGGATGCCCAGGGCGGTCACCCCAACGGCCCAACCCGCCGTCACCGCGACGAGGTTCGCGAACACGGCAAGGCACGTCATGCTGATGACCGTCGCGATCACCCGAGGCACCACGAGGAACCGCACGGGGTTGAGCGCGTGGGCCTCGAGCGCCTCGATCTCTTCCCCCACGACCATCGTGCCGATCTCCGCCGCGATCGCCGCCCCCGCGAACCCCGTCAGGACGATCGATGCGATGAGCGGGCCAAGCTCGCGGAAGATCGCCACGCCCGTGATGTTCGCCACCAGGTCCTTGGACCCGAAGTTGTCCAGCGGGGGGGCCATCTGCAGCGCGAGGATCAGCCCGACACACGAGCTCACCAGCCCGATGATGAACACCGAGCGCACGCCCACCCGGACCATCTGCGAGATGATCGCGGGACGACCGAGTCGGGTGCGCTTGTGGGCCACCCCGCGCCACATCCAGTGCATCGCATCGGCGAGGAGATAGAACGCCGCGCCGACCGCGTCGAGCATGTTGAGCGTGCGCGAGCCGAAGAACTCCAGGGCGCCGACAATGGGCCGGGCTCGGCCGGGCTTGGCGATTGGATCTTCGTCCATGAGCAAAAGCGTACCACGTCCGGGCGACCGATGCCGGTCACGCCGCGATGGCCGCGTCGGCGTCGGCCACAATCGTGAAGACCGTGTCCAGCCGGGCGATCTCGAAGATTGACCGCACCTTGTCCTGCAGCCCGCAGAGAACCAGCTTGGTCCCCGACCGCCGCGCGACCTGCATGGCCTCTACAAGCGTGGCCACCCCCGACGAATCCATGTAGGGAACGCTCGATAGGTCGATGACCACGCGGCCGGGCTTGTTTCCCTGAACACGCCGAAGTTCGACGCGAAGGGTGGGAGAGCCCGCCAAATCGACGTCGCCCGAGGGGCGCACGATCACCGCCTCGCCCCGACTCTCCGTCGTCACGGCCATCACCGGCCCGCCGCTTCTGCCTCGCATGTCAGCCATGGCAGGGCCCCTTTTTCGCGGCCGCGCCGGAACAGCCGCAGTTGCCCACGGCCTTGGCGCCGTCCCCCGCCGAGCCGACCCGCTTCTTGACCATTGTGAGCCGCATGCCGGTGGTGCCCCGCTTTTCGTACCGAGCCTCATCCATGACCGTCTTGATGATGTGGACGCCGAGTCCGCCCGGGCGGATCTCATCCAGTGATCGGCTCCGAATGGCCGCCGGGTCCACCTGCTGAGCCTCATCTTCGATCACAATGCGCAGCGCATCCGGACGTTCCCCCCCAGCGCTGCCCGTCGATGTGGGCACGCCATCCGCCCAGGCCCCGCCCTCGGCCCAGATGCTCAGCCATATCGGACGGTCCGGCCGGCGCTCATACCCATGTCGGATCACGTTGCACAGGGCCTCGTCCACGGCCAAGGCCATCTGGCCGCCCGCGTCGTCGGTGAACCCCAGCCGGCGGGCAAGCGCGACGATCATCTCCCGCACGCCGCTGAGCAGCAGCGGGTTGCTCCGCAGTTCGACCCGCACGTGCGGCTCGCGGTTGCCCTGGGCCGGGATTGCCGTGGTTGTATCGGGAGGGTGAGTGCTCATCCGGGATTGCGCCTCTCAATGCGCGGCGGCGTCGGCGCCCGCGTGTCGTCGCCTGTTCCACCCGTTCCCCCGCTCGTACTCGCGTACCACGTGGCCCATCTCTCTACCGCCGCGTTGCGCTCATCCAGCGGCGCGGCATGGTCATACCCGCGTGTCTCGCCCGTCATCCGCTCTAGCGCCCGGATGGCCAGCAGCCGCTCCGCAGCATCGTCGCTTTGCAAGAGCGAAATCAGGGAGGGAATCGCCGAGGCATCATTGGTCGACGCGGCCTGTCGGATGGCTCTCAGACGAGCCGCGGGGTCCTTTTCCTCAAAGCCAACCGCCGATTCGGGATCTGCACATCCCCCCATCGCGGCAGCGCCCGCACACGCAGCCGCCACAACCACCGCCCGAACTCCTCGGATGTGGGCGGGACGAATCGTCGACCTGGACGGAGCCGTCGGCATTCGACAGATCATACGACGCGGCCCGGAACTCGGGAGTTTCCCGGCTACCCTCGTTCCTTCCCCATGTCCACGCCCGCCCCGACCAAGCCCGCCGCCCCGTCGCCAGCCCGCAAACCCCTCGATCGGGCCTCGATCCCGCACAACGAGGTGGTGGTCGTGCTCGACTTTGGCGGGCAGACCGCCCAGCTCATCGCGCGCCGCGTGCGCGAGGCCGGCGCATTCTCACTGCTCATCTCTCCCACCACGCCCGCGAGCGAGCTCAAGGCTCTGGCACCCAAGGGCATCATCCTCTCCGGTGGGCCCGCGAGCGTCTACGACGATGGCGCGCCGACCTGCGATCCGGAGCTCTTCAACCTCGGCATTCCCGTCCTGGGCATCTGCTACGGCATGCAGCTCGCGTGCCGCATGATGGGCTTCAAAGTGGACAAGGGCGACAGCCGCGAGTTCGGCCGCGCTGGGTTGAACATCAAGGATCGACGGGATCTTTTCGGCGCCATCCCGGAAAAGACCGCCGTCTGGATGAGCCACGGTGACCAAGTCCATCCCGGTCCCGGGGGTACCGCCACGCTCCGCGTGGCGTCGCGCATGGAGGTCCTCGCCTCAACCGATACCTGCCCCATCGCGGCGGCACGCGTCGTCGACCCGATGCCCGGCGGCCTGAAGTTCTACGGCGTGCAGTTCCACCCCGAAGTCACCCACACCCCCCACGGCGTGGACATGCTGCGCAACTTCCTCTACGAGATCTGCAAGTGCTCCGGCTCCTGGCGCATGGCCGACTTTCTTGAGACCGAGATCAAGCGCGTCCGAGAGAAGGTCGGCTCCGGCGGGGTCATCTGCGGCCTCTCCGGCGGCGTCGATTCCTCCGTCTGCGCCGCCCTCCTCCACAAGGCCATCGGTGACCAGCTCCAGTGCGTCTTCATCGACACCGGCCTGCTCCGCAAGAGCGAGCGCGAGCTTGTTGAGGCCACCTTCCGCGACCACTTCCGCATCCGCCTGAAGGTCGTTGACGCGGCCGATGCCTTCCTCGCGGACCTCAAGGGCGTCACCGATCCGCAGGAAAAACGCAAGCGCATCGGCGCCCGCTTCATCCGCGTCTTCGAGGAAACCCAGGCCAGCATGGGCCTCCACGGACACAACTTCCTCGCCCAGGGAACGCTCTACCCCGACGTCATCGAATCCGGCCACAGCGCGGCGGGCACCTCCGCGGCCATCAAGCTCCACCACAACGTCGGCGGCCTGCCCGACGACCTCGAGTTCGATCTGCTCGAGCCGCTCCGCGACCTGTTCAAGGACGAGGTCCGCAAGCTCGGCGAGGTCCTCGGCCTGCCCGACCAGATCATCTGGCGGCACCCGTTCCCCGGCCCCGGCCTCGCGGTGCGAATCATCGGTGAGGTGACCAGGGAAAAGCTCGACCTGCTCCGCGACGCCGACGAGATCCTCCTCGAGGAGATCGTCGCCAGCAATCTCTACCGCAGCACCAGCCAGGTCTTCGCCGTTCTCCTTCCCGTGAAGTCCGTCGGCGTCATGGGCGACGGCCGCACCTACGAGAGCACCATCGCCGTCCGCGCCGTCGAGACCCAGGACTTCATGACCGCCGATTGGGCCCGCATCCCCTTCAGCGTCCTCGCGACGATCTCGAACCGGATCATCAACGAGGTGCGCGGCGTGAACCGCGTGGTCTACGACATCTCCTCCAAGCCGCCGGCCACGATCGAGTGGGAGTAGATCTCAGAGTCAAGAGCGTCCGAGAACGCCCCCTCCATCGCGCGTGAGTACATCGTTACTTCGTTCGGGACGATGACGGGTGCATGAGGCACCGCACTCTCTCAAACAACGGATTCGCTCTGCGCACGCTCTCCGCTCTCCTCGCCGGTGCCGCCCTATGCGCCCTGAGCCCCACCTCCGCCGGAGCCGACGATCCGCCCGCAGCCTCCGCTGCGCCCCAGGTGCTCGAAAGCACCACCACGTCCAAGCCCGCGGTGGATCTCCCCGACACGACAAAGGCGAAGCCCACGCCCTCCTGGATCACCGACGCGCCGACCGCACCCGCCGCCTCTCCGGCTCCGCAGGCGGGTTCCTCGCTCACGATCGCCACGGATCGCCCCGGCTTCGGCGACACCACCACCATCGCGCCCGTCGGTCACCTCCAACTCGAACTCGGCTACACCTACACCTTCCGTGATCGCGACGGCGTGGAATCACAGACCCACAACGCACCCGAGATCCTCGCTCGCGTCGGCCTCATCACCGATCGCCTCGAACTCCGCGTGTCGACCTCCGGATACGTCTGGTCCCGCTCCGACGATGGATCGGGAAGCGGCTTTGTCTCCTCGGAGGGCTTCAGCGACATCTCCGTCGGTGCAAGGCTCAAGCTCACCGATCAGTCAGGCCTGTTCCCGCGCCTGGCGCTGGGTGCATCGACGACGATCGGCGTGGGCAGCCGCGCCGTCAGCAATCGCGACCTCGAGCCCACCGTGCGAATGATCGGTTCGTGGGACCTCGGCTGTTGCTTCTCGCTCACGGCCAACGCCGGCGTCACCTACGCCAGCAGCGGCGGACAGCGCTTCACCCAGGGATTCGGCTCCGCCAGCCTCGGCTACGCGGTCAACGATCGACTCTCGCTGTTCTTCGAGTACTTTGTCGTCGGCCCGCGCACGAAGGGCGCCGACGCGGCCCACTCGATCGACTTCGGCGGCGCACTCCTGCTCAACAAGCGCATCCAGCTCGATGCCCGCATGGGAATAGGCCTGAATCAGGAGGCCGACAACCTCTTCGCCGGAACCGGGTTGAGCGTGCTGTTCTGAGCCCGCGGCGACCACCGGTCCATGAAAAAACCTCGCGGCGCTGGGCCGCGAGGTCGTGGGAGTGGGTGCGGTTGGATTCGAACCAACGAAGGCATAAGCCAGCAGATTTACAGTCTGCCCCGTTTGGCCACTTCGGTACACACCCTTGGGATATTCGGTTGTGGGGACGACTTTACGGCGGCTGGGGGCCGTTGTCTACGCACGGGGGTGTCCCCAGCACTGATCGCTCGTTGCTCAGGCCTTGGCCGGGACTTTCGGCTCAATACCGAGGGCTTTTCGGACCTCTTCCATGAGCCGCTCGATCTGGAACGGCTTGAACAGCACGCACTGCAGCCCCTCCTGGCTGGCCCGCACGATCGAGTGGTGCGGGTCGTAGCCGAACCCGGTCATCAGGATCACCGGAATCGTGCCCTTGGTGCCCGCGTTGATGCCCACGCGCCGGGCCGCGGCGAACACCTCGTACCCGTTCTTGTCGGGCATCTTGATGTCCGAGATGACCAGATCAAACTTGCCCGTCTGGCGCTTGGCCGAGGCCTCCAACTCGTCGATCGCGGCCTGACCGTTCGAGCACACCGTGACCCGGCACCCCTTGCCGCGCAGAACATCGCGGATCGTCTGCCGCATCTTCGGCTCGTCGTCGGCAACGAGCACGTGCTTGCCCGTGAGGTGCGGATCCACGATGAGTTCCGCCAAGGCCCGCTCCGCCCCGATAATGTGCTGCGGGCCAGCCGCGCAATCCTTCACCTTCTCCTGAATTGCCGAGCAGTCCGACAGGATGCGTTCCACGTGCTCCTTGAGGCCCGGGTCCGCCGCCGCGGCGTTCTTCAGCCATGTCGCGTGCTCCACGATGTCCTGCAGCGGCTCGCGAATCTCGCCCTGCACCGTGCCCGTCACCGTCTCGCCCGTCGCGGCCCGCTCCACGACCAGCAGGTCGAGAATGTGCAGGGCCAGGGCGATGTGGTTCGCGAAGATCTCCGCAAACTGCCGGTCCTCCTCGGTGAAGGCCGCGAGCTGCTCGCTCTCGACGTTGAACGCCCCGATGATCTTGTCGTGCAGGCGAAGCGGCACGGTGAGCGACGACTTCGCCCCGTGCAGGCCCATCACATAGCGGCGGTCCTTGGCGATGTCCGCGCACAGATACGAGCGGCCCGTCGCCGCCACATACCCCATGATCCCGTTGCCCTCCTTCTGCGAGAAGAGCTCGATGTCCATCGCCTCGGGGGGAAGCCCGCTCGCCATCACCAGCTCGAGCTTTCCCGTGCGCTCATCGATGAGCCGGATGGCCAGATGATCGAAGTGCATCAGCTCGTGGCTGTACTTGACGATCTTCTCCTCCATCACCTTCAGCCGCTCGGCCACGTGCTTCTTGCGGACGCTCTCCGCATCAAGCCGCACCAGCTCCGAGCCCGCCCGATCGATGGCGTCCATCTTCTGCTGCACGCGCTTGGAGTGCGAGACATCCCACACCACCGCCGCGACGCGCTCGATCCGCCCCGGCCCGCCCCCGGCCATCTCCATCCCGTCGAACACCGGCTCGGCCGCGGGCGTCCGCACCGGCGACACCACCACCTCGTAGAACTTGCTCTCGTCCGGCGAAGCCACGTCGAACTTCTGGCTGCCGAAGCTGAAGCCCGCCGGCTCCTGCGTGAGGATCTGCTCCTCGTACTGGGCCGCCGCGCGGCGACAGACCGCCGTGATACGGGCCCGCGTCTGGTCATCGAACGCCTTGAACCGGTCGTTCGCCCAGATCAGCGAGCCCTCGAGCGTACAGATACACACACCCTCGCCAATCGCCGCCAAAGCCGCGGCCGCCTCCCCCTCCGGCACCGCCCCGGGCACAACCGGCGCCGACGGCGACGCGGCGGACAGCACGTCCGCGTCAGACACAACGACCTGGTATCCCTGGCTGGCCGCCCCCAAAACGCCACGCGGCGAGAGGTCTTTGACTCCCGCCGCGTCGATCACCATCACATCAAACTGTCCGGAAAGCGCCTGCGCAAGCTGGTCACCAAGGGATTTATTCCCTTTGACAAGCAGGAGTCTTGGACGCGGAAGGCTCATTCGTACTTCGTATCGGCAAACCGAGTGCCGTCAAGGGCTCATCGGCAACCCGATCCGAAGCCCCCCATTTTAGTCATACGACCTCGGGGCCTGCGGGTTGAGGAACGTTTGTGGATTCTGGGCCTGCCCGACCGCAGCCGGAATGGCAGGGTTCCCCGCCGACCCCGCCCGGACCCGAACGCCCTACTGTCCCGTCCCGCATGATCCAGGTCCAACGCGTCAGCAAGTGGTACGGAGGACGAGGCAGCCCAGGGGGGGGCGGCGGCGGAATCCTTGCGGTGGACGACGTGTCGTTCACGATTCCCGCGGGGCAGTGTGTGGGCGTGCTGGGGCCGAACGGGGCGGGGAAAACGACGACCATCCGGATGATCACGGGATACCTGCCGCCCTCGGCCGGGGCGATCCGGGTCAACGGCTGCGACACGATCAATGACTCGATCGGCGCCCGCCGCACGATCGGGTATCTGCCGGAGTCCACACCCCTCTATCCCGAAATGCGGGTGCGTGACTATCTGCACTTCCGGGCACGGCTCTACGGACTCGGACGGCGCGAGGCCCAAACAGGCGTGGGCGCGGCCATCGAACGATGCTGGTTGAAGGACGTCGCCCACCGCCGCGTCGGGCAGTTGTCGAAGGGCTACAAACAGCGCGTCGGCCTTGCTGGAACCCTCGTGCACTCGCCGCCGGTGCTCATCCTCGATGAGCCCACCAGCGGCCTCGACCCGACACAGATTCGCGAGACGCGCTCGCTCATCAAGGACCTTGCCGAAAACCGCACAGTGCTGGTGTCCTCGCACATCCTTCCAGAGATCGAGGCCACCTGCGACCGGGTGCTCATCATCGCCCGCGGCCGCCTGCGGGCCGACGGGGCCCCTTCGGCGCTGGTTCGGCAGGTGCAGCACGCGTTCGCCCACACCGTTGAGGTGCAGACCTCGCCTGCCGGACGCGAGCGAATCCACAGGGCGCTCGCCGGACTGCCGGGTGTGGTCAGCGTTCAACTCTCGGGCGAGGGGTCCAACGAGCAATGGTCGCGTTTCGTGGTGACTCCGACCCGGGAAGTCAGCGACGTCCGCGAGCCCATCGGCATCACCCTTTCGGGCATGGGCGTCGTGTGCCGCGAACTCCGCAAGGCCGAGCCAACGCTCGAACAGGTCTTCATGCGCGTCATCGAGGGCGATGAAAAGCGTGTCGCGGCCGAGGCTGGGATCGGCGGGGGGAGTGCAGCCGCATGAGAGCCCTCCGTGCGATCGCGTGGCGCGAGTACGCCTCGATGTTCCGCATCCCGCTGGGGTGGGTGGTCGTCGCGCTCTTCGTCTGCCTCTCGAGTTTCTTCTTCACCAAGGCCCTCACGCCCGGTTCGCCCGCGACGCTGCGGGACGTGTTCCTGACGTGGTGGTTCCTGCTGATGTTCCTCTGCCCGGCCGTGTCGATGCGGCTCTTCAGCGAGGAGCTTCGCTCGGGGACGATCGAAACAGCCCTGACGGCCCCCGCCGGCGACGCGGTGCTCGTCGTCGGCAAGTATCTCGCGGCGGTGATGTTCCTGGCGACCATGCTCCTCCCCACGCTGGCGTATGTCGTCGTGCTCGGCATGCTGTCGCGCCCGGACTATGGCCCGATCGTGTCCGGCTATTCCGGCCTGCTGCTGCTGGGGATGCTCTACCTCGCGGTGGGCACGCTTGCCTCCGCCTGCACCAGCAGCCAGACGCTCGCCTTTCTCGGAACGCTCTTCGTGCTGCTCCTGCTCGACCTCGTGCCGGGCATGATCGCCCCGCGCCTGCCCGAACAGATCGCCAGGATCGCGTTCCAGTTCTCACCAAGCCTCCGCGCGGCGGACTTCTACCGCGGCCTCATCGACACCGCCCACATCGTCTTCTTCCTCGCCGGCAGCGTCTGGTTCCTCATGCTCGCCACCGTCATCCTGCAATCCCGGAGGTGGCGATGAGCACCCAGAACACGCTCAGCAAGCCCGCGGTCATCCGGCGGACGCGTTTCGCGTTCCAGACCATCGCGCTGGTCTTCGCCGTGACCGCCTGCTGCGCCTTCGCGGGCATCCTCGCCGACCGCTTCCCGCGCCGGTTCGATGCAACCTCCTCACGCGAGCATCACCTGTCACCCCGGACCGAGTCGCTGCTGGCCTCGCTGAAGGGCGAGTACGAGGTCGTCGTCGCGGCCAACTTCTCCTCGCTCGACCAGGCCGCGGCACGCCGAACGCAGGACGTGCTCGACAACTTCTCGCGAAGCTCGCCCAGCGTGCGAACGACCGTGATCGACGTCTCTTCGCCTCGCGGCCTGTCGGACCTCGACGCCCTCATCGGCCGGCTCCTCACCCGCTTCAAGCCCGCGCTCGACAAGCAGCGCGACGGGCTCGACCGTGCCTCGCAGGCGGCCGCCGGGCACGTGGCCGCGCTCGGGGTACTCTCGACCCACCTTTCCGCGCTCAAAGACGGCGTAAAGGACTCGGACCCAAGCGGGCCCGGCCTGCAGAGGTTGTTCGCCGATCTTTCCGCTCGTTGCCGCGTCGCCGCCGAGGACCTCTCAAAGGCCCAACTCGCCGCGAAAGAGGCCGCTTCTCACGCCCAGGGCGGCGTCCGCACTCTCGCGCCCGGTGCCGATGAGGCCGTGGCCGCGCTTCGCGTCCCGGTCTCCGCCGCGTTGGAGCTTGTCGGGAAAATCGGCGACACGCTTGAGGCCATCACCCGCAGCACCGACGAGAAGCTTCTTTCGCCCGAGATCCGCTCCCAGGCTCGCGCCCCCGGCGCGGAAGCCGCCGCGCTGCGAACCCAGATCGGCCAGTCCCTCGGCCTGATCGATGACCTCCCGCGGACGCCGATCGGATCGGTGCTTCGTGTGCTCGAGCGCACCAGCGCGGCCATCGTCATCGGGCCTCCTTCCTCCGAGAATCGCACCACCGTCACCAGCGTGGAACTCTCGGCGGTCTTTCCGCCCCGCACCACGGGCGATCAGGCCGCGTCAAACCTCGATCTTCGCGCCCGGACCGAGGAACTGCTCTCCGGCGCCATCTCCACGCTGGCGCGCGACGACGCGCCCATCGTGGTGTTTGTCCACGGGCGCGAGGTCCGGATAGCCCCGGACTTCCGCCCCGTGCTGCCGATCGTCGAGCGGCTCCGCCTGCGCGGCATCGACGCCGCCGAATGGCCCGCGGCCCTCGATCCCGAGCCGCCTTCCACGAAACCTCTCGATCCCCAGGGCAAGCGTCCGGTGGTCTACATCGTTCTCTCCATGGGCGCCAACTCCAGCGAGGACGCCGTCCGCTTCGGGAAGCTCGTGGGAGCCTGCACCAAACTTGTCGAGAGCGGCAAGCGCGTACTCTTCTGCGAAGTTCCCTCCACCATGCAGTCCCTCGGCCAGAAGGACCCGATGGCGGATGTCCTCCTGCCGCTGGGGATCAAGCTCGACAGCGGCCGGCCGCTGCTCATCCACGCCCTGGGGCCGCGCGGCCGCGTGGTCAGCCCCGACACGGTCGTCACCGATCCACACACCGATCATCCCATCGCCAAGGCTGTCCGGGGACTGGCCATCTACATGCCTTGGGCTGTTCCCGCCGCCATCGCCGACAAGGCTCAGGGTGTGCAGCCCGTCATCGTGATTGATTCATCCCAGCGCGACGTCTGGGCGGAATCGGAATGGCTCGGCTTCTCTCAGATTCCCAGCGACCAGCAGGCGATGCTCGCAAGCCCGCCCGCGCCGGACCCTACCCATGACGATATTTTCGGCTGCTGGCCGCCCGCCGCGCCCAAGGGCTGGCCGATCGTCGTCGCGACCGAGCGCTCCGGGTCCACGGGCCAGCAGCGCGTGGTCGTCGTCGGCTCGAACAAGTGGATCTCTGCCGAGGTCATCGGCGCCGAGACAGAGGTCGAGGGCCGTCGTGTGCCCGCCTATCCCGGCAACATGGAGCTGCTCGATGCAAGCATCCATTGGCTCGCCGGGCAGGAATCGCTCATCAGCGCCAGCGCGACGGCCCGCGAGGTGCCGCGCATCCCCGCGCTCAGTGACGGAACGCTCAGCGCACTCCGCTGGGGGCTCATCGGCGGCCTGCCCGCGCTCCTGCTGCTGCTGGGTGCGATCTGGCGACTGGTGCGCGGCTAGGCCGGCATGCCCGGCTACATGATCCGTTTCTTCATGGGCTTGCGCGGGATCGGGATGAGCTTCTCGGGCGGAGCCTCAAGCCCGCTGCCCTTGCCCTCCCACGGCGTGCCGCACTCCGGACAGTTCAGCCCGGCCGGATTCAAACCCACGAGGTGATATCCGCACCCGCGGCAGTGCAGCTCGCCCGAAGGCCTGCGCGGCAGGAAGCAGATGTAGTAACCAATCCCGCACGTGAGCCCGATGTACGGCCAGAGCAACTCGTAGAACAGGTGGCTCATCGCCGGCAGATGCTCGTGCCACGCGTCGAAGATGCGTGCCACGCCCAGCAAGACCAGCATCGACGCCGTGACAATCGCGAACGACGGCCACCGCCGCCGCCAGTACATGGCCAGCGCCCACACCAGCGTGGAAAATATGGGGAAAATCAGCACGGGCCGGCTCGCGTCCCCTCGGGAGCACAAGTGTACGTTCGGACCCGCCCCGCTACTTGCCCGCCTTGAAAAACGTCCGCAGCGACTCGTAGATGTCTTCGCGTCCGTTCACCCGGCTGGTCACCACCTTCTCGCACGCGCCCCCCCCACTGCCCGCACCGAACGATTCGCGAAGCACGTTGATGAAACTCCCGGACCCATACGGGCTCGCGACTTGGCAGTAGCCGAACATGTTGATGCGCGGCAGCAGCCCCTTCTCGATGAGCTGTACGCACGTGCGATTGTCGCTCTCGGAAGAGTTGTCGCCGTCAGAGAAGTGGAACAGGTAGATGTTCCAGTCGCCCGGGTCGTAGTGCTGCTCGAGAATCTCCTGGCACTTCTGGTACGCGCTGGAGATCCGCGTGCCCCCGTCCTCGCGGACGGAGAAGAACGTCCGGCGATCGACCTCCTGCGCCGCCACGTCGTGGACGATGTAGCGGCTCTCCACGCCCTCGTAGTTGCGGCGGAGCCAGGTGTCGATCCAGAACGCCTCGAGCCGCACCAGCTCTTTCTGCTCATCGCCCATCGAGCCCGACACGTCCATCATGTACACGATCAGCGCGTTGCTCTGGGGCTTCTTCACCTCGGTCCACGAGCGGTACCGCAGGTCGCGCTTGATAGGCACGATCACCGGGTCGTCCGGGTTGTACGTCCCCAGCGCAAGCTGGCGCTTGAGCGCTTCCTTGTACGACCGCTTGAAGTGCCGCAGGCTCGCCGGGCCCGTGGGCCGGATGCCCGAGTACTTGTCGCGGACGGTGGTGATGTTGTGCTCGCCCTTGGGCTCGATGCGCGGCAGGCGCAGCTCCTCGCCGAGGATGTCCGCGAGTTCTTCCAACGAGACATCCACCTCCAGCACGTGCTTGCCGGGCTGATCGCCGCCCTTGCCCTTGCCGGGCGCGTCGCCCTCCTCGCCCTCGCCCATCCCCACACCGCCCGAGTTGTCGCCGTAACGGAACGTGGGAATGTCGATGTCGTGCACGGGAACCGAGACGTACCGACCGCCCTCCTGCCCGATGAAGTCGCCGCGCGAGATGAACCGCTTCAGATCGTGGCGGATCTTGCCCCGCACGATGTGCCGGAATCGCTGATGGTCCTGTTCGATCTTGTTGACCATGGCGGTGTGGGAACCCCATTCATCCCGGACAACACGCGGCGATCCGAACGCTCCTCCGCGAACGCTGCTCCTGTCCATCGACCCGCGGCGGCGAAGGCTCGACACGCCGAAACCGACCCCTCGCGGGCGGGGGCTCGGGAGGCGGTACCACTCCAACTGGAAGCTGTTATCGGATCCTGCCCCGCTCCAGGAACTCAATCACTGATACGTTCCGGCGGGGTCGTGAGTTTCCCCGGTTCGGTCTATTCCGCCTCGCCCCGAACTCGGGCCAGCCGGCGGTGGACCCACGCGAAGCTCACAAGGCCGACGGGCAGTGCGCACGCCACCTCCGCGGCGCGGCAGACCAGGTCAACGGTAATCCCCGGCGCGGCCGCCGCCCCGGGAACGGCTGTGCCACCCCGCAGGACGTTGGTCGAAACACCCACCGCCCACTCACGCAGCCCCAGTTGGATGGGCGCCTGCCCGGCAAGCTGGCTCACGCCCGACACCACCACGCACACGCCGTAGGGCTGGTCCATGCCAACCAGCCGAAACGCGAGCCAATACCGCAGGGCCCAGATGTGGGTATCGGCGATGCGAAGAACGATGGCGATGGCGACATCGCCGAAATGAGCCCCCACCGCGGCCGCCCCGCGACGGGCCCACAAGATGATCGCCGGCACCGCCGCCGCGATGACGAAGCACAGCGCGATCGGGATGAGGCGAACCGACGGCACCGCGGCCCGCAGCGACGTGTCGGCCGCGATCTGGGTTGAGATGGCGGCCAGAACACCAAGCCCGCCGCTCACCAGCGCGATCAGGGTCACCAGCAGGGTCGTTCGAACCGGGATCCCGCTGATGGCCTTGTGGTACGCCACGCGCCCCACGAACCCCGGCTTGAACGGGAGCATGTTCAGCACCCACGCGCTGCCGATGAGCGCACTCATCTCCCACGGCCCGACCCGCCCGTAGCGGCGCGTGAGCGTCCAGAAGATCGCGGACGTGATGACCCAGTTCACCAGCGGAAGCAGCAGGATCGCGGCGATCAGCCAACCCGGGGCATGCCGCGCCGACTCCCACGCGCCAGCCAGAGACCCGCGGCTGCGATACACCACAACCACCGCCGTGGCCAGCAGCACACACCCGGCGACATTCGCGGCGATGCGATAGGCCCGGGCATGCCCGCTCGGCTTGGTCATGGAAGAACCGGAACCGGCGAAGTATCGGGCGGATCAACGGGGTCCGCGGCCTTGCGCGGCGGCGGCGGCGCGTTCGGATCCTGGGGCTTGGCCACATCGAGGTTCAGCGGCTTGGGCTGCTCCGGCGCGGGGTTCGGCCCGATGCCGCCGACCAGTTCCGGAGCCTGCATGGCCGCCGTGGAGTAGGTCTTGACGCCGGCCGTGATCCGGTCCTGCACCGCCTGCGCCAGTTCGACCAGGTGCGGAGACTTCACAACGCCCGCCGCGGCGAGCAGCGGATCATCCTTCGCCACAACTCGCGTCGCCAGCGCAACGGCGAGCACGTCTTCGTCGGTCTCCTGCGCGACCACCTGATCGATGCGGGCAACTTGAGGGAGGTTGGTCTGCGAGGGCACAAGGCAGAGCACCATGATCTTGGAGGCCCGCTGCATCCGGCCGAACTTGCCGGCGATGACCTCCACAAGGCGATCGATCTCGCCCTGGGTCAGGCCCCCGCCCATAGCGAGTTGGTACTTGATGGAGAGCACGGCGTCGGCGATCTCGCGCGGTCCGCCCGTCTGCAGCGCATACTGGAGCGCGCCGAACACGGCCTCGGCCCGATTGGGCAAGCGCCGGAGCATCGTCGGAATGTCCGTCGTCAGGCACATCGGCCCCGCGTCGTAGACCTTCTGATCAACGAGCTGGAATCCCTGCAGAACACGCCATCGAATGCGAGACTGCTTGGGCAGCCCCAGTTCGGCGATGTGGCTGAGCACGCCGATGTCGGGGAAGGTCACGATATCGATCGACTCGTTGGGAAGCAGCCGCAGGCGGCGATCCAGCGACGCCACGTGGCCGAGGTCGTTGCCCGGCAGACGGGCCGAGCCCGACTCGATGCTCGGACCGAAAAGCAGTCGCGTGTTGATCGGCTGGGTCGGCCCCATCGCCAGCGGGATCGACGACGCGTTGCGGATCGTCACGCGGACCGGCGTGCGGTCGACGGCCGAGATCTCCGAGCGCAGGGCCTTCGCCTCGAGCGTCATGATGCGGCGGGGATTCTCGACCATTGTGTCGAGCCACTTCGGCACGCCCGCCGCGTTCTTCTCGAGCTCGATCGCGATATCACTCTGACGCGGCCTCTCTCTCGCATACTCGGCGTATCGCTTCGCGGCAAACGCGCCAACCTCGGTTCCGGGCGTCCGCCACGCCAGGTCGCGGTACCGGACCACCGCCGTGGATTCGTCGCTCTGGAGTTCCGAGAGCACTGCCAGCCCCAGCGCCCCGAGCGGGTCGCGCTCGGCGATGGCCCGAAGTGCGGCGTCGGCCCGCTCCATCTCGCCCGAGCGCAGGGCCACCCACGCGTCCAGACGCGCCTGCGTGGCCGCGTCGAGGGCCTGCGCATCCGCGAGTTCCTTGATTGTCGCAACGGCGTCGGGCGTCTGCACGCCCGCCCACAGCCGCAGCCACGCGAGTTCACCCGCCGCAATACGCGACGCGGTGCGGACCTGCTCGTCGGTGACCCCCGCCGGGCGGCGAACCGGGTCCATCGCCTGCTCGGTGCGGATGCGCACGGTCTCGCTCAGTTCGCCGATGAAGACCGCCGCCCGCTCGCGATCGCCCAGCGCGGCGGCGGCCAGCACCCGCATCCGCTCGCGGGCGAACGGAAGGCGCAGCTCCTCCGGTCGCGGCAGCCCGTCGACCGGCTGACCGCGCTGAACCGCAATCTTCCGCTGTTCCACCGCCTCCTGCCGGGCCTTCTCCAGCAGATCGCTGAGGCGGCGGATGACCGCCTCGGGGCCGCTGGCGTTCCACTCCGAGAGGTCGTAGTTGAGTTCTTCGGCGTCCGTGGGCTGGCGATCCTGCACCACGCACAACCTGCGATGCAGCTTGGCAAAGTGGAACGCGCCGTTGTACGCCCCCTCGCTGAGCAACTGGTCGACGATCGACGAGTACACCGACGTATCGAATGGGTCCGCCTTCAGAACACAGAACTTCCAGTCGAGCATCGCCGACGAGCGTTCTTCGGCAGGGATCTCCTCCTGGTTCTGCGCCCAGAAGGTCATCCCGAGCATCGCCGCATCCTTGTTCGTCAGATCCAGCGAGATCGCACGCGACAGAAACTGCGCGAATCCCTTCTTGTCGCCGCGCTCCCGCAGCAGCAGCGCGGCGTCCAGCGCAAGCCGACTGCGCACGGAATCATCGAACACGTCGCCGTCGGGCCCGAGGAACCGCTCGTACGCGGCCAGCCGCTCGTCGGCCGTCTGATAGTCCGCGATCTTCGCGCTGATCAGGCGGAGCTGCGACACCGTGTCGAGCGGGTCGAGCTGCACGAGCTTGGCGATGATCTTGCGGATCGCCGGCACATCGTCCGCGCCGGTCGCGGCCTCCAGGTACAGCCGGTAGATCGTCTGCTGATCGGCAATCCCCGCGGACCTGCGAACCTGGTCCATGTTGGCCGCGGACTGGTCCGCGAGTCGAGCGGCAACAGCCAGCAGTTCCTCGGCCACGCGATAGTCACGGGCCGCGGCCGCGCCCGAAAGCCGCAGATCGATCAGGGCCGCCCTTGCCGCCGAGTGGGCGGCGAGCATCTCGATGCTCTCGCGGTCCAGAGGCGGGTCCGGATCGGCATGGACGCGGCCGCCCGCGGCGGCGATGACCGCCGCGCAGCTCAGCACCCGCAGGCGTCCCCGGCGGAAGAAGCGTCCGGGGAGTCGGGATTGGTCGCCGGTAGCCATCAGAACAAGCCTCCGAAAAGCACGAAGCCCAGCCAAGACAGGGGAATCAACTCGCACGCGAACCGGAGCTTCCAGTTCGCTCGCGGGAAGCACCCCGAAGCGAAGAACGCGACCACAAACGCCCCCGAGGCCACAAATGCCGCGCTCAATGGGTGTAACCATCGGGAAGATACGTCCAGGAACTGAGGAAGTTTGGCCGCCAAGGGGGGACCGAGGCAGACCAAGACCCACCCCCACACACAGGCGAGCAGGAGCAGCAGGCTCCGCATTGGCTGTTCACCTTGCACCACGGGCGCACCTCGACCAGCGGAGGGCCTTTCGACTGTTCTCGGGCCGCGCCGGAGGGGGAGCATACCGCGCGGCACGCCGCGGTGCCGTCAACCGCCCATGCCCATGGTCATCAGGAACTCGGCGTTGGTCTTGACCTTGGTCAGGCGGCTCTTCAGGAGCTCCATCGCCTCGACCACGTTCATGTCCGCCAGCACCTTGCGCAGGCGGTAGACAAGCTCCAGTTCCTTCCTGTCCATGAGCAGCTCTTCGCGGCGGGTGCCGGAGGCGGCCACGTCGATGCAGGGGTAGATGCGCTTGTCCATCAGCTTCCGGTCAAGGTGCAACTCGCTGTTGCCGGTGCCCTTGAACTCCTCGAAGATCACCTCGTCCATCTTGGACCCGGTGTCGGTGAGGGCGGTGCCGATGATGGTCAGCGAACCGCCGCCCTCGATGGCGCGGGCCGCACCGAAGAACTTCTTGGGCCGCTGGAGCGCCCCGGCGTCGATACCACCCGACATGATGCGCCCGGAGTGGGGCATCTCGGTGTTGTGGGCCCGGGCTAGGCGGGTGATCGAGTCGAGCAGGATGACCACGTCATCCCCGAACTCCACCATGCGTTTGGCCTTCTCGATGACCATGTCGGCCACCTGAACGTGGCGGCTGGCCTGCTCGTCGAAGGTGCTGGCCACGACTTCCACGCTGGGGGCTGTGTTCCGCTTGAAGTCCGTGACTTCCTCGGGACGCTCGTCCACCAGCAGCACGATGATCTTCACGTTCGGACTGTTCCGGGCGATCGCCTTGGTGATCTTCTGGAGCAACACCGTCTTGCCCGTACGCGGCGGGGCCACGATCAAGGCTCGCTGGCCCTTGCCCAGCGGAGCGACGAGGTCGACGATCCGGCACTCGATCTCCGACGGGTCGGTTTCGAGGATGTACCGCTGCTCCGGGTGGAGCGGCGTGAGGTCCTCGAAGTTGCTGATCTTGTGCAGGTGGGCCGGCGGATGGCCGTTCACCTCGTCCACGCGCAGCAGCGCGAAGTATCTCTCGTTCTCCTTGGGCGGCCGGATGAACCCGCGGACGACCATGCCCTTCTTGAGGCCATACCGACGGATCTGCGTCGGCGAGATGTAGATGTCATCGGGCCCGCTCAGGTAGCTCTGCTCGGGCGAGCGCAGGAATCCGAACTTGTCGGGCATGATCTCGAGCGTGCCCTCTCCCACCATCAAGCCCTGCTTGGCCGCGCGGGCCTTGAGGATCTTGAAGATCAGCTCCTGCTTGGGGATCTGGTGGACGTCTTCAAGGCCGGACTCGGTCGCCACCTTGTGGAGCTTGTCGATGTCCATCCGCTGGAGCTGCGCGATGGAAAGCTGGCTCTTGAGCGCGGCCGGATCGATCTTGGCCGCGATCTTGTCCAGCTCGGCTGCTTCTCTTTCGAGTTCTTCGTCGCTGGGCAGGGCGAAGTCGAGGGGGCGCTGCCATTGGCCGCCGCCTCCTCCACCACCGCCTCCGCCGCCCCCACCACCGTCAAAGCCCCCGCCGCCGCGGCGACGCTTCTTCTTGCGCCGACGACCGAAGCCGCCTTCATGGCCGTACCCACCTCCGCCACCGCCGTGACCGCCCTGGTACTGCTGACCGCCGTAGCCACCACCACCGCCGCTCCCCCCACCACCGCCGCCACCTTCACGATGTCCTTGCTGGTGGCCTTGATGACCGCCACCGTAGCCGCCGCCCTGCCCGCCGCGATCTCCCCGGTCCTGGGCACCCCCTTGGGATCCACCTGACTGCTGACCACCTTGGGGCCCGCCCTGGCGTTCACCACCAGAACCTCCCTGCCCGTTGTAGCGGTCGCCTCCACGGTCGGGGCGCATGTCCGGACGTGAGTCGGGCCGGGCTTCAGGTCGATGTTCCGGACGAGGCTCGGGCCGCGGCATGGGCGCCTGGGGCGGCGGAGCAACCGGAGCCGGTGCCGGCGCGGCGGGCGCCGGGGCATCGCCCTTGGCAGGCCTTACCGGCCGCCCACGCGACTTGGAATCGGACTTGGATTCGCCGCGCTCTTCCGCAACATTGGACTTGGCCATACGGCTCCGCTTCTGCACTTTCACGTGTTCAACTCTTGGGATGTGTGGTGAGGATGCGCCTCGCCGAATGGCGGACGCTGAAAAGACGTCTCGGGCGGAGGGTTCGGCGCGCAAGCGCCGCGACAACCGCTTTGAGTGAATGCTGTCGGTTGGCCCGACCTCGAACGATCCATCCTCGAACGGACGGAATGGTCGGCCAGCCTGTGAATCATCGACCTCGGACCTGTGCCCGTGATCGCTCCCGCGGCCCTTCAATAGGCAGCAAACCCAACCCCTCAAAGCAAGTATACCACCAACCCGGCCCGGCGGCTCATGATTCGGCGGTTTGCGATCAAGACGCCGTTTCGGCCTTCATTTCCGCAAGAACTCGGGCAATCCTTGCTTCGAGCGACCCGACATCCGTCCGGTTTTCCACAACGAATCGCGATCGCGAGCGCTTCTCATCCAGCGACATCTGGGCCGCCTCGCGACGGGCCAACTCGGCCTCGTCCCACCCACGGGTGCGCTGCAACCGCTCGAGCCGGACCTCGCGCGGCGCATCTACGAATACCACAGCGTCGCACTCGGCATCCACGCCCGCCTCGAACAGGAGCGGGGCGTCCACGATCGCCGCCTTCGCCCCGGCCGCGGCGGCATCGCGGATCATCTGAGCGCGGTCGTCGCGGACGATCGGGTGAACCAGCGCTTCCAAGCGTTCCCGCTCGCCCGCGTTGGAGAAGATGATCGAGGCCACACGCTTCCGGTCGACGCGCCCATCCGGGTCGAGGATGCCCGGCCCCCACCATGAGACGAGCGTGTCACGCACATCCGGCCGATCCAGCGCGGCCTTGGCCCGCACGTCAGAGTCGATCACCAAGCAACCCAGGCGCTCAAACGCCGCCGCGACGGCGCTCTTGCCGGCACCGATGCCACCGGCAAGGCCGATGACAGGGAGACGTGCGGGTGATTTGCCGGGTGCGGGAACAGGCACTGCCGGTGATATCGGTCGCTTGGACGGCGCGATGGAGTCGGGCTTCACTGAAGGCGCTCGCCCGCCGCCCCGCACCGCATCGATCGCGGCCCGCACCCGTTCGGCCACTTCGCCCGGTTGATCGACGTGGTTCCACACCACCGCCGGCCCGACCCCCGCCGCCGTCATACGGATGGTGCCAAGCCGGAGCACACGCTGCACCAGCGACCGCCCCACCGCCACGTTGCGGACATCGTCGAGCCGAACCTCCACGCTCGACCGCCGGAATACGCCCCGAGCCGCGCTCACGCGCGTCGACGAGAGCTGAAACCTGCACGCATTCCGCACAATCGCGGCCGGCACAAGCACGAGCAGGAACACGATGATCGGCAGAAGCAAGAGCCCGCCGCGCCCGTCGCCCGGATTGCCCCACATGAGCGTGGCAAAGCACACGATCGCGAACATCGCCGCGAGCACCAGCCAGCCGAACGCGATGGCGATGACCGAACGCCCCGCCGGGTGGATGTCCAGCACGTCGACGCTGGCAGCCGCAGAAACAGCCGCGGGCGGCGAGGTCGGCACGGGCTGGGCGGGGATCGTGCTCATCATCAGTCTGCGGCATCCGGGGAAAGGACGCCGATGTCGGGGAGGTTGCGGTAATAGCCGTCGTAGTCGAGGCCGTACCCGATCACAAACTCATCGCCGATGTCGAAGCCGACGTACTCCACGGCCACGTGCTCCTCGCGCCGGCCGGTAGACTCGTCCTTGCGCAGCAGCACCGCGATACGAAGGCTGGCGGGGTGCTGGGCTTGGAAGAGGCGACGGATGAGCCCGAGCGTTCGCCCGGAATCGAGGATGTCGTCCACCACCAGCACGTGCTTACCCGCAAGGTCGGTCGGCACATCACCGCTGATGGTCGCCCCCTGCGAGGACGTCGCCGTGCCGTGATAGCTGCGGATCGTCACTGGCTTGATGCTCATCTTCACCGGAATATGGCGGATGAGGTCGGCCGTGAAGACCATGGACCCGGTGAGGATCGGCACGAGCATCAGGTGCGGCTCGCCGGAGGTGCCCCCATTGGATGCGCGGAGGTCGGCGGTGATCTCCCGCCCCATCTGCTCGATGCGGGCGGCGATCCGGTCACGGGAAATCAGCATTCGAACGGCCATTCACAATGATATGGCGGCCGCGGCAACGTTACATTCGGCGCTCGAACACGGCGAGGCTGTCGATCATGCACCGGAGCGTGAACCGCGAGTCCGACGCGGCGAGGCGGGCCGCCGTCCGGAAGACCCCCGCGTGGCGGGCGTCGCAGTCGTGAAGGACCAGGCACCCCCCGGGCCGAATGAGCGGGGCGTAGTTGTCAATGTCTCGCCCCACGGCGTCGGCGGTGTGCAGGCCATCGATGAAGACCAGCCCGGCCGCGCGATGAGCGCGACCAACTTCTGCAATGGCTTCGTCCGAGGTCTTGACGATGGGCATGAGCCGCGAGGCGTATTCCTCGACCTCGAACGCCGCCCGCATGCTGGGCCGCGTAGCCACATCCGGATCGATCGAGACGATTGGCGGACCATCCGCCCCGGTCGCGCCACGGGTCGCCGCGGCCATGAGGAGCCCACTGCCGCCGAGGGCGGAGCCGATCTCAATGATCGAATGGCCAGCCGCGCCACACCGCGCGTAGTGACGCGCGAGCACGCCGATCGCCGTCTGTTCGGCGGGGGTCATGTACGGAGAGCCCAGCGAACGGCCCGTGCAGCTGCGCGGCACGAGCGCCTCGAATGCCGTGGCTCCCAGCCCGCCGCGATGTCTCGACGGCAACACCTCTGCGGCGGCCTCGGGGAACATTTCGAGCAGAAACGCTCTCGCGGCGAAGATGCCGAAGGCCGCGTCGATGTGGTTTGATTGTCCGGCGAGTCCGACGTACCAGCGGTGAAATCGAGCGACGCGCAAACCCGGCCCACCGTTCTCGCTTAGATGCTCCAGATCAAATGGACCATCCTCGCGGCACCGCTCCACAGGTCGCATCGTGCGAAGCAGACGGCACGACACTCCTCCGATCGAGGCGTCGGCATCCGCGATGATCGAGAGCGGCAGGGCGAGCCCATTGTCCGCGATCCGAATCCCGGATCCGTCGCACGACACGCACCGATCGACACACGAGGTCAGGTGAATCCGGCCACGAGGCGTGAACTCCTCGCGGCCATCCCACGAGCACGCGTTGTCCAGCACCGGCCGTCCATCGGCGATCGCGCGGCGAAGGGTTCCGCCGAACCGGCCCACACCAGACAGCGGCGTCGCGAAGATCGCCGCTTCTTCGATCACGGCATCGTCCAGCGACACCACCGCAAAGCCCGCATTCGCCGCGGCCACCTGCCGCTCGGGGCGATCGTCCACGACATGGATGTGGCCAGCCTCGATGCCTCGGCCCATCAGCACCGCCGACGCCTTCGAGCCCTGATCCCCGAACCCCAGCAGCGCGATCGGCCTTCGCCCTGCCGCGTCAAGAAACCGGCCCATTCGCCATTCGATCAGGCGTGCCTCTGTAACCCTTGAGAGCACCACGTAGTGCTCAAACTCCACGCCTCCCCGAGCCTGGAACGCATCGATGGCCGGGTGGCCACCATTGGCAAACACAAAGCACACGCTCGGCGTTGGTCGCACCCGATCGTTCGACCAGAGCGGGAGCGGCGAGGCCGGATCTCTCGCCAGATCCTCATCCGACCGAAGCCTCGGGTCTGGCAGCGCGAACTTGCGGGCTGTGGACCACGTGCAATACCCCGCCGCCTCGCCGATGGCCTCTGTCGCCCCGGAAAACACCAACGCCGCAAAGTCGCCCCGGCCGATCCCGTGCGCGGCGATCCCCTTCCAATCCACACTTGCCGTCCGGGAAGGCGAAGCCGGCGATGCGTCCGCGACACTGGGCATAGCCCGTTCCATCGTCACTTGCCCGCCGCGTCCTGCAACCACACCCCCAGTTGCACGCCCATCTCTACGAACATCCATCCCCCCACGTGCAGGAGCGCCAACACAAGCGTCTCCGCCCGGCTCCTGCGGAACAGGATGAACATCGTCAGCCAATAGCACCCAAGGGCGAGCGGCCATCGGAGCGCCCGCTCCAGCCAGTCGTTCTCGATAGGCAGGTGCAGCGACGAGACCAGCCAGAACACCGCCACGGCGAGGAACATCCGAGCCAGGGCCAGGTCGATGCGCCCCACCCGTTCCTCCACATACCTCGCCGCGCACCACACCGCCGCGAGCCCCGTTCCCGTGTGCACCACCGCCCGATACAGAACCAGCAGCGCCATCGCCGCCTGCACCCCAAGTTCCCGCTTGGGTGCGTTTGCCCCTGCGGCCACGGCCGCCGCGATGAGCACGATCACGCCGGCAATCGCCAGTGACGCCGGTGCCCCGCCCGGCTTAACAAAATCCTGCAGACTGTGCGGCTCGGCCTCAGGCTCAACCTCATCCACACCAGTCCGCGGCGTGACCACCCGGTTGGCCTTCATGTCATAGCCGCACGCCATGCACACCACGGCCTCCGCGGCCATCGGCGCGCCGCAGTGCGGACACCGGTCGTTCGCATCGTTCAGGATCGACGCTCGCTTCGCGCCCGAATCCCCGCCCGATCCCTCTCCCTCCGGCTCGAGGGGAATCGTCGGCTTCTCGGCAGGAGGGGTTGGGTCTTTGGTGTCGGCCATGTCCGCTATCTCAGCCCGCCCCGAAGGAAGTACTCCATGAGCTCGTCCCCCGGATCGACGCACAGATCGCTCTCCAGCGCGGCCCTCTCGCTGTACGGCCGCTGGACCGCCGACCGCACCCATGCTCCGGCCATGAGAAACGGGACCGGCGTCGCATCGTGCTTGCGAGTGGAAACGAGCGTGTAGTGGTCGGGGAGGTACAGGACACGCCACCCTTCCGCGCCCGGGTTGCGCTCCGGATCGCCGAACCGCCGCAGCCGCTCCACCACCGGACCGACGATGTGGGTATCGATCGATTCCATCGCCGCGGTCTTGGTCTTCCAGTCGCCCTGATGGGCGCACTCATCCGGCGACTCGACGTGGCAGCAGACGATGTCGTACTCGTCGAGCGCCTCGCACGTCGCCCGTCCCTGCCCCGCGTAGTTGTTGTCGTGATAGCTCGTCACGCCGGGCACATCGAGGCGATCCCAGCCGATGAGCGTCGCGATGCCCGCCAGCAGGTCCACCGCGGTCGTCATCGCTCCGCGCAGGCCGTACTTCTCCTTGAACAGCGGCATGTGCGGCCGTCCGCCCTGGCCCCAGATCCACGCCATGTTCGCCGGACGCTTCCCTGCGGCGATGCGGGCCGCGTTGACCGGGTGCGTCGGCAGATACACGCGGGCGAGTTCCATCAACCGGCACAGGATGTCCGCCGCGAGTCGCGCGGGCTGTCCCGATCCCGCGCGCGGCGTCGGCACGTGCCTCGCCCACGGCTGCCGCGGGATCTCGTGCGGCGGGGCCGTGATGAGCGCGCCATAGTCACGGGGCTCGCTCCCCGGGCGATTCGCCGACACATCAACGAGGATGTTTCGGTAGCTCACGCCCGGTGTCAGCCGCAGGTCGGCCGCGAGCGCGGGCTCGTGCAATCGCCAATGCCCAACCAGCCCCTCGGCAAGCTGCCTCGCCTCGGCGTTGGAGATCGCCCCCGCCGAGTGATCGAGCATGAGCCCATCGTCCGGCGTGCCGGGCTCGCCGACGGTCACGAAGTTGAGCCGGAAGATCCAATCCCCCTCGCCAAGATCAAGCCCGAGGGCCGCGGCCTCCAGCGGTGCACGCCCTGTGTGATAGGTCCGAGGGTCGTACCCCAGCAGGCACATGGAGCAGACATCCGATCCCGCGGCCCAGCCCGGCGGCGTCGTCACCGCCCGGCCGACCCGCCCGGCCCTCGCCAGCGCATCGAGGTGCGGCGTGTGCGCCGCCTCAAAGGGCGTCCTGCCCCCCAGTTGTTCAATGGGAAAGTCCGCTCCGCCGTCGGCGATGATCACAACGTATTTCACGGGCGGAGTCTATCGGTTCCGGACACGCGGGCGACTCAAACGCCCACGCCCATGGCCTTGAGCACCACGCCGATCCCCCCCATGCCGACGATCGTGATCAGCCACCCCACCGGGATGATGATCCGCCCGGCAAAGAAGAAGGCGATCACCATGGCGATGAAGTTCAGCACCCGCCCGCCCTCGGTCATGGTGAAGTTGCGGTACGCGCTCGAAAAGTTTCCGAGAATCCGCGACCCGTCCAGCGGCGGGCACGGGATCAGGTTGAACATTCCCAGGCCCAGGTTGATCATCGCTCCGACGCCCGCAAACACGACGAGCTTGGGCAGAACGTCCGAGCTGTTGTTCGACGTCAGGAACGGATTCTCGATGAAGTCCTGCAGCAGCGCCTGCGGGATGAACGCGATGAACACGCCACCGACGAGGATGCACATCGCCGCGAGAAAGAAGTTCATCGCCGGACCGGCGAAGGCCATAAGCGCCTCGGCATAGCGCCCCCGCATGCGCGACACGTCCACCGGCATCGCGCCCCACGCGATGCCCAGCAGCGCGAGCATCACCAGGCTCGGCACACCCATGTGCACGATCGGGTTGAAGGTCATGTGCCCCGTGAGGATCGGCGTCTGGTCGCCGCGCTTCACGGCCACCCACCCGTGCGCCAGTTCGTGGAGCGTGATGGACAGCACCACCCAGATCACCCACGCCGCCACCAGGGCCACGCCGCCCGTCTCGTACGCCGAACTGGCCCACCATCCGCCGATCATGCCGCCTCCGGGAAAGAAACAAGCCTAACCGCGATCGGTCAGGCTGGCTCGATTGATCGTGATTTCCAACCGCCGATTCAGGCCGCGGCCTTCGCCGGAACGGCCTTGCTCGCCTTCACGGCCTGATCGCAGATGGTGTCGAACACCTTCGGATCGCTGATCGCCAGCTCGCTGAGCATCTTGCGGTTGAGCAGGATGCCGACCTGCTTCAGGCCGCTGATGAACTGGCTGTAGCGGCAGCCGCGCATCCGGCACGCGGCCGTGAGGCGCGTGATCCAGAGGCGACGCATGTTGCGCTTCAGGCGACGGCGATCGCGGAACTGATAGACGCCCGCGCGGATGACCGCGTCCTGGGCCTTGTACTTGCTCTTGTGCAGGCAGCCGTAGTACCCGCGGGCCTTGCGGAGGATGCGCTTGCGGGCCTGGGTGCGTGCTGCGCCTTTGCGAACTCGAGGCATGGGGAAAACTCCGTCGTTGCGTCCGATCGGGGCGAGCGAGATGCTCGGCTTGGGTCCCGGCGAACTGGATGATCAGAAATCGAAACCGACACCGCGGGCCCCGCGGCCCGCCCACCACGGACTACTTGCCGCTCTTGACGCCGTACTTCAGACCCGCCTTGGCGCGGGCGGCCCGGGCCTCGGCCTGAGCCTTCTTGCGCTCGGTCGGGTTCGGGTTGCGACGCAGGGCCGCGCGGGCCTGGTCGCGGCCGCGCAGGCGGCGGAACAGCAACTTCTCGAGGCGCTTCGCCTCGGGGTTGGACATGGTCTTGTCGGTGCGGAGGCGACGCAGGCGCTTGCTGCTCTTGCTCGAACGCAAGTGCTTGCCGAACGCACGGTTGTGGCGGACGAGGCCGGTCTTGGTCAGCCGGATCCGCTTGAGGCTCGACTTGTGGCTCTTGTTCTTCGACATGCCGATTCACCTTCGCCTGCTTGGTGTATGAAGCGAAACAGTCCGGACGGGCGCAGGCAGGGCCCGGAGCCGGAGGGGGAGGAGGGTAGGCCAGCTATGCCAAAGTGCAAAGTGCAAACAGCAAAGTACAAATCAAATCCCGAACATTCCGGTCCTACACCAACCGGTCCGGCTGCGCGTCTTGCAGTTGGTACTTTGCACCTTAGGGCGATAGGAACACATCCGACCGATCGGCCGGGGTTTCCACGCCCTTGAGCGGCTCAGCCCGCGTCGGCTCCTGCAAACGACTGATCGCCATCTCAAGCGACCGCGGCAGCCAGATGTTGTCGCCCCCGGCAAGCACCGGAGACTTGAGCCACGCCGCCGAACCGTCGTTGTAGAGCACGTTCTGCCCGGTGCTCTCGCCCTGGTTCGGCCACGCCTGCGCGTGATTGTCGGAGTTGGCCGTGGGATTGAACCAGTTGCCCGTGATGGCTCGCACGAACACGGGCGACCGGTCGCCGAGCACAATCGTGCGCTCGCCGGGAGTCTTCGACCAAGACGGGCGCGCATCCCGCGGAGCGAACATGTTGCGATAGCTGTACGACACCTCTTCGGACTTGGCCCAGTCGCCGAACGTGTTGGGCTCCAGCGACCGGCAGGCGCACGGGTTCCCCGGGCAGGCCAGATCCGCCGGGCGGACGTACTTCTCGATGGTCAGCTTGTACAAGTTGGCCGAGTTGGAGTGCACGCGATCGCCCACCGTCCGCCACACCGCGCCCGCGGGCGACTCGGAGGCGAGCGGGAGCGACTCACGGTTGTCGTTTGCATACAGGCCGAACGCCCCCGCCGCGCTGCCAAGGCCCGCCTGGCAGCCCGTCTGACGGGCGTGATTCCGCACCGCGCCGACCATGGGCATGATCACCGCCGACGCGAGCATCAGCATCGCCGCGACCGAGATCAGATCACCCCAGCGGAAGTTCCGCAGCACCCCGCCCGACGCGGGCTCCAGCCGCATGCGCGACTGACCATCGTCGATCCGGCTCTGTACACGCATCAGCGTCGCGCTCACCAGCGTTTCCCGTGAGGCGCCGTCGATCGGCATTTCCAGCATCGCCAGCGTCGCGGCGTGCTTTTCGGCTCGCCCGCGCAACCCGGAGACACACTTCGACGGCTCGAATCCGGCCGTGACAAGGGCCTCCAGGGCGTCCTCATCCAGCGGATCAAGCATCCGCTCGACGGCCATCCGCCGGATCTCACCCACACGCACAAGCGTCACATCCACCAGCGAAGAGTCGCACTCCGGCCGCGGCCCCGATCCCAGAAGCCCCAGGATCCCGGCGCACCGCTCGGCCCGCGCCCGCAGTTCCGCCGGCACCCGCGAGCAGTCGAATCCCGCCTCGCACAGCGCCTCGAGCGATCGTGCGTCCGCCTCGCACAGGTCGTGCAGGAGTGCGGCATCGATCGAACGGGCGTCTGTCGGCTTCGATGTGTTCATGCTTCGGGGGAGGGTCTGGGGTTCGATGCGGGTGATTCGGACTGTCCGATGGCCTCAAACTTCTTGGCGAAGGCGGCCACGGCGGAATGGAGTCGAGACTTCACGGTGCCAAGCGGGATGTCGAGTGCGTCGGCGATCTGGTTGTAACTCATTCGTTGGAAGTAGGCGAGGAGAAGAATCTCTCGGAGGCTCCAAGGGAGTTCGTCCACGGCCCGTTGCACGAGCCGGCTCCGCTCGGTGTCTTTGAGAGCCTGGTCGGGCTGGGGGACGTCAACCTCCATCAAGTCCACGTACGTGCGTGCGCCGGAATCGGCGCCGCCACCCCCGCCTCCACCCCCGTTGCCGCCCGCGATCGGGGCCGACAGGTCGAGGGTCTTCCGGCGGGCGTTTCTACGCAGGGCATCCCGGGCCTTGTTCGCCGCGATCGTGAAAAGCCAAGGTTTGAACCGGCGCGTCGCGTCAAAGGTGTCGAGCGACAGGTGAACCTGGAGAAACGTTTCCTGGAAGGCGTCCTCGGCCACCGCTCGGTTTCCCGAGAGCCTGATAAGAAACCGGATCAGGTCGTCATGGTGGCGGCGCACCAACTCCTCGAACGCCTTCGCGTCTCCGGTTCGGTACCGCTGCACCAGGGCTTCGTCGGTGGGGAGGTGGGGGGTGGGGGGTGTGCTCAATCGCGGGTCCGGAAAGCGCGGCCAGATGTGGTCATTGGCGACAGGAAGGATCGGTCTGCGTCATCGGAAGGGCACTGCCCCCGGCGGGACAGTTTACGAACTTCGGGCCCGGCATGTTTGGGCCCAGCCCCAATCTGGCCGTTTCAGGGCGTTCGCGGACGCTCCGGCGGGTGTGGAATCCGCGTTGGCAATCGCTAGCATTCGGGCTGTCCGGCGCGGCCGGCGGCTGATCCCGGCCCGGCCTGGATCAGCTTGGGCGGGTTGGGGGTTTCGACGGAATTCCGACTCCGCGTGGGCCGCTTTGCCCATGCCAAGGAAAGGCACGAAGGCATGGGTGTTCCCATCAGTCAAATGTGGACGGTCGCGACCTACGTGCTGTCGCAGAAGATCCGCCGCAACAAGCGCTACCCCCTCGTCCTTCAGCTTGAGCCGCTCTTCCGCTGCAACCTCGCCTGCGCAGGGTGCGGCAAGATCCAGTACCCCCCCCACATCCTGAAGCGCCAGCTCACCCCTGAGCAATGCTGGAAAGCCGCCGAAGAGTGCGGAGCCCCCGTCGTCGCCATCCCCGGGGGCGAGCCCCTCCTTCACCCGCAGATCAAAGAGATCATCGAGGGCCTCGTCGCCCGCAAGAAGTACGTCTACTGCTGCACCAACGCCCTCCTCCTCAAGGAGAAGCTCGAGGCCGGTCTGCTCAAGCCGAGCAAGTACCTCTCCTTCAGCGTCCACATGGACGGCCAGGAAGAGCACCACGACTTCGCCGTCTGCCGCGAGGGCACCTTCAAGACCGCCCTCGAGGGCATCAAGCTCGCCGTGAAGATGGGATTCCGCGTCACGACCAACACCACGCTCTTCGACGGCGCCGACCCGAACTCGGTCCGCGCCTTCTTCGACGAGATGATGGCCCTCGGCGTCGAAGGCGTCATGGTCAGCCCCGGCTACGCCTACCCCAAGGCCCCCGACCAGAAGACCTTTATGAAGGAGCGCGACAAGACCCGCACCTTCTTCAAGATGCTCCTCTCCAACCGCAAGACGGCGTGGAAGTTCAACCAGTCGCCGCTCTTTCTCGAGTTCCTCATGGGCAAGCGCGAGTACGAGTGCACGCCCTGGGGCCTTCCCACGTACAACATCTTCGGCTGGCAGAAGCCCTGCTACCTGCTGCAGGATGGCTACGTGGACACGTTCAAGGAGCTCATCGAGGACACCGAGTGGGAGAAGTACGGGCGCGCCAGCGGCAACACCGCCTGCCAGCAGTGCATGGTGCACTGCGGCTACGAGCCCTCGGCCGTTGACCACACCTTCTCTTCCGTCGGCGGCCTGTTCGCCACGGTGAAGGCGATGCTCATGCCCAACTACGTCGACCCGCAGCAGGCGACGGCGCTGGCCGAGGAGGCCAAGCGACCGCACGGTCCCATGGTTCAACTCGGCATCTCCGCGAAGAAGCCCGAGCGAGAGCGGACGATGGAGACTGTCGGCGTGGGCTGACCTTCTCCCACGTCGCCGACGCTCAGACGACTTCGCCGATCGCCCGATCGAATCGCACGCCCCTTTCAGGTCCGAATCGCTTGAGCCCATCCGCTCGAAGGACCGGCGCGAGCTTGAGCACGTACTCGTCGTACGCGTGCCGGCTGGCAAAGATGTACTGTGTCATCACGCGCGGCAGGCCCGATGCATCGGGATCAAGCCTCACGATCATCGCAGAGTGAGCTCCCCCTCCGATGACCTGATCCACGTGCCCATCTTCAAGCCACGCCACATACTCCTTCGCCATCGCCTCGCTCGGAAGCGTCGCCGTCACCATGTAGCAGATGCTCGTCATGGCCCCACGATAGCGGACTCGACCGGCCCCGCCCCCGCCCGCTCCACCCGCACCATGTCGAACCGCCCCACGCGGCCAAACCCATCCACCTCCGCGACGGCCATCCGATCGAGCGTTCCGGACGGCGATTCCCTCGGTATCGTCGCGTGCATCTGATTCGAGACCACCCGCATCGTCCATCGCTCCCCGTACCGCGTCCACACCACCCAGCGGTGCCATCCGGTCTCGGACTCCGTTCCCCCACTCCTCCACCTCGCCACCACCGACTGGTCCGACTCCGCGGGCACATCCACCCGCGGCGTCGATGGTCGCGCCCCACGCGCCAGCCACGCCATCTCCGGAGGCAGCGCGGGCTCGGCATACGGCCCCTGCGCCAGCGCATCGGCAATCCCGCGCCGGTTCCGAACCAGCGCAACCGCGCTGAAGTGGATGTTCCCCGCCGCGCCGGAGTCCCGCCGCTCGCGAGTGCGCGTGATCTGGTTGAGAATCTCCGCAGTCGTCCACGACTTGGCGTCGTCGGCCTTCTCGCTCAGGCGGCTCGTGTAGTTGCCCACAAGGATCGGCCGTCGCTGCGAACGCATTGAGCACGCCACCCACCAATCCAACAGCGCGGCGTAGGGCTGCGGGGAATCGATCTTCCAGTACAACTGCGGCGCGAGATAGTCCACCCACCCCGCCGCCAGCCACCGGAGCGAATCCGCGTACAGCCCCTCGTACGCGTCGAGCCCCTTCACGCCCGCCGGATAGTCGGGCTTCCAGATTCCAAAGGGACTGATCCCCACCCGCACACGCGGCTTCTCCGCATGAACGCGCTCGTACACATCTCGCACAAACGTGTTGATGTTGTCGCGCCGCCAGTCGGCAAGAGACATCGCTCCTCCGCCGCCCCGGTACGCGTCGTACAAAGCACCATCCCCGAACACCTCGCCCTTCTTCGGGTACGGGTAGAAGTAATCGTCGAAGTGAACGCCATCGATGTCGTAGCGCCTCACGACATCGAGAATGACTTCCCTCGACATCGCCCTCGCCTCCGCCGATCCCGGGTCGAGCCACAACTGCCCATCAAAGTGCCGCACAAGGTCCGGCCGCGCCCGCCCCACATGCGATGCGGCCAGCGCCGACTTCGCTTCCTTGTGCCGCGCCCGGAACGGGTTGAACCACGCGTGCAACTCCATGCCGCGCCCGTGCGCGGCGGCGACCCACTCCGCCAGCGGGTCGTACGCGCCGGCATCCCCATCCGGCGCTTTCCCCTGCGTGCCCGACAGATACTCGCTCCACGGCTCGAGCCTCGACCGGTACAGCGCATCGCACGACGGCCGCACCTGGAAGAACACGGCGTTGAGGTTCATCCTCGCCGCGGCATCGAGCACCCCGTGCATCTCCGCCCGCATCTGTTCAACGGTCAGCCCGGGCTTGGACGGCCAGTCGATGTTTCCGACGGTGGCCACCCAGACCCCGCGATACTCGCGCCTGAGCTCCGGCGGATATGGCTCGGCAACACCCACTCCCGCACACCCGGCCAGCATGGACACAACCACAGCGAGCAGAAGTCCGACAGCGGCCATTCCAAGCCTGAATCGCATCGACCTGATCCTGTCCGTCCGCTGACCCGTGCCGCTCCCCGAAGCCGATGATCCGGCTCCGGATGAACCCCCAACGGGGCCGCATTCGTATCGTTTCCAAGGGGTTGCAAGCGTCACAATAACCCCCGGCACTCGCAATCCGACAGCCCCGTGAACTTGCCCCAGCCCCACCCAAAGCGCCCCCGGATTGAGCCCATCGCCTGCAATGCCGCAGGCCGGGCTTCGTTTGGCTCTGGTCAAGAGGTGAACTTGGACGACGCTCACGGACGACACCAGCCCGAATCGGCCCCATCCTCACCGGATGATGCCGACGCACGACCGGAACTCCCGGACCTGCCTCGCCTTCTCACCGCGGCCGGAAAGGGTGACGAGGCCGCTTGGCGGGTCATTGTCGAGTTGTACGCCCGGCGCGTCTACGCACTGGCCCGCTCGCGGCTCGGCGGCGGGCGAGGTCCGGGGATGGGTCGGTCGAGCCGGGGGGCAAAGGGAAGCGGCAGCCTCGGGGCCTTTGACCAGGGCAACGACGCCGCAGAGGAGGTCACGCAGTCCGTGTTCGTCACCGTCGCAGCCAAGCTCGGAACTGGGGAGTACGCGGAGCAGGGGCGCTTCGAGTCGTGGCTCTTCCGCGTCGCGATGAACCGCATCCGCGACGAGGTGCGCCGGACCCGCCGCCACGCCGAGCCGACCGATCCCGAGTCGTTCGCGTCCGTCTCGGAATCCAGGCTTGGCGCCGGAACCTCCGCAGGCCCCGAGCACGCCGCCGACGACTCGATCCGCGTCCTGCGCTTCGCGATGGAACGCCTCACCGACGCCGACCGCGAGATCGTCGAGCTCCGCCACCACGCCGGATTGAGCTTCAAGCAGATGGCCGACCTGCTCAACGAACCGCTCGGCACGCTTCTGGCCCGCCACCACCGGGCCCTCCGGAAGCTGAAAGAACTGATGACTTCGAGCGACCCCTCGGTCGCTCAGACTGGGGAACGACCATGAGCATCCACAATTCCAACAACCCAGAGCCGTCCGACGCGATGCCCTCGCTCGAGGCCGATCTACTGCCGCTGCTTGCGGACCTCGACCGCCTCGGCGCTCTCGATCGCGCCGCGGCGGTCCCCGGGCTGGAGGCTCGCCTGACGCACGCCTCGCTCGTGTCGCTGCACGGCACCCAGCCGACGGTCGCGCAGGTCGCCGAGCTCGCCTCGCTCGACCGGGCCTCGGCTTCCCGCGATCTTGAAGACGACGTGTTCGCGGCAACAGTCCCGACCATCCGCGAGCACGCCGCGGCCTCGCCGCGTCTGGTTCTCCATGCCGGTGGCGAACGGGACGAGGCTCGGCGGCACGTTCGCGCCCGCCAAGCATGGTGGTCTCGCTCGCCGGTCCGTCTTGCGGCCATGATCGTCTTCGTCGCGGGCGCGGCCATCGCCGTGCGCGTCGGCACGACCTCGCATCCGACCACTCCCTCGACGGACATCTCCGAGCGGGTCAAGGGCGAGATGGACATGCTCTTCGCGGCCATGGACTCGCGCTCGACCAGCGACAACTCCACCGATTCCGCGATCGAGTCCGATACCGATTCCCTGACCAACTGGCTGCTCGATGGAGCCTCGTCATGATGCACCGGGTCGTCTCCACCCTTCTAAGCCTCCGATGGTCCGCCGCGGCCGTGGCGATGCTGTTCTGCGGCGCGCCGGCGACGCTCGCGGATGAGCCGCCGGCCTCGCAGCCCGCCCAGCCCGCCCCCACCGACGACTCCGGCGCACGCGATCACGCCCGCGGCGATCGCCGCTCCCAGCCCGCGACCGATCCGGAGCTTCGCAAGAAGTTCCGCGAGATGCTCGCCCGCCGCCTCGAAAATCGCCGGCGCGAGATCGAGAAGCTCGACCAAGCCCTCAAGCTCATCGACGAGGGCAAGTCCTTCGATGACCTTCGCGCCTTGTTCCCCGATGTCCCTCATCCGGGCCAGCGGGGCGAGGGTCGCGATCAGTGGATTCGCCGCTGGGAAGAGGGCGGCCCTGGAATGCAGCCCGATGGCCCTTCGCCGCAGGGCACCGGCCCCGGGCGCGGCCCCACCGAACCCTCGCGTCCCCTCACCAATGAAGAGCGCACCTCCGTCCGCGAAATCCTGAGTGTGACCGCGCCCAAGACCCTCGACAAGCTCCGGGAACTGGAGAAATCCAAGCCGGAGGAGGCGGAGAAGCAGTACAGCGAGACCTTCCGCCGCTCTCGCTATCTGCTTGAAACCCGCAAGAAGGACCAGCGGATGTTTGAACTGCGTCTCCAGGAGTTGCGCCACGCCCGGCGCGCCGGTGAGGAGGCCCAGGCGATCGCCGAGATCGACGCACCCAAGTCCGGCCCCGCATCCGCACCAGCCTCGGGCGGCGAGTCCGACCGGGCCCAGCACATGAGCGATCTTCGCAAGGCGCTCCGTGAGCTCTACAGCGTTCGCACCGAGATCATGCAGCGAGACAGCCAGCGCATGGGTGCCGAGGCTGCGGAACGGGCGGCCAAGCAAGACGAAGCTGTGGAGAAGAGCGTCAACGAGATGATCGATCGCGCCAAGCGCAAGGGCTCCCGCGGCGGCCCGGGCGGCGACCACCGAGCCCCGGGCGATGACGTCCGCCCCGGCCCCAAGCCTCAGCAGTAAGCAACGCTCACGACACGATCGAGCCGGGCGCGATGTCCATGTCCGGACGCAGCAGGATCACCTTCCGCTCCGCGCTGGCCGCGGCGGCCGCGTCCTTGGGTAGATCGCTCGCCGCCAACAGCATGCCGCGCGACTCCTCGCCGCGAATCTTCCGCGGAGCAAGATTCGCCACGATGATGATCAGCCGGCCCACGAGCGTCTCGGGGGCGTAGTGCCCCTTGATGCCCGCGCAGATCTGTCGCGGCGTGCCCGAGCCGTCGTCCACCTGCAGCCGCAGCAGCCGATCAGCGCTCGGGTGGTTCTCCGCCTGCAGGATCCTCGCCACGCGCAGGTCGACCTTGGCAAAATCGTCGAACGCGATCTCGGGCTTGGCATTTGACAATCCACCGACGGATGGCGCGGCGGCAGAGGCGGGAGCGGCGGGAACGGACACGGGCTGATCGGACATGGCGAATCCTCGAGTGAATGTCCGCCCAAAGCCGGGCGGAAAGCGCGGGCCAGTGTACGCCGCCTCAGGGCACGCTTCGCCTCGGCGTGGGCATCGCGGAACCGCTCGCGCCCGTCTCGGCCGCCGGTTTCGACAGCTTCTCGGCAGGCTCTGCCGGCGACACGGCGGGCTTTCCTGCCCGCGAATCCTCGGCCCAACGCCCGTTCCGCCACAAGGGTCGAGACGGATCGACCCCATACGTTGCCGCCAGCTCCGACGGATCGAGTTCACGCAGCGGCGAGCCGAAGTCCGAGGTGATCTGCCCCGACCACGAGCGCTGCTGACCGCTCAGCAGCACCGACTCCGTCCGCAGATGCCCGACCAGTTCCATCCCCGCAAACGGCCCACCGGGAGCCCCGCGGCACGCCGAGCACAGGTGAACGCCCGTGGAGTCCTTCGTGAATCGCTTGTTGTGACACTGCGGGCACGTCGGGAAATCCTCGATGCGCTTGCGCACCTGCGTCGCCCCGCCGATCCCGGGCATGAGCAGGCGATCGCACCGATCGAGCAGTTCCTGCACGCCGGGACGCGCCAGCAATCGCTCCGCCCGCCGCCCCTCGCCGATCCGGACATACCCGAGCATCGTCGCCAGGTCGAACGCGGCTGGATCGCGCGAGGCGGTGCTCGCCTTCATGCGTCTCGCCTCGGCCGCGAAGCCGCCCGCCGAGGCCGTGCCGATCACCGCGCCATCCGGCGCAACCGTCTCGGCCAGCGCGCCGAGCCAACGCCGCTCCTCATCGTTGGAAGCAATGGCCGCCAGCGCAAGGCACACCGAAGGCGCCAGTGCCGAGTCCGGCTGCGCCGATCGACGCGACAACTCGAACGCGAGCACATACAACTGCCGCGCCAATCGCCGCTCCAGTTCATCGGCGGCCTCGCCCGCTACTTCTTCGCCCAACTCGAAGTACTCGCGCGGCCGCTCCGGAGCGAGCGCAGCAAGCCGATCCTGCAGGTGCGAAACGCGAGTCTCTACGCCGCCCGGACCGGCTGGCATCTCCTGCGCTTTCAGCGGCGCGCAGGCACACCCAGCTACGACCGCAATGAGCATGGAGCGCCGAATCGTCATTGCGCCCCCTCCCCAAGCCGAAGAGACCACAGCCGCGCGATCGCCCGCTCCGTGGCCCGCATCTGTTCGAACACATGATCCGCCCCGCGCCGTTCTCGGGCCATGTCTTCGATAATCGTCGTAGCCCGCGAGGCCTGCACGGGGCGCTCGGCGCACACGACATACGCGAACAGCTCCGCCACGCTCACCTGCTCTCCCGCGAACGCCTGGATCGGCCCGGACGCGATCTGCTGGCGGCTGCGCCGCCGGCGCTCGATCTGATCCAGCGAGACCGGTGCGTGCTCCGGAGGAGGCAGGCGATCCGCCTCCAGCCGCCAGAGTCTGAACAACTGCCCGGCCCCGCGCACGCACCGGTCGGCCGAACTCTCTTCGGGCGAGGTCCCGGAATCGGCCCCCGCCATAGCAAGGTACGACTCGGCAATCAGAGCGCACGCCTGATCGATCCCTGCCTGCGGCCCCTGCCCCGCGACCAACCCAAGCGCCCGCTCCACCAGCGCACGTCGGGCCGCGAGCTCCCACTCTGGATCGCCGACCTTTGGCAGCGTGCCCCTCGATACCTTCGCGAACATGTCCGACACGCTCTGCACGCGCGGCGCGAGCGGCAACTGGTCCAGGCACTGCTCCACGATCGACGGATCATCTCCGAACCGTCCCACCACTCGCTGCGCCGCCTGTCGCACCGACGCCGGCGACGCAAACAGCGCGGCCTCAACCAGCACCGCCGCGTCCCCGCGGGCCAGCGGCAATGTCAGCGATTCCGCCTCAGTCAACCGGTGCAGCCGCATCGGGATATTCCGCTCGGCCCGCAAGTACGCCTCCGCCCACGATCCGCTTCCCTGCGAGAAGGGCTCGGGCGGCGCGGGCGGGGCCGGAGGCGGCGCAATACCGAGGGGCGATGTCCCCCGCGGACGCGGCGTCATGGGCGAGGGCGCTGGTGCCGTCGGGCCCACGGGCGATGGGGGAGGCGTGGACGGCGTCGTGCCGATGTCGCGAATGGTCGCCGGAAGCCGGTCGAGGTCCGACACGATGCGCAGGCACCCCGGCGCATCGCCAAGCCACAGGCGACGTGCCGCGTGATTCGTCCGCACCGCCACCACCAATCTCGCGACGCGGGCGAGGTCGTCGTCTTTGGCGTCGGGCATGATGGCCAGGTCGAGGGCCATCGCCTTCGCCCGCCACTCCTCGAGCGCCTGCCCCTTCGCCTCAACCTTCGCCAGTCCCCACGCCGTCGCATAGCGGGCCCGAAGCACCGCCCGGTCATCGGGCGACGCCGTCACCGACAGCTGCATGGTCGCGTCCACGCCCTCCGCCCCCGATTTGGCCGCAAGAGCCCCCGTGACCACCCGCATGTCTCCCGCGCTCACGCGCGGGTCGTTGAACCAGTCCAGCAGCCGCTCGCGTGCCACCCCGCCCGCACGCCACTTGATGCTCGTGACCAACTTCTCAATCGCCTCGAACGCCGCGCGATCCTCCTCGGCAGACGGCCCGTCCACGAGAACCTGCTCGAGCCCATCGACGAGGATGCGCTCCTGCTCCGCCGCGTTCGCGGCAACGACGAGCACCGCATCCACCCAGCGTCGCACACCCTCCGCGCTTCGTGGTTCGATCGACTCCGGCTTCATCGCCGGATTCAAAGGGGCGACCAGCCGCGTCGGCATCCGCCGAAGCGCGGCCTCCGCCCCCGCCTCAAAGGACGCCTCGCCCTCGGCCCTCCCCGCCCCGAGCGTGTCGTTGAGCGCCTGCGCAATCTGGGCCGCCACGGGCCGCGGAAGTCCCCGCTCTTCGCCGAGCCTGCACAACACGCCGGTAGCCCACGCCGCGGGCCACACACGATCCGCAGCCAACGGTCCCGATTCAACGCCCGGCAACACGGCGAGAGCGGTCAGTTCGCGCACCACCTCGCCCGCGAGGTCCGTCTTCTCTCCGACGACATAGAGGAACTCCAGCACGGCATCGTCGGCCGCGCGGCGCTGGCCCACGTCGTACTTCGCCCACCAGTCTGACAACGGCTTGATCGCCGCGCGGAACTCCACAAGCCCCGCCGCGCCATCGGTTCGGGCCTTCGTCGACGCGGCCCGCAACTGCCTGACAACTTGGGTTCCTTCGACGAACTCGCTCCGGCCAGACTTCGCTGGAGCTTGGACCTGGGTTGTTGCAGTTGCATCACGCGATGCCGCGTCCGCGCCCGGCCCCGATCCCGCGGCCACAGCCGGCGAGGTTGTTGTCGCAGCTCCTGCAACTGGACCCGAACCGCTCGTGGCTGATACAGGGATTGAAGGAGCGGCAGGCGGAGCCTTCGACGAGTCGGGCACAAGAAAGATGACCCCAAGCACGATCGCAACCACCGCAAGCCCACCACCGACTCCCGCGATCAACACAAGCTGCCGCACCGGCGCGTTCGAGTCCGGAGGCGGCGTGTAGCGAGCGCCCACCTTGGGCGCCGCATTCTCCACACTCACGGAGGCGTTGGTCGCCTGCGCCTCTGAAGGCTCCGGCTCTGCGGGTCGCTGCTCACGCTTGTCGGTCAGTTGCCGGCGAACCGTGGCGTCGAGCACCTGCGCCGCCGCCGCGTGCAACGCCAATCGCACCTCGTCGGCCTCGGGCGTATCGCCCTCCGCGTGCGCGGCCACGCGATCGAGCTGACGCTGCAGCGACGCCTCTACCCGCGCGGGCGTGCACTGGTCCGGCGTGATGCCAAGCACATCGAACGCATCCGCGTCCGCGGCCAATCCAAGGAACTTTGGAATCGGCGATGCCCGCACGGTTCGGCTCATGGCCCACCCCCGCCAGTCGCCGGCGTCGAAGGGGCGGAGCTCGGATTGGCGGGCGCCGCGGGCTCGCCGACGCCAAGCGTTGAATCCAGTTCACGAATCTTGGGGCCCCACGGCTCCGGGCCTCCGTCGGGATAGAGCACACGATGCTCCGCCATCGCGGCGCGAGCCTTGGTCGCATCCACTTTGGCCAGGACGCGGATCATGTGGTACTTCGCCTCGAACCACGCCTCGCCACCGACAGATGATCCTTCCAGAAGCGTGCGCCAGCACCCCGCCGCGCCGGCATAGTCCTGCGCCGACTCCGACATTTCCGCGAGCCCGCGCAGCGCGATCTCCGCCCGCGGCTGCGCCCCGAGGATCGCTTTGTCGAGCCGGATCGCAAGGTCTCGCATGGCGGTATCGCCGGTCCGCTTGAACACGTCCGCCGCCGCGCCCGCCACCGCCGCATACACCCCCAGCACGCCCGCGTCCTTCACACGCTCCGGATCGGCCCCGACGCGATCGATCACCCGCACGCCGTGGCGAATCACGGCCTTGCCGATCTCCAGCGACGCCGGCGACTCATCCACACCCGGCTTGAACCGCGTCGCGTAGTACCGATACATCACCCGCTCGCCCGCGCTCTGGAACTGCCCCCCTGGATCGGTCAACCCATACAGCCGCGCCGCCGCGGCCTCGGCCTGTGCATCGCTGGCCCGCGCGGTCGCGATCTGCACCTCGCGATACGTCAGTTCGGGCAGGTGCGCCTTGAGGTCCGTGTTGTTGAACGTCGCCACGCCCGTGAGGATCTTCAGCACCGTTTCGGCCCGCGCGACATCCGGCGTGGACACGCCCAGCAGGGCATCGAGCAGTTGCCGCGATCGCACGATCACCCGCTCCACGGCCTGCTTGGCCTCCTCCGGCGTCCCCTCCATCGCCACGCGCCGGTCGGCCGCCAGCACTTCCTCCCCCACCACCACGAACCTCGCCCCGGCAAAGTCTCGCTCCGGACCGCGGGCCGCGCGGAACCGCGCGTACAGGATCCTCGCCACCTGCCGCCGCGCGGCCTCGTACACCGGCGAATCCTTCGCGATCCCGCTCAGCACCTTCAGCGCCTCGTCGTCGCCGATCGCCCCCGTCGCCACAAGCATCAGCGTCAGCCGCGGCGCACGCTCCGAGTCGGGATACGTCTTGAGAAACAGCGTGACCGTCTCGTTGAGCCGTGCACGGATCTGCTCCGAAGCCCCTGGCGCCTTGCTCGCCTTTTCTATCGCCAGCACCGCCAGCCACAGAGGCTCCTCCCCGCCGGGCGTTGCGCCATACAGGTTCCACGCCGCGACAAACGCATCCGCCGCCGCCATCACATCCCCGGCATAGAACAGCGACCGCCCATGCATCGTCCCCGCGCGCCCGCGCTCGCTGGCGAACTGCTCCGCGTCCGACTCCCTCGACGCCGCCTCGAACATGCTCGCCGCCGTTCGATACTGATTGATCACGCCGGGATTGGTCGCCGGCTCATCGCTCGCCGAGGCGCCCGCGCCGCCCGATGCGCTCTCGTGAGCCTTCCTCGCCGCGTCGTACGCCTGTAAAGCCCGCACATAGTTCGGAATGAACCCCGTGTCCCCGAGCGGCGCGGTGCCGTAGCGACCGACAAGATCGAGCACCTGCGCCACCTCCTTCCGCGCCACAAGGTCGCCCAGCGCGATCTTCGCGAGCGCCTCGATCTGCGGCCCCGCCGTCTTCTTGTCCGCCTCCATCGTGATGATGGCCAGCAGCCGCGCAAGCACCGTGGGCAACGGCGTAAGGTCCTTGCCCCCGCCGCGCCGGTCCGCCTTCCGCGTCCGCCGAACCAGGATCTCCAGGTCCGCCCACCGCTTCGCCTGCCCGAGGACGACCAGTCGCCGCCCCACAATCTGCTCGCGCACTGCCGGAGACGTCTGCTCCGCTTGCTCCACCGCGTCGAGCCACCGAATCGCCTCGGTGTCGTTGTTCCGCAGCGCAGCGCACAACCCGCACCCGATCGCGGCCCGCGCCACGTGGTCGTACTGGAACATCGACGCGGGCACCTTGTCCGCGCTCGGCGGCCGCCCGCCAGCCGAGTTCAGCAGCCACCCGAAGCACCGGCCGGCGTCCGCCGCCGGTTGCTCCGCCCGCGTAAGCATCGCCATGTAGTAGTTCGACCACCCAGCGTAATAAAACGCCAGCGACCGCTGCCGGCGCGCATCGGCCAGCTCGTTGAGCGCGGCCTCCGTCGCCTCGCCCGTCTGCTCCACCCGCTCCAGCGCATCCACACGCCCGTGCGCCTTGGCCGCGATCGCCTGAAACTGCGGCACCAGCGACTTGAACGACCGCTCCGCGTCGCTCGTCTCCTCCGCCGTCGCCATCCGCAGCCTGTGCCGCTCCGCAACCTCCTCCGCCCGCGCGTACACCGCCTTGTTCAGGCTCAGCCGCAGGTCGAACGAATCCGCCTCCGGAACCTGCGTCAACAGCGTCCGCGCCCGCGCCTCCCAGTCGTCACGTTCCTTCGCCGTCGTCGCGCCCCCGAGCAGGTCCACGTACAGCTTCCCCAGCCGTTCCGCCTGTTGCACCCGCAGGTCCTTCGGCGTCGCTTGCAGCCGCTTCTCCAGCACGTCCGCCAGCAACCGCTTGAGCCCCAGCCGCTCCAGGTACGCCTCGACCGCCTGCTCCGGAACCGCCACCGACTCCTCTTCCGCCTCCTGCGCCACGGCGATGCGCGGCAGCACACCCACCACCGCGATCACAATGATCGCCGTCCACACTCCGATCCACCTTGGCCCTTGGCTCTTCAGCGGCCCCTCCTGTTCAGCGGCTTCTCGGCGGGCTCGGTCGGCGACGCCTTTTCACCCTCACCCGCCTTTGCGGGTGTACCGGCAGTCGCGCCCGCCGGTTCCCCAGCGCGGATCTCCCGCAAACGGCTCCACGCCGAGGCGGGCGTACGGGGGAAACGATCCATGAGCTCCGCCTTCAGCGCGGCCGCGCCAGCCTCGTCGCCCAGCTCATGCATCGTCACCGCCGCCTCTGCCAGCGCGATCGAGGCCACCGTCGGCGACACCCGCACAAACCTCGCCGGCGCGTGCAGCAACTGCACCACGCCGCGCCGTCGGCTCTCCGCATCCGTCTCCCGCACCAGCGATCGCCCGACTCCCACGCGGCACCAACACTCCATCCACGGCTCCAGGTCCTTCGCCTCAAGCCGCTTGAGCAAGGCGTCCCGTGCGTCGCGCCGCTCGGCCTCATCGCCGGCCCGGGCCCGCACGATCTCACCCACAAGCCTCGCGCCGGAGTTTTCCGTCGCGCTCGGCATAACGTCCGTTGGCATCCCCGCCTCGAACTTGATCGCCGCCAAGTACAGCGCCGCGAGCTCCGCCCGGTTCGATCCACGCCCTCCGGTCGTCACCAACCTCCCCCACTCCTCGCTCACCGCACCCGCATCCAGCGCGGCGTCGCGCAGAAACACCGGCGGCAGCGACGGCACCAATCCCGTATCAGCATCGATCACCCGCGCCCCATCAACCTTGCCCCCAATCCAGTCGCCCCCGCCGGCCCTCGCGCCCGTCCAGTCGAGCCACGCCCACACCGCCGGGATCTGCGATCCCCGCCGCACGCGGCACCGCAGCAATCCCTCAAACACCACGGTCGCCGTCGGCCCCGGCCCGCTCCGGGCCCGATCAACAAGCGAGTCCAGCAGCGGCTCCGCGGCGGCAAAGTCGCCCCGCTCCAGCCTTGTTCGCGCCCGCCACAACTGCCCCGACACGCTCGCAAACGCGCCGGCCTTCGCCCCCTGATCGCCACGCACCTCCCGCACCCGATCCCAGCTCACGATCCGCGTTCGATCCCCCGTCCGCACCGCCACGCCCTCGGCCCCGACCGCCGCCACCTCGCCCGCCAGCGCATCTGCCTGTCCACGGAGATACACCTGCGCCGACGCCGGAACAGCGCTCGCCCCAAGACTGGCCACGATCAGCAGCCCCCCCGCTCCCCAGCCCCCCGCGATCCATCGCCTCGCTCGCATGTCTATCTGGTTCCCGCAACGTGGGTGTAGGTCCCGCCCGAGTCCGCTGCGATCTTGCGCATCGTTTCCTCGCCGGTCTTTTCCACAAGCGTAATGCAGTGGATCGGGATCTTCTTGCTCCCCACGTTCACCGCTTGGATCCGCAGCGCCACCGCCGGGTCGAACTCGCCGTCGGTCATGAAGTAGATCGCATCCGGCGCGGGCTTCAACTGGAACGCCGCCTCAAACGCCGGCCACGGCTCCGTCCCGCCCCACGCCTTCAACTGCCCGATCCGATCCACCGCGAATCGCTTCCCGGACTCCTTGGCCACGATCCATTTCGTCGAGTCCGGATTGATCGGCACCATGTTGGAGCTGAAGAAGAACACGTAGAACTGCATGTGCTCCATCAGCCCCTGCACCGATCGCGTCAACTCGCGCTTGAGGGCGTTGAGCCGCGTGCCGCGCTGCGCGGGCATGCCATGCTCATCCCAGTCCATCGACCCTGAGATGTCGCAGATATACAGAAACCGCGACCCCTTCGCCTCGATCCCAAAGAAGCTCGCCCCGCCGTTCCCGCTCCCGCCCGATCCCAACCCCTTCCCATCCCCGATGTCCCCGCCGCCCGCCCCGCCAAGCCCATCCGCGATCGGCCCCAGTCCCGCGCCAGCCCCCGGCGCATCCATTCCGCCCATCCCCTCGTCCATCCCCGCCGACGGTAGTTCCGGCACCGCGACGTCCGACACACTCGGCGCCGTCGTGTCCAGCGGAGCATTGTCCATGATCCCCGCCAAACTCCCATCGCTCGTCACGCTCAGGTTGAACTCGCCCCCGCCCGAACCCCGCGTCCCGATCCCCGCCACACCCACCGTCACCAGCGCGGCCACCAGCGTGATCGTCGCGTGGATCAACACCGACAGCACCACCCCCATCGAGAACACCCCCGCCACGGCGTGGGTCACGCGATACGCCGTCGGCATCGGCCGCGGCAGACCGACCTGTGGATTGGCTGCTACCTGTGTCAAACGCATCCCCAAGTGCGGGCGATCCACCGAAGGTTGATCGCCCGAGGAGTGTACCCCCTGCTCTCCCCAGCCCCCGCCCTCCCCTGTTCGGCCAGTCCATCATCACTTCACCGGCGATTCCCCCTCCCCCATAGCCCGCCACCCCTATTCCAAGCCCCGTCCGGCCCGCCCAACGCTCCATCTCTGTTCGCACTCTGACGCCCCGGAGTTGCCTTTCCGCCACCGGGATGCCAGACGCCAACAGTTCCAATACGCTACCCCCGCCGCGATCGTGCCCCACCGGACACGAAAACCCCTGCCCTCGCCTCACCGAGCCCTCCCATGCCCATGACGGAAACCCCGCATTCCCAGTCCCGCCCGGCAGCCGCCCCCGCATCGCAGTCTCCGTACAAGCGTGTGCTCCTGAAGCTCTCGGGCGAGGCCTTCTGCAAGGCCGGTTCCTCCGGCATCGAGGCCGACGAACTCGGCCTCATCGCCCACGAGGTCAAAGAGGCGTACCAGACCGGTGTTCAACTCGCCGTCGTCGTCGGCGGTGGCAACTTCGTCCGCGGGGCCAAGTTTGCCAAGCAGGCCCACATCCACCAGGCCACCGCCGACTACATGGGCATGCTCGCCACCATGATGAACGGGCTCGCCCTGAAGGAAGCCCTCCTGCACATCGGCGTCGACTCCCGCGTCATGACCGCCATCGACGTCCGCGCCGTCGCCGAGCCCTTCATCCGCGGCCGCGCCCTTCGGCACATGGAGAAGAAGCGCATCATCATCCTCGTCGGCGGCACCGGCAACCCCTTCTGCACCACCGACACCTGCGCCGCCCTCCGCGCCACCGAACTCGAGTGCGAACTCCTCATGAAGGCCACGAAGGTCGACGGCGTCTACACCGCCGACCCGAAGAAGGACCCGAGCGCCACCCGCTTCGACAAGCTCACCTTCTCCGAGTCCCTCACCAAGGGCCTCGCCGTCATGGACATGACCGCCCTCGCCATGTGCCAGGAAAACAAGATCCCCGTCCTCGTCTTCGACTTCAAGCACCCGGGCAACATCCGCGCCGTCATGCAGGGCAAGGCCCTCGGCACCATGATCACGCCGCCGTAAGCGGAAAGGGCCAAAGCACAAAGGGCCAAACTGCCAAATCGGACGCTGTTTCCTTTGTCAATTTGGCCCTTTGCCATTTGGCTCTTTGCCCGCCCCCCCCGCCCTCCCGCCCATCAATTTCCCTTCCATCCGCTCCGGAATGTGGTAGGGTGTTCCCCGGCCCCCACTCCCTTTTCGCCGACGGAGCCTCTATGCGCACGCTTCTCACCGCTGCCCTCGCCACCTCTGCCCTCCTCGCCCTCGCCCCAACCCCCACCGCCCTCGCCGCGGCCGGCCAGCACACCACCCTCGCCTCCTTCCAACAGAACATCCGGGCCGACGTCCTGTTCGAGCCGTTCAACGGGGCCGCGCAGAACTTCTTCGCCCCCTATCCGGTTTCCGGCAATGGCTACGCGTACAGCGTGTTCGCCTCATCCGGGAGCATCCGGCGCGACTCCAGCGGCCTGGGATCCTTGTCCGACGCGACCGCAACCACCTTCACTTTCACCGGCCGCCCGGTGACAGCGTTTGCCGGGACATTCCGCGTCCTGGATCAGTCCATCGTCCCCATCGGCGGCACCGTCAACATCACCCTCAGCACGGGCGACACGTTCACGGTGACCGTTCCCGTCGGGGGCGTGTTCTTCGGCATCACCACCTCGCAGCCCTTCACGTCGGTGGCCGTCGATTCGCCGCTTCACGGCCCAAGCAACAACTCCACCTACGAGTTCATCGACGATGTGTACGTCGGCACCTCCGGCACCGCCGCCGCCGCCTCAGACCAGTGCGCCGACGCCCCAACGATCACCGGCACGGCCGCGACCGCGTACCCCTTCACCACCGTCGGCGCCACCGCCGAGCCCAGCCCCGGCGTCTGCGACGGCACGATCGACACCGGCCCCGACGTCTACTTCCGCTACGTCGCCCCCGTGCACGGCGTCGCCACGTTCAACACCTGTGGCTGCAGCTTCGACTCCATCCTCCGCGCCTACGCGAACTGCGCCGCCGTCCCCCTCGGCGCCCAGATCGCCTGCAACGACGACGCGTGCCCCGCCTCCTATGGCCTGATGCGCTCCTCGCAGGTCTCCTTCCGCGTCGTCGCGGGCGAGGACTACCTCATCCGCATCTCCGGCTACAACGGCGAGAGCGGCTCGGGCAACCTGAGCTTCTCCATCGTCGCCGACTGCCCCGCCGACTTCAACCACAGCGGCACCCTCCAGGTCCAGGACATCTTCGACATGCTCAACGCGTGGTTCGCGGGCTGCCCCTGACCGACCCCAAGCCAATCTCAACCCGCGCCGCCCCCATCCCCGCCGCGGCCGCCGCGGCCTGCTTTGAAGTCTGAAATTTCCAATTTCAAATTCCCCGCTCTGCCCCCCAGCCTCCGCCCCGCCTTCGCCCCAGCGGGGCGCACGAATGCAGCCACGGGCGAAAAGTGCTCGTTCGGGGGCGAGTGGAACTCCTGGAAAGCGATACAAGGTACCGATGCCCTGAAAGGGCGACAGAAGTCATGGGCATCCCGAAAGCCATGCGTTCACGAATGCGAAAATGTCATCGACCTGTAGTCCGTTAAGGCCGTCGAAATCCGCTCCCGGCGCTCGTGCAAACCACCCATTCACGAACGCAAAAATGTCGGAAATCTCCAGCGCTCCCGAGCAGTCAAAGTCCGCCGGACAAAGCCCTCGAATCGACCAGCGCGCCAGGCCATTCACACTCACCCCGCCGGCCTGCCTGAACGATCCACCAACCAAGAGGTCCCCGCCCTGTAGCACGGTCAGCGACTGAACCGGTCCATCAAGAAGGTCTCCCAACGACGCCCACGTCGTTCCGTTCCACCGCGAGGGGCGATAGATGAAGTGATTGCTAGTCAGGCCCGCATAGTCTCCTCCAGCCACAATCTCCCCATCCCCCAACTGCGCCATCGCGTACACACTAAGGCCAAACGGAGTATTGCCCATGGCCTGCCACACCGAGCCGTCCCAGCGAGCCACGTTTGATCTAAACGAGAATGGAAGGGCGCCCCCGACAACGATGTCCCCATTCGGACGCTGCAAAACTGAATATGTTGTGTACGAGTTCATTGTCGTACCGACGGATGACCATGAAACGCCGTTCCACCGCTGAACCCCGGATCCGGCGCCCACCACATCTCCATTGGAAAGCACCGCCGCATCATTCAGCGCCGTGGAAGTCGCTCCAAGTGCAGACCATCCCACGCCGTTCCAACGGAGAGCGCCCGTTGCCTGCCCCCCGGCGCTCGGCCGAAGATTGCTTCCCGCAGCGAGAAGATCGCCATTGGGATACAGCGAGAGTGCATAAACCGTCGATGCGACATTCGAGAAGCTCGAGCCAAACACAGACCACGAAACACCATCCCAGCGCGCGATGTTCGGCGCGGTCAAACCTCCCGCGCTCCTGAAAAACCCGGCCACAGCCCACGACCCGTCGGGAAGTGCCTGAATCGCCCGTACATGTGGTGGCAGCGAAGGGCTTCCACCCACGCCGCTTCCCAGCGGAAACCACGCCTGCCCATTCCACCTCGCGATTCGCCCCACCGGGCTTCCGTCCGCAAGTGTGAAGTTACCGCCGACCAGCACATCTCCATTGGCCATCTCTGCCGTGGCATAAATGGTGGGAGGCCGAGCGACTCCGGTGCCCATCGATCCCCACTGCGTGCCGTTCCAAGCGGCCACGGAGTTCGCTACTCCCGTGCCGGTGGTCGTAAAAGTCCCTCCAGCGGAAAGCCGACCGTCCGAGAGTGTCGCGACGGCGTTGACTGTCCCATCAAACGACGCGCCAAGTCCCGTCCAGGCAGACCCATTCCAGGTCGCCATCGCATATTGGAGGGATGAGGAAACGGAATACGCTCCCGCCGCCGCGATGTCGCCATTGGGAAGACTCGCGAACGACAGCACATTCCCCGGGGACGAACTGCTCAGTGCAGACCACGCGCTGCCGTTCCACCTCGCGGTGCCTCCCGTCGTCACACCATCAACGCTCGAGAAGCCACCGCCGAGCAAAATGTCCCCGCTCGGGAGGAGCGCAAGCGCCGCTCCCCAGTTGTTCGGGCCGGCTCCATTCCTCAGTGGCGTCCAAGCGGCGCCATTCCAACGCGCGATTCTGCCGACGGGCGTACTGCCGGAGTTCTGAAACGCGCCTGTCGCGACAATGTCCCCGTTCGGGAGAGCGAGCAGCCCCGAAACGTAGGAGTCCAATCCAGCGCCGAGAGCGCTCCAAGCCGTTCCATTCCAGATCGCGACATGTTGAGCGGCCATCCCGCCCGCACTTGTGAAGTTCCCACCGACCACAATCGTCCCGTCTGGTCGAGCCGCAATGGCATTCACGCTTCCCGCCCCCGTACCGAGCGCTTCCCACGCAGTGCCATTCCATCGAGCAACGCCCGTCATGGGCACATCACCCGAGCGGTTGAACTCTCCACCCGCGTACAACTCGCCATTCGGCCCAGCCCAAAGCGCGCGGACTGAACCTCCGAACCCGACGCTGATGTTTGACAACCCCTCTCCAAGCGGGCTCCACGTTGTTCCATCGAACACCGCGACGTCGACCGCAGCGACGCCTCCCGCCTCGGTGAACAGACCGCCCACCACCAACTTCGCGGGCTGCGGGCCAGGACCATCGGGATCCCAGCTCACCATCGCGTTGACCGTTCCATTGACCGCCAACGAGCCACCGAAGCGCTGCCATGCACATTGCGCAGAGAGCGTGCTCGAAGTGCCGAGCATCGCGACCACCGATACCCACGCCAACTTCATGACTCGCTCCATGGAGAAGTACCTCGCAACTCTTATCTTACACGAATCTATCAAAAACTCTGAGATGACTGTCATTATCCGTGCTAACTTCCGTGGCGGACGGCACGACATTCCATTTCAATCTCTCGCAATACCTCTGAATGGAGGGCAATCGCGCGAGCACATTCGAGCAAGCCCGCGCCCGAGCGGCAATCTCAGGGTTTTCGCTTAATCCTTCCAAACCCCAAACATTCCCCTTGCCTCCCCCAAAACCCACGCCATACTTCCCCATCGCCACGCTCCACGCGCGGCCAGGGGGTCCCAAAGTCCATGCTCGTCACCGAGCCCCAGAGCGCACCGCCCATCGAGGACCAAATCCTCGAAGCCATCATTTCCAACACCCTCCCCGCCGCCTCCCCTTCTTCACATCCGACATCCGACATCCCACATCCGACATCGCTCGCCTCCGGCGGGTGGCATTGCCTTGGCGTGCCATCACCTTTCTGCTTTGAGAAAGGTGATGCGGACGTGCAGGGGTGTCCGGCATCACGGTGCTCTCAAAGGCGGGTGGCAATGCCACGAAAGCCATGGCCACCCGGCCCTGAGGTCGCACCAGAACATCGCTCAGAACTTCAACTCGGCACGCAGACCGATGAACGGCGCGGCCTTGGTCCGGTCTCCGGAGAGTTCATCACCGTGCTGGTTCAGGAACGTGAACTTCTGAGCAACGATCACGCCGCCGCTCAGCGCGAGACTGAACCGCGGCGTCGGCGCCCACTCGATGGTCGCTCCGATCGGAAGGCGAGTGTCTTGCACAATGCCGCCCGGGACCGCCGCCTCGTCGTCGAGCCGGAAGTCCCGGATCTCATAGCGCCCGAAGACGGAAACGGTCATCTGATCGCTCACTTTCGCGCTCAGCCGGGCGCCGAGCCCTTCGGTCGTGAGCGAGAACATCTCGTTGATCCGCCATCGCAGGCCCAGCAGGGGCACGACCAGCGCATCATCCTCCAGACGCGACTTGGCGATCACGCCGAACGTCAGCGAGAGATCATCGGACACGCGGTATGTGGCTCCGCCATACCCGCCGAACGTGACCGAATCCCCCACATCCGCGCCGGACTCGCCGGAGAACTCGACAATCGCACCGCCGAGCAGCGTCCATCGGTCATCCAGGCGATACGCCACACCCGGCCTCAGCCGGAGCGTGAACACATCGCTCAGCGGCTCGGTCGCCGACGACGAAGTCGGGAGCGGCGCGGCGACATCCTTGAATCGATAGAACGACGACTCAAAGTCTCCGTTGAGCAGCAGCCGGGCCTGATCGCCCAGCGGGCCGGACAGATCCACGCCCACGCCCGCCCGCCCCACGCTCACCTTCGACCCGCTGGAGCGCAGACCCGCGGAGAAGGCATACTCGCCGCGCGGTGTCAGCGAGAGTTTCCAGTTGTCCGCATCCGGAGCCTGCCCAAGTGCCGGGGCGCCCATCGACGCGATCGCGATCATCACGAACAGAGACGAACGAAGAGTGACTGGCATCGGCATCCTCCCCAAGCAACTCGACCCGCTCCGCCCCCCAACCACACGCTCCTCCACCATCCGGCCAACCCGCTCGCTCCCGAACTCTGCTTCGATGCAGGATCCAAAAGCGGAGGGCAGAATAGGACGGCGATCAAGGATGCGGAAACCCGATCGTCGAGTGGCTTCAGCCACTGGTGAGCATACCCGAGGCCTCCCGGCCCCTGGGGCCGACGACGCACACACTCGCGCCCGCCCACCCGCCTCCGCGCCAACGGGGCGCCCGAATCCAGCCACGGGTGAAACGAGCCCGCTCGCGGGCGAGTGAAACCCGTGGAAATCGTCCCCCATCACCACCGACTCCTCTTGAAATCGCCGCGCGCCAAAATCGAAAATCACGCCAAACAGCCACTCCAGTGAACCAGAGCCGTCGGTGGCCATCAGAGACCCCCTCTCTGATGTTCTCTGCTTGCTCTGATTACTCTGGGTTTCTCGTCTCTGTGCCTCTGTGCCTCTGTGGTGAATACGCTTGCGCCCTATGGACCCCGACACCATCCTCCTCGAAACCGAAGAGACCATGACCAAGGCCGTGGACCACCTCAAGAAGGAGTTCCGCGGCATGCGCACCGGCCGCGCCTCGCCCGCCATCATCGAGTTCGTCAAGGTCGACTACTACGGCGACATGCAGGACCTCAAGAACATCGCCGCCATCTCCGTCCCCGAGCCCACCCAACTCCTCGTCAAGCCCTTCGACGCCTCCAGCATCCAGGCCATCAAGAAGGGCATCGAGGCCGCCGGCCTTGGCCTGAACCCCATGCCCGAGGGCAAGCAGATCCGCATCAACCTCCCCTCGCTCACCGGCGACCGCCGCAAACAGCTTGTCGGCCACGCCAAGAAGGTCGCCGAGGAGACCAAGGTCCAGCTCCGCAACGCCCGCCGCGACGCCAACAAGCACGCCGACGGCCTCAAGAACGACGCCAAGGCCCACGTCTCCGAAGACGAGATCAAGAAGCTCCACGAGGAGATCCAGGAACTGCTCAAGAAGTTCGAGAAGGAGACGGACGATCTCGTCGCGGCCAAGAGCAAGGAAATCGAGACGATCTGAGCCTCGCCCGCACCCACGCCACGACCCGCTTCCCCCCCCACCCCCC
>JBGAOP010000016.1:0-91572 GCA_044221735.1 Phycisphaerales bacterium | reverse complement strand
CGATCGTGACCGAGTCCGCAGGGCTGGGGAAGTCCGAGCGAGCGGCCGCGCTGCTCTACGACCCGGATCAGGACAAGCTGCTCACCGTCCACGAGGGCGAAACGCTCCAGGGCCGGAAGGTCGAACGGATCACCGATGCTCGCGTGCATATCCGTGATGCATCGGGCGAGCGCGTGCTTTCCCTGCGTGCCGATCAGCCGGGCGGGGGAGGGACGCCATGAGCACCACCGCTCCCCAGACGATCGAGTCTCCGTCCACCACCGCACTGTGGCCGCCCGATCGTTTTTATTGGGCCGAGATCGACGGCCTGGGCTGGAAAGGCCATGGCCCACTCCCACCGGGATTGCTCCTGGTCCTGGCCGATGAAGTCCCCGCTCCCCTGGAAAACCTGCACGCCGTGGGCCTCCCAGCCGGCGAGGGCCGCGTGGTGATCTGCGCGATATCGCGAGACACGCTGACCGGCTTGGATCCCTCGATCGTGGAGCTTAAGCCTTCGGCGGTTCCCGCCGGGCTAGCGCCGGCGGATGTCGACGATTTCAATCTTCTGGTCGGCGACTGCGAACCGCCCACGCTCCGCTTCCACCGCCGTTTATGGCACGCCCACTTGGCGTTTACGCTCTTGATCTGCTCGCTTGTGCTCACCGTCGGCCTTCTTCGACGAGCACGCGCGGCCGACCTTGACGCGGCACACGCCGCTGTCTTCGCCGACGCGGTCCTGGTCGACTTCAAAGCTCCCCGGCATGAGGATGTGCTCGCCAGCCAGGCCAAGACCATGCAGGCCATCGCCGATGCGGCACGCAAGGCCAAGCCCTCGGCCGATGCCTCCGTCGCGCTGGAATCACTCCTGAAGGTCTGGCCCACGCAGACCTCCGCCAAACCCCAGTCTCTCTCAGCAGGCTCCGACGGCATCTCTCTGGCGCTCACCATGGAAGGCGATCCGGCCCCGCTGCTCAAGTCCATCAAGGTCCCGGCGGGTTACTCGCTCGATGAACCCCGGATCGCCACCGCCGGCCCGATCACGCGGGTGTTGCTGCATCTCCGACCCGCACCGGGAGGTGGACGATGAACCTGCCCTCTCCCCGCGTGCTCTGGCTGGGCTGCCTCGCCGTGGCGGCCGTGGCCCTCGGGTCTGGCGGTGTGGCCTGGGCCACAGCGCACACACACCAGATCTCGGAACACCAGCGTCTGGCTCGTATCACCGGCCATGCCAGTACCATTCGGGATGTAGACGCCGCGCTGCCCGCATGGTCGCGGTTACCCAAGTCCGCCGCTTTGGCCCCGGAGATCGGCGCGACCATCGCGGCCGCTGGTCTCCCCGCTTCCACCTTGGCATCACTCAACGCGGAACCGGATAGTTCGGGTGCTGTCGCAAGCTCCCAGATCCAAGTCCGCGCGCGTCGCGCCACCATCGTCCTGACTTCTATCACGCTCCCGCAACTCGGCGACTTTCTGTCCCGCTGGCGCACCCGCCAGCCGGGCTGGGCTGTCGCGAGAATCGACTTGGGGGCGGAACCCTCCGCTGCGGCCGTTAAGGCCCAGACCGGGGGCGATCTGCCGCTGCATGTTGTTCTGAACCTCCAATCTCTCTCGCTTGAGCGTCCAGCGGCTTCGGCCCCGCAGCGCTCGGGAGGCCTCCGTTGACCGCTCGAATCTCGATCATTGTTCTGTGCGTGATGGCGATTGTCGCCGGCGGTGGCCTCTGCGGCTGCCACGCTTCGGGCAGTTCGTACGCCCCGCAGGCGGAGACCAGCCGCAATCCCTTGGAGGCCCAGCGGCTCACCGCCTTCGCGGCCGAACTCCTCAAGAGGTCCCCGACCAAGCTGGACCAGGCCGAGAAGCTGCTGCGCGAGGCGCTCACGGCCGATCTGTACCACGGTCCGGCTCACAACGACCTCGGCGTGGTGTACCTCAAGATGGGGAAGTTGTACGAGGCCGCGTCGGAGTTTGAGTTTGCGCGGAAACTGATGCCTGGGCATCCGGACCCGCGGCTCAACCTCGCGCTCACGCTCGAGCGTGCAGGTCGAGTCGACGAGGCGGCGCGGACGTACGCCTCGGCGCTGGAGGTGTACCCGGGGCACGTGCCGACCATGCAGGCACTGGCGCGACTGCAAATCAAGCATGCTCGTTCCGACGACCACACCCCGGAGTACCTCAAGACAATCGCGCTCGAGGGTGACTCGTCGCGCTGGCGAGAGTGGGCCCGCAAGGAACTCGCTCGAGCAGGAAACGACCGCGAATAGAAAGCCACCGCTTCTGACACGGCAGACGCGCGGCCGCACGCACGCTTCCCGCTCGTGGGGGCGACGAACAGCCCCCGGTCGTGCTTCTTGAGCCAGGCGTCCTTCTTTTTGGCGGCGATCTCGCGAATGACGGGCTTGGTCGGGGCGCCGCCATCGGTCGCTTCCACGACCGGGCCGCGTCGTCAGGACGTTGTGGCGCGCGTATCCTCGTGCATGGCCTTGGCCTCCGAGCAGGATGGCCCATGCTCCGTCGCCCACCCGCCCTTGGCGCGTGATACCCGCTGGTGTCAGACCGGGTGTCAGACCGGGTGTCAGACCGGGTGTCAGACCGGGTGTCAGACCGGGTGTCAGACCGGGTGTCAGACGGAGTTTGGGGCCGGAGCGCCGGAAGTCAAGTTCGTTCTGGAAATTCAGGCGTTTTTTGCACCCGTAGCTCAATGGATAGAGCATCGGTCTTCGGAACCGAGGGTTAGAGGTTCGAGTCCTCTCGGGTGTACTTCGATGTCGGATGTGGGATGTGCGAGCCGGGGGAGACGCTGATAACTGGTTTGGAACTGGGGCGATTTTGTGGCACCGGGGCGGGCGCGTGGTCTGATTGGGACGGTCGTTTTCTCTCCCCCCTCCCCCCGTCCCTCCCCCACTTCACTCCCTCCTCTCTCTCGGGGTGTTATGCGGTGGATTGCTGCGCTTGTCGTGCTGGTTGTGTGTGCGCCTGAGGTGCGCGCGGACTCGGTGACGATCGGGGCCGCGGCGGACAACACGCTGTATGAGGATGCGGCGGGGTCGATCTCGAACGGGGCCGGGGAGTTTGTGTTCGCGGGGGCGACGCTGGAGCCGTTTCTGCGGCGGGGGCTGATCCGGTTTGATGTCGCGGGGAGCGTGCCCGCGGGGGCGACGATCACGGGAGCGACGGTGGGGCTGACGATGTCGCGGGGCGGATCGTCGCCGTATGCGGTGTCGTTTCATCGCGTGCTGGCGAGTTGGGGCGAGGGGGCCTCGGATGCGCCGCAGATGGAGGGGGCCGGCGCGCCGGCGGAGATCGGGGATGCGACGTGGCTGCACCGGATGTATCCGGGCGTGCGGTGGACGACGCCGGGCGGGGACTTTGCCGCGGCGGAGTCAACGTCGAAGCTGGTGGGCGGCGTGGGGGCGTATGTGTGGCCCGCGACGAATCAGATGATGGCGGATGTGGCCGACATGCTGGCGCGCCCGGAGGGGAACTTTGGATGGGTGATCCTGGGCGATGAGTCGAGCGTGCCCACGGCCAAGCGGTTCAACTCGCGGGAGAACGCGGATGCGGCGACGCGGCCGTGGTTGATGATCGAGTATGAGGTGCCGGGGCCGGGGGTTGGGGCGGTGATGTTGATGGGGTTGGGAGTTGGGGTGCGGCGGAGGGGGCGGGTGTAGCAGGGGAGCAGGGGAGATCTTGTGCGGGAGGCGGGTGTTACTCGGACTGGTGCGTGTCGGCGCCGGTGACGAAGTCGATGAGGGACTTGATGCCGGGGGCGATGGCGATGAGGGCGACGACGGCCGCGGCGGTGATGGTGAGGGTGGCTGAAATGCGCGGTGAGGTGCGCTTGGTGGTGAGGCGATCGGTGAGCCAGCCCGCGAGGGGGACGAGGGCGACGACGGCGACGACCCACCAGGGGGTGGAACTGAGGAGTGCGCCGTAGGCCATAAGGGCGGCGAGGGCGGCGGACATCATGCCGATGGTCATGGGGCGGAGCGGGCCGCGGAGGAGGAGCGAGGCGGCGGCGAGGCCAACGAAGACGGCGGTGAAGGCGAAGCCGTGCTGGCCGAGGGCCATGGAGCCGGTGCCGATGAGGCCCGCGCCGACGGCCGCGCCGAGACCGATGAGGATGACGGCGGATCGGACGCGGAGGCTGCGGGCGGAGAGGGAGACGATGGGCGCGGCGGTGATGGCTCCCCAGAGCGCGAAGACGATGGGGATCCAGACAACGGAGGCGTGTGGGGCGAGGGAACCGGAGAGGTAGGCGTTGCCGCCGATGACGGCCGCGCCGGATGCGCCGCCGAGTGCTGCGATGAGGATGGCGCGGAACAGGGGCGCGATGGGGAGGAGCATCGCGAGAAGGCACACCCCGAGGAGGATGGCGGGGACGAGGAAGAAGCGGTCGGCGGAAGAGACAGGGGGAAGAGTGGTGGAACCGTGGACGCCGTAGATGGAGAGCGTGAGGGCGGCGGCGGCGAGGGTGAGGACGATGAAGGTGATGATGTTGAAGATGGCGCGGCCGGGGGCCGGGGCGGTTTGCGTGCTGGGCGCCTTTGCGCCCATGGCGCCGACGACGAGGCCGAGGAGTGCGGGGAGGGCGAGGCCGAAGAGGATGAGGCGGGTGGTGTCGGACATGGGTTTGGAAGTGGGAGGTGGGAGGTCGGAGGTGGGAAGAAAAGGCTGGAAAAGAACCGGGCGTGCCTTTCGGTACGCCCGGTTTGGGAGAGCAGAAGGAGGAGAAGAAGAACCGCCACGGAGTGGCGGGCCACCCGGGGGAGTGTTACTTCGAGCCGCCCTCGAGGGCGACGGTGAGGGTGACGTCGTCGCCGACGGGGCCGATCATGCCCTTGACGCCGAAGTCGGAGCGCTTGATTGTGATGGTGGACTCGACGCCGGCGACCTCGCCCTTGCCGCCCATGCCGGGTCCGCCGCCAGTCTTGGTGAGGGTGATCTCGATGGACTTGGTGACGCCGTGGAACTTGAGGTCGCCCTTGCCGGTGTAGGCGTCGCCGGACTTGGTGAGGCCGGTGGCGGAGAAGGTGATCTCCGGGAACTCTTTGGCGGAGAGGAAGTCGGGGCTCTTGACGTGGTCGTCGCGCTTGGAGTTGCGGGTGTCGACGCTGTCGGCCTTGACGGTGACGTTGATGGAGGCGGTGTCGCCGAGGGTGAACGAGCCCGAGGAGTCCTTGAAGACGCCGTAGAAGTGGGACGCGTTCATGTGCTTGATCTTGAAGACGATCGAGGAGTGGACGGGGTCGATGGCGAAGGTCTTGCCCTCGGCGGGGGCGGGGGTCGCGGCAGGGGCGGGAGCGGGGGTGCCCGCGCCACCGAGGGTGAGGACGGCCGCGCCGGAGATGGCGAGGACGGCGGCGACGGAGGAGAGGGCGAGGAAGCGGGTGCGATTCATGCGGATGGTCCTTTCGAGTGTGAGGGCCGTGGGCCCGTGGGTGATGATTGGATGTCTCTGGGTGAACGCGATGTTGCGGGCGACGGGCCGCGATAGTTGTTGAAACAAGTATATCGGGGCGGGGCGGGCGGGCAAGTGGGCCCGGGAGCGTGGAATACGGGTGGGCGGGACCATCAGGACAGATGTGTCCTGTTCAGTCGGTGGGCGGGAGCGTGTTCAAGTAGGCTCGCCAGGGGCCGACGAGGTGGCGGGATTGGAAGGCCATGGCTTGGCAGATCTGGCGGGTGTGGTGGAGGTCGTGGGTGGACCACGTAGAGAAGAGTTGGGCGAGGGTGACGGGGCCGAGGGAGGGGTGCAGGCCGCGGCGGGGGAAGTCGGAGGGGGTGAGGTTGAAGGAGGCAAGGGATTTGAGGCTGGCCCTGCGGAGTTTGGCGAACTCGTCGAGGAGATGGTTGAGAGAGCGGCCCGAGGAGGGAGCGATGGTGGCGGTGTGGGGGAAGGGCGGGAAGGGTGTGGTGTCGGCGTGGGTGAGGATGTGGCGAATGCGGGGGATCCAGTCGTCGGTCTCGGCCATGATGAGGTGACCGAGGACTTCGTAGGCGGACCAGGTGTTGGGGCCGTAGTTCGCGTGGGCGAGTTCGGGAGAGTGGTTGCGGAGTAGCAGGTCGAGCACGCCCGGGGTGCGCTGGAGAATGGAGAGCGTGTCGTGGAAGGAGAAGTCCATCGTGAGAGCGGGTGCGGGCGTTGTGACGTGTGATCCCTTGGCCCCCGCGTAACCGCGGGGGCTCTGACTGGCATCAGACGCGCGGGCCTGTGGTGGAGAGTTTGGCGATGGCCTCGCCGTACTGCTTGCGGAGGGGTTCGACAACTTCGGTGAGGAAGCGTTCGGTTTGCTCGATGGAGCGGCCGATGTACTTGGTTGGGTCGAGGAGGCCGTTCCAGTCGAGCTCGTGCTTGAGTGCTGGTGAGTGGAACGCGGGGTCGGCTTTGAGGCGGTCGAGGAGGTCGTTCTCGAGGCCCTCGTCTTTCACACGGGTGCCGGCGGCTTGGGCGTGGACTCGGATCAACTCGTGGTAGTGCTGGCGATCGCCGCCGGCCTTGACGCAGGCCATGAGGATGTTCTCGGTGGCCATGAAGGGGAGTTCGGCCATGAGGTTCTTGCGGACGGTGGCCTCGTGGACGATGAGGCCGGGGGCCACGTTGTGCATGAGGTCGAGCGCGCCGTCGAGGGCGAGGAAGGCTTCGGGGAGGGAGAGGCGGCGGTTGGAGGAGTCGTCGAGGGTTCGTTCGAGCCACTGGGTGGCCGCGGTGTCGTAGGCGTTGCCGACGAGATTCATGACGAAGCGGGCGAGGCCGCAGATGCGCTCGCAGCGCATGGGGTTGCGCTTGTAGGGCATGGCGGAGGAGCCGATCTGGTTGGTCTCGAAGGGCTCGTCGAGTTCCTTGCGGTTGCAGAGGAGGCGGATGTCGGTGGCGATTTTGTGGAGGACGCTCGCGGTGGCGGCGAGGTCGGAGAGGATGAAGGCGTCGATGACCCGGGGGTAGGTTTGGCCAACGATACCGTGCGTGGCCCCGCCGGCATCGCCAGCAAGGGTTGGATTGCCGTAGAGCTTGGCAATCCATGTGCGTTCGAGTTGATCGACGCGAGTGGGGTCGGCGACGAGGAGGGCGAGGAACGATGCCTGCGTTCCGGTGGCGCCGCGCAGGCCGCGGAGGCTGTCCATGGGCGATGTGCTGGCGATCTGATCCATCCGCGCGTTGCACATGGACAAGTCGTAGGCCCACAGTGCGCATCGGCGACCGACGGTGACGGGCTGCGCAGGCTGATAGTGTGTGAAGCCGAGGGTGGGAAGCGATTTGTGCCGCGCGGCTTGGGTTGAGAGCGAGATGACGGCTCTCGCGATCTTGTCGCGGATCAATCGGATGGAGTCGCAGAGGATCAGGTTGTCGGCGTTGCACACCACATCCTGGCTGGTCATGCCGAGGTGGATAATGCCCCTAGCCTTCGGGCAGGAGTCGCCGAGGGCGTGGACGTGGGCCATGACGTCGTGGCGGAGGTCGCGTTCGTGTTTTTCGGCGGCCTTCATCTCGGCGTCGGTGATGCCGCCGGGGCGGGTGACGACGGCGCGGAGTTCGGCGAGTTGTTCTGCGCTAACGAGGGGAGTACTTCGCTCGCTTGCGCTCGCGGTTCTGTCAGTGGTGAGTTCGTGCTGGGCCTCGGCGACGGCGAGCCAGATGCGTCGCCAGGTGTTGAACTTGTGGCGCGGGGACCAGAGGCGGAGCATCTCCGGGGAGGCGTTGCGGGCCGCGAGGGGGGAGGAGTAGGTGTCGTAAGAGCTGGTCACGGGTATTGATAGGCCACCGTGGATCAGGCGGGCGGGGGACCGCCGCCCCCACTTCCACCACCGCCGCCACCGCCCCCCCCGCCACCGCCGCTCGGGTTACCTCCACCGCCTCCTCCGCCGCGGCGGCGCTTGCGGCGGCGCTTGCGGCCTCCGCCGCCGGGGCCGCCCTGACCGCCTTGATTGCCGCTGCCCGGGCTTGCGCCCCCCCCACTCGGGCCTCTGTTGTCGCCGAAGTCGGTGTCGAGGTCGGCGAGGATGTCGTCGATCTCGTCGCGGGGTTCGGGCGGGGGCGAGGGCTGGCGCGGCGGTTGTTGCTGCGGCGGGCGTGGCTGCTGGGGTGGACGGTCTGTTGGTGGGTTTCCGCTGGCGGGCGGGCCACCTGGGCCGCGGAACTGTTGCTGGGGCTGAGGCGGGCGGTTGGGTTTGCCGCCACCGGCGGTGGGCCACTGGGGGCGGCCTTGAGGCGGGCGCTGGCCTTGGTTTGGGCCGGGGCCGCCGGGAGCGCGATCGGGGCGGCGGTCGTCGCGGCGATCTTCTCGGCGCGGGGGTTGAGATTGGGAGGGAGGTGTGGTCGTTGAAGGCTCGCTGCCCGGACTTGCGCCCCCCCGACCCGGGCCTCTGTTTTCGGCGACGGAATCGCCCTCAGCGCTTTCAGCGTCGTCGTCGGCTTCTGTTTCTTCGGTCGCGGCGGGGCGTTGCTGAGTGGGAGCGGAGCCCTGCGACGGGCGCGGTGCGCCGCCGCCCTGCGGTCCACCACCCGGGCCGAGGATGGTGAGTTCTTCGAGGGGGACGGCGACGCGCTCGTCCTTGTCGTCGAGCTGGATGAGGCAGAGCTGGGTGAGGATCTGGGTGTCGAGGACGAAGCCGGTGCCGAAGGCGCCGCTGACGCGGGTGCGCTTCTTGGGGAGGCGGGCGCGGAGCTCGTCGTAGGAGGACTCCTCGTAGCGGAGGCAGCACATGAGGCGGCCGCAGCGGCCGGAGATTTTCAGAGGATCCAGCGTCGCCTTCTGGATCTTGGCGTTCTTCATGGAGACGGGCTTGAGGATCTTGAGGAACTGCTTGCAGCAGCAGTGCTGGCCGCACTTCTCGTAGTCGGCGGTGAGGCGGGCCTCGTCGCGGGAGCCGACCTGGCGCATCTCGATGCGGGTGTTGTGCTCGGCGGCAAGTTCGGTGACGAGCTCGCGGAAGTCGATGCGTTCTTCGGAGACGAAGTAGAAGGTGATCTTCTCGCCGCCGAGGATGGGCTCGGCGTCGACGAGCTTCATGGGGAGCTTCATGCGCTCGACGAGCATCTTGGCGTGGCGCGTCATCTGCGGGCGGCGCTCGTCGATGGCGCTCTGCTGGTTGAGGTCCTCGACGGTGGCGATGCGGAGGACCTTGCCCTGCATGGAGAAGAAGGGGTAGTCCTTGCCGCCGGAGCGATCGATGTACTCGAGCATCTCCTTGCGCGAGATGCTCTTGCCGCACCCGGAGTTGGGGCAGGTGGAGGTGAGCATCTCGCCGAGCTCGGTGCCACGGTGGGTGCGGAGGACGAACTTGGTTCCGCAGCCTGGCTTGTCTTCCAGGCCGTAGGGGAACTCACCGATGAGGCCCATGGTGCCGAACTTCACGACGACCGAAGAGGGCGGCTTGAGCTTCTCGTAGGTTTCGCGGTCCTGCTCGGCGAGGTCGGCCTCGAACTGAGGCAGCGGGAGGATGGGCATTGGTCGTGGGGGCCTTGTGCGTGCGAGCGCCACCGGGAGAGATTCGCCACTGAGGACACCGAGAGCAGTGAGAAGAACCGGAACATGGGGCCGCGGAACCCGGAACACGAGGCATCGGCAAAGCAGGCCGCGCAATCTTCTTCTCTGTGAACTCTGTGTCCTCTGTGGTGAATGGATCGGACGGAAGCGTGCCGGCGGGGGTGGGGCTCTGCCCGTCGCCGGCGGGGCGGGCAGGTTCAAACGCACAAGGCCGGGGCCGCGGGGCCGCCGGGGGATGAAGTGTATTCCGGGTGAGGGGGAGCGTTTTGGGGGGGCCGCTGCATGGGCTTGCGCCCATGCCTCTGTTACTTGCGGCCGGGGCCGAGCTTGCGGGCGGTGGTGAAGAGGTTGGGGAGGCTCTCGCGGCCGAGGAACTCGAACTCGCTGAGGTTCTTGATGCGGTAGAAGTAGACCTGCTCGCCGCGGCCGTCGAGGACGGCGACGGCTTCGTCGTTGCCGGCGTTGAAGGAGAGGATGGTGTAGTCGCCGACGCGGGAGACGAGGCCCCCGCCGCCGCCTGCGCCGGCGAAGGCTTGGGCGATGGCGGCATCAGGGGTGCGGCCTCCGACGGGAGCGGTGGAGCGGCCGAGCTGGACGAGGAGGAGCGCGCTGAGGATGAAGGCGCTGGCCCAGAGGAGGGCGGCGGGGGAGAGGGAGTTGCTGGCGCTCTGGGAAGACATGGATGAGGAGTGAGGAGTTGAGGAGTAGAGGAGAACGACGACTAACGCGGTTTGGTGAGGTACTTGGCGTCGTCGGTGAGGGAGCGGTAGCCGAGGGGATTGGCGCGGTTGTTGGTGCGGTCCCAGGAGAGGGCGATGAGGTCCTGATTCGCGGCGTCGATGATGTAGAGGGCGGAGGTGGTTCCGCCCTGGATGGTGCCGGCGATGATGGTGTACTCGCCGCGGAGACGGCCATTCTGCTCGCCGGAGCGGGCGGAGGTGGGCTGGGCGTCGGCGGTGCGGGAGCCGGTAAACGTGGCGACGGCGAGGGCCGCGAGGAGGGCGGCGTTGAGGGCGATGAGCTTGGGGTGGGTGCGGAGGAGAGACATTCGAAGTATGAAGTGAGAAGTGGGAAGTACGAAGTGGTGGCGACAGGCCGTCCGCGGGATTCGCTCGCCCCCCTACGGACTCGCTCATCCCGGGCGTGTGATCAGTCCTGGTGGCCGCGCTTGCTGGGGATGAAGTTGACGGCGACGACGATGATGGCCAGGAGGGCGGCCATGATGTAGGGCATCCAGGGGATGTCGGACTTGCCGACGGGGGGAACGGCGGGCTTGAGGATCTTCTCGACCTTGGGGGCGGTCTGCGCGAGGACGGGCGCGGCCGCGGCGATGAGGACGAGGAGGGGGAGGGCGATGCGGAGGGTGCGGGAGAGCATGTGGAAAGGATATCCGAGCGGCGGTGCGCCCGGGTTGCACCGGATGGAGGCCGAACGATGATCAGGCCAGCGCGGCGAGTTCGGGGCCGGGGTCTGGGGAGAGGTGGGCGAGGCCGGTGGTGAGAGGGGTAGAGATTTGCTCGAAGACGCGCCGGGGGATGTCGACGGTGCGCCACTTGGGAGAGCGGGTCTTCATGGCCGCGCGATAGGCGGAGAGGGTGACGGCGCGGAGGGCGTACCAGGTGCCGCGGTCTTCGAAGACTTCCTGGAAGAGGGCGTCGGGGGGCTGGGCGTCGCAGGCGTAGACGAAGACGAAGGCGGCCTGGAAGCCCTCGCCGAAGAGGCGCTCCCAGTGGGCGAGGGAGTCGACGTCGTCCATGGTGGCCCAGGATTCCAATCGGCCGGTCCGGAGGCCGGTGCGCGAAGCAGAAGAGGAGACGCGGCGGCCCTTGATGTCGACGAGGAGGTTGCCGGTGAGGCCCAGGCCGGTGAGCGAGGACTCGACGCCGTAGAGGACGAAGTCGAAGGACTTGAGGGCCGGGGGGGTGGGGGATTCGGGGGCGAGCGCGGCGGGGACGAGGGCCTTGCGGGCCTCGTCGACGGCGACGTAGGGGATGCGCCGGGCGCGGAGGAAGTTCTCGAAGGCGCGCTCGTAGTGGAGGTGGCGGCGCATGGGGGCTTCCGGGCGGGGGAGGGGCGGAAATAGTCTACATCGGATTGGGGGTGGGTGCATCCGGGCGGGAGGCGGCACGTAAACTCATGTGGCGGCGTTCGCCGCGAAGGGCTGGGGCAGGGGGTTTGGACAGGAAGGATGGCCGCGACGATGCCTTCGACGCTTGCTCGAGTGTGCGCGGCGGGGCTGGCAATGGTCTCGGCGGTGGGATCGGCAGCGGGGCAGACGTGCGGAGGAGCATGGACGCAGGAGTGGCCCACTTTCAACGGTGGTGTGTCCACGATCCTGCAACTCCCCGACGGTGACACGCTGGTTGGCGGCACGTTCACCCTGGTCGGAAATGTTCCGGCGATGCACGTTGCCCGATACAACAGCGTCATGCGAGAATGGGAGGCGATGGGTGCGGGAATCTCGCTGGATGTTCGTTCGCTCGTTCACCGAGTGAACGGCGACATCGTCGCGGGGTGCAATTGGGCGAATCCCTCCTCCACAACCATCACCGCGTACCGGTGGACTGGTACAACATGGATGGGACTGGGACTCACCGGCGAGGTTCGTTCGATGGCTGCGCTGCCGAATGGTGACCTTGTCGCGGGAGGACAGTCGCTTGCTGGACCCGGGACCTTCGCGAGATATGACGGCACTACGTGGAGCACACTCGGCAACGCGGGCGGGCCCGGTGGAACGGCGGCCGCCGTGCTTGCGAACGGAGATGTGATCGTCTCGTATGCGCCCTCAGGAAATGTCGCTCGATGGTCCGGCTCGGCGTGGGTGTACTACCCGCTCACATGGTCGGCGAGTGTGTGGGCGATTTATCCACTGCCGGACGGTGGTTTTCTCGCCGGAGGAGGCGACAACCCAAATAGCGCGGTCGCGCGATGGACAGGTACCGCGTGGTCTCCCATGGGTGCGATGAACTTGCAAGTTGAGTCGCTTGCAGTCCTGCCCAATGGCAATGTGCTCGCGGCCGGGAGGATGGGCTCGGCGTTCATGAGCACCCCACCGTACGGAGTGTTGCGATGGGATGGAACCTCCTGGGGTCCATTGCCGTCGTATCCACCAGGCCGCGCTTCTTTTGTGCTCGGGTTGTCGAGAGGCGACTTTCTTGTCAAGACCTCCGTTGTCAATGCTCCGACCAGCGTGACGCTTTCTACGACGTTCTGGCGATGGAATGCACGGGGCCTGTGCCCGCCCGATTACAACTGCTCCGGGGGCGTGGATGTGTCCGACGTGTTCGACTTCCTGAACGGCTGGCTGGTGGGGGATTCGTGGGCGGACTTCAACGCTTCCGGGGCTTTGGACGGGCTGGACATCTTTGATTTCGTCAACTCGTGGTTTGCGGGGTGTTGACGGCTTTGGGGCGTGCGCGTGCCAAAGATTGGTCCCATGACCATTGCCGCGCCGCTGATGTTGTCTGTTTCAGGATGCCGGGGGATTTTCGGCAAGAGCATGACGCCGGAGGTGGCGGCGCGGTTTGCGATGGTGGTTGGGGCCTGGTTTGTGGAGCGGGCTGCGAGCACACCCCCTCCGTCCTCGCTGCGCTCGAGAGCCGCGAGCGTCCTGCTCGCGACCTCCCCCGCCGGGGCGGGGGAGGCGGGGAGGCGGCCGCTTGTGGTGTTGGGGCGGGATGGGCGGCTGGCGGGGGATGTGCTGATGCGGGCGGCCGCTGCGGGGCTGGCGGCGAGCGGGTGCGATGTGCTCGAGTGCGGGGTGGCGATGACGCCGACGATCGGGGTGATGTGCGATGTGCGCGGGGCCGTCGGGGGGCTGGTGGTGACGGCGAGCCATAACCCGCAGGAGTGGAATGGGCTGAAGGTCATTGTGAATGTGGGATGTGGGATGTCGGATGTCGGATGTGGGAAGGCGGAGGCGGCCGCGCCGTCGAAGGGGCTGGCGGATGAGATCATCGCGCGGTATCGGGCGGTGGAGACTGGTGGGGCCGTGGGCGTTGGGGTGGAGCGGGCGGGGACGATCTCGGTGAGCGCGCCGGGTGGGGCTGCGGCGCTGGGGTGTGTGCCGGAGGCGGTGCACATTCATGTGGATCGCGTGCGCGAGGCGCTCAAGGCGATCGGGTGCGTGGAGGATCGGCGGTGGCAGAGCGTGAAGTGCGTGGTGGATTCGGTGAACGGGTCGGGGACGCTGGGGGCTCGCGCGCTGCTGGGGGACCGGATCATCCATCACCTTGGGTCGTCGGACAGCGGGATCTTCCCGCACACGCCGGAGCCGACGCGGGAAAACCTTCAGACGTTGGCGAAGTTCACGGCCGAGAAACGGGCGGATGTGGGCTTTGCGCAGGACCCGGATGCGGACCGGCTGGCGATCATCGATGAGAAGGGGAGCTACATCGGGGAGGAGTACACGCTCGCGCTCGCGGCCGAGGCGGTGCTTGGGGCGCAGCCGGAGCGGGCGAAGGGATCGGCGGTGTGCGTGAATCTGTCGACGAGCCGGATGATCGAGGATGTGGCGGCGAGGCATGGCGCGCGGGTGATTCGCACGGCGGTGGGCGAGGCGAACGTGGTGGAGGCCATGAAGCGGGAGGGGTCGCTCATCGGCGGCGAGGGGAACGGCGGAGTGATCTGGCCGCGGGTGACGTACATCCGCGATTCGCTCTCGGCGATGGGCTTGGTGCTGGCGCTGATGACGCGGACGGGGAAAACGGTGTCGCAGTTGGTCGCGGAGATTCCGGCGTACGCGATCGTGAAGCGGAAGGTGGACCTGAAGGGGCCGGAGGATGCGAAGCGGGCGGTGGAGGCGGTGGCGCGGGCATACACCGGGAAGACGGGTGTGCGCGTGGATCGGCAGGATGGGGTGTGGGTGGGGCTCGATGCGCAGCGGGCGTGGTTGCACGTGCGCGGCAGCAACACCGAGCCGATCATGCGGCTGATCGCGGAGGCGCCGAGCGTGGACGCGGCGAATCGGATTCTGGATGAGGCGAGCGCCGTGATTGCCGCGGGGTGAAGGGTTGAATCACGGAGGGCCACGGAGGCCACGGAGAGATCGCGGAGAGGATGCGATTCAGGGCTTGGCGGAGGGCGCGACCCAGGCCTTGCTCGCGAGCCAGTCGATGACCGCTGCGGCGCGGCGGGAGTGGTCGGAGGCTTGCGGGGCGGCCTCCATCACAATCGTGTGCTGCTGGTCGGCGGCGTGGGTGGTGATGATGTAGTCGGTGCGGGCGGGGCCTGGGGCGCTCGGGTCGGGGGTGCTGGGCTTGGTGATGGTCTTGACGGCGAAAGGGTGGTCGGCGCTGAGGAGGCCGGCGTCGCGGGTGGCGGCGTAGAGGTCGTTGAACTCCGTGGCGGTAAGGCGGCGGGTGGGCGGGGGGAAGGCGTCGGTGGTGGCGCCGGGTCCGTAGGCGACGCGGAGGATGCGATCGGCTTCGACGACGTAGCGGGCGGGGCGGAGGGGGCGGGGGAGGGCGTCGTAGGCGGCCGCGCTTTCGCGGATGGGGCCGGTGACGGTGATGCCGAGCCAGAAGTCGCGGGGGGGCGCGGAGGTGGCGGCTCCCCCACTGCTTGAGGCGGCGGGGTCGCTTTGGAGCACGCAGCCTGCGGCACACAGGCACAGGAAGCAGAGCAGAGTGAGGAGTCTGATCATGCGCGAAGTGTACAGATGTTGGCGGGGGTCTGCCCTCCGGGCGGATACACCGGCGGCTTGCGCCGCTCGGCTCTGAATACCCTTGGCCCTATGCACATCTCCTTGCGCTGGTTGAACGAGTATCTGGAGCCCGGGAACGTGACCGCCGAGGAGGCGGAGCGGGTGCTCACGTATGCGGGGTTTCCGATCGAGTCGGCGACGACGCTGCCGAGCGGGGATGTGATGCTGGATGTTGAGGTGACCTCGAATCGCGGGGATGTGCTCTCGCACATCGGGGTGGCGCGGGAGATCGCGGCCTCTTCGGGGGCGAGCGTGGCGCGGCGGCTGAAGTTGCCCGCGCCGGGGAAGGTGTTCGACTGGTTCGGGGAGGGCGCGGGAGGCGGGGGCGATGGGGTCGCGCCGGCGGCGGGGTCGCGGGATGTGGGGGCGGTGCTGGCGGTGGACAACCGGGTGCACGGGGAGTGTCCGCTGTTCACGGCGCGGGTGATCACAGGGGCGAAGGTGGGGCCGAGCCCGAAGTGGCTTGTGGCCGCGCTGGAGGGTGTGGGACAGCGGTCGATCAACACCGTGGTGGACATCACGAACTTCGTGGGCTTTGAGTACGGGCAGCCGTCGCACGTCTTCGACCTGGCGACGCTGGCCAAAGGCGCGGATGGGAAGGCGCGGGTGGTGGTGCGCGCGGCCGCGAAGGGGGAGAAGCTGGTGCTGCTGGATGGGAAGACGCTGGAGCTGCGCGGGGATGAGGTTGTCGTGGCCGACGAGTCGCACGCGATCAGTCTCGCGGGGGTGATGGGCGAAGCGAGCACGGGCGTGTCGGAGAAGACGACCGACATCGTGCTGGAGGCGGCGACGTGGGAGCCGGTGGCGATCCGGCGGGCGGCGCGGCGGTATGGGCTGCGCACCGATGCGAGCTATCGGTTCGAGCGGATCGTGGATGCGCGGACGATCGAGGCGGCGGGGAAGCGACTGGCCGCGCTGATCTGCCGGCTCACGGGCGGGCGGCTGCTGCCCGGGGTGATCCACGCGGGGCCGGAGCCGAAGCCATTGGAGACGGTGCGGGTGCGGCCGTCGCGGGTGGCGGCGATGCTGGGCGTGAGCGTGCCGATGCCGGATGTGCAGCGGGTGCTCGAGGCGCACGAGATCGCGACGCGGCCGGAGCCGCGGTCGCTGACGAATCCCGGGGGGGAGCCGGTGCTGGCGTGCACGATCCCGGCGCATCGTCCGGACCTGGAGCGCGAGATCGACCTGATCGAGGAGGTGGCGCGGACGCACGGGCTGGACAAGTTGCCGGTGCATGAGATGGTGGATGTGCGTGTAGCCGCGCCGCAGCCGAGCGAGCGGGCGGTGGATGCCCTCGGGCGCGTGCTGACGGGGCTGGGCTTCTACGAGGCGGTGACGTTCACGTTCGTGTCGCCGAAGGCGGCCAAGCCGTTCGTGCCGGCGGGCCTTCAGATGATGCAGGTGTGCGATGAGCGGCGGAAGGCGGACCCGGTGCTGCGGCCGAGCTCGCTGGTGAGCCTGCTGGCGTGCCGGCGGGCGAACCAGGATCGCGGGGTGCTGGCCGATGGCGAGGTGGGCGGGGCCGCGGCGGGCGGAGGGCTGCGGCTGTTCGAGATCTCGTCGGTGTTCGCGGAGACCCCCCCCGCCAAGAAGGGCGAGCGCGGGAAGGAAGTGGAGCGGGTGAACGTGGCGATGCTGGCGGACTGCTGCTTCCCGGCGGGGGCGAAGGCCGTGGAGAAGAAGCAGGCCGCGGTGCGGCTGGTGCGCGGGGCGATCGAGAGCGCGGCCCGGGCCTTGGGTGGCGAGAGCGTGCGCGTGGAGATCATCCCGAGCACGACGCCGCCGAGCGGTGCGTGGGATGCGGGGGCGTTTGCGGAGGTCAAGATCAACGGGCAGGCGGCGGGGTGCTTCGGGCTCATCGCCGCGGGCGTACAGGCCGAGCACGGGCTGGAGACGCCGGTGGTGGCGGCGGAGCTGAGCGTGGCGTCGCTGGTGGCGCTGTGGCCGCCCAAGTCGTTGGTGCACGCGCTGCCGGCGTTCCCGTCGATCGAGCGCGACCTGTCGCTGATCGTGCGCGAGGAGACGGCGTGGGCGAAGATCGATGCGCTGGTGGCGGGGCTGAAGGTGGAGCGGCTGGAGTCGTGGGCGTTTGTCGGGGCGTATCGCGGGGCCCAGGCGGGGCCGGGGAAGAAGTCGGTGACGATGCGGATGCGGTTCCGCGATCCGGCCCGGACGCTCACGCACGAGGAGGTCTCACCGCAGGTGGAGGCGGTGATCGGGGCGGCGAAGAAGGAACTGGGGGCGGAGGTGAGAGTGGCGTAGCGATTTGAGATTTCAGATTTCAGATTTGAGATTTCAGATACTGGGCCGAGCCCGCGGCGACGTGGTGGGGTTGGGTGGCCGCGTGATTTGGTTGGCGTGCGGCGAACGGGGGGCGTCCCCGGGATTGTCCGGGTGAATTCGGGCAAGGCTGATCCGCCCGGGCGAAGTGGCCGAACAGAGAGGGGCTGAGCGTCGTCTGATCGATGCCGGAAACGCGGAATCGGCGGCGTATGCTTGCGCCCGGAAACGGGGTTTGGGAGGGTCTGGAGCCGGTTTTTTCGAGGGAACGACCATGAGCGCACCATCTGCCACGAGCACCGCACGCACGCACGCCGGCAACGGCGCGGCGGCCGCGCAGGCCGTTGGGGGCGCTAAACCGGCGCCGGTGACGGACCACTGGAACGACGACGCCGGCGCGACGCCGATTATCTACGTGAACGGCAAGATGCTCCCCAAGCGCGACGCGATGGTGAGCGTGTACGACCACGGCTTGCTGTACGGCGACGGCGTGTTCGAGGGGATCCGCATCTATCGCGGGCGGATCTTCAAGTGCCAGTCGCACATGGACCGGCTGTACCGCTGCGCCGAGGCAATCCACCTGAAGATCCCCGTGTCGATGCGCGAGATGGTGCAGATCCAGCGCGACTGCATCTCGGCCAACAACATCCAGGAGGGGTACATCCGCCTGGTGATCACGCGCGGGTTCGGCACGCTCGGGCTCGACCCGCGGCGCTGCCCCGCGCCCGGGGTCATCTGCATCGCCGACCAGATCCGGCTGTACTCCGAGGAGTCGTACAAGACGGGCATGGGCGTCGTCGTGGCCAAGCGGCCCAAGACGCCGATCGCCTGCCTCGATCCGCGCATCAAGAGCCTGAACTACCTCAACAACATCCTCGCCAAGATGGAGGCCATCGAGGCCGGGTGCGACGAGGCGATCATGCTCTCGACCGACGGGTACGTCACCGAGTGCACGGGCGACAACATCTTCATCATCAAGAACGGGAAGATGTACACGCCGCCGTCGATCTGCGGGCAGGGCGGCCTGCTCGAGGGCGTGACGCGGAAGTTCGTGATGGAGACGCTCGCGCGGGACTGCAAGGTCCACTGCGAGGAGAAGCTCATGCGGCTGGACGAGGTGATGAGCGCCGACGAGGTGTTCCTGACGGGCACGGCCGCGGAGATCATCGCGGTGCACTCGATCGGGGAGAAGGAGATCTCGAAGGGCGAGGGCCCGATCACGGCGAAGCTGCGGCACCGGTTCCGGGAGATCGTGACGAGCGATCATGTGCCGGAGGACTGAGTGGGAAGTGACGGAGTGACGAAGTTCCAAGACCCTCCCTTTGGAAGGTCTTTTTTCAATCCCGCCAGACCCTTGGGCGCGTGGGGTTGGCGACCTCCGCGATGGGGCGGAGGTAGGCGTTGGTTCCGCTGGTGATCGCGCCTGATGCGGCTTCGGGGCCGTCGCCTTCGTGTTCGTTGGTTTCATTGACGAACAGGTTGTCGGGCGCGGCCGCCTTGCGGCCTGGTTTGCCTGCCGCGCCGGGGCCGAGGACGAAAAGGGTGACGGCGTCGGGCGTGGGGCTGGTTTCGAAGTTGACGTGGTTGTCGTTGTAGCCGATGTTGCCTTCCCAGGTGTTCCGGCCGCCGTGGATGAGGAGCGTGTTGGACTGCGTGCCGAGGAGGCCGGGGAGGAGGGACCACTCCCCCACTTTCCTGGCGGCGGGCGCGGCGTCGGATTGGGCGTAGGTTGGGCCGCGGTTGCCGAAAACGGGCTCGGTGGAGTTGTAGGTGTCGGCCCACTGTTTACGGCGCTTCCCGAAGGGGAGGACGTGGGCGTAGGACTGGTGGCCGACGGGGCCGGAAGCGATGTTGGCGTAGGTGGTTGGGTCGTCTGGCGTGCCGCGGAAGGCGGGGTCCCAGAGGGCGTCGGCGGGCTTGGCCGCGCCGGAGGGGGTGGTGTATTGGTAGTTGTCGAAGCGCTGGATAAGCGGGTTGACCTCGGCGGAGCTGACAAACTGCTGCGGGGTGGCATGTCCATTGAAGATCAGGAGCGAGAGGATGCCGGCGGTGGCGTCCTTGGTGTGAGCCGGAAGATCGAGGGTGGCGTTGTCGACATCGATAACGCTGGGAAGGGGATAGGAACCGCGATTGTTCTGGGCCCAGATAGTGAGGGCCTGCAACGTATTGCGAACGTTGTTCGCGTCTACCGCGCTGCGCGTGTGGATTCGCGGGCGCGAGCCGATGGACGGGAGCAGGATGGCGATACCGACGATGAGAATGGCCATCACCACGAGCATTTCGATGAGGGTGAGGCCGCGGGTGCGGGGGGAGGACATGGGAGACTCCTGCGATCGAGAAGAACGTCCGGCGGCGGGCTCGCGCCGCCGGACGCCCGGAAGAGGGACGCGCCTCTCGGCGCGTTCGTGCCTGAAGAAGAACACCGGGTAGATGCCCGGTGCCGCGCGATTAGTCGCGCCAGACGTTGATGGTGTAGTTGGAGTTGCTGCCGGTGACCGTCGAGACCGGGCGGAGGTAGGCGTTGGTGCCGTTCTTGACCTGGCCCGGGGTGGTATCGCCGCCGAGCTGGTCGGTCTCGTTGACGAAGAGGTTGTCGCTCACGGTGCGCGGCGAGGCGCTGCGGGTGTAGGTGAGGGTGTCGGGATTGGGCTTGGTCTCGAAGTTGACGTGGGCGTCGTTGTAGCCGATCTGGCCTTCCCAGGTGCTTCGGCCGCCGTGGATGAGGAGGGTGTTGGAGGCGGTGCCGTAGGCGTCGGGGGTGAGGGTCCAACGGCCGGTGCTGGGGTAGGGCGCGGCGTCGGAGGCGGCGTAGGTTGGGCCGCGGTTGCCGAAGACGGCCTCGGTGGAGTTGTAGGTGTTGCTCCACATGGCGCGGCGCTTGCCGAAGGGGACGAGATGGGCGAATGAGTTGTTGGCGATGTTGGCGCCCATGAGCGAGGCGGGCGCGGCCGCGTCGGCCGGGGTGCCCTTGAACTTGGGGTCCCAGAGTGCGGAGGTGGTGTTGACGGCGCCGGAGGGGTTGGAGTATTCGTAGAGGTCGTAGCGCTGGATCTGCGAGGCGTTGGACTCGCTGGCGCTGACGAACTGCTGAACGCTCGCGCCGCCGTTGAAGATGAGCACGGAGATGATGTGGCCGGTGGTGTTCTTCTGCTCACCGGTGACGGCAACGGTCTGGTCGCCGGCGTCGAGCACGCTGGGGAGGGGGTACTGGTCCTGGTTGGACTGGGCCCAGAGGGTGAGGGCCTGCATGGTGTTGCGGGAGTTGTTGCCGTCGAGCAGGGCCCGGGCGGCCTTGCGGGCCTGGGAGAGGGCGGGGAGGAGGATGCCCACGAGCAGGGCGATGATGGCGATGACGACTAGGAGCTCGATGAGGGTGAAGGCGAACCGTGCATGGGCCCCGGAGACCCGGCGATTGGTGCGAGTGAATGAACTGTGGACGTGAGACATGCGCACTCCTTTCGGGAGTTGATTGGTGGATGGGATTCAACGAACACGAACCGGCACTGCTCGCCGCGTGCGTGCGCTCGCACGGGGCGTTGCGCTGGGGGACGACTTGCGCGAGGAACAGGCGTGGAGCCTGCTTCGGGCGAGGCGATCGGAGCGCGTGATGGGTGTCTGCGTGGGGCGGGGAGATCGACGCGGGCGCGGCGATCGCCTGGAGCCATTGGCAGGACCATCGACCGAGTTGTCGGCGAGTGTGCGGGTGGAGCGCCGGTGGCGCGGGTGAGCGGGGCGGCCCTCCGAGGAGGGTGGTTCGGCCGGCGGCAAGTGCCACAGGCCGCGCTTCGCTCAGCGATGGATCAGAACATTGGGGAAAGGGATGGATGCCCGAACCGCCGGAGTTCCGAACGCTCGCCCTTGCACGTGCAAGATGTCAGCGGAAGGGGATACGGATGAGGGGGTCGGGAGGTTGCGGATGTTCTGCTGCGTCGTAAAGTTCGAAGATCGACCATGAGCATTCCCACGCGACTCCAGGCCATTGAGCGGGCGGCGCTAATTTGCGGATCGGGCGCGATCGTCGTGGCCGGATGCTGGGCGGGGATCCAGTGGGGCACGTGGTGGGCCCCGCTGGGATCGATCGTGGTAGTGGCAGGCGCGGTGTGGGGGACGGCGCGCTGGAAACGGGGCTGGGAGCGGCGGATCGAGGCGATGCAGTGGCGGGCGTGCCCGAAATGCGGGCATGACCTGCGCGGCATCGGGGAGCTGGGCGTGTGCCCGGAGTGCGGGAAGCCGTTTGTGATGGCGGAGGTGGTGGCGAAGTGGACGATGGCGATGGGGAATCGGGCGAGGGGTGGGCGGGGGGCGTAGCGCCGGCAACGCAGGGGAGCAGGGGAGCCGGGGAGCCGGGGAGCCGGGGAGCCGGGGAGCCGGGGAGCCGGGGAGCCGGGGAGCCGGGGAGCCGGGGAGCCGGGGAGCCGGGGAGCCGACGGATTCTGCGATTCCAGTCGGCGGCGGCGATCAGAGTTTCTTGAGCGCGCTGGCGAGCGTGTCGATGTGCTGATTCGTGTGCGCGGCGGAGATTTGCACGCGGAGGCGGGCGTGGCCCTCGGGGACGACGGGGTAGCCGAAGCCGATGACGAAGACGCCGAGCTCGAGGAGGCGCTTGGACATGGCGATGGCCTTGGCCGTGTCGTGGACGATGATGGGGCAGATGGCCGTGGGGCTCTGGAGGACGTCGAAGCCGGCGGCGGTGATCTGCTTGCGGGCGTAGGCCACGTTGTCCTTCAAACGCTGCACGCGCTGGGGCTCGCGGAGCATGATCTCGATGGCCTTCTTGGCGGAGCAGGCGACGGAGACGGGGAGGGCGTTGGAGAAGAGGGTTGGGCGGCCGCGTTGAATGAGGAGGTCGATAGCGGACTTGGGACCCGCGACGAAACCGCCGGCCGCGCCGCCGAGGGCTTTGCCGAGGGTGCCGGTGAAGACGTCGACCTGGCCGAGTGACGAAGTGACGGAGTGACGGAGTGACGGAGAGGAGAGCGGCGGACACATGTTCCAGTGCTCGTGGGTGCCGCGGCCGGTTTTGCCCATGACGCCGTGGCCGTGGGAGTCATCCACGACGAGGATGGCGTTGTACTGGTCGCAAAGTTTGCGCATCGTCGGGAGGTCGGCGATGGAGCCTTCCATGGAGAAGACGCCGTCGGTGACAACCCAGATCTGCGAGGTGGAGGACGCGGCGGCCGCGGCTTCCTTGAGGCGTTGCTCGAGCGAGTTCTCCCCCTTCAGCACGTTGTTCTTGTAGACGCTCTTGTTGAGGCCCTTCTTGATCACCGTGGCGAGGCGGACGGCGTCGATGATGCTGGCGTGGTTGAGCTCATCGGAGATGATGGTGTCGCCGGGCTCGCAGAGGGTGGGGAAGACGGCCTCGTTGGCGTTCCAGCAGGAGACGAAGGTGTACGAGGCCTCGGTGCCCATCATGCGGGCGATCTCGGCCTCGAGCTCGAGGTGCGGGGCGAAGGTGCCGCAGATGAAGCGGACGCTCGCGGTGCCCGCGCCGAAGTCGCGCAGGCCCTTGTGCCCGGCCTCGATCACCTCCGGGTGATTCGCGAGGCCGAGGTAGTTGTTGGAGCAGAAGCAGAGGCAGCGACCAAAGCCCTCGATGTTGACCTCGGCGTCCATCGGGCCGGTGATGGTGCGGAGGTGCTTGAACTGGCCGCCCTCGTGCAGGGTGCGGAGGGTGGCGGCGGTGCGGGTGAAGAAGGGGGCGGGGGCTGGGGAGGTGGTCGTGGACATTGTGGGCTCCGGGGGCGCAGGGTAGGGAGCGGGCAAAGCACAAAGCACACAGTTCAAAGCCCACATTCGATCCAAAGACAAACCCCGGGCGGCGGCGCTCGGGGTTCTCATTTGTGCTGTGTGGTTTGTGCTGTGTGCTTTTCTACTGCCTCGTTGCCGCGGGCCAGGCGGTGGCTCCGCCGGCGGGCATTTCGCGGAGTTCTTCGCCGCGGAGGCGGGATGGGCCGACGCCTGCGTCGGAGCGCTCGGATGCGCCGCTCGAATCGGCGGCGCGGTCGCCGTTCTTTTTATCGCCCTTGGAGTCGCCGAAGTCCTCGGGATCGGGGAAGAAGCGGTCCTCGACGAGGTCGAGGACGACGAGGGTGAAGAGCGTGGCGGCGCCGAGGATGATGGCGAGGTTGTAGAGCCCGAACCCGCAGGCGGCGCCGAGGGCGGCGACGACCCAGACGGCGGCGGCGGTGGTGAGGCCGCGCACGGCCTTCTTGTTCTGGATGACCGCGCCCGCGCCGAGGAATCCGATGCCGCCCATGAGGCCCTGGATGACGCGGGACATCTCGGCCTGTCCCGGGATGGGCTGGCCGGGCGCAAGGGTGGCGGTGGTGTCGATGCCGACCCTGGCGATGGTCTCAGCGCCGAGGAGCACGAAACCGCAGGAGCCCAGCGAGATGAGGATCATGGTGCGAAAGCCGGCGGGCCGGTGCTTGCGCTCGCGCTCGAGGCCGACGAGTGCGCCGCAGAGCAGCGCGCCTCCGACCCGACACGCGATGTCCACCGCCGGCAGCATTTCCATGAGGATTTCACTATCGACCATCCCGAACGGCACGTCAAGGAAACCTTGCGCAGCGGTTGGGAGTTGGTCGGCTGCCTGAATCGCGGCAAGGCGCGATCACTGCGTCGGAACGGGCGTGATCTCGGCGGCGGGCACCGTGGTGCGTTTTTTATCGGCGGGCGGCTCGGGCGCGAGGTACCGCTCGTAGAACGCCGCGATGGCGTCGGCGATGGTGCGCGAGAGCTTGAGCGTCTCGGTGGAGCGCATGCGGCCGAGCTCGAGCTGGATGGCGTCGATCCCGCCGGGCCGGTCGCTGCCGTAGTGCGCGACGATGTAGCCGCCGTCGAAGAAGGCCTCGTCAAGCGGATGGCGTGCCGAGGCGGCGTCGCGGTTCTGCGGCACATCGGCGGGCTTGGCGGCCGGATCGGCCGGGAGAACGGTGTAGCCCGCAGCGCGCAGGCGGCCGCAGATGCTGTCGGGGCCGGTGAGCGCGTCCAGACCGTGGAGTTTGAGGAGTTTGGCGACGGTCTTTCCGTCGCGCGTGCCGCGCACGATGGCGTCGGGCTCGCGCTTCTGGCCGTGGAGGTCGATGAGGATCGCGCCGCGGGGAGCCTTGGCGGCTTCATCGACGAGCGTGCGGAGGGCGTGGTGATAGGCGTCGTACTGGGCCTTGGCGGCGTCGTTCTCGTGGGCCTCGCCGGAGGCGGCGTCGCGGTTGGGATCGGCATCCTTGCGCGAGAACTGGGCGATGACGAACGAGGGCTTGGCGCCGAGCCTCGCGGTGAGGCGCTGGGCAACGAGGAGGGCGACTTCCGAGGTGGCGTCGTCGCGGACGGTGACGCCTTTGGTGCGATCGGTGGAGCCGGGGACGCGGCACTGGCCGCCGTGGGGCGCGGAGATGACGATGGGGAGCGTGCCGCGCTGCACGGTGATGAGGTCGGTGGGGCGTGCGAGCTCGGCGGGCGCGGCGGGGGATGCGGCCTGTGCGGCGGGTGCCGGCTCGGGCGGCGCGGCGATCGCGAGCGAGCATGCGAGCGCGAGCGCGAGCGCGGCCGGGATCAACAGCCATCGGTGCATGGAGGGGCTCCGTGGGACGGGCGCGGCGGGTTCAGTTCGAGGGCTTGACTGGCTCGGACGCGGCCGCGTCGGCGTCGGCGTCGGGCGCGTGGGTGTCGGGGAAGAACGCCGCCTCGATGCGGCCGACGATGGAGAGCGTGAGGACGGCGGCGACACCGGCCGCGATGCCGAGGCGGAGTTCGCCCGCGCCGATGGCGACTCCGACGGCGGCGGTCAGCCAGACGGCGGCGGCGGTGGTGATGCCGGCGGTCTTGGTGCCGGAATGGATGATGACGCCCGCGCCGAGGAAGCCGATGCCGCCGACGATGCCCTGGATGATGCGGGACATGTCGGCGGTGGACATGGGATCGCCCCCGGGGGCGTGGTATGCGATGGGCAGGAGCGTGAAGGTGCAGGCGCCGAGGCAGACGAGCATGAGGGTGCGCAGGCCTGCGGGCTTGTGCATGCGCTGGCGGTTGACGCCGATGGCCGCGCCGAAGAGCATGGCGACGCCGAGCCGCAGCAGGATGGTCGAGAGAGGCAGAACCGGGGCCGTTTCCGCGAGGGCGAGCATGGGTGAGGGTAGGGAAACGGATAGAGCGGTGGGCAGCGGAGCAGGGGAGAATTGTGTTTGAGACGGCGGTCGGTAGACTGGCGCGCATGATCAACGGCATGCATGCGCTTATCTATGCGAAGAATGCGGAGAAGGCCCGAGCGTTTTTCCGGGATGTGCTGGAGTGGCCGCACGTGGATGCGGGGCGCGGGTGGCTGATCTTTGCGTTGCCGCCGGGGGAGATCGCGGCGCATCCGGGCGAGGGGGATGACGATCGCGAGCACACCGAGATCTATTTCATGTGCGATGATGTGCACGCGACAGTGGCCGCGCTGCGGGCCAAGGGCGTGGAGATCACCAAGCCCATCGAGGATCACGGGTGGGGGATCGTGACGGCGATCAGGATTCCCGGGGCGGGGGAGATGGGGCTGTACCAGCCGCGGCATCCCGTTGCGTATGGGCGAAGGGCCAAGGCCGTTTCCGCGAAGAAGACGAAGGGAAGCACGAAGAAGGCGAAGAACACTGCTACGCGGAAGCCGGTGAAGAAGGGCTTGGGCGGTAGAACCAGCGGACGTACGCGGCGAACGCGAGCATGACGGCCGCGCCGCCGCCGACCCACCAGGGGCCGAGGGTGTCCACGAGCAGGTAGATGTTGAGGGCGACGATGAGGGTGCCGATGGCGTAGCCGACGATCTGGACCACGAGCGGACTGGCAAACTCGCCCATGCGCTTCTTGCTGCCCGTGACCATGAGCAAGGGGAAGATGGCAAAGGGGAGCTGCATCGAGAGGACGACCTGGGAGATGACCAGGAGCTGGACGGTGTCCTTGCCGCCGGTGATGGAGATGATGATGAGGGCGGGGACGATGGCGAGGCCGCGGGTGATCATGCGGCGGAGCCAGGGCTTGATGCGGATGCGGAGGAAGCCCTCCATGACGATCTGGCCGGCGAGGGTGCCGGTGATGGTGGAGGACTGGCCGGAGGCGAGGAGGGCGACGGCGAAGAGCGTGGCGGCCGCGCCGCCGAGGGCGGGGCGGAGGAGCTCGTGGGCCTGATCAAGGCCCTCGACGACGGTTCCGGATTTGAAGAAGACGGCGGCGGCGAGGACGAGGATGGCGGCGTTGACGAAGAAGGCGGCGCCGAGGGCGACGACGGTGTCGACGGTGTTGTAGTGGATGGCGGCCTTTTTCCCGAGGCTGTCGAGGCCGAAGCGGCGGGTCTGGACGACGGAGGAGTGGAGGTAGAGGTTGTGGGGCATCACAGTTGCGCCGAGGATGCCGAGCGAGATGAGCAGCGCGGGGGTGATGGAGGGGGCCTCGCCGGGAGTGTCGGTGGCGAGGGGAAGGGCGGGAACGAGCGTGCCGTGGACGACCGCGGCCCAGTCGGGATTGGCCATGTAGAGATTGATGGCGAAGCAGGCGCCGATCGTGGCGACAAGGGCGATAACGAGGGCCTCGAGCTTGCGGAAGCCGACGTTGATGAGCAGGAGGAGCAGGAGGACGTCGGCCCCGGTGATGATGACGCCCCAGAGCAGCGGGATCTTCAGCAGCAGGTTGAGCGCGACGGCCGAGCCGATGACCTCGGCCAGGTCGCAGGCGATGATGGCGACCTCGCAAAGAATCCACAGGGCGATGGCGGTCGGCTTGGAATAGTAATCGCGGCAGGCCTGCGCGAGGTCCTTGCCCGTGACGATGCCGAGACGGGCGCAGAGGATCTGCAGGAAGATCGCCATCAGGTTCGAGGCGAGGATGACCCAGAGCAGCGCGTAGCCGAAGCGGCTGCCGCCGGCGAGATCGGTGCCCCAGTTGCCGGGGTCCATGTAGCCGACGGAGACGAGGAAGCCGGGGCCGGCGAAGCCGAGCATGCGCCGCCACCACGGCCGCCCCCCCACTCCCCCGTGGGTGGCATGGGCCACGTCGAGCGAGCGGTGGACTTCGGGGAGCGAGGGAGAGGCGTGGTGGGCGGAAGACATGAGGAGACCGATCAGAAGCGAACGGAAAGACCGGCGAAGGCGGAGGGGGCGAGGGTCAGGCCGGTGTTGAAGCTGGCCGCGTAGGGGTGGTCGTGGCTGAGGCTGGCGGACGCGGCGTACTCGACGTACGCGGCCAGATCGCCGACGAGGGCGTGACCGAGAGTGATGGTGTGGACGAGGTCGGCGACGTAGCGGTCGTTCGACTCGGCACGGAGGAGGGCGAGGGCGACGAGCGGGATGACCCGTGGAGCGATCGCGGGGGCGCGGCGGAATGGGGCCGGGAGGGGCATGTTCGACAGATCCATCATTGAAAGTTTGACGACTCAAAGATATGATCGGATCGTCGGCGGGTCAACCTTGAGGGGGAGAGGGCGACCGCCGATACGTCCTGCCCCCCCCACTGCTTTTTCCCCAGCCCCCACCTCCCCTACTCCGCACGAACCCATGGCCACGGAAACGGTCGAGAACTATGTGAAGGCGATCTACACGCTTCGGGGCGTGTGCGAGGGGCCGAGCGTGGCGCTGGGCGAGGTGGCCGCGGCGGTGGGTGTGACGCCGGGAACGGCGACGACGATGGTGAAGAAGCTGGCGCGGGATCGGCTGGCGAAGTACGAGCGGTACGCGGGAGTGACGCTGACGGCGCGCGGGGAGCGGATGGCGCTGGCAGTTTTGCGGAAGCACCGGCTGATCGAGACGTTCCTTGTGCGGACGCTGGGGATGGACTGGAGCGAGGTGCACGAGGAGGCGGAGCGGCTGGAGCACGCGATCTCGGACCGGATGCTGGAGAAGCTGGATGCGTTTCTGGGGCATCCGGCGGTGGACCCGCACGGCGATCCGATCCCGGATGAGAATGGGCGGCTGAGAGAGGCCGCGCTGGTGGCGGTGGCGCGGTGCAGGCCCGGGGCGCGGGTGCGGCTGGCGCGGGTGCTGGACCAGCGGGCGGACTTCCTGCGGTTTCTGGATCGACACCAGATCCGCATCGGGGCGGTGCTGACGCTCGAGCGTGCGGAGCCGGGCGCGGGGACGGTGACGGTGGTCGTGGGCGAGCGGGCGGTGACGATCGGGGAAGCGGCGGCGGCGAACTTGCTGGTGGAGGCCGTGGGGAGATAGAGAAAGTGGGAAGTGGGAAGGGGGAGGTGGGAAGTATCAGAAAAGCGGTGGCAACTTCATTCTGCCGGGCTCGTATGGGATGGGTACCGGGAGGCGTCCATGCGCATTGGAACGGTTGCGGCCGCGGCGGTGATCGGGGCGTGCGCCTTCGCGAATCTTGCTTTGGCGCAGCCCAAGCTTCCCTCGCCGATCTTTGAGGAGGGCAAGACGCTGGCGGAGGCGAACCGCGAGGCCAACGAGAAGCACCGGATGCTGCTGGTGTACTACGAGGGAAACGACTCGGTGGACCAGGCGGAGTTTGAGCGGCGGACGCTGAAGAATCCGACGCTGTGGGCCTTTGCCCGGTGGCACTGCGTGGCGATCAAGATTCCGGCGAAGGGCGGGGCTCGCAAGACGACGTTCACTCGCCGAGGGCAGGGGCCTCTGGTGCAGGTGTATATCGAGGGGAAGCTGATGGCGAGCGTGTGCACGGAGACGCTTGCATTCCCGGAGTTCGTGCTACCCGGTGGCGAGCCCCAGAACAACTTCATCAAACCCCGCATGATCCCCTCGCCGCTGCGCATTCTGTACCAGGCGGACTTTGCCAAGGACCGGTACAGCGCGACGGACCCGGTATGGAAGATGATGCACGAGAAGGCGTGCCCGATGCCGGAGGCCCCGCCGGAGCCGGAACCGCTGCACAACACGCGCGATGAGCTGGCCCCGATCGTTCGCGATCCGGCGATCGAGGAGAAGATTGGGCCGCTGGACCGGCTCGACGAGGCACGGCGACTGGTGAGGAGCGGCGACCTGTACCAGGCGACGGGCGTGTACACGTGGCTGTGGGAGCGGGCGGCCCAGCTCGATCCGTCGTTTCGTCCGGCGCGGATGAGCGTGCTGGTACAGGAGATGGCCGCGCTGGCGTGGAAGCGGCCGGGGAGCCGCGAGCGGTTCACCAAGCTGCGGGACGTTCGCGGGGAGCGGATCCTGTGGGCGGACTATGGGCAGATGCACGAGTGGATGGTGCTCAACGCGGCGTGCACGGACGCGGGCTCGACGATCGACTTTCTGGACTACTTCACGAACGAGGATGAGGGGAGCATGTGCCCGCCCGCGGATGCGATGGTGTACAAGTTCCTGATGCGCCGCGAGAGCTACGACAAGGCGTGGGAGCTGCCCAAGGAGCCGGTGATGCGCGTGCGCGCGATCGCGGAGCGGCAGAACCCGCGGTTCCCCTCAACGGCGACGGAGGAGAACCGAGCGGACTACCGCGTGTTTGCGCGGCAGTTTCTGCTCGATGAAGGCTCGCGGCTGTACGCCGCGTGCTTGTTGAAGGGGGATGAGTTCGCGGCCCAGCAGATTGCGGAGATGATCATCAAAGCGAGGGATGATGCGGCGGCGCGGCGGTCGCTGGTGACGACCGCGCTCTCGGCGGAGCCGCCGCAGGCGCGGGCGATTCACAGCGCGTGGCTGGATCAGGCGCAGGCGCTCGACGGGGATGCGCGGCCGGATTTGCGGAATCGGATCACGCTGGGAATCAGGCCCGCGGCCGACCCTACGAAATGAGCATCACTCGGGCCACTTCGCCTCGACCGTTGCGGCTGTGATGCCCTCGATGCGGATGATTTTTTCGGCGGAGGACTCGCCGGAGGCGATGCCGGCCGCGCGGGGCTTGACGCCGAGCTCGCCGGCGAGGAGTTCGCAGATGGCGCGGTTGGCGTTGCCGCCCTCGGGGGGTTGGGCGACGCGGACCTTGAGGCGGTCGCCGAGGCGGCCGACGACCTGATCGCGCTTGGCGCCGGGGACGGCCTTGATGCGGATGAGCGTTGCTCCCGGAATGTCCGTGGCGAGGGGCATGCGAGATACGAGGTGGGAAGTACGAGGTGGGAGGTGGGAGGTGGGAGGTGGGAGGGCGGAAGTAAAGGCAGTGGTTAGAGGTGCGCGGCGGCGTTGATGGCGGTGAGGAGGGCTGGGAGGTTGGTGTAGTTTTGGAAGATGGTTCGGGCGCCCTCGGCGTGGAGGCGGGCGGGTTTGTTGTCGACGCGGATGCCGATGAAGCCGAGGTTGAGGTTGCGGGCCGCGCGGGCGTCCCAGGGGCCGTCGCCGATGTAGATTGGGCGAGAGGGGGAAGCGGAGGAGGCGAGCTTGGTGAGCGTGCCTTGGACGATCTCTTCGCGGACGGCGGGTTCGCCCCCCGCCTTCGCGTGCGAGAAGGTGCCGGGGAAGTGCTGGGCCTTCACGCCAGCGGCTTGGAGCTTGATGAAGGCGCTCTCTTCCCAGGCTCCGCTGGCGATGCCGATGCGCCAGCCCGATTGGGCAAGCGCACTGAGCAGGTCGTGGACTCCGGGGACGGCGACGCAGCGCGAGGTATCGGCGGCGATGCGCTCGCGCAGGAGGGTGAAGAACTCTCGCTTCACCTCCCCCACTTCCTGCGTGGTGGGATCGCGGTCGAGGGCGCGGCGGCAGACCTCGAGCGTGAGGCCCTCGTCGGTGGAGTGCTGGTAGGTGGTCCAGTCGGTGTCGATGTCGGCCTCGCGGAGGCCGAAGACGCGTGACCAGGCGGTGGCGAGGCAGGCGTCGTCGACGCCGGTGGTGGCGGTGAGCGTGCCGTCGACGTCGAAGACCACGATGCGGTCGGGATTCAAGAGGGACTCCGGCGGAAGTGGGAAGTGGGAAGTGGGAAGTGGGAAGTGGGAAGTGGGAAGTGGGCGGATTATGGCTGGGATTGGGGGGGTCTGTGGGAGGCCGAGGGGACGGTGTGGGTTGGAAGTTCAGGGGTGGCCCTGCCCGGGCTGGCGCCCGGGCCTCTGTTCAGGACGGACAAATCCCCCCTGTTCACGTTTCTTCGCGCGGGGGTTGCGTGAAAATGCTCGGACAAACCCGGGAAATCGGGTAGAGTTTGACGTGTGGGTTTCGGCGGCGAAGAGGCCGCGGCATCCACATGAATCACGCCAGACGATCCTTGCCCCGAATGACCCCCACTCGACCCCAAGACGTGTCGGTGCCGGCGTCCGCGACACACGCGGGCAGCAGGCGTCTGGGCGCGCTGGTGATGGGGGCGGCCGCGGCGTGCGGGGTGATCGGAGTGAATGTGTCTCCGGCGGCGGCGCAGCTTCGCGAGCAGCAGACGCTGGTGGTGTACGACTCGCGGATCGCCGACTCGAAGGCGATCGCGGAGTTCTACGCCGGGTCGGCGAAGGTGCCCGGCGGCGCGGGGAGCATCGCGGGCGTGCACCCGGGCGTGCTGACGCTCGACATCTCGACGCTGCTGACGGCCTCGAGCACGCCCGCGGGCGTCGTCGGCGGGGGCAACTCGATCGTCCCCGACATCGACTATCCGACGTTCAAGACCAACATCCGCGACCCGCTGCGGGTGTATCTGTGGAACCAGGGGCTGACGCGCCGGGTGCGGTGCATCACGCTCACGCGCGGCATTCCGCACCGCGTGCAGCAGATCTCGACTGGGGCCAATCCGCTCAACCCGACCATCGGCGACAATCCCGGGCTGATCAACAACGCGTTCAACGCGGGGCAGGGCGGGAACCTGACGTACTGCTCGGTGGACAGCGAGCTGTCGCTGCTGTTCCAGTCGCTGGACACTGGCGAGGCGGGCGTTTCGGCGGACTCGCGCGCGGACGGGATGATCGACAATCCGTTCTGGCGGTCGACGGCGGGCATCAACGCGTACTCCACCAAGTACATCGTGCAGAGCAAGCTGTGGACGCTGCCGGGCGGGGGGAACAACGGGATCTGGTGGGTGAACGGAACGGTGCCGAGCGCATCGACGACGCTGACGCCGGGGGACATCTACCTCGTCTGCCGGCTCGACGGCAACTCGGTTGCGGACGTGACGGGGATGATCACGCGGGCGCAGAACGTCTCGTGGCCGACGCTGACGGGGACGTTCATCCTCGACACCGACGGCACGACGCTCGAGGGCACGGGCAACCCGCCCGCGCTCGATGGCGGGGCCGACTACACGCTGGCGCGGACGGCGATGCAGATCGATGCACGGTTCCTGCCCGCGAACGTGATCAAGAACACGGCGGGCGGGTTTACCGGCTTTTTGGTGGGGCCAAACGTGAGCTACGCGTCGGCCACCAACGGGCCGCCGATCGTGATGAGTGCGCCGATGCTGCTGGTGGCCTCGTACGGGGCCAACCACGGCGGGGTGAGCAACAACGGCTCGACGGCGTGGACGACGTGGGGGACGAGCTTCAACTACGGGCCCGGCGCGGTGTTCAACTCCATCGAGTCGTACAACGGGCGGGCCTTTGGCGGGTTGGGGCAGAACCCGTTCGTGCCGCAGCAGCAGGCCGCGGATGTTGTGGCCGGGCCGGCCGGGGCGACCTTCGCGGTGTGCAACGCGTGGGAGCCCCTGTCGATCTCCGCGCCCGACAACGAGCAGCTGGCCAAGAACTTCTTCCTCGGCAACATGACGTGGGCGGAGGCGGCGTACACGTCGTTCCCGGCGATCTCGTGGCAGCAGATGGCCATCGGCGATCCGCTGGCCCGGCCGCGGCGTGACCGTGAGGACATCAACGGCGACGGCAAGATGACGATCGACGACCTGTACGCGTTCTGGGCGACGCCGGTGGACCTGAACAACAACTCGGTGGCGGATGTGACCGACTTCAACCTGCTGGAGAAGACGGTGCGCGGGTATGAGGCGGCGACGATGAAGGGGGAGCAGAGGTAGAAGAAGGAAGGGATCGAGGGATCTAGGCATCCAGGCATCGAGTGAGGATCAAAGACAAGACCCCGCGCCGGATGACGCGGGGTCTTTCACTTGGTGCCTAGATGCCTAGATGCCTCGATGCCTTGGTGCCTTCTTCCTTCAGCCCGTCCGCTTGCCCAGGAACGCGCCGATTCCGGCGACGATGATCAGGACGACAAGGCCGATGCCGGCGAAGATGAGGGCGTTGGGGCCGACCATGGTGGCGATGGGGTTGTCGGCGCCCATGAGGCCGAGGAGGACGGTGACGAGGGTGACGGCGACGACGAGCGTGGCGACGAGGGCCGCGCCCCCGGCCCAGCCGCTGCCCATGCCGTCGTAGGGCTCGGCGGCGACCATGCCGATTCCGCCCATGCCCGCGGCGGCCGCGGCGGCCACGTCACTCGGCGCGGCGGTGGTCTCGAAGAGGCCGCTGGCGCCCTGCGTCTGGGAACCGCCGGAGCCGCCGTCCTCATCGGGCTTGTACACGTCTTCGAGGAGATCGGCGCCGAGGGAGGTGTCGTCGGCCTCGCGGGTGAGGTCGAGGAGTCCGGAGCCGGAGCCGACGGACTCAAGGGTGATGTCGTCGGCGCCGCGCGTCTCGGTGATGCGAGTGACAGCGGAGGGGTCGCCCTCTTCGGTGCCCTCGGTGTCGAAGATGGAGATGCCGGACTTTTCCTTGGAGGCGGGATCGTCGAGCTCGATCTGGCCCGAGCCGCCCTTGGAGCCGGACTTGCTGCCGCCGCCGGAGTCGTCGAGTTGGAGGCCCATGGAGGAGCCTTCGTTGCCGGCCAGCGGGATAAAGGAGGCGGAGTCGCCCTTGCCGCCGCCGGCGAGGAGGTCGACCTGCTCACGCTTGAACATGAGCTTGTCGCGGTCCTTGAACTCCTGGAGCTGCCCGGACGCGGCCATGGCCTGCACCTCGGAAGCGGACTTGCCGAGGCGCTGCGCGGCCTCATCGAGCGAGTAGAACATCTTGGCCATGGGAACTCTCCGGAAAACAGGGAACGCGAGGCGTGGGGACAGAGGGTAACAGACCCCCGGGAGGGGAGCAACCGGGTTGAGCGGTACAGGGGGCTATACGCACGGGAACCGAACGGGTTGACCCTGAAGCGAAACCGTGCCCACGGCACTGGCGATGCCGCTACTTCTTTCTCTTGACGCCCCAGCGGACGCCGGCCGCGTCGGCGGCGGGGAACATGGCGGCCTCGCCGCCCGCGGCGAGGACGGCGTGGACGGGGGGCATCTGGCTAAGGAAGCCGAAATCGGGTCCGAACATGGAGGCGATGTCGGCGCGCACCATGGTGTCGACGGCGGGGTACTCGCTCCAGCCGGGATGGATGACCTCGTGGACGAGGGGGCGGCCGGCCTGGGTCATGCCGAAGACGAAGGGGCGCTCGGTGACCCATCGCTCGGGCGCGTTCTCGTCGCCGTCGCGCGTGGGGGGCTTGCGGCCGACGACACGGAGGGTCTGCTCGGTGAGGCGCATGTGCTTCTGCACGTGCGTGCCCGGAGCCATGCCGCCGTCGGGCCACAGGACGCGATACTCCGACCCGATGAGCATGGTCTGCTGCTTCACCTCATCCTCGATGGGGGCGCAGACGCAGGGCTGGTTGTACCAGCGGCGGAGGAGCCAGGCGATGGGACGGCTGGAGACGACCTCGCGGATGTAGACGACGCCGCGCTGGCCGGTCTCGCCGTTCTTGCCGGCCGCGCCGGAGGCTCCGGCAAGCTTGACGCAGATGCGCAGGGCGATGGAGTTGTGCCGGCGCATCGCGGGCCATCGCACACCGTAGACCCGCACGTGGGTGCGCTGCATGGCGATGAGGCTGATGGCGGCGCCGGCGCGGCCGTCGGAGAGCATGAAGGGCTTGCGGCCGTAGAGGTCCAGTTCGAGCGGCGCGCCCGCGGTCGGGGGCAGGAACTTGGTGAGCATCCCCGGCGGCACCGCCCACGTGGCCACCGCGACGTGGGCCAGGCGGGCGGTGAGCGTGGGGTGGGACATGGGAAAACCGCAAAGAGCAAATGGCAAATAGCAAATCAGAAAGCGGTCAAACGGTGGGGGCAAGGGTATCGCTTTTTGGGGGCGGACACTATCCTCAGGGCGTGAGCATGGTGCCGGACATCTCGTTTCGGAGGCCGATTCCGCCGTTGCCGGTGGAGCGGATCGAGATTGCCCATCCTGCCGTGCCGACGGGGCTTGACGGCCTGACGATCCTGCACGTGTCGGACCTGCACGTTCGGCGGGTGATGGCTTCGAGCGAGCGGACGCGGATGCTGATGCAAGCCTTGGAGCGCACGCCCGCGGATGTGATCGCGCTCACGGGCGACCTGATGGATGAGCCGGGGCACGAGGCGAGCGCGCTGGAGATGGTGCGGGAGATGGAGCGGGTGTGGCGGGCGCGGCTGGGGGTGTTCGGGGTGTTCGGGAATCACGACACGCCGCGGTTTCAGCGGGAGTGCCGGCGCGAGTTCCCGGGGATTCGCTGGATCGGGGGCGAGGTGGTGGAAGTGGATGCGGGGGGCGAGAAGTTGCGGCTGATGGGGATGGACTGGCCGGAGGATCCGCTGGGAGTCATGGTTGGGAGCGGGTGCCGTGGTGGACGGCTTGGCGTCCACCACGCGGAGGCGCAGGCAGCGCATCGTGGCGGGGTCCAAAGCGACTCCACCACGGCACCCGGCTGTCTGATCGCCCTTGCCCATCATCCGACGTCGCTGATCGGCGCGGCCGCGATAGCCGTACCGATCCTCCTCGCCGGCCACACCCACGCGGGGCAGATTCGCCTGCACCCGCGCGTCGCCCCGCACACGTCGAGCGATCTGCCCATCCATCTTGCGTCGGGGATGTTGCGATTGCAGGACACGCTCTGCTGCATTTCGCGCGGGCTGGGGGATGGTGTTGTGGAGGGGCTGCGGATCAACTGCGCGCGGCAGATGCCGCAGTACACGCTGCGGCGGGGACCGATGCATGGGCGCGGCGGAAACAGGGTGGAGCAGGTTGTGGCGTGGTGAGCGGAGTGTCGCGCTCTCGATCGAGAGCGTGTGCGCTCAGGCCGCCATGCGGCGCTCTTCGGGGTGGCCGGGTTTGACGCGAACGCCGTGCGGGGCGTCGGCCTTTTCCTTCCAGTCCTCGACGTTGCGGAGGTTGAGCTCGCTGGGCATCGTCTTGCGATAGCCGAGCAGGCGCACGACCTCGAGCACGTCGGTCCAGGTGGGGAACATCTTGTTGTTGGCCTTCTTGAAGGCCTCGACGGCCGAGAGGAAGTGGAACTGCTCGGCGGTCATCTCGCCCTCTTCCGCGGCCTTCATGAAGTCGCTGCGGCGGCGGCCCACGCCGCGCCGGCGCTCGAGGCCGGTGAAGTCATCCGCGCCCGAGGCTCCCCCGCCCTGCTTGGCGTTGAAGGCGGCGAGGTCACGACGGTCGACGCCCATGCGGCGGTCGAGCACGCCGTTCTGCGGGCGGGCGGGCGCGCTGTTCTGGCAGGAACCCTCCCCGCTGCAATCGGCGCACTTCTGGCGGCGGTCGGCGGGGTGGTTGGAAGAAGCGGTGGGATCGGTGCACATGGGCGGGGCTCCTGCCGGACGGGCCTGAGCCTCGCGGGTTCACCCGGGAACTGCCGGGGTGGGCGCGGGATCAGAAGTCCTCGTCCTCGTCGTCCTCATCGTCCACGTCATCATCGAACTCGTCGTCGTCCTCGCCATCATCGAAGAACTCGTCCTCGTCGTCCTCAAACTCATCCTCATCCTCAAACTCGTCATCCTCGTCATCACCGTCCTCGTCGTCCTCGAAGCCCTCGTCCTCGTCCTCATCCTCATCCTTCTCGGACCCTTTGGCGTCGTCGGCCAGGGGCTGGGCGAAGGGCAGCGGCAGGGCGAGGGTTTCCGGAGCACCGGCAGCGCCAAGGGTGGCCGCCGCGGCGAGCAAGTCATGGGCCTCGCCCGTCCCGACGCGCGCGAGCAGGAGCGATGTCCGGGTGTTCGACGCGTTGCTCAGGGTGGTGTGCGACTGCATGACTGAATCCTCGCTGGGGGACGAGCGTCCCGCGTCCTTTTCCTTCGTGGCGTGCCTTGACGCTCCACGTTCGTACCATCCGGCCCGAGTGTTCCGGCCCAAAGGCCGGTACACTACTCACCTTCGGGTGGGTGTCAACACTCCCGGCCACGCCGGAACCGGACACCCAATCGGGCCTTTCACACCCCCCTTCTATGCCTAGCACAGCGTCGAGCCAAGCGGCCCCCAAGGAACCCTTCCAGCCGGTGGCGGCATTGCTCGCCGCCGTCTTCCCGGGATTGGGCCATTTCTACCTCGGCCAGATCCGCCGAGCGATCCTGATTTCGGCGGGCGTTCTCGGTCTGTTTTTCACGGGCCTGCTCATCGGGGGAATCTCCTGTATCGATCGACGGGAGAACTTCATCTGGTTCCTGGGGCAGTCCTTGGTGGGCCCAATCACCCTCGGTTTGGACTATGTGCACCAAACCCACCTGAAGGTCATGGGGCCCGACGCCCGCGGGATCGTGGTCCTGCGCTCGGCCAACCCGGATGAGACCCGCGACCCCGCGACGGGCCGGGCCCTGGAGGTCCTCAAGGACGACAAGGGGCACGCCATCGCCGACTCGCGGGGGTATCCCACCGCGCGGGCCCCCGGGGGGACGATCATCTCGCCCGCGTGGCCGCCGTACATCAAATCGCTCTCTCGCACCAACGAGCTGGGCACCCTGTTCACCACCATCGCCGGGTTCATGAACGTGATCGTCGTGATCGACGCGGCCTTCAACCACAGGATCGAGCGCCGGCGCCGCGTCGTCGTTCGCGACGACGGCGTCGCCCGCACGCTCAAGGTTCCCGGCGGGGGAGGCGGCCAATGAGCCTGATGCACACGTGCGCATGGGCGGCCTCGACGCTGCTCACCGTGGCCCAGGCGGCCGCGGGGGCGGCGACCAGCGGGAGCGGGATGATCCGCCCGCCGTATCGGCCGTTCATCGATCCGCTGGAGGTTCACGGGTGGTGGTGGGCGATGCTGGTGCCGATGGCGCTGGGGATCGCGGTGGTGTACAAGGCGGTGCGGGTGGCACACATCGGCGTGTCGTGGAGCAAATACCTGCGCGAGGTGGCGAGCATGGCCGCGCAGGTGATCATCGGGATGATGCTGCTGGTGGCCGCGTCGTACGGGCTTGTCGAGATGTACGTGCGGTGGATCGCGGGCAGGCAGTAGAAGTTGCGCTGAGTGCCGAGTGCGAAGATAGGCTATGGACCTGTGTACGTTGATACCTCGGTCTTTGTGGCGGCGTCGAGCGCGATGATCATGTAGCGCAGGGCGTCGGGGGCGTGGTCGTGGCCGTCCTTCATGGGCTCGACGCTCTCGGGCTTGTCGGGGTTGTAGCGATAGCGCGTGAGGCACTCGATGAGGCGCGAGCAGGACTCGTGCACCACGAGGCGCGGCCGATCTCCGTTCGCTCCATCAACGCCCGGAACGCCTCGCGTCGGCGCGATGCGGCTCGTGACGAGGGCGATGCTGGGAGCGATTCCCATGGAGCGGGAGCGGATCCGCAGGCCCCGGGCCCTGAGGATCTGCACGCATGAGAATGGCGCGTTGGGCGTGTGGGCATTGCCCGCGGGATCGACGCCGATGAAATCGATCTGGCCGTGCGTGCACAGGCCCTGGGCGACCCAGCGGTCGAGCGCGTCGGCGAACTCGTCGACGCCCGCGCCGGTGCGGACGAACTCGCGCAGCACCGTGACGTTCTGATCGTGGTCCACGCCCGCCAGCAGCAGCACGCCCTCGGAGCGGTAGCCGAAGTCCATGCCGCCGATGAAGCGCTCAAAGGTCGCGGGCGGCGGATCGCCGACGACGTGCGTGGCCGCGTCGAAGGCGGGATAGACCGAGTGTGAGCGGCTGGGACGAAGGCAGAGCATCTCGGCGGCCCACGTGTCCTGCGAGACGCGGGCCTTCATGCCGGCGGCGTCAGGAACAGAGATGTGGCCGCAGCGCGGCGGAATCATGATGGCCTTGGCCCGTCCCTCGCACTCAGGGTGCAGGATGCATCGCGCGCAGGCGTGCTCGGGGCCGCAGTGCTCGAGCACGTCAAGAACGCCCCAGCGGAAGGTGGGACGCATGGGGCGGGCGTTCTCACGAGCGGGCGGAGTGGCGCCCACGCGCGGCGTGAGCTGCGGGCCGACGAGGTTCCACATCAGCCCGAAGGGACGGTGCATGGTGGAAAGGGCTTCGACGCCGCCGCGCACAACCTCTCCCCACGGGCCGATGCAGGGCATGGACCGCGTGACGAGCTGGGCGGCGTCCCAGACCTCGGGGTCGAAGAGATCGACCTCGTCGCAGCGGAGCTTTTGCACGCGCGTGCCGCGCACGGAGGTCTGGCTTGCGGCGAGCACCTCGGCAACGGAGTTCTGCCCCTTTCCGGCGCGAAGGATCGTGACGGCGCGGGCGGTGATGCGCCGCGGGATCGCGTCGAGGTTTTCGTGGGACAGGAACGCGGCGAGGTGGGCACGCATGCGGAGGCTCTGATCGAGCGAGCCGCCGAGGATGCGGATCTGCATGCCGGGCTTGAAGAGCAGATCGAGGAGGGTGGCGAGAGCGCCGAGGAACGTCTTGCCCCCGCCGCGGTTGGCCCAGACGATGATGTCGGGCGAGCTCGCGTTCGGCGCATCGGGTGCCGACACACGCGGGAAGCGGCCCTCGAAGAAGACGTGGCAGAGATACTCGAAGGGCGCGGCGTGGCCGGGCAGCAGGGACGTGCGGGCGATGTGCACGCCCAGCACGCGCACCAGCCAGTCGTGCAGTTCGTCTGGAGTCTGTGGCGGCTTCGTGAGATCCTCGGAGAGCCCGGAAGATTCGGGCGCGGCAACATCCTGCTTGTTGGTCTTCTTTCGTGGCATATCCCCCCCCACTCCCCCACTACTTTCCAACTACTTCCCCACAGCCGCTGTTCATCGCTCTCGCACCGTCGCTATTCCCCGGCGGTGTACGCCCGTGGTCGGGCGACGACGCTTCGGGCCGCGGCACGAATCACGTCCTCGATCGGCGCGTGCGCGAGCGAACGCGTGGAGCCATGCTTGCCGGCCCAGACTCGAAAAGCCTTGGCGAGGCGCGGATGGCGAGCGGCGGCCTCGGCCGCCTCGGCGACGTCGGCGATCATCCATGGCTGAAGCTCGGCGGACCGTATCGCGTCGATGAGGCGGATGTCGCGCCAGGTGGGCTCGGCGATCCACTCGCGCATGCCCGCGCGAACGAAGAGCGGGCAGGCCGCGCCCATCGCGGCGACGGCCTCGATGCGTCGCGTGAGCGGATCGGCGAGATAGGCCCGCACCAGCGCGGCCCCGATGCCGCGGGCGCGGAACCGCGGATCAATGATGACGCGCGAGATGCATCGCAGATCGCGGTTGATTCGATCGGCGGCGGCACGCTTGGAAAGGCCGGGCCCGTCGTACTCGCCCGGCCAGGCACGGCGACGCCAGCATCCGTTGAGCGTGGGCATCGAGACCGTGAGCACGCCGATAGTGTGATGGAGCGTGCGGGCGACGAGCACGCGGACGCAGGTGGCGGGGGCGCGGGCGCGATAGTGCAGATGCGCGAGGGCGCGATAGTCGCCGATGTCGCCGGCGGTGATGTCGATGTCGGTGCACGCGGGACCGGCGCGATCGGCGGGCGGGAGCGTGTGTGCGTGGAACGTGAAGTGGTCGGGTCCGCCGGTGTCGATGGTAATGTCGGGTGCGAGCCACTCGCGTGCGCCGTTGCGCGGGCTCGCGGCGATGACACGCACGTGCTCGGTGCGCCGCACCCAGCGGGCGAGCGCGATGCACAGGCCCTGGCCCGTCGCGTCGTCGAGGGTGGAGGCGATCTCGTCGATCAGGATGGTCGCGGGGTGTCCCTCGCTCGAGCATCCAAGGGACGCCCGCACCACGAGGGCGACCGCGAGTCGGGCCCGCTGGCCGTCGGAGAGTTCGCGCACGAACCGGGCGGGGATCATCGCATCCGCGAGGCCTGCGGCGGCAAGTGTTCGCAGGGCCTCGGGCACGGGGCCGGGCGATTCGGCGAGCAGGTCGATGACGCGCCGGTCCCGGAGCGGGCCGAGGTCGGGCGGTGTGATGGCGACTCCGGCGCGCCGTTCGATCGCCTTCAATGCGGCGCGGAGCAGCGTGCTCTTGCCCGTGCCGCTTGGGCCGCGGACCAGGGCGATCTGGCCCGGAAGCAGACCCGCGTCGAGCTGCGCGGCGGCCGTTGCCGCTCGCGTCGCATGCACGCGCTCGTGGCCGCGGATGTCGGTGGTCGTCAGGCCGAATACGCCGAGAGCTCGCAGCGCGGCCTCTGAATACTGAGGTCGATCCCCTTCCATGTCCCCCCCCACTTCCCACTCTCGCGCTCTCGCGCGAGATCACCACTCACACCCGAACCACGGGCTGGAAGCCCGTGGTACGTTCAAGCCGATCGCCAGCGTGCGGCGAGTTTTTCGTTTTGCTCGACGCCTCTGGCCATCGAGAGCACGACCGTTCGCAGGGCTCGCACCTGGTGGGCGCTTAGTCCCAGCGTGGCGGCCGCGCCTCGCAGCGATCGCCCTTCGAGCACGCACGCCCGGGCCACGAGCGCCAGCGGCGGCTCCCACGATCGGATCCGCGCAAGGACAAAGCCGAACTCGGGCGACTCGCACCGGCGGACGAGTCGCCGGATGCGGCGCGACATCGATCGCGCCGAGACGCGATGCACTGCGGCCAGTTCGCCGAGCGGCTTGCCGTCGGCGTAGGCCCAGCGGATGAGGGCGCGGTCGGTAGGGGCGAGCGAGTCGGCCATGGCACACAGCCGCGCGGCTCGCTCGGCCCGCCCGCCGCGCGAAAGTCCGCGCCAGGACACGGATGGCCCTTGACAGATCGGTTTGGTATCTGATAGGATCATTGTCCGCACCATGTTCGAGCCCGTTTTTCGAGCGGCCTTGGACTGCATGTGAGGGGTCCCCCGATAGCTTTCAGCGTGAAAAACCGAGTGTGTTCACTCTCCGGTGAACACGTGCAGAGCATACTAGTTTGGTATTTGTTTGCAAGTCAACCCGAGCCGTAATCCACATTTCCACAATCGGCGCAAAACCTGAATCCCCAATGACTTATGAGAATGAACCGGAAGTATGTACCTGAGTCAAACCGGGTCCCGCAAGGGTCCCGCCGCAGAAATCTACGGTAGAACTCTCAGGCCCCCGGCTTCCGCTTGGGGGCCTTTTTCGTGCGCTTCTTCCGGGTGGTGGTGGCGCGTGGTGGCGTGGAGCCAGCGGGCGTGTTGAGCAGCCGCTCGGCGGCCACCTCCCACGACACGTTGAGCTTCAAGCCTGGGTCTGTGATCTTCTTCGCCATGCGATGAGTCTACCGCGAATGCCCCAGACGGGAATCGAACCCGCACGACAAGCAAGCCTGTCACCACGTTCCAAACGCGGCGCGTCTACCAGTTTCACCACAGGGGCGGCTGAGCTACAACTCAGCCGTCGATTCCTTGGTGGGGAAGTGATTGAGTGCTTTGCACATGATTTCAACCAGTCTGTTTGCGAGTTCTGGACTCATCATCACGCGAGCAGATTCAAACCCAATCGGCGGCTCCGTCCCCTCCAGCCGATGAAAGAATGACAGACATGCCGAGATTTCCGCCCCCGTAAAACGGGACTTGCTGAGGCTGAACCGGGCATGGTCCGCCCACAGCGTGGTAAGGTCTGGGCGGCCCGCCAAGTGAACCTGCTGTGTCGGTTCCGATGATGTGGAAGTAGGTTGAGGCAGCGACGAGGCTGTTCGTGGTGCTTGTGGTTGTTCGCTGTTCGCCATGCGTGGCACTCCGTGATTCAGTCTGGGTCGCAGGTTGATCTGTCTCGTCAACGGGAAAACGAATCTTCCGCAGCTCCGCGTCCATGTTCACGTGAGGCGTTCGGCCGAGAACAAGCAGGATGTCCGCGAAAGTATCCGCCCGAAGATTGAACGCGCCACCGAGAAGCTGGGTGACTCTGGTCACTACAGGATTTGGCCGCCCGGGTGGGGTGTGCCCGCTCATATCTCTCGATGATCGAGACGGGCGCGCGGGGCGATGAGGGGGCGGCGATCAGTCCGGTGCTGCTGGTGCGGCTGGAGAGCACGCTTGGGCTTGCGCCGGGCCTGCTGACCAAGGCGGCGCAGTGGTCGGCGACGCCGCCGGAGGTGCGACGGCATGTGGCGGCGATGGAATCGTCGCAGCGGGCGGCTGCGGCGCAGCTGCGGGCGATGACGGGGCCGATCGGCGCGAGCCTCGACGACGCGTTCAAGTCGGGGCGCTTGCACGCGTTGGTGGCGCGGCTGGAGGGCTCGTCGGCGGGGACGACGGAATCGGGCGCGGCGGAGGGCGGGGCGCGGGGCTCGCTTGCACCGGGACGGCTCTTGCCGGTGCAGGTGCCGCTGATCAACTCTGTCGCGGCGGGGTATCCGCGCGAGTTCACGGATCTGGGCTATCCGGCTCGCGTGGCCGACGAGTATGTGCTGAGCCCGGATGTGGATGATCCGGACGCGTTCGCCGCGCGGGTGGTCGGGGATTCGATGCTGCCGACGTATCGCGAGGGAGACATCGTGGTGTTCTCGCCGGCGCGGGCGGTGAAGAGCGGGATGGACTGCTTCGTGCGGCTGGAGCGCGATGCGGAGACGACGTTCAAGCGGGTGGTGTTCGAGGAGGAGGCGGGGACGATCCGATTGGTGCCGCTGAACGCGGCGTTCGGCGAGCGCGTGGTGGAGCGGGAGGATGTGGCGATGCTGTGCGCGGCGGTGAGTGTGACGAGAAGGATTGGGTGAGGCAATAAGGCAATCCGACCGCCTGCGAGGACACACCTCGGTAGACTGTTCACCATGAAGCTCCATTCTCGCATCCGCAAGACGGCGAAATGGGGCGGGGCGGCAGTAACCGTGCTGCTCGTGGCGGTGTGGATTGGTTCCGGATGGAGCACGGTCATCTGGCAAACCTCCGACCGCCGATTTCGTGTCACCCTTCAGTCCGGCCGGATCGGTCTCGCCGAGATGTTCGCCAAGCAGGATCCCAAGACGAGCGGATGGCACTTCTCCACAGGGGATCGGCGCTTCGACTGGATGTGGGCTCGACACACAGGACGCAACTTCGATGCCCGCTGGCTTCCCATGTGGGTTCCCGCGCTTGCCGCCGCGATGACCACCGCGATGGCCTGGCGCCGTGACGCCCTTGCTCGCCGCCGCGCTCGTCAGAACCTCTGTTCCACCTGCAACTACGACCGCACCGGCCTCGACGCCGCAGCCGTGTGCCCCGAGTGCGGAACTCCATGCGCATCGCGGGCGTAGCAGAGCAGTTTCGCGTCGGGTCCCTTCCCCACTCCTATCCCCTCACCAGCCGCCTGCCCATCATGCGTCGTCCCCGACTTCTGAGCGCCGTGAAGTGGATCGCGACCGTCGCGGCTGCTGGGTTGTGCACGTTGCTGCTGTTCACGTGTCTGTTCGCGGGAAACTGGCAGCCGCGGCCTGGCGTGTTTCGGGCGATCGAGCCGGGGTATTTCTGTCTTGAGGAGATTTCGGTGCCGCGGGCGACGGTGTATGGGTGGCATCGCACGAGGAGTTCGCTACTTGCGCTGGCGATGTGGTTCGGGATTTCGGATGGGCCGCGCGGATCGTGGATCACGGTGCCCGTGCTCGGCCCCGCGCTGGTGAGCGGTGCGATCGCGGGGCTTGCGTGGCGGCTCGAGGCCGCGGCGCGGCGACGGGCGGAGCGGAATCTATGCTCGCGGTGCGGGTATGACCGGGAGGGATTGGCGGCGGGCGCGGCGTGCCCGGAGTGTGGGCGCGAGCCGGGCGAGGCGAAGTAAAAGGCCCCGGACGGGTGTCCGGGGCCTTGGTGGTGTGTAAAGGTCACGCTGCGGCGGCTTGCGCCGGCCGCCTCTGTTTAGTTGCAGCCGCCGGCGAACCAGGAGTTGAGGAAGTCGAAGATGTTCTGCACCGAGAGGGTGCCGGTGGTGCCGTCACCGCCGACGAGGGCGGACTTCTTGCCGGCGAACCAGTCGTTGAGGAAGTCGAAGATGTCCTGTACCTCGACGGACGCGTTGTGGTTGAAGTTGGCGTAGCAGCAGGGGCTGGTGGTGTTGCCGAGCGTGCCGGGGGTCGTAACGGGGGAGTTGCAGGCCGCGGCGGCGGAGATGAACTTGGAGACGACGGTGGACGGGGCGACGGTGTCGACGGCGGCGGCGCAGGCCGCGGCGGAGGCGAAGGCGGTGGAGCAGGTGGCTCCGCGGCAGCAGGTGCCGCCGGTGGGCGTGCAGGGAGACGGCGAGCAGGTGGTGGCACCGCCGGGGGCGGGGTTGCCGCAGAAGTTGGGGAGGCTCAACGTGCAGCCCGAGGTGGTGCAGCAGGCGATGGGCGTGGGGCAGGGGTTGGGCTGGCAGGAGCCGGCCGCGACGGTCTGACCGCCGCACTGGGACGCGGAGGCGACGACGGAGCACGCGCCGGTGCTCACATCGCAGCAGGCCGCGGGCTGCGGGCAGGGGTTGGGATCGCAGGCGAGCCCGGCGCCCTGGAAGGTGCTGCCCGCGGCGCACCCGGGCTCGGCGACGAAGGAGCACGCGCCGGTCGAGGGGTTGCAGCACGCGCCCTGCTGCGGGCACGGCGAGGGGAAGCAGACGGTGCCCGCGCCCTGCCACCGGCGGGTGTTGATGCCGACGCAGGTGGACTCGGTCAGGACGAAGCAGTAGGTGCCGTCGATGTTGCTGCAGCACGCGCCCGTCGGAGCGCAGGGGTCGCTCTCGCACGTTGAGCCCGCGCCGAAGAAGGTGGAACCGCCCGTGCAGGTGGACTGCACGCGGATGGAGCAGACGCCCGTGCCGTTGGTGCAGCACGCGCCCGGCTGCGGGCACGGCTGCGGGGTGCAGACGGTGAATGCCTGGAAGGTGCTGCCGCTGCCGCAGGAGTTTGCGCCGGGGACTTCGGTGCACACGCCGCTGGTGGAGTCGCAGCACGCGCCCGGGCAGGGCGATGGCGCGCAGGTGGTGCCGTTGCCCAGGAACGAGGCGGCGCACCCGGCCGCGGTGGTGATGGTGCAGGCCGAGGCGGTGCAGCACGCGCCGCCGCAGGGGTTGGGCGAGCAGACCGAGCCGCTGCCCTGATAGGCGCCGGTGCAGTTGGCCGCGCCGCAGACAGAAGTACACGAGCCGTCGGCAGCGCAGCACGCGCCGGAGCCGACGATGACCTGGGCCCACGACGAGGTCGCGGCGGTTCCGCTGGGCGACGCGGCGTTGGACACCAGCACGCGGTACTGGTTCAGGAGCGGGTCGGAGTTCGGGCACGTGGCCGAGGGGTCGTTAGCGTGGATGTTGGTGATCGTGAGCGTGGCCGTGCCCGTGCCGGAGTAGGTAGTGCCATCGGCGGGGACGATGCAGTTGAAGGAGGAATCGCCGTCGCTGAGCTGCCACGCCGCGTCGGGGTTGGCGGCGACGGGGTAGGCGTAGTGGCGCTGCCAGCGGAAGGTCATGGGCAGCGTGCCGGAGACCTGCACGGAGATGGTGATGGTGTCGCCGGTGCAGGCGGTGATGGTGGCCGGGACGTCGACGTCGATGGAGGGGGGCGTGGGGATGGAGCCCGGAGCACCGGTGGCGGCGTTGACCTTGAAGGCGTTGAGCACGCTTCCGCTGCTCTGGGACACAATCACATCGTCGCTGCCCGCAACGGGGACAAGGTCAAGGCGGCCCTTGCCGGTCGAGGTGTCCGAACCGACGATGGTGCGCCAGGCGACCATGCCGAAGCCGGGTGAGTCGTCGACGATCTTGGCGGCGTACACGGCGTTGCTGCCGTAGCCGACGCCCGCGTTGAAGTTGCCGATGCACACGCACCCGCCGTCGGCGGTGGGCGAGGGGGTGATGCGGCCGGGACCGGAGTTGACGGCGGGCACGACCACGACGCCCGAATCGCTCCACATCCGCGCACCGGTGTCATCAAACTTCTGGACCAAGGCGGAGGTCACCGAGCCGCTGGCGCTGGGGCCCTGCTCGGAGCCCATGAAGTACGTGTACGTGGCGGGGCTGCTGCCGGGCGTCTGGCGGAAGGCCACGCGGGCGGAGTACTGGCCGGTGCCGCTGCCGCCGCAGGGAACGAGGTTGTGATCAACGCTCGAGATCGCGGTGGGGAACTTGATCGTGCCCGCGGAGAGGATGTGCTGGAGGAGGGCGGTGGAGCATCCGGCGAAGCCGCTGGTGAAGCTGCTCCAGCCGTAGATGGCTCCGCCATTGCCGTCGGAGAGCATGCGGGCCTGGTAGTAGTTGTAACTGGTCATGCCGGTGGGATCGATCACGATGGGATTGCCGGTGGTGCCCCACCCGGCGGAGAAGACCGTTCCCGCCGTGGTGCCCGAGCCGCCCGTGAACTTCTGTGTGCCGAGCCCGACGGTCGAGCCGTTCACACCGATGCCCCAGAGGGCGATGAACGAGGAGTCCGCGCCGCCGGAGACCATCTGCACCAGCGAGAGGGAGGTGTTGCCGCCGTTCTGCGTGAAGCCGAGAGGCGCGGCCCAGGCGAGCGTGCCGCCGGGAGTGATGCGCATGAACCGGAGCGCGCCGTTGCCGTTGGCGAGCTTGGGGGTGTATCCCACAACGCATCCGCCATCGGGCATCGGCGCGACGTGCGCGGCCGCGCCCCCGAGCGAACCGCTGGAGACGGCGACATCGGCCCCGCCCGTGCCCCACATCTTCTGGCCGTCGAGTGCGGCGAACTTCTGGACGTTGGCCTGGCGGATCGTGGGATTGAGCGCATCGGTGAACTGCGTCGCGCTCACGACGAGCAGGTTGCCGTCGGAGGCGAGGGCGATGTCGAAGTCGCCGACGAAGCTGGCGGAGTTGTTGCCCGCGACGGCGACGATGCCGTTGTGGCCCCAGAGCTCAACACCCGTGGGGCTGAGGCGCTGGATGTGCACGGTGTTCCACATGTTGCCGCCCGCGGTGCCCTGCCACGCGACGAAGGCGCCGCCGTCGGCGGTCGGAACCATAACGGGGATGTCGCTGTTGGTGTCGCCGATGACCAGCGGAGCGGCGGGGTTGTTGGTCCATTGCGCCATCGCGACCGGGGTACAGGCGATGAACGTGAGCATCACGCCGATGGCGTTGCGGAAGCGGGTCATTCTCGAATCTCCTGTCTCGGTTCGAATCCCGTTCGGCGCGCCCGGGCGGGAGGGAGGGACATTCAGCGGAAGGCAAGGACGGCGCGACGCCGCGCAATCCCTGCTCTCAAGTCAAGTATGATGCTCTCAGAGCAGAATGCAACTATTATCCGCCCGCCAACCCCCTCCGGTTTCGACATAACGGGGAAGTGATCGCTCAAAGCATGAAAAGCGCAGGTTGAGCACGCGGCCTGTTCTGGAAAAAAGCCCGCTTCCGGTGGAAACCAGAAGCGGGCTTGGAGGTGGTACGAACAAAGATCAAACTACAGATTTCAGCGACGACGACGGCGGGCGAAGGCCGCCAGGCCGACAAGCCCGAGGCTGGCCGCGCCGGGGGCGGGCAGCTGCACGACGACGATCGTCGTGTTGGTGTAGGGCGAGGTGGACTGGAGGGCGAGCACGAGCTGGTCGTTGTCGTTGAGGGAGGAGGTGCCGCCGCTGCCGTTGCTGATGAGCGAGTAGCCGAAGCTGCTCACAAGCTGGTTCTGGTTCGGGCCGCGGAGCAGGACGTTGTCGCCCGCGTTGATGACGTTGAGCAGACCCCACGCCGGGTTGTAGGCCCAGATGCTGGCCATGGTCGTGGAGCCGTTGCTGAGGGTGTTGCTGAACACCATCGTGTCGTTGTTGTTCATGATCAGCGCGCTGAAGCCGTTGCCGAAGTTGAAGCCGGGCACGCCGGGAGCGGCCATGCCACCCTGCGCGACGAGGGTCGCCGAGGCGGGGTTGGCGATGTTGGGCAGGAGCCACAGCCCGTTGTTCGTGGTGCCAGTGACGCTGCCGGTCGCGGCCATGACGCCGGTGAAACCGACGTGGTCCTGGTTGTTGAGGGCCGAGTTGCCGCCGACGCTGGTGAAGGTGGTCGCTCCCGAGGGACCGTTGGGCACGGGGGTGACGCCGGTCTGGTAGAGCACGCTGGAGGTGCCGCCCTGCCAGGTCATGAGGGCGGTGTCGTTGGTGCCCGCGGTGATGTTGGCGCTGGGGGCGAACTTGGCGTTGTAGACGAGGCGGTTGTTGTTGTTCCAGTTGTTGCCGCAGACGTTGTCGTTGCCGTGGTACGAGAACGCGCCGGAGGTGGCGTAGGTCTCGGTGTTGCTGCCGTTGATGGTCGCGGGGACCGTCGAGCCCGAGCGGGCGACAAGGCTGAGGCTGCCGCCGACGTAGGCGGTGATGCTGGCGTTGTTGCTGCTGGTGGCGGGGACGGAACCCTGCGTGGTGGAGAGCGTGTTGGTGAACACCATGTTGCCGCTGGTGTTCATGGTGTTGCCCTGGGCGCCGGCGCTGAAGGCGCCGTAGGCGGCGCCGTTGAGGTACGCGGGCGAGTCATTGCGGCGGGCGACGAGCGTGCCGCCGGAGGGTGACAGCATCCACAGGCCGCTGTCGTTCTGGGTGGTGCCGGTGGTGGACACGTCGGTGGTGCCGGCGTTCGGGTCGGCGACGAGGGTGGAGTTGAAGGCCACCTTTCCGGAGGCGTTGACCTGGTTGAAGTTGTTCGGGAGCGAGGTGGTGCTGAAGAGCGCGCCCGTGGTGCCGGGGGCGGCGGCGCGGGCGATGTAGGCCTGCGAGGCGGAGCCGGCCGCGCCGGTGAAGAACGCGGCGTTGTTGGTCGACGTCGCGCCCGAGCCGAAGAGTGAGCTGGCGAAGAGCATCGTGCCGTTGGGGTTCACGTTCACGGACGCGACGTTCAGGCCGTTGCCGCCGCTCGCGCTGTTGAGTACCCAGTTGTTGGGATTGCTGGGCGTCGGGCCGCCCTGGAGCGCGGCGGTGGACGTGGTGGAGATGGTCGGGGAGCTGGCCGATCCGTCGCGGGCGACGATGCTGGTGCTGCTCCAGCCGCTGGCGCCGCTCGACTGGAACACGGCGACCTGGTTGCTGGTGTTGACCAGGAACTGCGTGTTGAAGTCGTTGTCGGTGTAGGACAGCGGCATGAGCGTGCCCGCGAAGCTGACATTGCCGGCCGCGTCGATCACGGCGGTGCTCGGATGGCCCTGGGCGCCAAAGCTCTGGAACTTCCAGGAGAAGCTGACGCCGAAGGAGTCGGCCAGAGCCTGCTGTGCGGCGGGGATCCCCGGAACGGTGCCGTTGTAGCTGCCCGCGCCGGGCGCGGCGGTCAGGCTGTTGCGGCTCACCACAAACCAGATGGGCGCCCCGGCTTCGGCCACGGCAGCAGAAAAGAGCGGCAAGGCCATGCCAGCCGCAGCCACAACCAACGCGCAACGCGATTGCAAACGCATACTCTCACTCCTCGCACGGCGAACCTCTCGGCTCGCGCTTGTTGGGGCCCGAACTCAATGGGCCGATGGGAAAAACTACCCGACAACCTGCTCTAAGACCACAAATCGCTCTGAGAACAGCAAGATCTCTCTAAGACCACGCTTAATCTCAGGCTATCGATTGATATCCCGCCCCTGGATGCCGTTGCGCGTGGCCCAGAAGAACGCGGGGAAGGGGCCGCCCGGGCCATTGGCGCCGGAGGGATCACCATTCTGGAGATCGTCGTTCTCCAAGGACCAGCGGCTCAGGATCGTGCGCGAGATATCCCAGTTGCCCGAAGGCGTGAAGACGTCCTGTGTGGCGGGCGCGCTCGCCAGGGTGTAGAGCTGCGACATCTTGACCGTGCTGCAGCTTGCATCAGAGAGAACGAATCGCGCATCCGCCTCCGGATTGTTCCAGTTGGGGAAGCCGGAGGTGCGCCGGGAGAAGGGGGCGCTGGCGGTGCCCGCCGCGCGTTGCTTCTTGGTGAAGTCGAACCGCTCCCACGCGATGACCTTGGCGTTGGGATTGATGATGTCGTCGATGCGGTTGGCGCGAGAGTATCGCGGGCGGTCGCCGGGCTGGATGCCGGGGAAGGTCGCGTTCTTGTAGAGCGTCGGGGCGAGCCAGAGCGTGGGCGAGAACCAGTACGACCCGTCATAGATGATGGACGAGTAGTCGTTGCCCGCGAACTGGTTCGTCTGGCTGTTGATTCCCGCGTTGAACTGGGCGTTGCGCGCCACGAGCGTGGTGTCCATCGGCGCGACCTGCGCGAGCGATTGCAGGCCCGCGCTGTGATCGAGCGCCAGCAGGCTCCCGGCCCGCATCGAGAACATCTCGGTCAGGTGGTTGGGATCGTCGAACGGCCAGTGGAGCGGCCCGCCGGGGCGATTCTCGGTGCCCGGCGTCACGATCTCGTACCACGGCACCGCGGGCGTCACCGACGGCGGCGAATAGAACGGATTCACCATCATGCCGTTGTGGTCGGCCGCGTACGTGGCGTTCATCATCGCCATGGAGCGCAGATTCGCGAGGCTCTTGGCCATCTGCGCGGCGAGGCGCGCCTTCCCCAGCGCGGGCAGCAGGATGCCCACAAGCAGCGCGATGATCGCGATCACCACAAGCAGTTCAATGAGCGTGAAACCACGCCCGGTGCGAGTGCGCATGCTCGATGCCCTCCATCCATGCCGACCAGACGCGGCCGGGGATCTCGAAGCACTTTACAATACGGCCACGGCCACTCTCAGATGCAACAAATCTGCTCTCAAATCAACTTCCTTGAAATCCCCGACATTTTGACAATAAATACCGAACACCATACGTATTGCTTGGTCTCAGACCAATATCCGGGTTACCTTCTCACCCGTTGAGCACGCGTTTTGTACACTGGCCATGCCCCCCCGGCCTGAACCGACCCCATCCCATGACGCGATCGACGCTTGGCAGTTCCCGTCCCCTGCAGGTCCACGCCGGCTCCTCGGACGACATCGCCGTTCGTCCGCTCACCGCCGACGAGCGCACGCACGCCGACGAGGTGGCGCGTCGCCTCCGGCTGGAGCTGCGCGGGCTGGTGGAGCTGCTCCCCGAGGCCGAACGCGGCGCCAGCGCCATGGCCCGCTCGCTCGAGATCGACCGCAACACATGCCAGCGCATCGTCGCCGCCACCGGGCGCGGCGAGGCCGACGCTTCCATGCTCGTGCAGCTTCCGGGCATCGCCGGGCTCCGACAGTTCACCGACGCGATGGGGCGGCGCATTCCGGGGACCGAGTCGGCCGCGGCGATCGCGGGCGTGGGCGCGGCCGTGGACAAGTTCGAGAAGGTGATCGACCAGCTCGCGGGCAGCCAGCGGAAGCTGCGCGAGCGCCTGGACATCGATCGCCTCGCCGACGGCCTCGACGCGGCGGGGCCGGGGCCGTCGGACAACCAGGCGGTCCGCCGCTCGCTGTTCCGGGCCGCGGTGGACGTTGTCGGGCGCTGGTCCGACACGCGCCTGTCGCTCCGCATCATCCGGCCCGTTCCCGGCGACCCGATGCACACAGAGAACATCCGCCTGACTGGCCACGTGGGGCACATGGCGCGTCCGGCCTCGGTGCCGCTGGAGGTCTACAGCAGCGCACCAGAGCAGCTTGTCGAGAACGACGGGAGCGCGGGGCCGGCGTTCCGCTCGCTCGATGCGCGCCAGGGCGTGGGCGACACGCCGGGGTTCCTGCTCCAGAAGTTCTGCTCGCAGCCGCTGCCGCGCGTCACGTCGCGGGCGGCGGGCGCGCGAATGGTCCACGCGATCGACGAGATGGGCATTCCGGGCGAGGCCTCGGACATCTTCGTGGCCGACCGCCGCGCCGGACGCGACAAGCACCCGGCGACGCAGCACCCGGCGATCGGCGAGGTGTCGCTGATCATGAACTATCCGGCCCGCCGGATCGTGATGGACGTGTTCCTGCACCGCGACATCGCGCGCCGATGCATCCCGTCGCTGGAGGTCCACCTCTCGCCGCTCCCCAGCGGATCGATGATCCTCAGCCGCTGGAGCACGAAGATTCCCGGCGGCCCTCGCCTCGAGGTGCTCGGCCCGGGGCTCTCGCAGGTGGACAGCGACGCCTATCCGCGCCACGCGGAGGTGATCTCCGACTTGTTCGCGAGCATGGGGTGGGACCCGGCCGAGTTCATCGGCTACCGCTGCGACGTCGCGTTCCCGATCTGGCGGGCGGCGTACTGCATGCTGTTCGATTTCACCGGCAACGAACTGCCGCGCCCCATCGGCGTGGACGAGAAGTGACGTTCGGACAGGGAACGGCCCCGCTCAGCACCCGCCAAACCACGCGTTGAGAAACAGGAAGATGTGCGTCACCGTGGGGCGGGCCCCCATATCGTCGGCGACACAGCGCGGATCGCCCGCGAACCACGCGTTCAGGAATCCGAACACGTCCTGCACCGACATCTGTCCGTCGTGGTTGAAGTCGCCGCGGCAGCAGGGCACGCTCGCGCTCGTCGGTGCGTTGCAGGCGGCGTTCGCGCCGATGAAGCTCATCCCCGGGGCGTTGCACTCGTAGGGGAACATCACCGAGCAGGTCGCCCCCATGCAGCACGCGCCGGTCAGGTTCATTGGCGCCGGACACGGATTCGGCGAGCACACGCCCTGCTCGCTCCAGTCGCCGGGGCACAGATCGTGGATCGCCCGCGTGCACACGCCCGTGTCCGGGGCGCAGCAACGCCCCTCGGGCGGCGGCTGCGGCGGCGCGGTGCGCCCGCAGTCGGCCTGCTGGTGCTGCAGGATCCACTGCACCGAGTTGTCAATCGTCTGCGCCTGCGCAAACTCGGTCGGCCCCAGGACCATCATCGAGTGCGTGCCGCCGGGAACAATCAGCGTCCGAACTGGCGCCCCCGCCTGCGTCATCGCCTGCTGCAGCCTGTAGGTGTTTCCCACCGGCACCAGCGGGTCCGCGTCGCCGTGGATGAGCACCGACGGCGGAGAGCACGCGTTCACAAACGTCGCGGCCGATGCGTTCGCGAAGGTCGAGGACGTAATGAACACCTGGATGCTCGAGTCCGCCGGCGACAGGTTCGCCGATCCGAGCCCCACATACGCCATGACGTAGCCCGGGAGCCCCCAGGTCTGCGCGTTCCACGCAAGGTCGTATCGCCCGAAGAACCCAACCACCCCGTCGATCACATAGCCGCGCGGGCCCGCGGGCGGCAGCGAGGTGAACGTCGGATTCCCCGCGACCATGGCCGCGTGCACCGCGATGGTCGCCCCGGCCGAGCCTCCGCTCATGATCACGCGCTGCGAAAGTCCGAACGCCTGCCCCTCGCTTCGCACCCAGTGCACAACATTGACCATTTCGCGCGACGGCTGCGGAAACGTCCCCGGACCAAAGCCGCTCACCGTGGACGTCAGAAGCACGTAGTTCGGACACACCACGGCGTACCCCATGTCCGCCAGATACGAACACAGCGCACCCAACTCCGACTTGTCGCCGAAGGAGTAGGCCCCTCCGTGCACAAGCACGATCGTGCATCGATCGAACGGCCCGTCGCTGGGCCGGTACAGATCCAGGTACTGCACGTTGTTGGGCGATCCCGGCGAAGGGAACGCGATGTTCGTCGTCACGCTCGCGCCCAGCGCGCACGTGCACACCGACAGCGCGAGCAAAAGCCCAAGCCCGCCCACGCGTAGTTTCCGTTGCATTGCTTTGCCCACGAGGAGGAACTTCAAACCCACGCACACGGCCCTGGTGTGACGCATCTTTTTCTCCATGCCCGAGAATCCGCCAAGTATACAGGAAACTACTGGGTGTGAAACAAAACCACGCGGTTCGGCCCATAAAACTGGTACCCCAATCCCGCTATAGTCCTCGCCTCTCCAGTGCGCGCGCTGGCCAGCGATGGCCACAGGTACGCCGCGGCGATCACCCCATCCTCCTTTCCACACAAGGACTTCCAGCGTGTCTCAGATTCAGAAGTTCGATCTGGTCGTCATCGGCGGCGGTCCCGCGGGCTATGTCGGCGCGATTCGCGCGGCCCAACTCGGCATGAGCGTCGCCTGCGTCGAGCGGGCCAAGCTCGGTGGCGTCTGCCTGAACTGGGGATGCATCCCCTCGAAGGCCCTGCTGGCCAACGCCGAACTCGTCGAGAAGATCAAGAAGGCGGATGACCAGAAGTTCTGGGGTCTGAAGATCGGGGGGGGCGGCGAGGTCGGATTGGACTGGGACCGCATCATCGGCCGCTCGCGCGAGGTGGCGGGGAAGCTCAACGGCGGCATCGCGTTCCTGTTCAAGAAGAACAAGATCACCCACATCGTGGGGAATGCGAAGATCATGAGCGCGGGCGGGCCCGGCAAGGGGTGCACGATCGAGGTGCAGGAGTGCGCGGTGAAGGAGGAGTTGACCTCCGCGCCGGCGACGCCCGGCAAGACCATCCAGACGATCCAGGCGGAGAACGTGCTGGTCGCGACGGGCTCGGTGGCCCGCGACCTGCCCTTCGCGAAGTTCGACGGGGACCGCATCTGGGGCGCTCGCGAGGCGATGTTCAACAAGCAGCAGCCCAAGAAGCTCATCGTCGTGGGCGCGGGCGCGATCGGGATGGAGTTCGCGTACTTCTATCACTCGATGGGCACCGAGGTCACGGTCGTCGAGATGATGGACCGGATCGTGCCGGTGGAAGACAAGGACGTGTCCGTCGCGCTCCAGCGGCTGTACACCAAGCACGGCATCACCTTTAAGACCTCCACCACGACCACCGCCGTCGAGAAGACCGCGACCGGCGTGAAGGTCACGGTCGCACCGTTTGTCAACGGCAAGGCCGACGAGACCAAGAAGGAAACCCTCGAGGCCGATCGCGTACTGCTGGCCGTGGGCGTCGTGGGCCGCACCGACGGGCTGTGCGATGCATCGCTGGGATTGAAGATCGACCGCGGCCACATCGTCACCGACTATGTGCCGGGCAAGACCGTCGCCGAGGCGATCGACTACAAGACGAACCTGCCGGGCATCTACGCCGTGGGCGACGTCATCGGCCCGCCGTGGCTGGCCCACGTCGCCAGCGAGGAAGCCATCACCTGCGTCGAGCGCATGGCGTGGCGCAAGGACAAGTCCAAGCACCACGAGCCGATCCCGATCGACTACAGCGTCATCCCCGGCTGCACGTACTGCGTGCCGCAGGTGGCCAGCGTCGGCTTCACCGAGCAGAAGCTCATCGAGATGGGCAAGGTCAAGGGCAAGGACTACGCCGTCGGCCAGTTCCCGATGAGCGCGCTGGGCAAGGCCATCGCGGCCGCGCACACCGACGGATTCGTCAAGATCATCCGCGGCCTGCCGCGGGGCGAGATCCTCGGGGCGCACATCCTCGGCGACCAGGCCACGGAGCTCATCAGCGAGATGACCCTCGCCCGCCGCCTCGAGGCGACGACCGAGGAGATCATCTGCACGATGCACGCGCACCCGACGATGCACGAAGCGACCCGCGAGGCCGCGCTGGCGAGCGAGGGTCGCGTGATCCACGCGTAAGCACCCTCGATCGCCTCACGGGCGCAGCGTCAATATCCTTGGGGACGGAGGTTGCCATGCCCACGGCTCGCCTCGTCACCACCATTGTTTGTGCGCTCCTGGCCGTGCCGTCCGCCGCGCGGGCGCAGGACTATGTGCAGAGCACGCCCCGGACGTACTACCTGCACGGACCGAGCAGCTACCAGCAGGGGTGCTGGGGCCCGTGCGCGTGCCTGCTCAGCGCTCCCGAGGTGATGCGTGGCTCGTTCACGCTCGGGCTCATCACCGTCGGCGACGCCACGGATTTCTACTCGATAACAGGCATCAACTGGAACGTGCCGACGCTGCTGGGCCAGCCAGTAAACATGGCCCTCACGGGCGCGGGGACCTTTGGCGCGGGGCAGGTGCCCTTCTCGACGCACCAGAGCATGTCGCTGGACCTCACACTCGCGCCTGCGCCGCCCGGATGGAACGCGGCCCAGCACTTCGACACCACGCCCGGGGCCTGGAATCGCACGGTGCCGCCGCCGGTGATCGACATGGAGGTCGCCAACAGCACGACCGGGTGCCCGGGCATTCGTCTGCGGATCGTCGCGTCCTGGTATCAGACGGACTGGAACGCGGACGGAACGCTGGGCGTTTCGGACATCTTCGCGTTCCTCAACGACTGGCTCGCGGGCAACCGTCGCACGGACTTCGACGGCGTCGGCGGCGTGACTGTCGCGGACGTGTTCGCGTTTATCAATGCGTGGTTTGCGGGGGCCTGAGGCTGCGCGATGAGGCCGACTTCCAACGGCGGCACCAAAGAAAAGACCCCGAACTCGCGTTCGGGGTCTTTGGAAGTTGCGAACCGTGCTCCGGCGGGGCGCGCCGCTCGGCTCTGATCGAAATCAGCACCCGCCGAACCAGCCGCTCAGGAAGTCGAAGATGTCCTGGATCTCGAGAGTCCCGCTGCCGTTGTAGTCGGCCCGGGGGTCGCCGGCGAACCAGGCGTTGAGGTAGGAGAACACGTCGGACGTGCTCAGCACGCCGTCGGTGTTCATGTCGGCGGCGCACAGGGCGCAGCCGCCGCTGGGGCAGAACAGGCGGAACTGCGCGATCGTGGAGTAGGCCTTGCCGCCCGCCGCGCCCGCGTCGTCCACTTCCCACTGCGCGTACATCGTCTGGCCCGCCGTGAGGGGGTTGCCCGCGCCGGGGGTGAGGTTCCAGTGGTTGGTGGCGATGCCGTTGCCGGCGCCGGTGCCGGAGGTGGTCTTGGTCTCGAAGGTGCGGGTCGGGGTGACGCGGCCGTTGACGGGCGTGCTGGTGGAGACCAGCAATCGCGCCGAGGCCCCGCCGAGGGCCTGGCTCAGGCCGATGCGGAAGTCCGGGTTGCCGAGCATGGGCGGGCTGACGGCGATGATCTGGGGCTTGATCGCGCCCGTGCCCACCACGCCGACGCCCGCGCCGGTGATGATCGAGGGCTGGTCGGCCGTGCGGTTCGCGAACAGCACCGGATGATCGAAGGGGAACGTCTCATCACGCACGCGCGGATCGACGAGGCCGTTGGTGAGGAAGTCGGCGATGACGGCGCCGTCGGGCGGCGGGATGCGCACGTTGGGCATCACCGGGTCCTGGTTGTCGGTGAACTGCACCACGCCGGGGGCGCGGTCGTAGAAGCCGAACACGCCGCCGAGAGTATTGAACACGCCGTTGTGCATGAACGAGGTCTGCAGCGCGGCGTTGCGCAGCGTGGGGACCTTCATCTTGCCGCGATCGGCGGTGTTGCCCGTGACGTTCTGGCGACCGGGATCCTCGGTGGGCGGGCGCAGGCCGAGGTTGCGGAACGTGTTGTCGGTGAACATCGGCGGCACGTGGCAGGCGGTGCAGTTGGTGCCCTGCGGGCCGGTGCTCTGGAACCGCGTGAGGCCCTGCTGCTGCTGGGGCGTCAGGGCGTTGGTGTTGCCCGCGAGGAACGAGTCGTAGGGCGTCTGGTCCGCGATGAGCGTGCGCTCGTAGGTCGCGATGGCCTTGGCGATGCGATCGGCGGTGATGGCGCCATCGCCAAAGGCCCGCTGGAAGAGCTCGGAGTATCCCGGCTTGCCCGCCAGCGCCGCGGCCACGTCGGTGGGATAGCTCGTCGCGAGCGCCAGCGGGGCCGAGCGGGCCAGGCGCGCCGTGACCTCGGGCCAGGCGATGCCGTCGTGGCCCATCTCGACGGAGTTGGTGGGCGGGCCGGCGATCTGGCTCTCGAGCGCGCCGCCCGCGGCGATGCTCACCTGGCCGGTCTCGGGGTTGATGAACTGCGAGGTGGCGCGCCCATCCCAGAACATCGTCGGCGAGTACGCCGCGTTGATGGGCGAAGGGGCGTTGCGCCCGGTCACCTGCTTGCCGGTGCCGAAGGTGGTGTCGCGAATGAAGTCCTTGAGCGCGTCGGAGCGGATCACGCCCGGGGAGCCGAAGATGTCGTCGGCGGTGTTGAGCACGCCGTCGGGCCCGGCGATGCGTGTGCGCCGGCTCTCGCCGCCGCCGCGGTTGAAGGTGTGGCACGTGGCGCACGCCATCGTCCCGTCGGTGGAGAGCTGCTCATCCCAGAACAGGATCTTGCCCAGCACGCGCTTGTTCTCGGAGAAGGGGTTCTCCGGCGGAAACGGAACGGGAGGGAGCGCGAGGGCCGTGGCGGCCAGCGGCAACGAGGCGAGCGCGCAGAGACCAAGTGTTCTTCCCAACTGCATGTGTCTTCTCCTGAAAAGACGTAGGTTGTTCGTGATCGGCGGCGCGGGTTATTGACGCGGCGCCGCGGGTGCTTCGGGGGGGGCGGGGGGGGCGGGGGGCATCGGCGGTTGACCGTCCTGCGGACCATTCGGGCGCGGCCCGCGACCGCCGCGCGGACCACCGCCGCGATTCATCGGGCGACGTGGCCCGTTGTTCTGATCATCATCAGGGCCCGCGTTCGGACCGGGGCCCATGCCCTGCGGACCATCGCCGCGCGGCCCGCCCTCGGGGCGGTCGCCCTGCGGACCCATCGGCCGGCGTCCTTGCGGGCCGGGGCCTTGATCCGGGCCAGCTTGTCCCGGGCCGCCCCGATCCGGGCCACCATGCCCACGACCTTGCGGACCACCCTCGGGCCGCATGTCGCCTTGGGGCGGGCCCATCGGACCTCGACGCTGCTGCATTCCTTGCGGACCACGCGGGCCGCGCGGGCCCATGCCCATGGGGCCCATTCCCTGCGGGCCTTGCGGGCCGGGACCGAATCCGCCGCGATGGCCGCGCGGACCAAACGGAGGCGGGAACGGCGGAGGGAACGGGCCTTCGGGACCACCCGCACCCTGCGGGCCGCGCGGGCCCATGGGGCCCATCGGACCTCTGAACTGCTGCATGCCCATCGGGCCATGCGGCGGGCGCGGGCCATCGCCGCGCGGTCCGCCCATGCCATCCGGTCCTTGCGGGCCGGGGATGCCGTCGAGCCCGTCGGGGCGCGCGAAGTTCTGCTGCGGAGGCCGCCACTCGCCGCGCGGGCCGCCGCCGTGACCCCAGGCCATCTGCGGACCACCGGGGCCGCCGGGGCCCTGGCCGAATCGATCATGCGGATGCGTCGCGCACGCTCCGAGCGACGCGGCCGCGAGAGTCAGGCAGAGAGTTGAGATCGTTCTGGAAAACATGTGCATACTCCCAATCGAGTCAAGGTCGCCCACCGCCACTACCACCACGAGGCCCACGCCCGCCGCCTGGCCCGCCCGGCCCACCGGGTCCGCCGCCGCGGCCGCCGCCCGGGGGCCCATGATGCTTGAAGCTCGCATCGGGCTTGGCGTGGAAGAACCGCGGAATGAACGGATAGGTGTCGGTGAGGACGTAGTAGTACGTTCCGGTCGGGAACTCGGGCGTTACGCCGGTGCGTCCGTTGCACTCGTCGAGATCGCCGAGACCGGCGACGTATTCAAAGTCCTGCACGAAAGTGCCGTCGAAGGTTCCACCCGGCGCACCCTTGTCGCTCGGACGCTCGCCGCGCTTGACGCGGTAGCTGCTCTTGAGCGCACGCACAGGCGACTTCGCATCGTCGGCCTTCTCGTGGCCCCAGAGCGAATAGATCGGATATCCGTCGGCGGCCCAGCCGACGAGCACCATCGCGGAGCCCTTCTTGTCGCCCGCAAGGCGATCGACCAAGCCGGTCGGGATGCCGTGATAGTGGTACGCGCCGTTGGGCTGCACGTGCGCGTGGCTCGAGTCCGCGCCCAGGTCGATCTTGCCCGAGAGCGCCTCGTAGTTCCACCCGGAGTTGCGATCGTTGTGCCACCACTCGGCGGTGCCGGGATCGAAGACCACGCCGTTGAGCGCGACGCCGACGAGGGTCGGAGGTCCACCCGCGCCATTGGTTGAGCCGATGCTGATCGGCTTCTCCGCGGCCGTCGGCTTCTCGGGCATCGTGAAGACGTACTTCTGAGCGCTGATCGAGTTCGGGTTGCCGCGCCCGGGAAACTGGCCCGTGGCGTGATCGGGAATGCCGTTGGCCGTGACCGTTCGCACACCATCCTTCACTTCGATCTTGAACTCACACTTCGCCATCTCTTTGGCGAAGGGGGCCTGGGGCGACGCCGGGCGCGCCGGGGCGGGGCCGGACGGGCTCGCGCCCGACCCCGACCCGGGCTGCGCCAGCACTGCGGATGCCCCGCCCACGAGAGCGAGGATGCAGAGGACGGAGGTTGCCGAGGAGGGCCGCATGAACAGAAGTTGTCCGCCAATGTGCCCGGGGGACAGCCGGGGTGAGATATTCCGACTTTTTCGGACCCGCGCGATGGGCGGCCCGAAATCCGCCTTCCCCTTGTCCCCCGGGCCCTCCCTTCGGACAATCCCAATGGACCACTCCTTCACCCACCTCCCTTTCATGCGCAACGCCCCCGACAACTCTCCGCAGCCCCGGCGCGATGACGCGGCGGCGCAGCCCGCGTGGGACGGCCGCGCTGTGTTTGAGATTCTCGCCCGCGAGCACGCCGACATGCTCACGGCCTATCTGCGCAGCCTGATCGGCAACGACTCTTCCATAGATGATCTCTTCCAGCAGTCCATGCTCGTCGCGTGGCGACGGCTGGACGACTACGACCGTTCGCGTCCGTTCGGCCCTTGGCTGCGCGGCATCGCGCAACGGCTGGTGCTCGAGCACCACCGCCGTCGGGCTTCGCGCCCCGCGTCGGTTGATCCCGCGGTGCTTGTCGAGCTCGACCGCCGCTTCGACACGCTCGCCGCCGGTCCGGGCGACACGTTCCGCGAACGGGCCGAGCGCGTGATGGTGTGCCTGGCCAAGCTGCCCGAGGCGATGCGGAACTCCATCGAGCTCGTCTACGCCCGCGGCATGCTGCTCGCCGCAGCCGCCGCCGCGCTGGGATCGACGGAGGAAGCCGTCAAGAAGCGCGTGCAGCGAGGCCGCCAGCTCATCGCGCAATGCCTCGCGGGCGGCGCACTCGGCAACGAGCAGGCCCGCCACATCGAACCCGTCGGAGAGGCACACTCGTGAGGGACTCCATGAACACGCCCGTCCAAACACCCTCGAACGGCGCGCCGCCCCCGAACGCCGGCGCGAATATCGAGCCCGCGTCGCACGCGACGCCGCAGACGCAGGCCGACGAGCTGCTGGCTCACGGCCTGCTCACGTACCTCCACAACGATCATCCCGCCGCACAGAACGCCCGCGTCACCCGCGTGATGTCCGCCATCGGCGCTGATTCTGCATCGAACGCGCCGGAGGCTCCGGCCCCCACCACCCCCTACCGCTTCCGCATGCCCATCCGCACCGTGCGCGGCTGGGTCGCGCTGGCCGCGTCCATCGGGCTTGTGGCCCTCGCGGGCTTCTTCGGGTTCCCGGGCGAAACCTCCGCACAGGCGGTCGTCAAGCAGTCCATCGAGGCCATGCGTGCCGGCGTGGGCGGCGGCGATCGCCGGTACGAGGTGCGCCTCACCGTGCGCAAGGACGGCGGCGACGAGCGCACGCTCGATCCCGCGATCGTGGACATGCGCTCGCCGAACCAGCTCCTGCTGCGCGTCCGCTCGCCCGAGGGAGACAACATCGTCGCCGGGCGCGATGAGAAAGGCGACTGGTGCATCCGCCTCGCCCGCGACGGCGGCGGCATCGAACGAGAGCACCCGCAGATGGCCTGGCCGCGCTGGTCAAAGGTGGGCGACGAGTCGCTCTTCGCCGACTCGGTCGATCGCCTGCTGGAAGAAATGACCCGCGGCTACACGCTCTCGCGCCAGCCCGACGCGGCGCTCGAGAGCGCTCCCGGAAAGGCCTTCCGGCACATCCTCGCCACCAAGAAGCGCCTTCGCGCCCCCGGCGGCGACACGGTAGAGATCTGGATCGACCCGGCGACCAACGCCGTCGAGCGCATGGTCATGAAGTGGAACGACCCGCCCGCGGGACGCGCGGGCGATGCGCAGCCGGCGCAGGCCCGGCCCGACGACGCGGCCCGTGGCGATGGCCCCGCGCCCGGCGCTGGTCAGGATGATCGCCAGCCGCTCGATCGCCCGATGCGGCCGCGCGGCCCGCGCCCCGGTCCCGACGGCGAGCCCAATGACGGACCCAATGGCGGGCCGGATGGTGATCGTCCCGATCGACCGCTCCCGCCGCGCCGGCCGCGCCCCTTCCCGCGCGATGGCGGCCCCGACAACGGCCCGATGGGTCGCCCGGATCGCGGACCCGACGCGGGCCCCGAGGGCGAGCCCGACGGTGATCGTCTTCCCCCCGGCCCGCGCGATCGACCGCATCGCGGCCCCGAGGGCGACGGCCCGATGGGCATCCCCGGCCTCGGCCCCGTGCCCCCCGGCGCGTTCGGTCCGCGCCAGCAGGGCCCGCAGGGCGCAGGCCCGAATCGCGCCCCCGGCGATCGCCACGGCCCGCCGAAGATGATCGTGATCCAGCGCGTGGATGCGCCCGCCTTCGAGGCGGGGTGGTTCAGCCCCGAGGCGCACAACAAGTAGCGTGTCCGCTCAGCTCTTGGGAACTTCGACGAGCCCGCTGCTCTGGAGCTGCTCCTTGCCGCCCTTGGGCTTCACCTTGACGCCCGCACCGTTGTACAGGTTCAGCGGATTGCGCTTCATCGCGTCGCGCAGCTTGGGGCTTGCGTAGCTGGGGATCTGCGGGTCGAAGTCCTTCTCGTCGAACACGCCGACGGTCACCATGCTCAGCGTGGGACCGTGGTAGTAAAACGCCAGTTCGCCCTCGGAACGCAGCTTCGCCGCCGCTTCTTCCGCGGCACGCCGGACTTCCTTCAGGTCCTCTTCCTTGGGATTCGGCAGATCGCGCCGGCCGTACGCGCCGACCTGCAGGGTGTACAACGCGGCCGCGCCGTACTGCTCCTTGGCCTTGGCAAGATTGAACTTGGGCATCGAGCCGACCATCTTCCATTCCAGCGGCGGCGACAGCATGGCCGCGGCGTAGAGCTTCTCACCGCCGACCTCCAGCGTCTGGATGCGTGAAAGCTCCGTCTTGGCCGCGTCGTCCTCGGGTCCGGAGAAATCGCCGACGGCGATGATCACCGCGTCGTTGCGTTTGGCGGCGTAGGCCTCGGGCAGTCCGCCCTGCGTGCGGATCCACTGAAGGCGCGTCGCGGCCCGCTGCTGATAGTCCTCACCCTTGAACGCACCGAGGCAGACGGCCCATCCCTTCGCGCCCGATTCGCCTTTCACGCCCGCGGCGTCAGGCTGGCCGAAGAGCTTTTTGCCCTCGTCCTTGAGCTTGTCCTTGTCGGTGGCGGGCTTCTTCTCCGGCGGAGCGGCCGGCGCGGGCTTGGTCGTCGTTGCGGGCTTGGGCTTCTTGCCCCATCCCGCATCGCTCTCGTCGGCCTGGGCCCGGGCCATCGGAGCCGCGGCGAGCAGGATCGCCAGCGCCACGCCCATGGCGGAGAAAAAACGTCCACTTGGCGAAAAACCCAAGATCGTCATAAGTGATTGCCTCGCAGATGCTTGCGTGTGCAGGCCGGGACCGTGATCGAAGCCTTTGTGCAGCGATTTCGCCCCCACGGTCGATGATGATAGGGCCGGGCGAGACCATCGCCCGAGCCAGTAACTGCCGGGCAAGGATGGCCGCGCAGTGTCGGCGAAGGATCGCGACGCTCCCCCTTATTCCTCCCGTGCAGCCCGCACAGTGACGCCGAAAAGCATCACGCCGGTCAAGCGGGAAAGGAGCCAACGCCTATGACGCCCATCACCTCCCCGAGCACCCTCTCCTCCACCTCCTCGCTCCGTCTCGGCGAGGACTCGTTCTCTCGCCGCGTCGAGCCCAAGTCGCTCTCGACCAGCCGAGCCCCGGATCGGGTGGAGTTCTCCGACGCCGCCCGCCAGGCCGCCTCGCAGGCCCCCGTTCGTCTCGATCTGGTCTCCCGCATCCGCGAAGAGATCAGCGCGGGGACGTACGACTCGGCCGCTCGCATCGACGCGGCGACGCTGGACATGACCCGCGCGCTCCGCGCGGGCGGCTGATCCGAGACTTCAACGCACACAACTCAAAGCTCAAATACGGGCCACGCCCGCATTTGAGCTTTGCTGCTTTGTGCTTTGAACTTTGCTTACGTCTTCATCCACGACACGCTCGCGATGGCGATCGGGCAGAGGATCACCACCGGCACGAACACGCCGAAGCCGGGCGGCAGGCCGGGCCACGCCACCGACGAGAGCAGGATGCCGCCCATGAGCGAGAGAATGCCCACCGGCGCGCACTTGAGCGACTGCACCAGCATGTTCTTGGGCTCGCGCGTGAGGAAGAAGGGCATGGTGATGACGAGCACCAGCAGGCTCGAGATCGTCTGGCTCACGCGCCCCCAGCGGATGCGCTGCAGCTTTTCTCGCACCTCGGCGCGGCTGGTGCGCACGAGCTCGGAGATCTGGCCCCACGAGAGCGTCTGGCTGAAGGCCTCGAAGCGCTTGAGCTTGAGCACCTCCGGCGAGAGATCGGTCTTCAGCCGGTCGGGCGCGGGCGGCGCGCCCTCGCCCGTGGCCGAGCCGCCCTGCGAGAGCGACAGCGGCTGCACCCACGCGCCGGTGAGGATCCACGCGTCGGTGTCCCACACGGCCTTCGCGGCGTGGATGGCCCGCTGGCCCTGCGGGGGCGCCGTGACGTCGGCCCCGGCGAGCCCGCCGCGGTCGCGCTCCCACACCGTCAGATTCTCCATCACGCCCGCGACGGGATCGAACTTCTCGGCCAGGAACACGCGTCCGGAAGCATCGGGGATGAGCGTGACGCGGAACTGGGCCCACGACCGCTTGCCGATGTCGCTCGGGTCGCGGGTGAGCAGCGGCGCGATGGACGGATTGCTCAGCACCACCTCGGAGTTGATCCAGCGGAGCACCATCACGCCCAGGGCGACGATCATGATCGGGCGGGCCACGCGGTGCAGGCTGATCCCGCCCGCGAGCACGGCGACCATCTCGCGGTGGCGGACGAGCTGCGTGAAGGTGAACCCCATCGCGGCCACGAGCACCAGGCCCACCATGTAGTTAAAAAGCTGCAGCAGCTTGGGCCACCAGATATCCAGCACGCCCAGCACGATGAGGGCCGTGCGGCGGATGGCCCCGGCGGAGGGATCCATCTTCGCGACGGCCTCGATGTACTTGTCGATGTTCAGCGAGACGTCCACCGCCACCACGAACGAGAAGAGGACCACCAGCAACGCGATCACGTTGAAGAGGTACTGGCGGGCAATGTAGCGATCAAGCGTGTTCAACAAGGGTGGAAGTGGGAAGGCGGAGGGCGGAAGGAAAGGCCATCACGATCAGGCGGCGAGCGGGGCTCCGTTGTTGTTGCGGGCATCCCAAGCGTAGAAGAGGTGGAACGCGCCGAACGCCAGCGCCGTTCCGGCGACCACGTCGGACAGAAAGTGCGCCCCGACGGCCACGCGGCTGATGCTGCACGCAACGGCCAGCCCCAGCAGCACCCATCGCCACCGTGGTAGCAGCAGGCCCGCCGCCAGCGCACCGCCGAACGCGACGGCCGCGTGGCTCGACGCGAGCCCGAGCCCGGAGGTGCTCCAGAACTTCACACCCAGCAGATCGGCGTGGGGCCATTCCTTGAACAGGTAGTAGCCGTCCATCACCTCCGGGCGGGACCGGCGCGTGACGACCTTGAGCAGTTCCGCCGCCAGGCCCGCCGCGGCGGGCACGGCAAACACGAACGTGCCACGTCGCAGACCGGCCCGCACCTTCGCGCCGTCGGTCCCGGCCCAGTGCCGGAAGATGAACACCAGCGCAAGGCCGATCCACGGCCAGATCCGACCGAAGAGGTACACGGTCCCGTAGCCGATGCCCGCGAGCGACTCGACGATCGCGTGTCCCTGCAGACGCACCGCGCCGCGGAGCGCCATCACCAGGGTTTCCCAGACGATCGAATCCTCAAGCCATTGCAGGACCGGCTTCCCGGCGCGCGTCAGCATGAGCCAGACGGCGCGATCCCATCCGCAGGCGACGAGGAACGCGACGATCCACCACCCCGCGGCCGCGAGTGTTCGACGCCGGCGCGCCGTGGCGGCCACAGGAACCAGCGAAGGCGCGGCCGCCGGAACGGTCGGCGCCGCTGGGGCCACGCTGGCGGAAGTTGGAGCGGCGTCGATCTTCACGGGTTTGGTCAGCAGCGTCGATCTGGTCGAGGTCGTCAATGAGCCTCCATGCTCGATGATGAAGTCGCGGGGGAAGATGAGGATTCGGTTCGGCCCTTCGGCCCCCGATATCCGTACCCAAGATACGCCGATCGGTCGGCCTTGCCCTCGCCCCGTAAGCGCCCGCCCGGGATCGGCTCGATGCGCTCGAACATCCGCTGCCAGACGGCCAGCACCTCGGGGCGCGTGGAGGTGACGATCACCGCCGGGCGACCCATGAGCCAGTCCTGATCGAGACGCGTGTGGGCCCACATGTCGAACTGCGAGCGGCGACCGCCCGTCTGCACCATTGCGCACACCACGCGCGGCCGGTCGACGCGGCTGAGCCCGGGGCCGGCACGATCGCCCGACTCGGTCAGGCGCGGCGTGGACGGGGCCTCGCGAGGCTTGAGGTAATAGGACAACTGGCTGGCGCGCCCGTAGTGCTGAGCGATGACAAACGCCTCCACGCCGCGCTCGGTCTCGAGCCCGCGCACGAGTTCCTGCACGTGGCGGGCCATGTCCTTGGCCCCGCGGATGCGCCCGGCGATGTCGCGATCGACCGGTTCGTGGCCGGTGACGGAGGTGAACGCCTGCCGGAACCACGCCTGCCGATTCAGCGCGAGGCCCGCGTCGCCGATCCAGTCCCACTTATGGATGAGCAGCGCGGCGATCACGGCGTACCAGATGCCGACCCGCCAGACCAGTGCCCGCTCGCGCTTGCCCTCGCCAGTGCGCAGGCCGGTGCGTCGGGCCGCGATCGCATCGACCCCGGCCCACGCGGCAAGCGGCACGAGCGTCGCGTAGGCCGCCATCGGCCAGTTGCCCTCGGGCTCGGCGATGAGGGCGACGATGGTGTAGAACACCAAGATCGGCGCGGCCGCGCACGCGAGAAGCAATCGCCCCGGCCGGCGCTCGTCGCCCGCGTCGCGTCCGCTGAAGGTCTTCCAAGCCACGCCGCACCCGAGCACGATCCATGGACCGACCATGGCGAGTTGCTGCGCAACGAGTTCGGGCAGCCACACCGGCGACCACGACGAACCCGTCGAGGAGACCGGCACATCTCCGCCGCGCACGCCCAAATGGCCGAGCAGGTGTGCGAGCGTGGGCCAGCCGTTGATCTGATTCCAATAGACCACCGGGGCAAGCCCGGCGATCGCGATGGCCAGCCCTGCGGCGAACCAAGCGCGGGCCGCCCGCGAGGCGAGCAGTGCGCCGCGCTCTCGCTGCGTTAACGCCAGATACAGCACAAGGCCCGGAACCAGCAGCAGCATGGTGTACTTGAAAAGGAACCCGATCGCCACGGCCGCGCCCACAACCACCCATGCGCTGCCGCGCCACGCGGCGTCTTCGCCGCCCTCGGAATGCTCCTCGGTAAAACGCGGCGCGACGCCGGGACCCGGCGCGGAGTCCTTGATCGCCCGATGGAAGGCCCAGCAAGCGACGGCCCAACACGCCACGTAGGGGGCGTCGATCGTCATGAGGATGCCCGCGCCCTGGAGCACGGGCACGATCGAGTACGCCAGCGCGGCCGCGCCGCCGACGCGCGCGGGCGTGGCCCAGGATCGCACGCCCTCGCCGGCGCGCGTCCATGCGTCGATGGCCAGGTTCCGCGCCAGCGCGCCCGCGGCGAGCGCGCCGATGGCGGAGCAGACGGCCGAGGGCAGGCGCACGGCCCACTCCGTCTCGCCGAAGAACTGGCCCGAGAGCCAGATGGCCCACGCGACGCCGGGGCCCTTGGTGTAGTACGACCAGTCGAGGTGCTTGGACCAGAGCCAGTACTGCGCCTCATCCTCGATGAGGTCGTAGCCGCAGAACCAGCGCAGGTAGACCACCCGGGCCGCGAGCGCGAGCAGCGCGATGAGCAGGACGGGCCAGAGCGACTGGTTGTCGCCGGGGGGCAGCGTGGCGGACGCAGAGCCGTCCACCGGGGCACCCTGATCGTCCGGAGTCATGTCGCGGTCGTCGTCCATCGTTCAGTGCTTGCGAAGACGCATGAACTCCCCCACCGCGAGCGCGCCCAGCGCGGCCACGCCCGCCCAAAGCACGGGCAGCCCGATGATTCCCTTTCCGTGCGTGAGTTGCTGGCCGCCGCTGATGGCCAGCACCGTGGCCAGTGCGGGGAAGAAGGCCCACAGATACACCATCAGCGGGAGCGCATCGCGGAGGCGCATGGCCATCACCGACCCCACCAGCACCATGACCAGGCAGGCGACGCTCATCGCGTAGCGCTCGTGCTCTTTGCTGAGCACCTCGTTGAGCAGGTTGTCGACGTCGCCGGTGAGCTTGCCGAGCACGGGCTTGATCACCGGCTCGTCGGCGGGCTTGTCGAGGGCCCGCTTCTTGGCCGCGCGGATGACGTCGGCGGTGGAGTCTCCCACGACCGAGCGGATCTCGGCGCGGGGAAGGCTCATGCGTCCGGTGCCGGGGCGGAAGACGACGGTCGTCTCGCCCTCGGACACGACCGCGCCCTTGAAGGACTCGCCCGAAGCGAGGGTGATCGTGGAGAGCAGGCGCGTCGCATCGTCGGCCTCGAAGGTCAGATCGGCGAGCGGCCGCTGCTCGGCCTCGCCGCGAGCGGAGGCCGCGTCGGGGTCGGGCGAGGCGACCTCGCCATTGGGCCCGACCTGCTCGGCGGCGACCTTGAGAAGCTGGAGCGTCAGCGTCGGGGGCCCGCGATCCGGATCGTGGTTGGAGGGGAGGCGGAGGAACGCGCTCGCGGCCGTCTGCTTCTGCACCTTGCCGTCGGGCAGGGTCGTCTCAACGACGATGCGTCCATCGCCGCGGGCGGTGAGCGGCGGGAGGATCTGGAACACCCACGGATCACGCTCGCGCTTCGCGCCGGCGGTCTCCGCTTCCTTAAAGGTGGACCGCACGCCCGAGGCCCGGAGCGTGACGGGCTGGCGGTAGGGATCGAGGAACTTGGCCGCGCCGGCGGTCTTGAGGGCCTGGTCGATGGCGTCGACGGTGCGGCGCTGATCGACGAGCATCGAGAGGGCCCGCTTGTCCTTGTCGATGCGGTCGATGCGCTCGGGCTCGGCCCGCAGGGCGTGCAGCTCGCTGAAGGACAGGAACTTCACGTTGTCGCTGAAGGCGTTGGGCACCAGCAGCGGCTTGACCATCTCCTCGCCCGAGGCGCGGAAGCCCGGTCCGGCGGCGACCATGTCGGTGGGGCGGATGATGACCTGCGTCATCGGCTTGTCGGCGGAGAGACCCGGGCGCGTGACGTTGGTGCGGCGCAGCCAGACGCCGGCGTTGCGGGCGAGGCCCTGGCTCTCGATCGCCCCCGTCTTCGGATCCACGCGGACCACCAGCAGGCCGCCAAGCCAGAGCCGGTCGTACGAACCCGAGGCGGGATCGGGCCCGAGCTGCTTGACCACGTCCGCGTAGATGAACGTGTTGTCCATCTGCAGGGCCTCGCCGCGCTGCACGGTGTTGACGATCCACTTGGCCGCGTCCTGCGCAACGAGCTCGGACATGCCCTTGAGGAACCGCGGGATGATGGAGTTCGAGAGCGTGAGCAGGATTCCCGCGAGGACGAGGCCGCTGAACGCGGCGGGGACGAGCATGGAGCGGTGGCTGATGCCCGCGGCGTGCACGGCGGTGAGCTCGTTGTCGGTCGCGAGGCGGTGGTAGGCGAGCGTGGCCCCGAAGCAGGCCGCGAAGGGCAGGGCGTATTGCAGCATCGGCACCATGGCCAGGAACATGAACTTGAGCGTGTCCTCGGGCCCGAGCTTGCCGTCGGCGAGGGGCTTCACGGCCGCGGCGAAGGCGATGACCGTCACCAGCACGCCCGTGGTGAGCAGGACCAGCTTCCACAGGTCGCCCAGCAGGTAGAGCCAGAGGATGAAGGGTGGGCGACGGTGCATGCGATGCCGATGTTAGGGAGACCGAAGGCAATTCACCCCAGAACGAGATTGACCATCTTTCCCGGCACCACGATGATCTTCTGCACCGTCTTCCCGGCGATCAGTTCCTTTACCTTCGCATCGCTCATGGCGATCGCTTCGATGGCCGCCTTATCCGCGCCGGTGGGCACCATGATCTTGTGCTTCACCTTGCCCTGGATGGAGATGGGGATTTCCACCTCGGCATCGACGAGCATCTTGTGATCCGCGACCGGGAACGGCTCGTGCGCCAGCGACTTCGCGTTGCCGAGCTTGGCCCAGAGTTCCTCGGCCATGTGCGGCGCGAAGGGGGCGAGGATGAGCGCGAATCGCGAGAGCTGTTCCCGCGTCACTCCCCCACTGCTGGTCGCGAGGTTCACGAACTCGATCATGGCGGCGATGGCCGTGTTGAAGGCCAGCCGCGGGATGTCGTTGTCGACCTTGGCGATCGTGCGGTGCAGGAGCTTCTCGACGTCCGCGCTGGGCGCGGCGGCCAGCTTCAACTCGCCCGTCTGCTCGTCCACCGCCATGCGCCACGCCCGCTGCAGGAACCGGAAGCACCCGATGGTGTCCTTGGTGTTCCACGGCTTGGTCGCATCGAGCGGCCCCATGTACATCTCGTAGAGCCGGAACGTGTCGGCCCCGAACTGCGCGATGATCTCGTCGGGGTTGATGACGTTCTTGAGGCTCTTGCTCATCTTGGCCACGATGGGCGTGAGCTTCTCGCCGGTCGCCGTCTCTACAAACTCGCCCTCGCGCGGCTCGCTGACCTGGTCGGTCGGCACCAGCGTCTTGTTGGCTCGCTGGTACGAGTAGCTGGTGATCATGCCCTGATGGAACAGGCGATTGAACGGCTCGGGCGTGCCCACCTCACCAAGATCGAAGAGGACTTTCTGCCAGAAGCGCGAGTAGAGCAGGTGGCCGACGGCGTGCTCGGAGCCGCCGATGTACAGATCGACGCCGGCGACGCCGGTGCCCATCCAATACCGATCCGCGTCGCGGGAGATGAGCCGCTGGTTGTTCTTCGCATCGCAGTAGCGCAGGAAGTACCACGACGATCCGGCCGAGCCGGGCATGGTGTTCGTCTCGCGCCGCACCTTCGCACCCGGGGGCAACACATCGGGCGAGACTCCGGCCGCGCTGGCGGTGGTGCTGACCCATTGCGTTGCCTTGGCGAGCAGCGGTTGCGGTTCATCGCTCTCCACCGGCGAGTAGTCCGCCAGTTCCGGCAGCACGAGCGGCAGGGCCTTTTCGCTGAGCGGATAGTGGTTCCCGTGCTCATCGAACACGATCGGGATCGGCTCGCCCCAGTAGCGCTGGCGGCTGAAGACCCAGTCGCGCAGGCGGTAGTTCACCGTCTTGACGCCGAGGCCCTTCTTCTCGAGCCAGGAGATGATGGCCGCCTTGGCCTTCTCCACGCTCAGTCCGTTCAGCGAGACCTCGGCGTTCGCGGAGTTCACGCCAACTCCATCGCCGCTGAAGCACTGCTTCTGAACGTCGGCACCCTTCGGGTCCTTGATGACCTCGACGATCGGCAGATTGAACGCCTTGGCAAACGCCCAGTCGCGCTCGTCGTGCGCCGGCACCGCCATGATCGCGCCCGTGCCATAGCCCATCAGCACGTAGTCCGCCGTCCAGATCGGGATTCGCTGGCCCGTCGCCGGATTCACGCAGTACATCCCCGTGAAGACGCCAGTCTTCTCCTTCGTCTCCGTCATGCGGTCCACTTCGGAGCGGTTGCGGGCCCACTCGACGTACTTGCGCAGTTCGGACCGATCCATCTCCTCGCGCGGCCGCGCGAGCGCGTGCTCCACGATCTCGTGCTCGGGTGCAACCACCATGTACGTCGCGCCGAAGATTGTGTCCGGTCGCGTGGTGAACACCCGCAGCGAAGGCATGGAACGCGGGCCATGCTCGATGGTGAAGTCCACCTCGGCGCCCTCGGAGCGACCGATCCATTCCTCCTGCTGGGTTCGCGTGCTCTGGGGCCACTCGATGAGCGCGAGGTCGTCCAGCAATCGCTGCGCGTAGGAAGTGATGCGAAACTGCCACTGCTTGAGCGGCTTGCGCAGCACCGGGTGCGAGCCGCGCTCGCTGCGGCCGTCGATCACCTCGTCATTCGCCAGCACCGTGCCCAGCGCGGGACACCAGTTCACCGTCATCTCGTCCAGATACGCCAGCCGCTGGCCATCAATCACCGCGCGTCGCTGCTTCGCATCCAGCTCGTGCCACCGGCGCATCCCCGCCGCCTCGGACCCGCCGCCGACCGTTGCGAGCGGATTGCCCGCCGCGGCCCCGACATGCACCAGCTCCCCCTCGGGCCCGACGCGCAGGTCGCCGCTCTCGAGCTGCGCGATCAACGTCGAGATCGGCCGCGCACATCCGCGCCGGCGCTTGCCGTCGGGATACACGGGCGACTCCGCCTGCGGATCAAACCACGAGTCGTACAGCTTCAGGAAGATCCACTGCGTCCACTTGTAGTACTCGGGATCGATCGTCCCATACTCGCGTGACCAGTCGTAGCTGAACCCGAACCGCTTGAGCTGCCGGCGAAACGTCTCGATCGACTTTTTCGTGGTGATCGCCGGGTGCACGCCCGTGGCGATCGCGTACTGCTCGGCCGGAAGCCCGAACGCGTCCCACCCCATCGGGTGCAGAACGTTGAACCCCTTCATGCGCTTGTGGCGCGACACGATGTCCGTCGCCGTGTACCCCTCCGGGTGTCCCACGTGCAGGCCCGCGCCCGAGGGATACGGGAACATGTCCAGGCAGTAGAACTTCGGGCGGCTGGCATCGAACCCCGCCTCGCCCGGGTTGGGCTGACGGAACGTCCCCAGCTCATCCCACGTGCGCTGCCAGCGCGTCTCGATCTGCTCCGCAAGAGCGGCCGCGTATCGGAACGGGGGCGCATCGTCCGGGCCGCCCGAGCGGCCGGTGGTGGTGGTATCTGCCGAGGGAGGGTGGGAACTCATGGGGGCAACCTTATCGGCCTTTGCCCCGCCGCGACCGGCACACGGATACCCCCCACAACCGGCGATCGAACCCCCAGACTCCTCAGATTACCCAAACACAATACGAATATAACTCCCGTGGGCCTTACCGGAGACCCCGGCTGCTTGTAGTATTGACGTCGGCCCGGCCGCCCGATCTGGATGGGCCTTCTCGTGGTGGCACAGCGGGCGGCGGGGGCTTTCCTATGTCCGGACCTGACCGCGACATCCTTCGTGCGGGTCATGCCGCGCCGACTGGCGCAGCGGCCAGCATCGACATTCTCGATCCCGGCGGGCTGCTGCCCCCGGGGGCCTTGGCCAACCTGCGCACCGAGGCCGCGGCGGCCCTAGCCCACATCGGTCGGGGCGGCGAGGTTCGGGTTCGCCTGATAAACGACGCCGACATGGCCGACGCCCACCTGAAGTACTCCGATATCCCCGGCACGACCGACGTGCTGACCTTCGATCTGTCCGAAGGACGCACCGCGACGGGCGCGCCCCCCCAACCGCTGGACGTAGACATCCTCGTCTGCGTCGACGAGGCCCGCCGCCAGGCCGCAAGCCACCAGCACGCGCCCGAACGCGAGGCCCTGCTCTACATCCTCCACGGCGTGCTGCACTGCCTCGGTCACGACGACCACGAGGACGGCGCGTTCGATCGAATGCACGCCGAAGAGGATCGCATCCTCAGAGCGATCGGGATCGGGCCGCTGTTCAACTCCGGCACCCCCCACACAGACCCCACTCCCCCCACACCCGAAGTCTCACTCGGCACTCGGCACTCAGCACTCAGCACTACCCCACGGGAGTCCCCCGCCTGATGGCGATGAAAGCCTTCATCCTGATGGTGTTCTGCTGGGCGCTGGGCACGCTGCTGAGCGCGCTGCACGCGTGCATCGAGAACTCCACCGGCGCGGCCCTTGAGGCCTATACCGAGAAGCGCCGCGGACGCGTCGTCGGCGCTCGGCTGGCTGCCATTCGCGGCATTGTCGCGGACTTGCCCGGGCACGGCCACGCCGTCGCCCTCGCTCGCATCCTCTGCAATCTCGGCGTCGCCGTCACCAGCATCTTCGTCGTCGCGTCGGTGCACACGCCTCCGGACCAGGAGCTCAACCCCAGCCTGGCCGACGCGGCGATCGGCGTGGTGGTCAGCGCGGCCATTCTCTGGGTCTTCTCCGTCGCGCTGGCCGAGAGCATCGGCCGCCACGCCCCCGAACGATTCCTCTACACCTTCGGACCCATGGTCCGGGCCGCGTATCTCGTGCAGAAGCCGCTCAACCCCTTCGCGAACGCGCTCGACAGGCTCGTGCGCAAGGTGGCGGGCGCGGAGCACGTGACCAAGACCGAGGAGGTCTCGGAAGAGATCATCTCGGTGGTGGAGGAGGGCGAGCGCGAGGGCCTCATCGACGAGGACGAGCGCCGCATGATCGAGGCGGTGGTGAACTTCAAGAACCGCACCGTCGAGCAGATCATGACGCCGCGCAACGAGATCGAGGCGCTCGAGTACACCAACAACCTCGGCGCGATCACCGCGTTTGTCCGCAAGGTGCGCCACTCGCGCATCCCGGTGTTCAAGTCCGGCGGCGGCCTCGATGATGTCATCGGGTTCTTCTACGTGAAGGACCTGCTCCGCTGGCTCGCGGGCGACTTGCCCCGCACCGCGGCGACATCGCTGCCCGCGAGCCAATCGGCGCAGCAAATCAACAGCGGCGGCGGACTGGGCAACGCCTCGCGCGGCTTCGACCTCAAGAGCATCCTGCGCCCCGCGCTGCACGTGCCCGACTCCAAGACCATCCGCGAGCTGGCCGACGAGTTCGTCGCCAAAAAGGTCCACGTCGCCGTCGTCGTCGACGAATACGGCGCGCTCACCGGCCTCGTCTCCCTCGAGGACATCATCGAGGACGTCTTCGGCGACATCCAGGACGAGTACGAGAAGACCGAGGACGGCCCGCCTCGCATCGAGGTGAAACCGCACGAGAGCGGCGAGGACGGGGCCTCGCGCGGCGGCCTGGCCGACATCGACGCGCGGGCGTACATCACCGCCGCCAACGAAGCCCTCGAGCCCCTCGGCACCGCCATCCCCGAGTCCGACGACTACGACACCGTGGGCGGCTTCGTGCTCTCGACCCTCGGCCACATGCCCGAGGTAAACGAGACCTTCAGCCACGGACGGATGTCCATCACGGTGCTGGAGGCCTCGCCGACACGCGTGCTCAAGGTGCGCGTCCGCGTCTCGCCGGATGAGCCGGAGGCGAGGGCGGCCGAGTCGGCAATGGACCGCGCCAAGTAGCCTCGGCACTCAGCACTCGGCACTCTCTACTATCCCTCCCCATGCCCCTCAAGCTCTACAACACGCTCACCCGCACCATCGAACCGCTCCGGCCGATCGACCCGGCCCGCGTGACGTTCTACACGTGCGGCCCGACGGTGTACGACGATGCGCACATCGGCAACTTCCGCTCGTTCCTGGCCGCGGATGTGCTGCGGCGGTTCGTCGAATCGCCGCTGTGCGACCTGCAGAACGATCCGCCCAAGGGCTTCACGGCGCGCCGGGTTGTCCATGTCATGAACATCACCGACGTCGGGCACATGACCGACGACGCCGAGGGGGGTGAGTCGGGCGAGGACCGCATGGCGGTGGCGGGCAAGCGCATTCTCGAGCAGAAGAAGGCGGGCAAGCTCCCCGCGGACTCGAAGCTGGATCCGGCGAACCCGTACGACATCGCCGCGTTCTATGCGGGGCGGTTCCTCGACGATGCGCGGCACCTGGGCCTCAAGGTCGCCATCGAGGCGGAGAAGGACCCGACGCTCATGCCGCGCGCGACGGCGAACGTGCCGGGGATGATCCGCATCGTCGCGCTGCTCATCGAGCGCGGCCACGCGTACGTGGTGGGCTCGCCGGGGTCGCGGGTGGTGTACTTCGATGTGCGCTCGTTCGAGGCCTACGGCAAGCTGAGCGGCAACACGATCGACTCGCTCCGCGAGGGCGCGGGCGGGCGCATCGCCAGCGAGAACCAGTCGGGCAAGAAAGACCCCGCCGACTTCCTGCTCTGGAAGGAGGACCCGTCGCACCTGATGAAGTGGGACTCGCCGTGGGGCGCCGGATATCCGGGGTGGCACATCGAGTGCTCGGTGATGAGCGCGGCGAGGCTGGCCGCGGCGGCGCAGAAGGCGGGCCGCCCGCTGACGCCCGACGAGCTGGTGAACGTCGTCATCGCCAACGCCGACCCGATCATCGACATCCACTCGGGCGGCGAGGACAACATCTTCCCGCACCACGAGTGCGAGCTGGCGCAATCGTGCTGCGCGTTCAACGCGTCGCACACGGGCTCGTACGCGGGCATGTGGTTCCATCCGCGCTTCCTGTTCGTCGAGGGGGCGAAGATGAGCAAGAGCAAGGGCAACTTCTTCACCGCGCGCGATCTGTTCGCCAAGGGGTTCGAGCCCGCGGCGGTGCGGCTGGAGCTCATCCGCACGCACTACCGCTCCAACGCGAACTTCACCGAGCAGGGGCTGAAGGACTCGCAGCGCATGGTCGATCGGTGGCGTCGGTTCATGGCGGAAGGGTCCGGCGCGCCTGCCGCTAGCAACGGCGCGGCGGCGCACGCCATCACCGAGGCCCGGCGCTCGTTCGCCGAGGCCCTGCACGACGATCTCAATATCGCCGGGGCCATCGCCGCGGTGAACACGTTCGTCGGCACCACGCCCTCCCCCGACGGGGCGGCCCTGATGCGCACCTTCGACGGCGTGCTCGGCGTGCTGGAGCTCCAGCAGGCGTCGAGCGCACAGACCGACATCGGCGTGTTCATCGGCTGCGAGCCCGACCCGGCGGTGATCGCCAAGCTCCACGAGCGCGTCGCGGCCAAGAAGGCCAAGGATTTCGCGAAGTCCGACGCCATCCGCGACGAGCTCGCCAAGGCCGGCTTCGCAATCAAGGACGTGGCGGGCGGCAAGGTCGAGGTGCGGCGGGCGTGACGTGAGCCCTTCGGGCTCAAAGACGATGCTCAGGACCGCGCCCGCCCCGGCACACCCACCACTGTGACCCCATCCATCGCCGAGCGCACCACCACGCTTCCCGAGCCGATGGTGCATTGATCGCCCACGCTCAGGTTCGGCAGCACCCGCGCTCCGACGCCCACGAGCGTGTGGGCCCCGATCCGCACGCGCCCGGCCAGCACCGCCCCAGGCGCGATGTGGGTGTTGAACCCCACCACGCACTCGTGCTCCACGATCGCGCCCGTGTTCACGATCGCGTGGTCCATCACCATCGCCCGCGCGTTCACGATCGCGCCCGGCCCGATGAACACGCCCGTCCCGATCCGCGCCGTCGGCGAGACCACCGCCGACGGGTGCACCACCGTCCTCGCCCCGCGCCCAAGCTCCATCTGCGCCAGCCGCTCGATGAGCGTGGACCGAAACTCCAGCGCGCCCACGCCCAGGATCCAGCCGCGATCCGCGATCCGCGGAAGTTCCCCAAGGCCCCCGACCCGAATCACACCGTTGGGCGATCGCCCAAGCGGGGCGTCCGAGTCGTCGTCGAGGAACCCCACCACTTCCATCCCCATGGCCGCGGCCGCCTCGCCAATCACAAGCGCATGTCCTCCACCACCCACCAAAACAAGGGTATTGCTCTGTCCCGTACGAGGTTCTGAGGGTTGAGAGGGCATCAAGGGGTCTATCGGTCCGGGCCGCGAGCCCCCTTCGCCCGGGAGCGGCGAACGGCCATATCCGGACAAATACAAAACAAAGATCATCGGCCTTGACGAATGGCCCGCGGATCGGGAGACTACGGCCCTTCGCCGGGGCTCCGCATCCACCACACGCGGGCGCGGGTTTTCGGCGAAGAGTGTGACACTCGAATTCTGCGGCCGCTCATCCCGGCATCCGGGCCGGAGGGCGGGCGTACAGGTACAGTCTGGGCCCCACGCGGGGCCTGGTCGGCCCCAGGGGGCACGGTTTCACGGACACGGAGAAGTTCAATGGCGGCTCGGACATCTACCAGCGTCGGCGTCGGCGCGACCATCACCATCCTGGCGGTCGCAACCCTCGGCCTGTTCGTCACCTCGATGATCTTCTACGCCAAGGCGCGCGAGGCGACGAACCTCAAGGAGGGCGTCGAGAAGACCACGCGCGACTTCGTCTCCGACACCGACCGCAACGACCCGGTCGTCGTGCGCATCAAGGAAGTCGCCAAGCCGGGCACGGGCAACGGCAAGACCGTCCTCCGCTACATCGTCGATGAGCGCAGCGCCCTGATGCAGAAGGTGACCGGCTCCGACCGCGACACCATCGACGCCGTGACCAAGGTTCTCGACGGGGCCAAGGGCACCAACCTCGTCGGCGTGATCCGCGACCGCGACAACTCCATCGCCAACCTCACCAAGCGCGTCGAGGACGCCGAGGCCGACCGCACCCGCGCCCTGCAGGACAAGGAGACCGAGTCCAAGCGCGTGAAGGCGATCGAGGAGAACCAGCGCACCACCGTCGCCTCGCTCCAGTCCGAGGTCGACAAGACCAAGGCCGAGACCGACGCCCTGCGCGAGGGGATCAACACCCTCAAGAAGCAGATGGATACCCGCGTGGACGACATCAACGCCGCCGCCGAGAGTCGCATCGCCGCCCTGAAGTCCGACATCGACAAGCTCCAGGCCGAGCGGGCCGTGGACAAGCAGCGCATCCGCAACTTCGAGGACCAGCAGCGCGGCGCCCGCTACGCCGGCCAGAGCGAGTACGCCCTCACCGACGGCCAGGTCGTCGCCACCAGCGGCGGCGACGGCACCGTCACCCTCAACATCGGCCGCAAGCAGCGCGTCGTCCTCGGCCTCCCCTTCACCGTCTACTCCCAGGGCACCGTGATCCGTCTCGACGAGAAGACCGGCGACTATCCCGTCGGCAAGGCCACCCTCGAGGTCGTCCGCGTCGAGGACAACTCCTGCATCGCCCGCATCATCCGCGAGCAGAAGGGCAACCCCGTCGTCAAGGGCGACCTCGTCGCCAACCCGATCTACGACCCGGCCAAGAAGTACAAGTTCCTCGTCTACGGCAACTTCGACCCGCAGCGCACCGGCAACGCCTCCGCCTTCGGCGCCAACGAGGTCAAGGCCTGGATCAAGGACTGGGGCGGCGACACCGTCGACCAGCTCTCCGGCGACGTCGACTTCATCGTGCTCGGCGAGAAGCCGCAGGTTCCCCCGCAGCCCAGCTCCAGCGCCCCGATCGAGGTGATCAACTTCAACCTCGACCAGCAGAAGTCGGCCCAGCGCTACGACGAGCTGCTCAAGCAGGCCACCGACACCGCGATCCCGGTCCTCAACGAGAACCGGCTCCGCACGCTCCTTGGCCGCTGATCGCCATCCAGACGCAACGCTCCGATGAGGAGTGAGGGGATGATCAATGAGGGGAGACCGCTCCTCATTCCTCATCCCCTCACTCCTCTTGTTTTTTCGCCGTGGCAAAGAAAAAGCGTCGCATCCCTCCCTGGCTTCACCGGCCCGTGTACTACGCGATCCGGGGGATGCTCGCCACCATGCTTACCGGCGACATGGCGGCCAACCTGCGCACGGCCCGCTCGGTCGCGCGCCTGTACTCCACCTTCGAGCCCGGGCGCGTGAGACGGGCCATCGACACGCTCGCCGTCGCGTTCCCCGACATGCCCCTCGAGCAGCGCCGGGCGTTCGCCCTCAACGCCTACGAGCACCTGTTCATGCTGGCGGTGGAGATGGCCCACACGCCGCGCCTGCTCACGCCCGACACCTGGCCCAACCACATCCAGCTCGCGGGCCTGACGCCCGCCGCGCGGCTGCTGCTGACCGGCCGCCCGTGCGTCATGATCACCGGCCACTGCGGCAACTGGGAGCTCCTCGGCTACACCATGGCCCTGCTCGGCTTCCCCATGCACGCGCTGTACCGGCCGCTCGACCTCAAGCCGATGGACTCGTGGGTCCGCCAAACCCGCCAGAAGCGCGGCCTGTCGCTCCTCGACAAGTACGGCGCGACCGACGTCATGCCCGACCTCATGCGCCGCGGCGAGCTGGTCGCCTTCATCGCCGACCAGAACGCGGGCGACCGCGGCCTGTTCGTCCCCTTCTTCAACCGCCTCGCGTCCACGTACAAGTCCATCGGCCTCGTCGCGATGCAGTTCGACGCGCCGATCATCTGCGGCCAGGCCCGGCGCCTCGTTCGCGGACGCGATGGCTCGACCAGCACCGCCCCCGTCGTCGGCGGCTTCGAGTCCTACGACCCCACCAATCCGCTGCAGTATCGCGTTGAGGTCGTCGACATCATCCGCCCGGAAGACTGGCAGGGTCGTCCCGACCCGCTCTTCTACATCAGCGCACGATACCGTCGCGCCATCGAGACGATGGTCCGTAGCGCCCCCGAGCAGAACCTCTGGCTGCACCGCTACTGGAAGAGCCGCCCGAAGTTCGAGCACTCCGGCAAGCCCTTCCCCGCCAACCTGCGCGAGAAGATCCGCGCCCTCCCATGGACCACCGACGACGACCTCGCCCGCATCGAGGACTGGTCCGCACGAGACGCGGCCGCGATCGCCGGCACACCCCCGAAACCGCCGAACGTCCCCCTGAGCGCGGCGTAGGGAACGGCCGGAAACCCGCGGAATCGCCGGAAAGTGCAACCCATGTCCCCATCGGCGCGGTAGAGTGTTTGGCGGGATGCAGGGCGCATGGGGGCACCGGGGGGTCACTGCGAAGGCGAGGCTCGTATGGGCGGCAGACTCGAAGACGTTCGTGTGCTCATCGTTGACGACGACCAGGACATCCTGGAGTCTTTCGACGCCGCGCTCCAGTCCGAGGGGGCCATGACCCTCACCGCCCCCGACGGAAACGCGGCCGTCGCCGCCGTCGCCGAAGACCCGCCCGACATCGTCGTGCTCGACATGATGCTCCCCAAGCGATCGGGGTTCCTTGTACTGGAGCGCATCAAGGGCTTCGAGGATTCGCCGCTGGTCATCATGGTGACGGCCAACGAGGGCAAGCGCCACCAGGCGTATGCCGAGAGCCTCGGCGTGGATGCCTACCTGCAAAAGCCCGTGCCGCTGGAGGCCCTTATCACCACCTGCGTCGAACTGCTTGACAAAGAAGAGGCCGAGGACGCGGCCTGAACAGAGGCATGGGCGCAAGCCCATGCAGCGGCCGCGCACCCGCCCGCCCCCGCACCCCATCTCGCGCCCGGGCCTCTGTTTGTCCTACCCTCGCTCGTGGCCAAGAAACGCTCGCTCATCCTGCTCAAGCCCGGCCCAAGCGGCAGCGACGGCATGCCCCCGCTCGGCACGCTGCGCGAGGTGCGCAACGCCCTCGGCCATTGCAACATCTCGCCGGATGGTTCGGGCCCGCACGGCTACGGCGAGCGACTCGGCACCTGCGTCTTCCACGGCCCCGGCATGGTGCTCGAGGTCGCCCTCACCGAAGACCCCACGGCCAACCGCGGCGCGGGCCCCGATGTCCGTCAGGTCCTCGTCAGTGTGACCGACGAAGACTTCGCATTCCCCGTCCTCATGCGCCTCTGCAAGCTGAACCAGTGGCAAATGATGGACCCGGACTCCGGCCGCACGTTCGGGTAAGGCGCCTCTCGCAGAGGCGCAAAGGCGCAGAGGAAGGCCTCGAAGGGAAGTAAGGCTTGGGTTCGGGCATTCATCGAACGAGCCCGGGATCATCGCACGCGCGCATACCCTTCCCCCCTGCCTTTCTCAGTGCCCTCTGTGCTCTCAGTGGTGAATCCATGCCCCAAGAAACCAAGTCCATGCCCGCCGACCTCCTCGAAAAGCAGCACTCCGTCGCGGGCTGGTCGATCGACCTTGCCGACGAGGCCACCGCGTTCGACATGCTCGAGAAGGCGTTCGATTATCGCGGCGATGTCACGCTGACCCTCAAGGACGCTCGCGTCATTGCCGGATATCTGTTCGATCGCCGCAAGGGCAAGAGCCTCGCCGACTCGTCGGTCCGCCTGATGGGCGCGGCCAGCGACGACAAGATCACGGTGCGCTACGCGGACATCAAGCACATCGCGTTCAGCGACCGCGACCCGGCCGCGGGCAAGAGTTTCGAGACGTGGGTCAAGAAGTACATCGAGAAGAAGCTCGCCGGCGAGAAGGCCAGCATCGAGAGCGAAACGCTGGATTGATCAAGGGGCAGGAGGGTTGGGCTCACTTCGACGAGTCGGGCTTGGCCTCGGGAGCGCTCGGCGTGATCCGGCCGCGGAGTTCGCCGGCGCGGGCGATCAGGTCGCTCTCGGCCGCCTGCTTGTCCCCCGCCTCGGCAATGGGCACGAGCGTCCAGTGCCAGAGCACCTTGTTATGGAACCGCATCGGCGCGGCCTCGGCGAGCAGGTCGATCCCCGGCAGCTCCTGCGGCGGCGTGTCGGCCTTCGCGTGCGTGACGATCGGCTCGTACCCCTCGCGCCGTACCCGCACGTCATAGTCGCCGTAGAACGTGAAGTCCGTCTCCAGTGGCGTGCGGCCGACCTCGATGTCGTTGATCCAGACCAGCGCACCGGGCGGTTCGGTCGTCACGCAGATGGTGCGCTCGAGGCAGCCGCCCGTGCAGAGGGCGACAAGAGCAAGGCCGGCCGTGGCAAGTGTGCGTCGCATGGGCAACACGATAGCCATCGGCCAAACCCGCCGTTACCCATCATCCTCCACGCTGTCGGTCACAATCTCATACCGGACGCCGCAGCCCGGACACTCCCCCGCAGCGGGCATCTTCGACAGGTCCTGCCCGCATTTGCCGCACCGCAGCACGTCACGGCGTGTGCGTCGCCCGCGGCGGAGCCAGACCTCCAGCCCCACCGCGATCACTGCCACGCCCACGGCTGTCAGCACACACGGCATCGCGCTGCGCTGCTGGTACAGGTACGCAACCAGCAGCGCAAACACCCCGAAGCTCGCTCGCAACACCCACACGATCACCCGGCGACGGCTCGGCGCCACCGATTCCACCACGCTTCCTAGGGTGATCCGTCCCGGCTCAGATGGGGCCTCGTCCGGCTCGCGCGGCCGCTCGCCCTCGGGGCGCCTCGAATCGTACTTGCTGGATGTGCCCACACCCGGCCCTCCACTCCGCGCAACCCGCCGGTCAATCCCCGTCCACGCCCATGATCGGCTGGCGCCCCGTGTGCGTCGCGCGTCCGTTGCGGGCCGGCGGCACGTCGTCGAACTCATCGCCGCGGAAGAGCCCGCCGAGGTACACGCGCTTGACCATGTCGTCGTTGATGAGCTCGCGCGGCGTCCCCTCCGCGAACTTCTTCCCCTCATCGATGATGTACGCGCGGTCGCAGACGCGCAGGGTCTGCTGCACGTTGTGGTCGGTGATCAGGCAGGCGATCCCCTGGCGGCAGAGGGCCCGGATCTCGCGCTGCAGGTCCTCGACCGCGATGGGGTCCACGCCGCTGAAGGGCTCGTCGAGCAGGATCAGCTTGGGCTCTGTGACGAGCGCGCGGGCGATCTCGAGCTTGCGGCGCTCGCCGCCGGAGCAGGTGCGGGCCTGATGCTTGGCCTTGTGGGTGAGGTGGAACTGCTCGAGAAGCTCGGCCGCGCGGGCGGTGCGCTCGGCCCGCGAGATCGGCAGCGTCTCGAGGATGGCCAGCAGGTTCTGCTCGCAGGTCATGCGCGTGAAGACGCTGGGCTCCTGCGAGAGGTAGCCCATCCCGAGGCGGGCCCGCTGGTACATGGGCAGGCCGGAGACATCCTTCTGGTTGAAGATCACCTTGCCGGCGTCGGCCTCGATCATGCCGATGGTCATGCGGAACGAGGTGGTCTTGCCCGCGCCGTTGCGGCCCAGCAGCCCCACGATCTCCGACTCGTCCACATGGAACGAGACGCCCGACACCACGGTGCGGCCGGCGAAGGACTTCTGGAGATTCTGGGCTTGAAGAAGGTGCACGGATGGAGTTTAGGGTGGCCCGCCACTCCGTGGCGGTTTCCTTCTTTCGTTCGGCAAGCGGACTACCCCGCCCGCAGGTTCATTCCGCACTCCGGGCACACCGGGCTCTTGAGGTTCTTGAGCGAATAGCCGCACTTGGGGCAGGCGTTGTCGCCCCCGACGCTGATGGGCACCAGCCATCGCACCAGCGGCTTCTCGAGAAACACCAGCGCGGCCGCCAATCCCAGGCGGCCCAGTAGCGGCACGCAGAGCTCGTACACCAGCCCGCCAATCCCCGCCATCACGAACCCGCTGATGTTCCCCAGCAGCATGTCGACCGTGTGCCAGATCGAATACGCCACCCACACCGCGACGACCACGCGCAGCGCGATCGTCATCAGGTGCCGCCGCCGCGCGATGGTGGCCATGTCGGGGTTCATGCTCAGTGCCCGAACAGGTTCTTCTCACCGAACATGCCCTTGGCCTCGAAGTACTTCATCGCCTCGTCGACGCTGTGGAAGATCTTCGTGGCCGTCTCGGTGATGAACGGCGAGGGGTTCTTCTTGGGCTTCCACACCACGTAGACCTCCTTGGTGTGTTCCCAGGCGTGCTGGAGCTCGCGCTCCACGCCGCTGGAGAGGCCGGGGATGTCCTTGCCGCCCGCGCCGGGGAGCTCGGGCACGAGGCTCACGATCATGTCGCTCTGGTCGATGAGCTTGAAGTCGCGCATGTAGATCTGGCCATCGATGTCGCCGGCGATGTCGAGTACCTCGCGGACGCGCACGCGGATGGGCTTCGCGTCATCCGTCTTGCTCCCGCCGAAGGTGTGGGGCACCACCTCGAGCCACTCGTCGACCTTGCCCTCCTTGGCCTTGGCGACGGCGCGATCGAGGAGCAGCTTCTCGTCCACATCGCCCGGATCGAACGTGATGAAGTGCTCGGCGAGCTGGGCCCGGAAGTCGTCGATCTCCTTGAGCACGTCGGGCATGTCCACCACGTGGCTCATGGGGAAGCTGGGGTACACCTTCCGCATGCCCGGGCGGCAGACGAGGCGAAACGCCGTCCGCGTCGTCGGCGTGTGCCGGCCGCGGCTGACGATGTAGAACTTGCTCCCCGGCACCGCCTGGCTCAAAATCTCGGTCGCGAGAATCTCCTCCTCGCGCCACACCATGCAGTCCTTGAGCGTGGCATCCAGGTCAAAGTCGCGGTGCAGCCGATGGTGCACCACCTCGATGTTGTCCACGAGGCAGATGAACAGGTCCGGCTTCATCGCCGCGATCTGGTCGAAGTCGAAGGCCGAGAACAGCCCATGCCGCCAGCGGAAGGTGGCGTGGGTGTTGACGATGATGTTCTTCTGGTTCGCGCTCGAGGAGATCACATCCTTGAACGCGGCCCGGCGGAGCGAGTTGAGGCGGCTGATGGGCAGGTCGAGGATGCGGCCGGGGCGGACGTCCTTGCCTTCCGAGTACATCATGTCGCCGATGTTGTAGAGGGCGCACCCGCCCTGCTCGCCCGTCTGCCCCGCGAGGTCGCAGACCCCCTTGAGGTACGGCTTCTTGTCCATCCCGATCTGACCGGTGACGATGGCTCGCATTGCAGGCTCCAGGCTGGCGCTGGCCAGGGGCCAATCGTACGCCGCGGCCCGCAATCACCCTATCATCCATCATGGCCTCCCCCAACAACAACGCGAAGAACCCCGCCAAGCCCGCCGACGCCGCTCCCGCCAAGCCGCCCACCCAGATGCAGCTCATCGTCGCCGCGGCGGCGAAGAAGAAGGCCGAGAAGGAAGCCAAGGCCAAGAGTCGTCCCGCTCCGAGCTCTCGCGGGCTGGGCACGCCGCCCTTCGGCAGCCCCGCCGCCGCGCCGCACGGCAACACCCACGCCAAGGGCGGAGCCTCCGGCGTGGCCCGCCGCACGGCCCCGGGCGCCTGATCGCACCGCGATCCCCGATCGGCCTCACGGACAGCCGTTGAACCAGGCGCTCAGGTAGTCGAAGATGTCCAGGACGTCGAGCGCGCCGTTGCGGTTGAAGTCCGCGAACATGTTCCCCGTCATCCACGAGTTGATGAACGTGTACAGCCCCAGGATCCCCGGGAGGCACGCGGGCGTCGCGTCGCCGGGCGGCGGCTGCGCACACTGATCGAACACAAGCCCCGCCCCGCGCCCGGCGAACCCCAGTGCGCCCGACGCGATGAAGTCGGGCGTCATCGCCACCGACCATCCGATTCGCGCCGCGGGCGCATCGCTCCTGCCCAGCGTGGCCTGCCGCGTCCAGACGCTCCCCGCACGCGTGTAGAGGTGCAGCGCTCCCGAGTTCGGCCCCGTGAGGCTTTGATTCGGTGCGCCCACGAGCAAGCGATCCGGCTGCAGCGCGATCGACCCTCCAAACCCGTCGGTGGGCGTTCCACCCGGGAGCGTCATGGACTGCTCGAGCGCCCACTGGTCCGGCTGCCCGGGCTGGCCCGCGGGCACGCGTCGATACACGCGCACCTCGGCCACAGGCTGTCCGGCGACGTCCGGGGTGTTGGGGTCGTGCCCCACGCTGAACGCGAGCGTGTCCCCTTTGACGGCCACATCAATACCAAACGTGACGCCGTCTCGATATCCCAGCGTGTCCTCCCACCTCTGTGCAAACGTCCACACTCCGTCGATCTTCTGGAACACCTCCACTCGCGGATTCGCCGAGCCGAAGCTGTTCGCGCTGGGCGAGGCTACGACGATGGTGTCCCCATCCACCGCCACTTTGGACCCGAACGCGTCCACGACCGGACCGAGCGGATCCAGGATCGACCCCGAAAACGTGAATCGCTGAGGCGCGGCCGCGTCATACTCGAATACCTCAATCCGGCTCGTGAACCCATGCACGCTCGCGACCGCGTTCGTCACCGCCAGCCGCGTCCCGTCAAAGTCCATCCCCCGGTCGTACGCCTGCCCGCGGTTGGTCGTGTACTGCGGCTGGACCAGCCCCAGCCGCACCCAATGAGCCACTCCCTGGGCCGTCGGCTGATTCTCATACACAAAGAGCGAGACGCCGTTGCCCCCCGCACCGGCCGCACCGGCAAACGGCGCACGCCCCACGATCAGCGACCCATACATCCGCAGATTGAACCCCGCCTGGGTATCGCCCCACAGACTCGCCTCACGCACCCACGCGCCCGTGGCGTTCTGCCGGTACACATAGATCCACCCCTGCGGCGAAGAGGCCGACGACGCGTAGAACGGGTCCCCCACCGCCACCCGGTTGCCATAGGCCGCGATCGACCAGCCCGCAGAGTCCTGGATGTACAGCGGACCCCCGGCCATCAGCGTGACCGGCGGGATGTACGTGGTGCATCCCGGCTGCGCCCGCGCGGCCCCCGCCATCAGCGATACCGCCAGAATCACGCCGATCCATCGCATCGTGCTCTCCGAGTCCATCAATCATCATATGCGGACGTGTTCTAGCACCCCGCGAACCAGAGGTTCAGATACTCGAAGATGTCCGCCACGGCCAGCGTGCCGTTCGCGTTGGTATCCGACGCGATGTCGCCGGCGAACCACGCGTTGAGATACGCGAAGATGTCGGCGATCTGCACCACGCCGCTGCCGTCAAAGTCCGGCGGGCAGATCACCGTCAGCGTCACCGCGACACTCGTCACATACCCGCAGGCGTTCATGCACACCGCGTCGTAGGTCCCCGCCGTGCCCAGCGAGACCGGATCGATCACCAGCGTCGCCGTCTGCGCGCCGAGGTACGGCCCGCCGTCGGTGATCGTCACCCCATTGTGACGCCAGTAGTATGTCGGCGCGCCGATGCCCGACGGCGTGCTCGTCGCCGTCACCGTGAACACGTGCTGCTGGTGCGCCCGCTTGGAGCCGCTCGTCGGCGGCGCCGAGACCATCGGCAGGTTTCCCGGCCCGCACGTGGTGCACGTGGCCGACCCCGACAATGCGAACGAGCCCGGCGGGCAGGAGGTGCAGACGCTCGACCCGGCCGATGAAGCGCTGGTATTCGCCGGGCACGGCGCGCACGCGGCCGAGCCGGGCAGCCCCGCGAACGTCCCGACGGGACAGGGGCTGCACGAGGCCGAACCCATGATCGACGCGAACGTGCCCGCCGCACACGGCGTGCACGACCCGGAGCCCGATCCGGAGAACGTGCCGGTCGGGCAGTGTGTGCATGACGATGATCCCACCCCCGCGAACGTGCCGGCGGCGCAGACGTCGCAGAGAACGGCCCCCTGGACGGAGAATCGCCCCTGGGCGCAGGGCGTGCACGAGGCCGCGCCGCTGTCCGCGCTGAACGTGCCCGCAGGGCATGGAGTGCATGCCGCCGCGCCCGATGCCGAGAACTTTCCGGCGGGGCACGACGTGCACGACACCGCGCCCAGGGCCGAAAAGTAGCCCGCCGCGCACGGCGTGCACGAGGCTGCTCCGGAGATCGCGCCGAACGTGCCCGCGGGACATGGCGAGCACCCCGAGTTTCCGGTTCCCGCGGCGAACATGCCGAGCGGACACGCGGAACACGTCACGGCCCCCGTCGTCGCGGACGCCGTTCCTGCCGGACACGGCGAGCACGAGCCCGCACCCGCACCCGAGAACGCCCCGACCGGGCAGAGCGTGCAGGAGGACGACCCGAGCGGGGCATAGCTCCCCGCCGCGCATGGCGAGCAGGACGCGGCCCCGGAGATCGAACCGAACGTGCCGGCCGCGCAAGGCGTGCACGAGGCGGCGCCCGACCCGGAGAACGTCCCCACAGGGCAAATGGAGCAGACGGTGTTGCCGGTGCCCGCCGCAAACCGCCCCGCGGCGCAGGTCCCGCACGATGTCGCTCCGGCGAGAGCCGAGGCCGTGCCCGCGGGACACGGCGTGCAGGTTGTGCTGCCGACGCCGGCGGCGAACGTGCCCGCGACGCAGGCCGTGCAGGGCGCGTTGCCGGTGGTGCTCCACGTGCCGGGCGCACACGCCTGCCCCCACGCCGCGCCGCCCGACGCTCCACAACCCAGCACCGCCGCCATCACACCCGCCGCGAGGTTCCTCGTCCGCGTCATGCCGTTCTCCATGAGGTGTCGGCCCGATCGGGCGACTGCTACAGGAGACCACAAAGCCCCGGACATTGCAAGAGAACACCCTCCCGAACTCCCTGTTTTCAGCGCCCTTGGCCCTGACCCGCAGCAATCATGGGCAGCCCGCGAACCACGCGTTCAGGAAATCAAAGATGTCCTGCACCGTCAGCCCGTCCACGCCGTTGAAGTCCGCCCGCGGATCGGCGGCGAACCAGGCGTTGAGAAAATCAAAGATGTCCTGCACCGAGAGCCCGTCCGCGCTGTTGAAGTCGGCCGCGCACGGCACGGGAATCGACGCCTTCCACGCCGCCGGATTCCCGCTCGGGTCGGTCCCCTGCCCGACGATCACGCGCCCGCTGTCGCTCATCGACCACGCCTGCGAGAGCGTCCACCCCGTCATGTTCAGCCCCGCCGCCGACAGCACATCCCGCACCGTGCGCCAACCGATGCCCCTGTCCCACACGCACGCGGCCTGCGAGTTGGCCACGCCCGTGATCGAGCACACGCCGATCACCCGCCGCCCCCCGTTGATCGCATCCGTGCACCCGCCCGAGGTGTAGCCCGCGGGCCATCCAAGCGGAACAACCCCCGTCGCGCTCGTCCACGCGAACGGCTGCGAGTTTGCGCCGAGGATCTGCCCCACCACCGTCTGCCCGTCCGGAGAGCACCCGCGGGCCTGCGCCGTCACCGTTCCGCCGGAGATGTCCACCATCCCCGCCGCGGCCGTCCACCGCCACGCCCGGTACGTCCCGCCCGCGTCAAACCCATACCCCACCACCACCGAACCGTCGGCGGAAATCGCCCGCGCCGTGCTCAGCTCGCCGCCCGCCGTGCCGCTGACACCCGGCAGGAATCCCAGCCCCTGCATGCCGCCCGCGCTCGTCCACCGGAACGCCTGCGTCACCGGCAGCGGCGGCACCGGGTTGGGCGGAAGTTGCAGCACGCTCTCACCGCACGCCGCAAGCCCGTCGGCCGCGCACCCGTAGGCGATGCTCGAGTATCCCCCGCCCACAAACCCCAGCCCCACCATGCCGCCGGCGCTGGTCCATCGAAACGCCTGCCGGTTGGAGCTCGCGTCGGTGCCCGAGCCGACGACGACGGCGCCGTCGATCGAGCACCCATACGCCTCGGCCCCGAACGCGCCGCCCGCGAGATCGCCGATCCCCGACACGTTGGGCCCCGACCATCGCACCGCCTCATCGCCCGAGGCCCCGTTCGACCCGCCCACCGTCACGGCCCCATTTCCCGAAACACACCGGGCCCGGGCCGTCACCGTGCCCCCGGCCAGTTCGCCGAGCTGCGAGAACGACGTCCCCGCCTGGCCAAGGGCCCTCGGGCCCGCCCAAGCGGCGGCCACTCCGATCAGGATGTACACAGGCATGCGCATCGCGTCCCCAATAGGTGACACACCCACGGGCCGCGTCAAGAAACAACGCTCAGGAACGGCACAAACCCC
>JBGAOP010000015.1:0-94415 GCA_044221735.1 Phycisphaerales bacterium | reverse complement strand
GCAGCAGCGTCGGGTCGTTTTCCGTCGCCCCCACCGAGCCCGTGGCAATCCCGCTCTGGGCCAGCCGCGCCTGCATGATCCCCAGGTCCGCCCGCAGCGCACTGGACTTTTCCAGCATCGAATCCGCCGCTTCCAACTGCTTCATCGCCTCCTGCGGCTGGTCCGACTGGAAATACGCCTTCCCGAGCAGCAGGTACAACTCGCCCTGCTGCTCCACCGGAACATCCTTCAGCAGCCCGACGCGTCTGATCAGCTTGTTGATCGCTTCTTCCGGCTGCTTGGCCGCCAGCAGCAACTCGCCCTGCCGCGCCAACACCCACGCCCGATCCGCCGGCGAGAGCCCCGGATCCGCGCTCAGCGTCGCCAGCAGCGAGAGCGTCTGCTCGTTCCGCGCCTGGTCCGCACCCTCCGAGACCGTGAGCAGCGCCAGGTTGTGATCCACCACCAGCCGCGTGAGCCGCAGCTTCCTCGCACCCTCGCTCTCAGGAAACGCCGCGATCCGCTTCAGAGCCCCCGCAACGTCGTCCATCGCAATCCTGGACTCCACAAGCAATGAAACATCCGAGGGCTCGAGCTCCTTCCCCCCGAGCTTCTCCGCCTCCTCAAAGCTCTCCACGATCACGCGGTGGTTCTCGGCACGATTGAGCCCGAGCGTCGCCTGCGCCCCGGCGAAGGCCCGCGCCATCGCGAGGTGATACGCCCGCATGTGGTCCGCATCCGGATTGCCGAAGTCGAGGTACTTGCGAACCTCCTTCGAGTTCAGCTTCTCGATCGCCTCCTGATAACGCTTCTCCTGCACCAGCGCCTTCGCCTCTTCCAGCGGAATGTCCGCGGGCGGCTTCGGCCGCCCCATCAGGGCCACCGTCACGCCGCCGACGAGCAGCATCCCGCCCAGCGCCAGCGCGGGGATCGGCCACAGGTTCTTGAGTTGCACAGGAGGCGCACCCTCGGCCCCAGCCGGTCCGCCTTGCTTCGAGTTGGAGCCCTTGGCCTCCGCCACGGTTGCTGCCCTTCGTCGGGCGATGGCGCCCGGTCCACACCCGCCTCATGCGGGCACACCCCTCCCCTCCCGACCAACCTACCTCCGGTTCCGGCAATCCTTGCCGATCCGGCGGCCCTGTATCGGCCGCGACGGCCTTTGGCCTTCATCTTGGGCGCGGAATCTGCGCGGCCTCACGTTCCGTCGTTCGGATCCGCCACGACCAGGGTTTGTCCTGCCAAATCCCCAGGATGCCGACCCGCCTCATCCAACAACGCGAACACCGCCAGGAGTGGCGCGGCCCATCGGACCACATTTCGAACCAATGTCTGCCAAAGGCTTGGCCGCGAGAACGGCCCCCTCCCCCCTTCAACCCCCGCTCGGGCATCCACCACCCGCACCCCCAGCACGAACTTGCCCACCGAACGACCAAAGAGCCATTCCAAGATGCTCGTATGCGCCACCGTCACCGCCAGGGCAATCGCAAACGGGCCAAGATCGAGTTCCGACGCCAGCCCGGCCGCCCCCCCAAACATCGTCGAGGGCATCAGCAGCGCCACCGCATCCCGCCCCTGCAACAGCGCCACCACCACCGCGCTGGGGGCATAGTCGAGCACCGCCGCCGCCAACCTCCGCAGCGGGTCCGCGACCCGCAACTCTCCCGCCGCCACCACACCCCGCCCTGCCGGCTGCACCGCCGGCGGGGCAAAGGCCCGCCGCACGATCCCAGCCCGAAACGACAGCACCAGCACCCCCACAGCCATCAACACCCCCACCACGCCCACCGCCTGCAGCCGCCTCCGTTCCTCCTTCTCGTCCGCTCGCGCCTTTCCGTCATAGAGCAGCGTCCCCGAAGCCGCCGAGAACTCGCGAATCAGCGTGCGGTCCGCTCGCTCCGCGCTCCTGTAGTTCCAGATCATCGCCAGCCGGCCGGCCGGGTTCACCCCTTCGCCCGGCGCGGCCATCGGCACTACGTCCGTCCCCGCCGGCACCCCTCCCAGCGACGCGATCTCCACCGGACCCGTCGCCCGCAGCGACACCAGCCGGCCGACCGACTTCTCGCCCAGGCTCGATGCCAGCCCCACCAGCATGTCGTTCGACGGACTCTTGCCCTGCACCAGAGTCATGCGCAGTGATGACGCCGACCGCGCCGGGCCCGACAACAGGCCTCGAAGCGGAAAGGTCTGCCGCGTCCATTCCATTCTCAACGCGCCCGTCCGATCCGCTTCAGCCACAGCAGTCGTCACCGTCCCGACCCACACCGTCAACTGGTCGCGCCCCGCGTCCACCTCGGTGATCGCGACCCCATCCCGCCATTCGAGCAGTTGAACCACCCAACCGTCCAGCGGCTCGACCGACCATCGCTTGTCCACCCCCGCGTGCCACCGCCACCGGGGAGCCTCGCCCGCGCCCTCCGGCTGTGCGGACTCCCACGGTGCATTCGCCCTCGACCACTTCTCCCCCTCCATCACCCACAACTCCGCCCCGGACACCCCCTCCGTTGCACCTCGCTCTGCCGAGCGCGGCACAACCAGCGCACACACACCATCACGCGGAGGCGTTCCCGGAATCGCCGCGAACCCCACCACCGCCGTCCCCTGCGATGAGCCGGGCAGCGACGCCCGCACCGCCATCCTGCCCGTGGGCAGATACTCGTACACGGTCCCCGCCCCATGAATCGCCGACACCATCAGCACCCGACGCGCACGCCCCTCCTGCCCCGAAGCCCCAATCGTGACTTCCTCGGGCATCAAGAGGTACACCCGATTCCGAGTCCACGCGATGCCGTCCACGCCGCCGCCGCTCACGCCCCAGATTCCGCCCTCGCTCCCGCCCGCGCCCGTCGGCGCGACGGTCTCCAGCGAGATCACCCGCCGCACCACCCCGCCAAGATCGACGGCATCGCCCAGACGCGGCGGAAGATGATGCAGCACGATCCGTCCAGCCCCGCCCCCGCTCGAGGACATCGGCCCCTCGCGGGTTACCAGCCACCCATGTCCGTCGGTGATCGGCGTCCCCGATCCTTTGCGGGCGAACACCATTTCACCGTCAGTGCTCGGCGGAGCCTGCGCCCGGACCTCCCCGACCGGCAGCGCGAGCAACGCCGCAACCGCGACGATCGCCGCGCCCGCCCGCCAGCGGCCCCCAAATCGCTCGAATAGGTCCCGGATGCGCATCATGCACCCGGATCATAACCAACCGCCCGCTCCCGCCCCTTCATGAGCCCCCCACATCTTCAGGGAACCGCCGCTGCGCTCTTCTTCTTCGCGTCCAGATCGATGGTCTTGTCCACCGGGTACTTCTCCAGCAGCGTCGGCAGATCAAACGCCTTCTCGCTGATCTTGTCGTCGCGCAGCCCCGTCATGGTCACCCGCACCTTCGCCTTGGTATCAAGGTGCGTGATCTCCACGCGCGACGGCATCCGCACTTGCCCCACCTTCAGCCCCGGAATGTCCCGCGTCACCTCGACGAACTCCGAGCCCGTGTGCTCCGCCACCAGCACCATGTTCCGCTGACGATCAAAGATCTCGATCGACGTCGCGTGCATCGTCGTCGGGTCCACCCACACCCGCTGGAACCCGCGATCCCCGATCGGCGAGGAGATTCCCAGGAACTTCCCATCATCCGACCACTGCGTCGCCCCGCGAACGCTCACATCCATCTTCACCACGCCCAGCAGCCGGATCAGGTCCAGCGGCTTGATCGGCATGCCGATCCGCTGCGCCGTCGCATCGTCGAACTTCTCGTGCCGGCCGATCGCCGCGATCCGCTTTCCCTTCTCCGACAGGTCCAGCCACCAGTACTCCTCCGGATCGCACCCAAACCAGAACAGCACCTGCCCGGCCTTCCCCAGGCTCACGGCCAGCTTGTTCGGACGCACGATCTGCAGCACGCCCTCCGGATCCTCGTGCCGCTCGTTCCCCTCCTCATCGAAGTACGTCAGCAGGATGTTCACCCGAGCCTTCACACGGTCGAGGTAGTCCAGATTCCGATTGAACTGCCGCGCCGCCTGCACGTATTCCACCGGCTTGTCCAGCCGCAACCGGCTCTCCGTCTGCGGCTTCTCCCCCTCCTTGTCAAACCAGTTCAATCCCTGCCCCTCGCACCCGCCGAGAATCGCCGCCGCCAGCATCCCCGCCACAACCATCATCGCTCGAGTCTTCATGCCTGGTTCCCCTTCGGGGCGACATCCTCGCCCGAGATCACCGCGCTCAGCCGCTCCGTCACCCGACCGATCGTCCCCACGTCCAGCCCCGGATCTTCCACCTCCACAAGCGGCGGACCCTCCGGCGGACGCGGCGTCCCGCGCGGCCGGACCAGCATCGATCGGCCCCTCGACCCCTCCTGCGTCAGCAACCGCTTCCGCATCAGGATCAGCGCCAGCACAAACCGGAACGCCTGCCGGTCCTTCTCACCATCGACATCCGGAGCCTCGTCCGACTCCCCTGTCTGCTCGAAGAGTTCCAACAGCGACTGGTCGTCGATCAGGATCCGCTTCTTCGCGCCCGGCTCCGGCACCACCCCGCGCCAGAACCCAAGCAGGATCAGCGGCCGCGCAGGCCGCGCCCCGCCCGCCCACGCCTCCTCGGCGTAATCGAGCCGCTCGAACACATCCCCATCCGGATGCTGCACCAGCGCGGCCACGTACCGATCGCCCGTGGCCAGCTCCCGCTCCGTCGCCGCGCACTTGCGCGTCGGAGACCCGATGCTGTACGAAGATCCCTGCGTCCCTGCAATCCTGCTCATAGGTCGTCAGTCTAGCGGATCGTCTTCCGGGTGGCGCGGGCAGCTTGCTGCCCGTGAGGACTCCTTGGGTGTTTGACCGTGCACACCCTCGATTAGTTCACCGACAACTCACCCGAAACGCCCGCTCGCTCGTCCCCCCCTGCCCGATCGGAAACGTCGCGCTCGCCCCGCACTTCGGACACCGCCCCACATAGGCGGTCCCATCCCGGCTCTTCAGAGCCCGCGCGTACTGCCCCGAGCACTCAAACCACAACCGCAGGAACCCGCCCTTCTCCGCCCCGGTCCGCGCAGCCGCGCCCCCGACACTTCCCCCCTGCCACGCGACGGAATCTCGTGAGTCTGGCATCTGGTGCTTCATCGACCGATGCCCCAAGCCTTCCCCGAAACAACTGTTTGCCTCCCACCCCCTCAAGCCGATACCCTTCGGTTCGGTATTCCGGCCATCCAGAGCCCTGGCATCCCTGCCAGGTTCACCCCGCTCAGGCGGCCGCCCCCGAGGTTCTCCGTCGAACCCGGCCCTCGTGATTCGCACAGAAATCCAAGTCTCTGTCCTGCAGTGACTTACTGATCGATGCCCTCCACCCTCACCATCCTTCCCGATCCCCCGGCCCCGCCGTGCCCGATCGGACTCATCGCCGGTGGTGGTCGCCTCCCCATCATGATCGCCCAGGGCCTCGCGGCCGCCGGCCACCCCGTCCACGCCCTCGGCTTGGCCAATCAATACGAGGCCGTCCTCCCCTCCCTCTGCACCTCCTTCCGCAAGGTCGGCGTGCTGCAGGTGGGCACGTGGGGCGGCCTGCTCCGCAAGATGGATGTCCGCCACGCCGTCATGGTCGGCCGGGTGGACAAGGCCAAGTTCATGTACGGTTTCCCGTGGAGTATGATCCACAACGTTCCGGACTGGCGGACCTGCCTGACATGGTTCCGCCACCTCCGCCACGACCGCCGGTCGCACGCCGTTCTGGCCGCGATCGCCGATGAGCTCAGCCGCAACGGAGTCCACCTGATCGACTCGACAGCCCCGATCACCGAGTCCCTGGCCGAGGCCGGCGTCATGACGCGCCGTCAGCCCACGTCGCAGCAGCGCGCCGACATTGCCTTCGCTTGGCCGCTCCTGAGCCAGACCCTCCGCCTCGACATCGGCCAGGCCATCGCCGTCCGCGACCGCGACGTCATCGCCGTCGAGGCCGTCGAGGGCACCGACCGCATGATCGAACGCGTCGGCGTCATCTGCCGCGCCACCGGCTGGACGCTCTGCAAAGGCGCCCGCGCCGGCCACGACCGCCGCTCCGACGTGCCGACCATCGGCCGCCAGACCATCGAGAACATCTACAAGCACGGCGGCCGCTGCCTCGCCCTCGCCGCCGGCGATGTGATCATGATCGACAAGGCGGAGCTGCTCGAACTCGCCGACAGCCTCGGCGTCGCCGTCATCGGCGTCCCCGCGGCCCAGGCCTAGGCGCGCCCCCGCGAGTTCTCGCCCCGTCGCGATCCGGAACATACGTCCGAATCAAGTGCTCCACCGCCGGACGGATTGCCTGCGCCGCGTCGTTCCTCCCCTGCGTCTGGCGCATCACCAACGCACCCTCCACCAGCGCCGTGTAGCAGTCCGCAAACTCACGCGCGGCCTTCGCATCCGCCCCCGCCGCGATCGCCAGCTGCCGCCGGTGCTCCAGCCCCTTTCGCCGGTACGCGGCCGCCGCCTTGTGCACCGGATCGTTCGGGTTCGGAAACTCCGTCGCCGCGCTCAGAAACATGCACCCGCCGAAGTCCGGGTCGTTGAACCACACGTGCATCACATCCAACATCGCCAGCAGTTGTGCAACAGGATCGTCCCCGGCGATCTTCTGCGCCGCCCGCACCCACGCCTGCCCCTCCCACTCATCCCGCCGCTCCACCGCCGCGACCATCAGGTCGTCCTTGCCGTCGAAGTGCTTGTAAAACGTCGTCTTCGTGACGCCCGCCGCCTCGATCACCTGGTCCACACCCACCGCGCCGAACCCCCGCCGATAGAAGAGCTCCACCGCCGCCGCCACGAGACGCTCCCGCCCGTTCCTCGGAGGCGGCGGCAGACCGAACAACTCGACGACCGACTTTCCCTTGATGGCTTTCATGGTGTCCTCGCTCTGCGCGAGTGTACGCGCGACCGCGTCCCGCTCAGGGTGCACTCCGAGTGCACTGTTCATCGCCAAGGCCCCGTGTATGGTCTTTTCGACAGGTTCGCTCCACGTGGCGTCACGCGGAGCGACCGGCAAGTTCACTCCGGAGACCGTTCGATGTACGACTCGAAGAAGATGTCCAAGCTCCCCCGCCTCGGCCAACTCGCCCCCGAAGCCTTCAAGGCCTTCGTCGCCCTCGACGAGGCCGCCGTGAAGGACGGAGCACTCTCCCGCAAGCACAAGGAACTCATCGCCGTCGCCGTCGCCCTCACCACCCAGTGCCCCTACTGCATCGAGATCCACACCGCCAAGGCCCGCAAGGCCGGCGCGACAGAGCAGGAACTCGCCGAGACCACCCTCGTCGCGGCCGCGATCCGCGCCGGCGGAGCGATGGCCCACGGCACCCACACCCTCGAATAGCCCGATTCCATTCCCTCACCCGGATCAGAACGCCGCCGGACTCACCCCTGAGTCCGGCGGTTGTTCATGTCCACGCATGCGCTCGTCGGCTCAACCGCCAAACGCCTTCTTGTAATCCTCAAGGAACTTCTTGAGCCCATTGTCCGTCAGCGGATGCTGCAGCGTCTGCTTGATCACGCTCATCGGTACCGTCGCCACATCCGCACCCGCCAGCGCACAGTTCACCATGTGCATCGGATGCCGCACCGACGCGGCCAGGATCTTCGTCGTCATCCCATAGTTGTCGTAGATCTGCCGGATCTTCGTGATCAGGTCCATTCCGTCTTCCCCGACGTCATCCAGCCGCCCGATGAACGGGCTCACCAGGAACGCCCCCGCCTTCGCCACCATCAGCGCCTGCAGCGGCTGGAAGCAGAGCGTCATGTTCGTCTTCACGCCCTTGTCGCTCAGCGCCTTGCACGCCTTGAGCCCATCCACCGTGATCGGGAGCTTGATGACAATGTTCGGCGCGATCTTCCCGTGCGCCTCCGCCTCCTTCATCATCCCCGCGAAGTCCGTCGAGATCACCTCCGCCGACACCGGCCCCTTCACGATCTCGCAGATCTCCGCCAAACGCTTGGCATACGTCACCCCGCTCGACGCCTCCTTCGCGATCAGCGACGGATTCGTCGTCACCCCATCCAGCACGCCCAGCGCGGCCGCCTCTTTGATCTCGCTCAGACTCGCGGTATCGATGTACAGGTCCATGACGTGCGGCTCCTTCCGTGGTGGGGCGTGTGAATGCGATCCGATCCGGCTCGCGCGATCATAAGCCCAGCCGTCGCTCGGGGGAAACACTCGTACCCGATGCGTCCGCACGCCATTTTCGTTGTCGGTCGTTCATCCTCGTTTTACACTCACCGCGGCCCGCAACCCGTGAGGAAGCCCCCAATGTCGATCGCCCGCATCTGTCGCACACTCGCCCTGGGCGCCGCGTTCGCCTGCGCCGCCAGCGTTCACGCCCAGTGCCCCACCGCCCCCGCCCTCATCGCCACGCCCACCGGCTGCGGCGTGCTGCTCAACTGGACGCTCGTGCCCTTCGCCACCTCGTACAACATCTACCGCTCCACCAGCCCCACCGGCACCGGCACCCTCCTGACGAGCACAGTCGCCATCACCTACACAGATCCCGCGCCGTTCCTGCCCGCCGGCCAGTTCTACTACTACCAGGTCGTCGGCACCGGCGCCCTGTGCGGCAACGCCAACCACGAGGGCGCATACAGCAACGTCGGAACCGCCGCCCCGGCGCACATGTCCGCCCCGACCTTTTCCGCGGTGAACCCGGGCTGCGAAACCATCACATTCACGTGGAACTCTGTGCCCGGCGCGACGTCCTACCGCGTCTCCAGCATGTTCCTCGGCTCCGAAACCGGCTTCACGAACGTCCCTTCCAGCCAGACCTCGTTCACCTACAACTACGGCACTGGCTCCTACCCGACCGACTTCGGCGTCACCGCCATCGGCTCCTGCGAGAGCAGCTCGCGCACGCTCGTCGGAGCCACGATCGCCGTGCCCGCCAGTTCCCTCATCAACTTCTCCGCCACCGGCCAGTGCAACGGCATCCGGCTTACGTGGGCCTTCTCGCCCCTGAACGCCTCCGGCCTCCGCTTCCTCCGCACCGCCACCGGCGTTCCCAACTACACCTTCTTCGCCACCCTCCCCGCCACCTCCATCTTCGACGCCACCGCCGCCCCCGGCATCACCTACACCTACGCGGCCACGCCCTTCAACACCACCTGCGGCGACTCCGGCGCCAGCACCGACACCGCCGCCATCGTCCCCCTCTCCTCCCCCGCGCTCCTCGCCCCCGTCCGCACACTCCCGGGCCAGACCGCCCACCTCTCCGCCTCCCTCGCCGGCGCGGCCGCCACCCCCGTCACCTACGAATGGAAGCGCAACGGCGCGATCGTCGCCAATAGCGGCCGCATCTCCGGCGCAACCTCCGGCACGCTCAACATCACCTCCGCCCGCCCGGAAGACTCCGACATCTACACCGTCACCGCCACCGCGACGAACTGCACCGGCACCGCCACCTCCACCATCGCCCTCGTCGTCCCCAACACCTGCCCCGCCGACTTCAACCTCAGCGGCGGACTCGAAGTGCAGGACATCTTCGATTACCTCAATGCGTGGTTTGCGGGGTGCCCGTAACGGCTCGTGGTTACGGCTAAGACTGATCCACCGTGCCACCGATCGCGGCTCGGGGGGTGAGCGATCGGTGTGCCTTGGTTCACGGTCGCACAACCACCGACCGCCCCGAGCTGCGGTCGGTGGCACGAGTCGGAATCGGTCGCGGCCACCTGCCACTACCTAGGCCCAAAGCGTCCAAGGTAGTGGCACGCCCCAGTGCTTGGTAGGCGGGGCCACCTGCCCGACTATGACCTCAGGTCGTGCTTCGGTCTTCGCGATCCTTCGCCGGGAGTTCGGTCAGCCACGTCACGACGTGCGAGCGGGTCAAGGTCGAGTACTTACCCTTGAGTGCTCGAATGCGCATCGAGGTCTTCCTCGCTTGGCGCATTGAGAACGTGCTTTGTACGAGACACGCGGGCGATGGGCCGCCATCAAGATATCGCCCGCGGCACCACCGGTCGAAGCGGCAGTTATCTATCAGCATCTCGATCTCGCCGCCCCGCGTTCGTTGAGCCTTTGGCACACCCTCTGCCGCCGCGACCTGACGCACATGCTCGGGAGTCCACCACACATCCATGTCATTCCACCCCATGCACGGCCGACTCAGGATGAGCGTGCCACCTCTCCCTTCGCGGAGCGCGGCCTCGACATCCGACCATGAAGCAAGCCTGTTGGCTCGGCTCATGCGTCTACGCAGCAGCCACGCACGGCGACGCCGCGAAGCCTCGGCGATGACATAGATCACACCGAAGATGCAGAGGACGAGAAGTATGTACAAGGGAATCAGAGGGGCGAGTGGTATCAGCAACCACCGCCATTTCGACCGAGGGGATGGCGCGAGCGCAACTGCCACAATGCAAGGATACGGGCCCGTCCCCTTTGCAGAATCGCCCGGCAGGTGGCCCTCAACGCCGTGAACTCTGACGAACAGATCGATCTGTAAGTGCGCTGCTGGCGCGGACTTGCGCGCCGCGCCAGTCGGCGCGGCCTCCGAGCCGATGGTTGTTGTGCTGCAGCAACCAGAGCAAAGGAGGCCACGATGTTCAGTGCATCGCTTGGCGGCAGGGATGCCGCGCGCGTTCGAGTGTATCGGCACGGTCTGGTCCGTCTCATCATCGACCTGCTTGGACCGCTGGAGGGGGACGGCGGCTGGTCGCCCTTGGCGCTGACGCTGGCTGCACTGCTGATGACCTGGGATGCGGCGCCAACGCTGGTCCAGCGACTCGAGTCCGTTCGATCGGTGCTCGCGGCCGCGCTTCCGCGCCGGCGCAGGACGCCACGCACCTACCAGGGCTTCGTGAAGGCCATCACGCGCTGCTCGGACGGGCTTGTCGACCTGCTGATCCCGCGCCTGCGCACACGCACGATTGCAGTGGCCGGGAAGTTCTGGACCATCGGCCGCTGGGTCCCCATTGGCGTGGACGGCAGCAAGTTCGACGCGCCGCGCACCATCGCCAACGGGGCGCTTGGGGCCGGGGGCCGCTGCAAGAGCGGGCCGCAGATGAACCTGCTCCTGCTGGTCCATCTCGGGGTGATGCTCCCGTGGGGGTGGGCCATCGGCAAGGCGTCCGACAGCGAACGAACGCTGCTGCGCTCGGTGATGGACCAGTTCCCCACCGGCACGTTGCTGGTCGCCGACGCGGGCTTCGTGGGCTTCGATCTGCTCAGCACGCTGCGCTCGCGCGGCGTGAGCTTCCTCATCCGCGTCGGCGGGGATGCGCGTCTGCTGAGGAACCTCGGCTACTACCGGCGCGAGGGCAAGCACACCGTGTACCTCTGGCCCAACGCCATGCACGATCGCGAGCCGCTGGTGCTGCGGCTCATCCGCGTCGGCTCGGTGCATCTGGTCACCGATGCGATCGATCCGCGCGAACTCTCCAGAAGCATGGCCTCCGAGCTCTATCGCCGACGCTGGGGCCTGGAGGTGGCCTTCCGCTCGCTCAAGCAGACGCTCCAGCGTCGCAAGGTCCGCTCCTGCACACCCACGCACGCGCGGATCGAGCTCGCCTGGGTGGTGCTGGGACTCTGGACGCTCACGCTGCTGGGAGTCGCCGCCATCCGCGCCGCGGGCCACGCCCCACCGCGTCTGAGCGCCGCGCTGACGCTGGCGAGCGTTCGTCACGCCATGCACTCAATGCTCGGACCTCGCGCCGTGCAAGGACGCCTGCGGCGGTGCCTCATCGATGACAGGCCGCGACGTGCTTCCAAGGCCGCCTACCGCTGGCCCCACAAGCGTGATCATGCTCCCCCCGGCCCGCCCCACATCACCACAGCCACCCGCTCACAAGTCCTTGCCGCCAAGGAGTTCCGTACACTGAACCGGGCCGCGTAGTTCACGGCGTTGGGTGGCCCTATCTTGAAGTGCCACTACCGTGCGGTTCCTCCGCTCGGTAGTGCGAGCGTGCAAGGTCATCCGGCACTACCTAGGCCCAAAGCGTCCAAGGTAGTGGCACGCCCCAGTGCTCGATAGGCGGACCACCCGCCACCCCCCATCAGAGCCAAGGGCACAACTCCGCCGCGCTCAGCCTTCCCTCTCAGGGTCCGGCCGTGCGGGGTGAGGGGGTGGAATGGCGGCGTGGGGTCCAGCAATCGGAGTCCAGCCCTTCCAAAGTGAGGCCGCATTGTCCCATCCGCATTCCGGGCAGATGGCGGTAAGGGGCAGACCCGCAAGGTTGTAAGAACAAATGGGGCAAGGGCGAGGTACTGCGCGAGCACGGCGGCGAGCGGAGGCATCGAGCAGCCAGATGAGCGTGAAGACCGACAGCGGCACGGTGGCAGGCAGCCACGCGGGAACCGTAATCATCCAAAGCACGCCGCGGCTCGTGCCGATCCAGTTGAATGTCCACCAATACATGGCAAAGGACCGAGAGCCTTCCACGGCGCGAGTGACTGCTCGAAAAACCTCGAAGGCCTCCGGCCTTGGCCGAAGAATGCACAACTGACCATGGGCACCCGTCACGATGAGGTCAGCCCCGGGACATACAGATCGTGTTTGCCACCCGCTGGCTATCCATGCCCCGGTCAGCAACACCGTCAACGCCGCTGCTCCCCACTTCAGTGTCTTGCGGATGGGGGAGCGAAGCGTCATTGCAATAGCTTACCGAAATATCTTGTTGATGTTGCCTTTCGCCGGGATGGGTGCGGGAAGGGGTGGAGGCTTTGCGGAACCCCTTCCTGCACTCGCGCGCCAAGAGCGAAACGAATACACCGGCGGCTTGCGCCACTCGGCTCTGAACCAGCGTCAGGGATTCTCCACGAGCTTCTTCAACTCCCGCCGCACCACCTTCCCCGTCGGATTCCGCGGCAGAGCCTCCAGCACCCGAATCTCATCGGGCACCTTGTACCCCGCAAGCTTCGAGCGGCAGAACATCTGCAGTGTCTTCTCCAAGTCTGTGCCCTGTGGCCTGTCCCCTGAGCCCTCCTTGAGTTCCACAAACGCCACCGGCACCTCGCCGCGCATCGGGTCCTTCTTCCCCACCACGCCCGACTCCTTCACCAGCGGGTGCGCGTTGAGCACCTCTTCGATCTCGCGCGGGAACACATTCTCGCCCCCGATGATGAGCATCTCCTTGATCCGTCCCGTGATGTACAGCCGCCCCTCCTCATCAAACCGCCCGATGTCGCCGGTGCGGAAGTAGCCGTACTCATCGAACGCCTTGGCCGTCTCCTCCGGCAGGTGGTAGTAGCCCTGCATGACGTTCGGGCCCCGCATGCGGATCTCGCCCTCGTGGCCGGTGGGCATCTCCTGCCAGGTCGGCGGAAGAACAGGAGAAGAGGAGAGCAGGAGAGCAGGAGACAAAGCCCCGCCATCCGCCTTCTTCTCCTGTTCTCCTGTTCTCCTGCTCTTCTGCTCTTTCCCGCCACCCCCAAAGCCCCCCACTCCCTCAACGCCCACGATTCTCTGATCAATCCACGGCAGCGGCTTCCCGACCGTTCCCCGCGCCCACTCCTCCGGCCGGCACCAGTTCGTCACCGGGCTCGTCTCCGTCAGCCCGTACCCCTCGTTGATCGTCACGCCGAACTTCTCTCGGAACGAATCGAACACCACCTGCGGCAGCGGCTCCCCGCCGCTCACGATGTAGCGGAACGAGAAGAAATCCTCGGGCGCAGTGTCCTTCGCGTGCAGCAGCGCGTTGTACATCGACGGGATCGCCACCATCATCGTCGGCCGATGCTCGCGGATGAGCTTCATGATCCGACCGGGAATGAACCGCGCGGTGTACACCACCTTCAGCCCGCACATGAGCGGCAGCAGGCTCAGCACCGTCAGCCCGAACGTGTGGAACTGCGGCAGCACGCCGAACACCACATCCCCACCCTCGCCCGGCTGCAAGTGCACCCACGCCTGGATCTGCGCGATGTTCGCCGTGATGTTCCCGTGCGTGAGCATCACCCCCTTGGGCTTCCCGCTCGTGCCGGAGGTATACAGCAGCACCGCCAGTTCATCATCTCCGACCAGCTTCGGCCACTCGAAGGCGGGCACGCTCTTAAAGTCGATGTCCTCCAGCCGCACCAGGTTCTTCATCACCGTGGGCGGCCCGCCCCCGCCGCCCTCCGGCGCATATAGACACGCATCCGCATGCGACCCGAGGAAGTCCAGCATCGCCTGCGCCGTGATCACCGTGTCGCACCCGCAGTCCCGCACGATGTAGTTCATCTCCTCCGGCTTGAGCAGGTAGTTGATCGGCACCACCGTCTTCCCCGCCATCCACCCCGCCAGCGCGGCCATCGGAAACGCCCCGCTCGTGGGCATCAACAGCCCCACCGTCTTGGTCTGGCACTTCGCCCGGATCACCTCCGCAATGTGCATCGCCCCCACCAGCACCTCGATGCCGGTGTACGACCGCCGATCGTCCACCATCACCACCCGCCGCGGCGTGCGAATCAGCCTCTTAACGATCGGCCAATGAATGCTCATGGGGTCTCCGTGGCACCACCCTTCCGGGCGGTGGTCCTTCGTTGGGGCAACCACCCCAAACAGGCCGATAGATTACGGCGAATCCCCGTTCCCCGCCTGCTCCCCCGCCCAGGACCTCCCCATGCGACGCCTCATCCTCATCACCGCCCTCTCCCTCCCCGCCGCCCTCCCACTCGCCGGCTGCAACAAGGGCACCAAGACCGCCGAAGGCGCCACCCAGGCCCAGACCGCCGACATGTCGGCCATCGATCTCTACAACGCCCGCCGCTTCGCCGACGCCAAGGCCAAGGCCGACGCGGCCATCGCCACCACCAAGGGTCGCGACCGCGAGACCAACCAGCTCATCGCCGGTCTCTCTGCCTACGCCCTCAAGCAGAACTCCCTCGCCGAGCACTATCTCTCCCCGCTCCTCGCCTCGCAGGACCCGCAGATCGCCGGCCGCGCCGAGGCCGTCCTCGGCCAAATCGCCGAGAAGAAGGGCAACCACCAGTACGCCGCCGACCTCTTCAAGCGTGCCTCCGCACACCTCGACGGCGATGACTCCGCCCGCGCGGCCGTCCGCGCCGGCAACTCCCTCTCCGAGCTCAACCGCCCCGCCGAGGCCGCCAAGCAATACCGAATCGCCGCCAAGGAGGCCGACAGCCTCGCCATCAAGCAGACGGCCACCAAGCTCGGCCAGCCCGGCCCCTTCACCATCCAGCTCGGCGCCTTCACGGGCAAAGCCGCTGCCGACAAGAAGGCCCGCGAGATGGCCCTCGCCGCCAGCCGCGCAGGTCTGGGAACGCCGCGCGTCGTCCCCGACACCATCAACGGCAAGCCCGGCTACTCGGTGCAGGTCGGCACGTTCCCCACCCGCCCCGCCGCCAACGCGGCCAAGAGCCGCCTCGGCAACGGCTACATCGTGGTCGCGGTGAACTGACGACCCAATGGGTGCCGTGGTCGGCCGCTCTGGGCCGGCCACGCTCCCCACCCTCGCCCCACATACCCAAATCCTGCCCGAATTCCCCCCTCCCGGCCCAACTTCTGGAACCCGTTGGGTATCCGTCCGTCTATACCTATTAACCGGGCCGCCCGCGCGCCCGCTCAGGAGGGTCCCCATGCCACGCCTCGCCCGATTCGGCCTCGCCCCGGTCCTCGCCCTCAGCCTCTCCGGCGCGGCCATCGCCTGCCCGCCCGATAGCGCCGCCCCGCAATCCGACGTCCCCGCCAAGGTCGATGAGGTCGCCTCACGCAAGGACTGGATGTCCAACCTCGTCCCCGACCCGTCCTCCCCGGCCGCCAAGGCCGTCGCCACCGCCCACCTCACGCGCGAGCAGCAGGAGAAGGAGCTCAAGAAGATCCGCGCCAAGTACTTCCGGGGCGTCCGCAACACCGAGACCCGCCAGGTCGGCATCCTCAAGCTCCGAGAGTTCACCGACGCGGCCATCTACCCCTCGCTCATCTCCCTCTTCCAGGAAGAGGACGCCGACACCCAGGCCGCCGTCCTCGACCACCTCCGCGACCTTAAGACCGACGAGTCCGACGCCTCCCTCGCCTGGGCCGCCGTCTTCGGCAAGTCCAAGAGCTTCCGCGATCTCGCGTCCTCCCGCACCCGCGAGCGCGTCGGCGAAACGAAGAAGGTCTCCGAGCGCATCAAGTGGGTCGTCTCCCTCGGCCTGCGCGATCGCGCAAACGAGCAGGTCACCGCCGCGGCCCAGCTCGCCCAGGGCCTGAAGCTCTACGAGGCAATCCCGATGCTCATCAACGCGCAGGTCGCGCAGGCCGCCGGCCCCACCCGCGCCGACGACGGCGGCGAGCCCGCCCTCGCGTACATCATCGTCGGAACACAGCAGGCCTATGTCGCCGGTCTCACGCCGGTCGTCGGCAACAACGCCGTCGCCTTCGACCCCCGGCTCGGCGTGGTCACCAACGGCGTCGTGCTCCGCGTCATCGACGCCGTCGTCATCACCTACCGCACCGAGGTCAACGCCGCCCTCATCGGCCTCTCCAGCGAAGGCTGGGGCCAGTCCACCGCAAGCCTCGGCTGGGACCAGTTCGCCTGGCGCACGTGGTACGCCAACCAGTTTGTCCCGCATCGCCGCGAGGTTGATGCACAACTCGCCGCCGCCACCAAGCCCGCGGGCAAGTAACACGCTGCATCCCGCGCCATGAGCCCCGGAGGGGCGCCCAGTCCCTTGCCGTGGGCGTAAGCCCACGGACCGCGCCGCTGTCTCAACACCAAGCTGGCTTTGTTGCTTGAACCCCGGAGGGGCGACAGTACTTCGCGCCTTCGAGCCTCGCACCCGCCCCGCTACAGCGTCCCCCCCGGCGTGAGCCCCAGCCCGCGCACCGGCTCCTTCTCCGACACCGCGATCACCGACGCCATCGCGATGCCGTCCGTGTGGCTCAGCGACACGTGCCACTCGTGGATCGAGTGGTGCCACGCCAGCTGGGCCGCCACGCCCGCCACAATCAGCCTCGGCTTCCCCGTCGCCTCCGCGTGGATGCTGAAGTCCGTCCACGAGATGCCCGACGAGAGCCCCGTCCCCAGCGCCTTCATCGCCGCCTCCTTGGCCGCGAACCTCGCCGCGATGTGCTCGGCATACCGACGCCCGCCCTCGCCATGGAATCGCTCCTCGGGCGTGAAGCACCGCTCGAGAAACCGGTCAGCATGATCGTCGATCATCCGCTGGATGCGATCAATCTCGACGACGTCGATCCCATGCCCGAAGATCCGCATGCGCGATCATATCGTCCAACCGCAGCCGCACCGGCCACCTCGCCTCACGACTTCCCCTTGCCGCCCTTTGCCTTCCCGCCCTTCTCCGGCTTGGTCTCCGCCTTCGCCGCGGCCTTCACCGTCTCCGCCGGCTTGGCCTCGGCGCCCTTGGCATCGGCCTTCGCCTCGCCCTTCCCCTCGGCCTTCGGCTCCTTGGCCTTGGTCTCCGCCTCGGCCGACTTCTTGTACCCCTCCGAGCGATAGTCCGTCTGATAGAACCCGGATCCCTTGAAGATCACCGCCGCGCCCGTTCCGATCAGCCGCTCCAGCTTGAGCTTCCCGCACTTGGGACACTTCCGCAGCGGACCATCCTTCATGGACTGAAACTGCTCGAACTGGTGCGAGCACGCCGTGCACTTGTATTCGTATGTAGGCATAGGAGAGTCGAATTCCGCCCCGGATTGCAGGTCTGTGGCCTGTGCCCTGTTCCCTGCGCCCTACTCGTCAAGGTTGTACTCACCATCCGCGTTCGGCTTCCCGATCTCCGGCGCGCCCGCCGGCGCCACCGCCACCTTCGCCGACCGGATCACCCGATCCCCCAGCGCATACCCCGGCTGGTACGTCGCGCTCACGCGTCCGGGCTCCACGCCCTCGGCCGCCTGCTGCATGATCGCCGAGTGCCGGTTCGGATCGAACTCGTCGTTCGGCTTGGGATTGATGTACACCACCCCATACCCCTCCAGCACGCGCACAAGTTCCGCCCGGATCACACGCACACCGTCGAGGATCTTCCGCGACGCCTCATCCGGCGTCGGCTGCGCGAGCGCAAGATCGAAGTGGTCCAGCACCGGCAGCACGGAGTTGATCACACCCGTCGCCCCCTGCCGCTTCGCCTCCTGCTCGTTCTGCAGGGCCCGGCGCTGGTAGTTCTGGAAGTCCGCCAGCGACCGCTTCCACTGCGTCATCGCCTCATCGCGCTCCCGCGTGAGCCGAAGCACCTGCTCGTGGATGTCCTCGTCCGAGGTCGGAAACGCCGCGCCCCCGCTCTCGGCTGGCTCGGGCGCGTTCTCGGGTTGGGGCGTTTTTTTGCCGAACATGCTCGCTCCGTATTCCCACCTGCTCACACATCAATCCTTGGCCGCTCACAACGGCCCGTCCTGTCCACAATCCGCTCAGGTCTTCCCGCGCAAGGTCTCCCGCACCGAGTCGAAGAACCCCTTCTTGGGCGGGGCGACGCTCAGATTCTCCGTCGCCGCGTAGTCCCGCAGGTGCTTCTCCTGCTCCGTGGTCAGCTTCTTCGGGATTTCCACGGTCGTCACCACCACCAGGTCGCCGCGCACCCCGTTCCGCAGGTCCGGCAATCCCGCCCCATCCACTCGGAACAGCGTCCCATGCTGCGTCCCGCGCGGGATGCTCACCGTGTGCTCGCCGTCGAGCGTCTTGATCACCACATCCGCCCCCAGCGCGGCCTGCGCGAAGCTCACCGGCATCTCCACCACCAGGTGATCCCCCTCGCGCCTGAACCGCGCGTGCGCCTGCACCCGCACCACCACGTGCAGATCGCCGCGCAGCCCCTCGCCTCCAGACGAAGCCTCCGGCGGCGGCGGCTCCCCCTCGCCCCGCACCCGCACCGCCTGCCCATCGTGGATCCCCGGCGGAATCCGCACGGCGATCTTCCGCTTCCGCGGCACGCGCCCCTTCCCGCGGCACGCATCGCAGAACTCCTTCACCACCTGCCCGCGCCCGCCGCACGCCGGACACCCCACCACCATCCGGAACATCCCGCCCAGCCCCGACTGCTGCACCTTCCCGTGCCCATCGCACGTCGGACACTTCGTCGGCTTGGTCCCCGCCTTCGCCCCCGAACCGCCGCACTTCTCGCACACATCCATGCGCGTGAACTCGACGGACTTCTCAACCCCCGCAAGCACTTCCTCCAGCGAGATCGAGACCTCGGTCTCCAGGTCATAGCCACGCGCGGGGCCGCCCCTCCGCTGCCCGCCGAATCCCCCGCCGCCCCCGCCCGCGAAGATGTCGTTGAACATCGAGAAGATGTCCTCGACGTTCATGTGCCGGAAGTCGTGCGTCGCGGGCCCGCCTCCGCGCTTGAGCCCCTCGTGCCCGAACTGGTCGTAGATCTTTCGCTTCTGCTCGTCGGAGAGCACCTCGTACGCCTCGGCGCACTCCTTGAACTTCACCTCGGCCTCGGCATCGCCGGGATTCCGGTCCGGGTGATACTTCATCGCCATGCGCCGATACGCGCGCTTGATCTCCTCCCCGTCGGCGGTCTTCTCGACGGAGAGCACTTCGTAGTAATCGCGCGTCACAGATGCCATGGATTAGTCCGCCTCGATGCTGTCTTGAGCAATATTCACAGCCGTCGCCCCATCGAGCATCTCATCGCTGTACTCATCGAAGTACGCCCCGCCCACACACTCGGCCAGCGCGGCCGACGCCGCAGTCGCCGCGTGCGATTCTGCCACATCCGAGCCGAACACAAAGCTCACCACCACGTCGTTTCCATCCGGCAGCTTCACCCCAAGCTGCCTCGCCACCGGCTTGGCGTCCTCCACCATGCACTCAAACCCGCTCTTGGCCCCCTTGTACTTCGCCTTCAAGTACCCCGACTGCGTCGCCCAGTCGAACTCGCCGAGCTCAAGATCAAACCCCGCCTTCTTGATGGCGGCCTGCCACACCGCCCGGCTGGGCAGAGCGGACTTCCTGCAACTGACATAGAGCGTGGCGCTCATGAAATACCTCGTAAACAGAGGCCCGGGCGCAAGCCCGGGCACTCCTGGAATCACAGTTGCCATGCTCGGGCTCGCGCCCGAGCCTCTGTCATGCCCGGTCAGTTCACCGAACCCGTAACCGCCTCCTCCTTGTCCTTCACCTCAGCGACAAGGCAGTTGGCCGTCAGCATGAGCCCCGCGACCGACGCCGCATTCACCAGCGCCGTCTTGGCCACGAGCGCCGGATCGATGATCCCCGCCTTGACAAGGTCCACATACTCGCCCGTCGCGGCGTTGTACCCAAAGCCGCCCGAGCCGTCCTTCACCTTCTCAACCACGAGGTCGCCGTCGACGCCCGCGTTGTCGGCGATCTGGAAGACGCACGACTCCACGGCCTTGGCCACGATGTCGAAGCCGAACGCCTCGTCGCCCTTGGCCTTCTTCTTCGCCTCGTTGATCGCCTTCTGCGTGCGGAGCAGCGCGACTCCGCCGCCGGGGACGTACCCCTCCTTCGCGGCCGCGCGGGTCGCGTGCAGGGCGTCGTCCACGCGGTCCTTCTTCTCCTTCATCGCCGTCTCTGTGGCCGCGCCGACGTGGATGATCGCCACGCCGCCGGTGAGCTTCGCGAGGCGCTCCATGAGCTTCTCGCGGTCGTAGTCGCTCGTGCTCTTGTCGTGCTGGCTCTTGATCTGCGCGGCCCGGGCCTCGATGTCCTTCTTCTTGCCCGCGCCCTCGATGATCGTGCAGTTGTCCTTGTCCACCACGATCTTCTTGGCCGTGCCCAGCTCCGAGAGCTCGATCGAGTCGAGCGAGCGGCCCAGGTCCTCGGCGAAGAACGTCCCGCCCGTGAGCACCGCGATATCGCCCAGCATCGCCTTGCGGCGATCGCCGAAGCCCGGAGCCTTCACGGCGCAGATCTTGATTGTTCCGCGCAGCCGGTTCACCACGAGCGCCGCCAAGGCCTCGTTCTCAACCTCCTCCGCGATGATCAGCAGCGGCGAGCTGCTCATCGCCACCTTGTTGAGCATCGGCAGAAGGTCCGTCAGGTTCGCGATCTTCTTCTCGAAGATCAGCACCTTGGCATCCTCGAGCACGCACTCGGCCGTCTTCGGGTCGGTCATGAAGTATGGCGAGATGTAGCCCTTGTCGAACTGCATGCCCTCGACATAGTTCAGGGTCGTCTCGGCGCTCTTGCCCTCCTCGACCTCACACACGCCCTCGGGGCCGACCTTGTCGATCGCCTCGGCGATGATCTTCCCGATCTCCACGTCGTGGTTGGCCGACACGGTCGCGATCTTCTTGTAGTCCTCAAAGCCCTTGCACTTCACGGCCATCGCGTCGATCGCCGCGCTGGCCGCATCGGCCGCCGCGTTGATCCCGCGCTGGATCTGCACGGGGTTCGCGCCGCTGGTGACGTAGCGCAGGCCCTCGGAGAAGATCGCCTCGGCAAGCACCGTCGCCGCCGTCGTGCCGTCGCCGGCCTTGTCGGCCGTCTTCTTGGCCACCTCGTTGACCATCTTCGCGCCCATGCTCTCGAACGCGCCGGGCAGCGTGATCTCCTTGCTCACCGAGACGCCGTCCTTGGTCACGCTCGGACCGCCGTACGACTTCTGGATGATGACGTTGCGTCCCGTCGGCCCCATCGTCACCTTCACCGCCCGGGCCAGGCGGCCAACGCCTTTCTTCATCTCGATCAGGGCGTTGTCGTCGAACATGATCTGCTTGGCTGCCATGGTGATACCTCTTTATGAATGCAAAACCGTCTCTTTGGTGCTAGTGGAAATCCGCGTCGGCTCCGTCACAGTGCCGCGCGGCGAAACTCGCTGTGAATCCGTTGCAATCCCCGTGCCCACCCGATCGACCCACGCCCCATCCGCCTCATACCCCGCCCGCGCCATCGCCGCCCCGGCAGTCTCGTGGAACCACCCCGCCATCGCCGGCGTGAAATACCGCCGCCAATCCCCCGCCTCGCCCTTGCGGTAGAAGCTCTTCACATCCTCGCGCCCGCCAAAGCCAGGCGCGGTATTCGTCTCCGCCGAGACCGCCGCGGCCTTCGCGTGGTCGAGCCCCAGATGCTCGTAGATCGACCGCCGCACGCCCTCCACATCCGCCCGCAGGTCTTCGTACTTCACGAACTTCACGTACCCGCCGAACCCCTGGCTCGCCACGCTCTGCCAGATCCGGTGATCGTGCAGGATGTGGTCCGACCAGAAGTTCGCGTAGTACCGCACCCACGGCTCGTGGTTGAGCAGCGCGACACCCGCCGCGGCGTGCGCCTCAGACGAGCCGTCAAGCGTCGCGAGCTGATTCTGATAGAACGCCCGGATGTGCTCCGGGATCACGTCCGGGGCCTTGGTATTCAGCAGGTGATACGTGTACGACACCAACACATCCCGCCCGTCCCGCTGGATCACGATGTATCGCGCCTCGGGCGGCGAGATCATGATGCGAAACAGCCGCGGCGTGTGATCGCCCAGCACCGCCGGAGCCTTCCCGCCGCGCCGAACGTTCGCCCGCTCGATCAGGCAGTTCCGGATCAACTGCTGGAACGACTCCTCGGCCACGCTCCGCTGCGGCTCCAGAGCGCCGAGGTACCACGGAAGGCTCGTGAACCCGTCCATCGCCCAGCGCAGGATCAGAAAGTGAAACTCCCCATCGCAGAAGCACTCGGGATGCAGGTTCAGCAGCGCGCTCACCCAGTTCGTCCCCGACCGCGGATGCCCCGAGACGAACACGTACCGATGCCCCGCATCCGCTCTGGATGTCGCGCCGGTCTCGGTGCTCGTCTTCCGCCACGGGATCACCAGTTCGCGTCCTTCTCATACCCAAGCTCAACGAGCGTGTCGTTGGCCTGGTCCTTGAACCACGCCTTCACCTCCGGCGTGAAATGCGCCACCCAGTCCCCCACCGCGCCCTTGCGGAACAGGCCGTGCGGATTCTCCGTCGCCAGCGTCGGCTTCGTCCGCGTCTCCGCACTCAGCGGACCGGCCTCCGCCGGATCAACGCCAAGAAACGCGTACAACGCCCGCCGCTGCCCCTCGGGATCCTGATGGATGTTCTCGTACCGCACCACATGCACCCGCGCCTGCCAGTTCCACGCCCCCACGCCCGGCATTTCCTCGACGAGCCCGGCGTCGATCTTCTTCAGGCACTCCATATCCACGCGCAGGTGCCGGCGCCACCGCCCCGCCAATCGCCGCAACCACCGCTCGTTGTTCAGAAGCTTCTCGGGGTTCTTCTTGAAGTAGTCCGGATCGGCGAGGAAGGCCTTCCGGGTCTCGCCAAGCTCCGCCTCGAAGCCGCCGTCGCTGTAGTTGAACCCCGCGTTCTTGAACTCCTGGTGCGCCCACGACACGACGATGTCGCGCGGATCGCGGATGATCAGGAAGTGCGGTGCCCCGGGCACGAACACCCGCACCGGGCGCGGCGTGCGATCCCCCAGCCACACCGCCCCCGGCCGATTCGCGCTCGACGCCCCGATGATCTCTTTCACCGATCGGTGGAAGCACGCCTTCGCCGCCGACCGCATCGGCTCCCGGCTCCCCGCGTGCCAGAACTTCCCCGTCAGGTCGTTGAGCGAGTTGTGCAGCGACTCGAAGCGATACTCCCCGTCGATCCACACCTTCGGGTGCAGCTTCAGCACCGCATCCATCCAGTGCGTTCCCGAGCGCGGATGCCCGCAGAAGAAGAACACCTTGTGCTCGCGCCCGTCAACATGCACCGTGTAGTTGCTCGCGTCGCGGCACGCCTCAAAGTCCGCCGAGCCGTACACCACTTTGTCGATCCCCGGCCGATGCCCCAGCACCGGCGGCTCGTTCCGCGTCCCCAGCGCCGGCGCGGCCGCCTCCGGCTGCGGCATCGCCACGCCAAGGGCCCGCTTCACGATGGTCTTGAGTCCGGTGCTCACCAGTTCGCGTCCTTTGCATACCCCGCACGGATCAGCACATCCCCCGCCTCTTCCTTGAACCACCGCTTCTGCTCGTCGGTGAAAAACGTCCTCCACTCCCCGATCGCCCCCTTGCGATAGAACAGCGTCGGCGACTCGTGGTCAAAGCCCACCAGCGTCCGCGTCGCGTGCGAACCCGCCTCCGCGTCCCGCTCATCCAGCCCAAGCAGTTCGAAGAGTTGCCGCCGCGCCGTCGCAAGGTCCGCGTGCATGTCCTCGTATCGCAGTTGCAGCACGCGCGTCCCCGACGCCCGCAACCGCGGCGCGGCCTCCAAGTCGTGCGACACAATCCGCGCCCACTCCCGGGCGTGCGTGCGAAACCACGCCTCGTCCCCAAGCAACCCCGCCGCAGGACGGTTGAAGCCCGCCGGATTGGCCCGGAACATGGGCCCGATCACGCTCGCCATCGCACGGAACCGCGGCTCGAGGTTGTCCAGCCGCTGCTCACGAAGATGGTGGAAGCACCAGCTCACCAGCACGTCGCGCCCATCGCGGATGATGTTCACCGTCGGCGCGCCCGGCAGCAGCTCACCCATGGTGCGAGGCGTCCGGTCGCCCAGCCACGTCGCCGCGGGCTTGTCCCGCGTCTCCGTGTACAGCATCCGCCGCACAAAGTCCTGCAGCGACGCCTCGACCACCGGCTTCAGCCGCGGCCGCGCCGCCAGAAACCAGTACTCCCGCGTCATCTCCGCAAATCCGCATGCCGCCTGCTCGAAGTGGAACTCCCCCTTCACGTTCACCGCCGGGTGCAGATTCAGAATGTTCTGCACCCAGTGCGTGCCCGACTTCGGACACCCGGTGATGAAGAAGAAGCCCAGCTCTCGCCCACCCTCGCGAATCGTCCACGCGTTCCCCGCGGGCTCATCGGCCACCGCCCACGGCCGAGACGCCGCCGGCGCGTGGGGCATCTCCGCCGCACGCGAAGCCGACCGCAGGGGTTGTGTGAGCGTCTGCGTCATGGCGAAGAACTCGAGAGCACCTCAAAGCCTCAAAGCACACCCCGGCTTGTCCGAATGTGTGCTTTGAACTTTGAGCTTTGTGCTGTGGCCTCTCAGCCCCCGATCACGCCGAGCAGCTCGCTCTCGCGCAGGATCAGGAACTTGTCGCCCTTGAGCTCCACCTCGGTCCCGGCATACTTGCCGTACACCACGGTGTCGCCCTTCTTGACCGACATCTGGGCCCGGTTGCCGTTGTCCAGGCGCTTGCCCGGCCCGGTCGAGATCACCTCGCCGCGCACCGGCTTCTCCTTGGCGCTCTCGGGCAGATAGATACCCGAAGCAGTCTTCGACTCGGCCTCGATGGGCTTGACAAGAACTCGGTCGTCCATGGGCTTGATGGCCATGCTGAAATCTCCTGTTTCAAATGTTCGTGCGTGTGTGTTGATCGCGAAACCTGCTTAGAACCCCATCCCACCCATGCCCGGCATCCCGCCCATGCCACCCATCCCGCCCATGCCCGGCATCCCGCCGCCGCCGCCGTGGCCATGGTCGTGATCGTGGTCATCGCCGTCCTTGGCCTTCTCGGTGATCAGGCAGTCGGCCGTCAGCAGCACCGTCGCCACGCTGCACGCGTTCTGCAGTGCACACAGGTCCACCTTCGCCGGCGTCAGCACGCCCTGCTTGAGCATGTCGCCATACTCGAGCGTCAGGGCGTTGAAGCCGAAGGCCGGGTTCTTCTCCCCGCCCTCCTCAACCTTGGCCGCCACGACCGTCCCCTTCTCGCCCGCGTTGTCCGCGATCGTCTGGGCCGGCACGGCTAGCGCCTTGTACACCACGTCGATCCCCGCCGCGAAGTCGTACTTGTAGTGGCCGACCTCGTCCGCAGTCTTGTCATCGCCGCGCGACGGACCGCCGTACACGGCCTTGTGCTCCTTCAGAGCCGCCACGGCCTTGCGGGCCCGGATGAACGACACGCCACCGCCGGGCACCACACCCTCGGCCACGGCCGCGCGGGTCGCGTGCAGCGCATCCTCGAACCGCGCCTTCTTCTCCTTCAGCTCCGCCTCGCTCGCCGCGCCCACGTTGATCTGGGCCACGCCGCCCGAGAGCTTCGCAAGCCGCTCCTGCAGCTTCTCGCGGTCATAGTCGCTCGTCGTGGCGTCGATCTCGCGACGGATCTGCTCGATGCGGCCCTGGATGTCCTTCGTGCCGCCCGCCCCCTCGATGATCGTCGTGTTGTCCGCGTCGATCTCGACCTTCTTGGCCATGCCCAGGTGCGCCAGCTCCACCTTGTCGAGCTCCATCCCGATGTCCTTCATCACCGGCGTCGCGCCCGTGAGCACCGCGATGTCCTCGAGCATCGCCTTCCGGCGATCCCCATACCCCGGAGCCTTCACCGCGCACACCTGCAGCGTGCCGCGCAGCTTGTTGATCACCAGCGTGGAGAGAGCCTCGCCCGCAACATCCTCGGCGATGATGAGCAGCGGCTTCTTCGCCTGCATCACCTTCTCCAGCAGCGGCACCAGCTTGCTCACGCTCTCGATCTTGTCCTCGTGGATCAGCACCAGCGCCTTGTCGAACGCGCACGTCATGTCGTCCACGTTGGTCACAAAGTTCGGCGACAGGAACCCGCGGTCGAACTGCATGCCCTCCACGACATCGACCGTCGTGTCCTGGCTCTTGCCCTCCTCGATCGTGATCACCCCGTCGTTGCCCACCTTCGCGAACGCATCCGCGATCACCTTGCCCACCGTCGGGTCGTTGTTCGCGCTGATCGTCGCGATGTTCTGAACATCACCGCTCTTGGGCGACTTGTCGATCGGCTTGGCCAGCTTCTTGATGTCCGCCGACGCCGTCTCAACAGCCTTGCGCATCCCGCGCACAAGCTGGTTCGCATCCACGCCCGCCGCTACATACTTCAGCCCCTCGCGGAACAGCGCCTCGGCCAGCACCGTCGCCGTCGTCGTGCCGTCGCCCGCATCATCGCTCGACTTGCTCGCGGCCTCCTTCACCAGCCGCGCACCCATGTTCTGCGCCTTGTCGCGCAGCTCGATCTCCTCCGCCACGCTCACCCCGTCCTTGGTCACCGTCGGACCGCCCCACGACTTATCCAGGATCGCATTCCGACCCCGCGGCCCAAGCGTGCTCTTCACCGCCCGAGCCAGCTTCTCCACCCCCGCAAGCAGGGCCTGACGAGCTTCCACATCAAACGTGAGTTCCTTGACGGCCATTGACGAGTCTCCTTCGGTCTGCTCTGTGGCACGGGCGTCCTCGCCCGTGATCCTGTCGGTTGTGAAATCCACCCGCCGCGGCGGCAACCACCGCGCCGGTCTTCAGCCGCGGAATGGCAAGCGGAGTGCCAGACAATAGGGGATCGTCCCCATCCCCAATTCCCAGTATCCACGCCCCATCACCCCCGCCCGCCCCCCCCCACGTGCTGTCAGCACCCGGCGAACGCCGACAATCCCTGCCGCTTTGGCAGCCGATCTTCGCCGACCCTCAAGACCCGTTCCCCCACGCGCCGTTCCCCTCGCCCTTCCCCGCCGGACGGCATCTGCTAGGATCGCCCCTCCATGATCCCGCTCATGTCCATCCTCCCCGCCACCCTCGCCGACACCGACCTCCATTCATACATCGCCGTGATGATCCTCATCACGATGGCCGTCGTCTTCGGCATCTTCAACGTCATCGCCAGCATCGTCATCGGCCCCCGCCGCGACGGCCCCACCAAGTCCGCCACCTACGAGTCGGGCATGAACGCCATCGGCACCGCCCGCAAGCGCTTCAACGTCCGCTTCTACATGATCGCGATGATCTTCCTCGTCTTCGACATCGAGATCATCTTCCTCTACCCCTGGGCCGTCACGTTCCCCAACCTCGTCCACGGCTCCGATCAGTCCTTCCTCTGGCTCGCCCGCATCCTGTTCTTCGTGTTCACGACTGTCGTCGCGTACGTCTACGGGATCCGCAAGGGCGTCTTCAAGTTCGACTAGCACGCCCGGGATGAGCGAGTCCGCGAGCAAATCCCGCGGATGCTCGTTGACGCCCGCCAAACAACCAGCCTGTCCGGACGACACGCTCGCCCCACTCGCGTAAGCGTTTTTCAACGCGCACATAACCACGCGCGCCCACGTGGCTTTCCCCAGAGAAACCACGTCCCACCCCCTGTTATTCCGCACCAGTCCATCGAACCAGTGAATCGCCCGGCCCACACACCGATAGTCCCCTCGCCCGACGCTCTCGCAGAACGGACCTCCCCGCGCCATGAACTCCGCGCATCCCAAGGTCGAATCGCTCCGGACGCTGATCGCCCAGCGCTCCATCCGCGCCTGCTTCCAGCCCATCGTTGATCTCAACGACGGCATGATCGTCGCCCACGAGGCCCTCTGCCGCCCGCTCCCCGACTCCGGCTTCGCCAACGCCGACGATCTCTTCCACTCCGCCGATGAGGCAGGTCTCCTGTGGGAGCTCGAGCACGTCACGCGCGCCGTCGCCATGCAGGCCGCCGCCGACTGGCCGCGCGACGTCCGCCTCTTCCTCAACACCTCCCCCAGCGTCTTCGCCGACGATCGCTTCGCCCGCGTGCTGCGCGAAGACCTCGCCCGCATCCCGAACCTCGCGCCCAGCCAGATCGTCCTCGAGATCACCGAGCGTTCTGAAACCGCCTTCGACGAAACCCTCCTCGCCCAGGTCAACCTCGCCAAGGAAGCCGGCTTCAACGTCGCCATCGACGACGCCGGCGCCGGCACCAGCGGCCTCAACCGAATGATGAAGATCCGGCCCCACTGGATCAAGCTCGATCGGCAGCTCGTCGCCGACATCGACGACGACCCCTACAAGCAGAACCTCGTCCGCTTCTTCGTCCACTTCGCCCGCATGAGCGGCGTCAGCGTCATCGCCGAGGGCATCGAGAAACCCTCCGAACTCGCCACCCTCATGGGCCTCGGCATCCGCTTCGGACAGGGCTACTTCCTCGCCCGCCCCGGCGAGCGCGCCGCCACCATGGACCACGCCTCCGCCGCGGCCGTCCGCGAGCGCTGGGCCTCCGTCGAGGCCGGTCTCCCCACCGAGCCCCACTCGCTCCCCATGGTCCGCCTCTGCACCGGCGTCCTCGTCATCGAGGCCAGCCTCACCAGCGTGGCCGAAGTCGCCGCCCAGCTCGCCAAGAACCCCGAGCACTCCGGCGCGGTCGTCACCGAGGGCCGCCGCCTCATCGGCTGGGCCGACCGCCGCTCCGTCATGTCCGCCTCGCTCGACTCGGGCGCGAGCAGCCCCATCACCTCCATCACCCGCCCCGCCGTCTGCGCTCTCGCCCCCGACGCCACCGTGCAGGAGGCCCTCCAGTTCGCCTGCACGCGCGAGGACGACGACCTCTCCCAGCCCCTCATCATCGCCGCGGGGCCCGAGATCGTCGGCGTCGTCCACATGCGCGAGCTCCTGCGTGCCGCGGCCTGCGATTCCCGCCCGGGAGCAGCCTCGCGCCAGCGCGCCGCCGTCACCGGCCTCCCCGCCCGCGTCCGCGCCGACCAGCACCTCGAGCTCATGATCGCCCGCGGCCAGGACTCCGCCCTCCGCCTCTCCAAGGACTACCACGCCGACGCCGCCTTCATCGATGTCCGCCGCTTCGCCGACTACAACACCCTCTTCGGCTACGAGATGGGCGACCGCCTCATCCGCACGCTCAGCGAGCAGATCAACTCCTGCGTCTCCCGCTCGGGCGAGAACAGCACCAGCGCCGGCAGCAACAACAGCGGCGGGGGCGTCTTCCTCGCCCACCTCGGCGACGATCGCTTCCTCGTCACCGGCCGCGCCGGCCTGCTCGAGCCGCGCCTCAAGCTCCTCCTCCAGACCTTCGAGCAGGCCTCGACCACGCTCACCGATCCCTCCCTCCTCAACCACCTCCCGCCTGAGTCGCGCACGGCCCTCCAACTCGCCTCCGCCGCGGCCGGCCCCAACCTCGGCCTCCGAATCCTCTACCTCCCCGCCGTCTTCGACCGCGTCGCCCACCCGCGCGAGATCTACCGCGTAGAGCAGCAGCTCCGCCAGAAGGCCCGCAATCAGGAACGAACCATCGTCGGCGGCGGCTCGCTCTTCATCACCGACGAACGCAACGCCAGAAGCCGCGCCATGCGCGCCGCGGCGTGATGCAAAATCACGGCGAGACGTGCGCCCCGCGTACCCTTCCGCCGTGCCCGCACCCACCCTTCAAGCCCCCCTCCGCGCCTGCCTCGGCACGCGAATCTTCGCCGCCATCCTCGCCGCGGCCGCGCTTTCCGTGCTCATCACCGCCGCCCTCATCCGGCCCGACCCTTCCGGCACCGGCACCCATCGCCAACTCGGCCTTCCCGAGTGCGGCTGGCTCGCCGTCACCGGCTACCCATGCCCCACCTGCGGCATGACCACCTCCTTCGCCGCCGCCACACACGCACAGCCCATCGCCTCCATCAAGGCCCAGCCCTTCGGCGCGGCCTTCGCCCTCGCCACCAGCGTCTTCTTCTGGGCCGCGCTCCACGTCGCCGTCTTCGGCTCCATGCTCGGCCGACTCTTCGAGCGGCTCATGGTCCCCAAGGTCCTCGTCCCCACGGCCCTCTTCTTCCTCGCCGCATGGGCCTTCAAGGCCTACGCCATGCGTCAAGGTTGACCTCCGGGGCGGGGGGGGGGGGGGCACGTCCGGCGTTCACCAGCGCAGCAACCCCCCCACCCCCACAGCCGTACCCTTCTCACCGATGCCCCCCCGCACCCACTCCCTCCGCGTGGCCGCCGCTTCCGCCCTCCTGCTCGCCCTCGGCGGCTGCCAGCTCGGCCAGCTCGTCGGCGGCGCGGCCTCGAGCTTCCAGCGCACCGGCTCGCACAACACCAAGGCCAAGTACTCCGGCCTCACCGACAAGACCTTCGCCGTCATCGTCGCGGCCGATCGCTCCATCCAGTCCGACTTCCCCAGCATCGTCCCCGTCATCACGCGCGAGGTCTCCAAGCTCGTGGCCGAGAACGCCGGCGCCAAGGGCATGCTCCCCGCCAACGAAGTCCTTCAATACCAGTCCCAGCACCCCGGCTGGGTCGCGCGCCCATTCGATGCTCTCGCCAAAGACCTCGGCGTTGATCGCGTCGTGTACATCGACCTGCAGGAGTTCGCCCTCACCGATCCGGGCAACATCTACATCTACAACGGCGCGGCCGCGGGCGTCGTCCACGTGATCGAGGCCGAGAGCCCTATCGCCAGCGAGTTCGCCTTCGGCGAGCCCATCCGCGTGAAGTTCCCCGACATGTCCGGCATGGGCCCCAACCAGATCCCCCGCCAGGATGTCCTCAACACCCTCGCCAAGCGCTTCATCGACCGCGCCTCATGGCTCCTCTACGACCACGACGAACCCAACGCCATCAAGTACTGACCTCGCGCGTTTCTCTCCTCCACTCCTCGACTCCTCCACTCCTCACCATCAACCTAATGAAGCCCAGCCTGCTCCTCGCCCTCACGATCACAGCGCTCGTCGCCGGCTGCAACTTCGCCGGCCCCGCCCTCTTCCTCGTCTCCGACGACCGCACGCCCGCCGTGCACGAGCTCGACCCCAAGCGCACCGCCGTCGTCTTCGTCGATGACCGCAACAGCGTCCTTCCCATGCGCACGCTCCGCGACCGCATCGCCAAGGGAGCCGAGGCCGGGATCCTCAAGGAGAAACTCCTCGAGGCCGATCTGATCTCCTCCGACTCCCTCCAGGCCGTCATCGCCGCCGAGCGGTTCTCGCGCCCGCAGAGCATCGCCCAGATCGGCCGCTCCGTCGGCGCCGATCAGGTCATCTGGGCCACCGTCGACACCTTCCGCCTCACGCCCGACGGCTCGACCCACGCCCCATCGGCCATCGTGCGCGTGAAGGTCATCGACTCCAAGACCGGCGAGCGCCTGTTCCCGCTCAAGGCCGAGGGCGGCCAGGACCCGTCCTACGTCCTCGCCATCGCCGAAAAGAACCGCGCCACACCCGTGCCGACTTCCAACGCCGACCGCATCCGCGAGCAGCAGGAGATCGCCGACACCCTCGGCCGCCGGCTCGGCGAGCTCTTCTTCAAGCACTCCTGGCGCGATCCCGACTCCAAGATCGGACGCTGAATGCGCATCCTCCACCTCCTCGATCCGGCACACTGCGGCGACGAGGGCCTGCTCTGCGCGGCCGGCCTCATGCGTGGCTCCGGCGCGTACCCCACCCACCACGAGGCATGGCTCATCGGCGGCGAGCACGATGAACGCCGCGCGTGGTCGCTGGGCATCCCCACCACCGACCGCATCCATCCCCGGGCCCACGCCGATGCGCTCCCCGGGCTTCGTCGTCTCTGGGCAGCCCGGCGCGCCGCGTCGGCGCCCGACATCGTCCAGTGCTACTCGCTGCACGCGCTGCGGCTGGCCCGCGCCGTGTTCGGCGTCGCTCGCGTCGCCCTGATCACGCGCCCGCCGCTCGACGCCCGCACGTTCACGCCCGCGTCGGATCTTGAACTCGCCAGCGGGCGCGAGGTGATCGCGGCGTTCGATGAGGCCACGCGCCGGTCGCTTGCGCCGCTCGTCGGTGTTGGCGGGCACGAGGACGCCGCCCGCTGGCTGCCGACCATCCGCCTGCTCGAGCCGCCCGCGTTCGGGCACGGCGGGCCGGTCGAGGTCGATCGCGCGGCCATCCGCGAATCGCTCGGCCTGGACCCCACCGACGTCGCCATCGCGTGGCTCGCCGATCCGCCCGCGGCGATCGACGCGGCCCACGTGGCGTATTCCGGCGCGGTGCTGCACGCCACCGGCCATCGCGCCGTCTCGCTGGTCCGGCGCGGGGCTCGCGATGAACGCCGAGCGGCCGCGTACCTGCGCACCCACGCTCGCCGCTGGGGGATGCTGCTGGTCGACTGTTCGCTGCCCGACCTGCTTGGCGCGGCCGACGTGTGCGTGGTTGAGAACTCGCCCGCTGCGGCGACGCACCCGCGTCTTGCGCCGTGCGGCCCGGTGGCCGCGAGCTTGGCGCTGAGCATGGGCGTTCCCATCGCCGCGGCTCGCGGGACGTTTCTGACCGAGGCGGGCTCGGACTGGCCGGCGCAGCCGGCCATCTCCGGCGCGCCGGGGCGGATCGCCGTGCCCATCGCCGCCATTCTCGAGGTGGCGTCGCTCCGCATCGGCCTGGCCTCGGCGGCCCGCGCGTGGTGTGATCGGGCTCGGGCCCTCGACGCGTTCGGGACAACCCTCTACGACCTGTGGGCCGAGGTTGCCCCGGGCGCGGCTCCCCGAATCGCGTTTGAAACGGGACGTGGCGCGGCTGGATAACGCCACTTCAGCGGGTTTTTATGGCTACCGCTCGTCGCCGCGCCACGATAAAGCAACCATCATGCCCGTGAGACGAACATTGAAGTCCATGCCCCGCCGCGCGTTCACGCTCATTGAGCTCTTGGTGGTCATCGCGATCATCGCGCTGCTGGTGGCGATCCTGCTGCCGGCGCTGGGGGCAGCGCGGGCCAACAGCCGCGCCACGGTGTGCGCCTCGCGGCTGCACCAGCTCGGGATCGCGCTGAACCTGTACATGAACGACTTCGACAACACGCTGCCGCAGGCGACGACGACGCTTGGCGGGAACCAGGTGGTGATCGGCACGCTCTTTGGCGGGAAGAAGGGGCAGCTTCCGGCGTACAGCATCAACACGATGGGGGCGGAGGGGCGGCCGCTGAACCGGTACGTGCTGGAGACCACGCCGATCCCCGACAGCGAGACGGACGTGATGGAGGTTGAGGCGTTCAAGTCGCCGTGCGACAAGGGCGGCGTGATTCCCGGTGTGGGGCGCGTGGATTCGATGTACAACTTCCTGGGCTCTTCGTACTCGCTCAACGATCATGCGCTGGCGCCGACGCCCTCGACGCCGGAGGTGGCGACGCTGGTGCCCAACGGCGGCGGGAAGATGCCGGTGATCGTGACGACGAGCAAGACGTGGCTGCTCGGCTCGGACCCGATCTTCAACGCCGACGGCGGCGGGGACCGGCAGCACTATTGGTACACGACGAACTCGAACATCACGGCGGCGAGCGGGGCGGTGAAGGCGAACCTGCTGTTTGCCGACTGGCACGTGGGGAGCCAGTTGAGCGTTCCCGCGACGCCGGTGAACACGACCAAGGACTACACGTTCTGGCCGGTGCCGCCGGTGAATCCGTCGAGCCTTGCGCCGACGTTGCCGTAGCGCTGCACGGAGGCGCGGGCGCGAGGCCATGCGGCGAGCAACATCTATTGTGCGGTTTCTCCGCTCCGTGCCCGGGCTTGCGCCCGGGCCTCTGTTCGTCGAGCCGTACAGATTGTGTCTTCGCAGTGCTCCATGGTGAAGCCTTCGCTTTCGATGACGGCGCGGAAGGCTTCGGCGGTCATCATGTGCTCGTGCCAGGCGGTGATGGCGTCGAAGGTGATGCACTTCTCGATCTCGATGACTTTCTGGCGGCCGAGATGCTCCCACATGTTGCCGGAGTAGGCGAGGGGGATCCAGGCGTGGGAGAAGTTCTGGCAGAAGAGGCCGAACCTGCCGCCCTTGGCGGCGCGGGCGCGGATGCGGTGGTTGATGCGGTGCAGGAGCGGCGCGGTGAGGTTGAGGGCGGCGACGACGATGCTCGGCGGGAGGCGCTTGCAGAGCCAGCGGAGCTTGTGGCGATAGGCGCGGCGGGTGAGGGGCGTGTCGTGGTAGCAGTGGGCGAAGAGCAGGCCGCCGGGCTTGACCTTTTTGCAGATGGAGCGGATCGAGGCGACGGGATCGGGCGTGTGCTGGAGGACTCGGTGGCAGTAGACGACGTCGAACGAGCGGTCGGGGTAGGGGATTCGGTTGATGTCGGCTTGCGAGAGGATGACGCGGGCCAGTGATGGATCTTCCACTGAGCGCTGGGCGAGGGGCGCGGCTTCTTCGACGGCCGCGCTGAGGTCGAAGGCGTGGACTTCGGAGAAGCCGAGCGTTGCGAGGACCTCGGTGTCGTTGCCTGCGCCGCAGCCGCACTCGAGGAGGGTCTTGCCGCGGAGGTCGTACTCGTTGAAGTGGGTGCGTTCGAGGATCAGGCCGCGGCGGTGGTGGTCTTTGTTGGCGGCGTCGGAGAGGGTGTCGTTCCACTTCTTCCACTGCCATCCGAAGGTGGCCGCGTATCCGCCGCCGCGATCGACGAAGCGGGGGATGTTGTCGATGATGTCGGCGAGTTTGGTGTGGGTGGCTGGGTTGATGAGGGTGTTGTCTTGGTTCTTGAGGGGGATGCCGGAGGTTGGGTCGGCGAAGGGGATGGAGGGGCGCGCGGGGAGGTTGATGGAGATTCGCGCGGGTGCTGGGGCGATGGTCGGCATGGGGCGACTATCGACCGGACCTGGGGGTGGGCTGTGGTGAGAGTGATGGGCGAGCTCGCGGGCGATCGTCCGCCCTCCGGGCGGGGGAGGAATGCGGCGGCCACCAGGGGCTTGCTCGCAGAGCCTCGCTGCGCCCCTGGCAACGGTCGGGCGCCCTCCGGGCGAAGACGGGCGGGCGCGGCGAGCGGTGCGAGTCCGGAGGGTGGGTCGGCGCGGCCGGCGGCGGCGGCGAGGGCTGCGGCCGCGCTGGATGCGGTGAGTGGATGGGCGCCGGGCGGCGGCAGACCGAGCGGAGAGAGCGTGGCGAGGGTTGGATCGGGGCTTGACGCGAACAGGCCGGGGGTTGTTGCCTGGGCGAGTTCGAAGGGCGTGGGCTGGCGGGGGAGTTCGCCGCCGGGGCCGCGGCGGATGTTGTGGAGATCCATGTAGCGGATCGGGATGGGCGTGTGGATGGGGCGGTGCGGGGGCTCGGGGTTGGGGAGCTTGAGGATGGTCGTGGCGGCCTGACGCTTCTCGGATTCATCCTTGCCCGCGCTGGCGATTTCCGCGAGCGAGCGGAGCGCGGTCAGGCGGGCGTTGACGAGGGCCTCGACGTAGGCGTCGTGGACGAGATCGGTGGAGAGGAGCTTTCGCGGCGGATGCATGTGGGCCTCCATAGAAGGGGCGGACATGTCGGCGGCGCGCGCACAAACGTGACCGGAGCGGGGGCGCGGCGTGGGGTCAACGCCTTGCGTGTGTTGGGGTTACAGATTTTCTTTGGATTCCGTGGCGCGGAGGGAAATGGGTACCTCGTTTGTGCGCCGAAGGCGTCCGAAGGGACAAGGTACGGCCCGCGAGCCTTGGAGTCCGGCACTACCTAGCCCAAAGCGGCGAGGTAGTGGCACTTGGCGGTGCGCTCGGCAAGGCGATGCCACCCAACGCCGTGAACTACGCGGCCCGGTTCAGTGTACGGAACTCCTTGGCGGCAAGGACTTGTGAGCGGGTGGCTGTGGTGATGTGGGGCGGGCCGGGGGGAGCATGATCACGCTTGTGGGGCCAGCGGTAGGCGGCCTTGGAAGCACGTCGCGGCCTGTCATCGATGAGGCACCGCCGCAGGCATCCTTACGGCGGGTCCGAGCATTGAGTGCATGGCGTGACGAACGCTCGCCAGCGTCAGCGCGGCAGCCAGACGCGGTGGGGCGTGGCCCGCGGCGCGGATGGCGGCGACTCAGCAGCGTGAGCGTCCAGAGTCCCAGCACCACCCGGGCGGGCTCGATCCGCGCGCCGTGGGTGTGCAGGGCAGACCTTGCGACAGCTTGGAGCGTCTGCTTGAAGACGAGCCGGAAGGCCACCTCAAGGCCCCAGCGTCGGCGATAGAGCTCGAGGCCATGCTTCTGGAGAGTTCGCCGGATCGGTCGCATCGGTGACCAGATGCACCAGGCCGACGCGGATGAGCCACAGCACCAGCGGCTCGCGATCGATGCATGGCGTTGGGCCAGAGGTACACGGTGTGCTTGCCCTCGCGCCGGTAGTAGCCGAGGTTCCTCAGCAGACGCGCATCCGCCGACGCGGATGAAGCTCACGCCGCGCACGGCGCAGCGTGCTGAGCAGATCGAAGCCCGCGAAGCCCGCGTCGGCGACCAGCAACGTGCCGGTGGGGAACTGGTCCATCACCGAGCGCAGCAGCAGGCCATTTCGCGCTGTCGAGACCACCGATAGCCCCCACCCCCACGGGAGCATCACCCCCGAGATGGACCAGCCAGGGCAGGGTTCATCTGCGGCCTCTTGCAGCGGCCCCCGGCTAAGCGCTCCCGTTGGCGATGGTGCGCGGCCTTCGAACTTGCTGCCGTCCACGCCAATGGGGACCCAACAGCCCGATGGTCCAAGACTTCCCGGCCCTGCAATCGTGCGTGTGCGCGGCGCAGAATCAGCAGGTCGACAAGCCCGTCCGAGCAGCGTGATGGCCTTCACGAAGCCCTGGTAGGTGCGTGGCGTCCTGCGCCAGCGCGGCCGCGGCCGCGAGCACCGATCGAACGGGCTCGGAATCGCTGGACCAGCGTTGGCGCCGCATCCAGATCATCAGCAGTGCGGCCAGCGTCAGCGCCCAGGGCGACCAGCGCGCCGTCCCACTCCAGCGGTCCAAACAGGTCGATGATGAGACGGACCAGACCGTGCCGATACCTCGAACTTGCGGCATCCCTGCCGCCAAGCGATGCACCCCGAACATCGTGGCCTCCTTTGCTCTGGTTGCTGCAGCACAACAACCATCGGCTCGGAGGCCGCGCCGACTGGCGCGGCGCGCAAGTCCGCGCCAGCAGCGCACTTACAGATCGATCTGTTCGTCAGAGTTCACGGCGTTGGATGCCACCCGCCGGGGTGTAGTCGAGCGGCAACATCCAAGGTTCGTAACCCGTCACTTCGAACTTTGTCATGCTGCGCCGAAGACGAACGACCCCAACCTCCTCCGGATAGGTAGCGAGAACTTCCTTCAGCGTCGTCTCGTGCTCGGGTGAAGTCCGACAGCCCAGAAACACACCCTTCAGCGCCTCTCGAGGAAACGGAAAATCATCGTGGAGGCTTGTCGTCTCCGGTGCCACCATCCGTCCGTATCGATATTCCTTTTCGTACTCCCACTGCTTCCCCTTTGTCTGCCAGATGATTGCCACCTGTTCGGGCGTAAGGTCAACTACCCCAGCTTTGTACAGGAAGGTCTGAATCCATGCCTCGACGCTCACCAATTGAGGCACTTCTGACGCGTATCGAATTTGGGCGGGCACTCCATACGCTTGACGCAGGATGTTCACATCGAACGAAAGCACGACTCCGCGATGTTGATCCGCGTAATGGGACCACATCAGCATTGAGTGCGGCTCAAGAGACATGCAAAGGAGTCGCATGCGTCGCAGTCCGGGCGGCGTTGGCGCCTCCTTATCGCGAAAGTAGCGGACGGTGCTTTCAAGTTCCTTTTCGATAGCGCGAACTCGCTCAGCGGGTGGCAGCGTCGCGAAGCGCTCGCGCACCTTGCGGATCTGTGAGTGCATTACCGGGTCGATACGAGACCAGTCGATGTCCCCCCCGAATACCTCGCGACCATGTTTGATGAAGGCGGCGGCAAACTCGGGTGTTCTGATTGCCCAGCCCGGATCCCACTGGCTGTCGAGAGGGTCGTTGAAATCGAGGGGAGACCGCCATCGCATCGTGCCGCTCCGCAGGCTGATGAGAGCGGTATCAATGGGCCAGTACTTGAAGAGAGCCTGATATGGCTTCGGATCTGACGGCATCCTGCAAATCGTACGTCGCGCGGGGTGGACTCTCTCGCTAAGCTTGCGTCCAAAGTTGCGCAAGGAGCTTCCTATTGTCGTGGAGCGCACCCCAAATCCCCGACAGGTACTCGGATATCGCTTGAGAGGTAGAGTGGCTTAGAGGGAAGCGTGGCGCATTCGGAAACTGGCGCTGCCGCTCCAATGACGCCCGTCCCGAGTCGGTCAAGGCACTCGCCAAGTCGCCGAGTTGGGTGAGATCTGGCTCGATTTCTGCAAACTCCACGTGAGCTAGGTCGACCGAGCAGCAGGCAAGAAAGTACTCAGCGATTCCGGGCCGTCCCCCTTTTTGCTCTTCCTGCCACGCAGCATGGAATCCGTTGTACCGACTGCTCACAAAGACCGCGCGCACTTCGGTTGGTCCAGCGAGAAGTCCCATGGTGGCACGAGCGACTCGCACCTGCCATCGTCGCCAATCCGCATGCACTGCAAACTCAGATCGCATGATGTTGGAAGCTACAAACGACAAGAACGCAACGAGGTTGTTTCCTGTGCGTTCCAGCGGCGAGCCGCTGATCGCGATCGCCTTGTTGAGCAGATTTGCCTGCGCCATCTGAGCAGGAATCCACCTGGCAATTGTCTCCGGATTAGGCTCCATTGAGTTCCTGCCTCCGCTAGGGCTGGATCATCCCCGCGCCGGCCCCAACAGTGATTCCGGCTCCTGCAGCAGCCTGATGATCTCCGCGAGGGCGAGGGCGGCGGTCGCGCCGTCCACGACTCGGTGGTCGCAGGCGAGGCTCAGCGGCAGCAGGTTGCCGACGAAGATGCCGCCGCCGCGGATGACCGGGGCCTGGCGGGCGCGGCCGACGGCGAGGATGGCGGCCTCGGGGTAGTTGATGATGGGCGTGGCGAAGCGGCCCGCGTGGGAGCCGACGTTGGAGATGGTGAACGTGGAGCCCATGAGGGACTCGCGCGAGGCGGTGCGGGTGCGGGCGGACTCGGCGGCGTAGACGATGTGGCGGCCGATCTCGAGGACGCCGAGGCCGTCGCAATCGCGGATGACGGGGACCATCAGGCCGTTGTCGGTGTCGGTGGCGATGCCGAGGTGGACGGCGCGGTGTTGGATGATGGCCGCGTCGTAGTTGGGGTCGTCGGACTTTTCGTCAACGCGGGCGTTCAGGGCGCGGAAGCGGGCGTCGGTGAGGACGCGGCAAACGGCGGCGGCGACGAAGGGGAGGAACGAGAGCTTCTCGCCGCTGGCGGCGGCGAGCTTCTTGCGGAGATGATCGAGCGGGGCGACGTCGGCCTCATCCATGACGTTGAAGTGGACGGCCTGGTTGACGGACTCGCGGAGGCGATTGGCGATGGTGCGGCGGACGCCGCGGAAGGGGATGCGGACGATGGCGGGGGAGTCTGCGCTGAAGGAACTCGATCGCGCGGGTTCGGGTGCGCGGCGCGCGGGGGCCATGCTGGGGATGGGGCGGCGATCGTCGACGACTCCGGAGTGGGGCTCGGCGGCGTCGGTGGGAGCGACTGGGTGGTGGGGGGCGCGCGGAGTGGGGGATGCTGGGCGCGCGGGCGAGGTCACCGGTGCACGGGCTTGCGCCCGGGCCTCTGTTGATCCGCGGACGTCCTTTTCGAGGACGCGGCCGCCGATGCCGGTGCCGGGGATGGTGTCGATGTCGACGCCGAGGTCGCGGGCGAGACGGCGGACGGCGGGGGTGGCGAGGGCCTTGCCGGCTTCGGCGGTGATGCCGGCGAGTGCGCCGCCCATTTTGCCGACGACGGTGCCGGCGTCTTCCTGCTCAGAGGCGGGGGCCGCTGCGGGGGCGGGGGTGGTCTTGTGGGAGCCGTTGGTGGAGGGAGCGGGTGAGGCCTTCGGGGCGGACGTCGCCGCGGGTTCACTGCGGCGGCTTGCGCCGGCCGCCTCTGATTGGCCTTCGTAGGTCACCAGCGGATCACCGACCTTGCAGATCTCTCCCTCTTTGCCGTGGAGTGCGGCGATGGTGCCGGTGCGCGGCGAGGGAACCTCGACGAGGGCCTTGTCGGTCTCCATCTCGGCGAGGATGTCGTGTTCGTTGACCTTCTGGCCGACGGTGACGCGCCACTTGATCAACTCGGCCTCATGAACACCTTCCCCCAGATCGGGAAGAATGAAATCGTTCGGGTTCGATGAAGTCTTGGCGTGGGACATGGTTGATCCAAAGGGCTGAGGGCGGGGCGGACTGCAGCTTACCACAAGCCGCCCAACTCTAGTTCGGTGGGAACTGTTTTGCGCGGGCGGGAGGGGTGTCGCCCCTCCGGGGCTTGGAGGTGGAGAAGAGGAGATCCAGATGCGGGTCGATACCGTGGGCTTACGCCCACGGCAAGGAACTTGGGCCCCTCCGGGGCCCGAAGGCTGGGCGGCCGGAGAGCGTTACTTTCCCGTGATTTCGTTGACCATGCCATTGGCTCCGTACACCGTCCGGATGGCTTCAATGAGGGCGCGGCTGTCTACGGCGACGGCCCGGTTGGTGCGGTCATCGAAGACGAACGCGCCCGGCAGGCTGCCGAGGTTGCCGTCGAAGATGAGGCCGACGAGCTCGCCCTGCTTGTTGACGATGGGTGAGCCGGAGTTTCCCCCGATGATGTCGGCGTCGCAGACGAAGTTGAAGGGTGTGGACGGGTTGAGTTTGTCCTTGGCCTTGATCCAGGTGGGTGGGAGCACGAAGCCTTCCTGACCCTTGCGCTCAGCGGCGCGCTGGTAGAGGCCGGAGAAGACGGTGTGCGAGGGGATGGTCTGGCCCGCTTCGGTCCAGCCCTTGACGGTGCCGAAGGCGAGGCGGAGGGTGAAGGTGGCGTCGGGGTAGACGGTGTCGCCGAAGGCGGCGAACTGGGCCGCGGCGACCTTGGCGTAGGCGTCGCGGAGCGGGGCTTCGATGGTGTCTTCGTAGCGCTTGCGCAGCGAGCGGGATTCGGCGTCGAGGGAGGCGGCGAGCTGGACCATGGGGTCCATGACCTCGATGATGGCGTGGGAGCCGCCCTGGGCGAGGGTCTTGCGGGCATCGGGCTCCCTGAGCGTGCAGGCTTTGACGAGTTGCTCGGCGCGATCGATGGGGGACTTGCCGCCGAGGAGCTTGACGGCGGTGGGATCATCCGCGCCCATGCGTTCGGCGAATCGCTGGATGGTTTCGGAGAGGAAGTGGATCTCGAGGGCGTCGTAGATGGGCTCGGGGGAGTAGAGCTCGAGATAGGTTGAGTCGAGGTGGGCGTCGCCGTATTCCTTGAGGCGCTCGGCGCTGGGCTTGGGGAGCTCATCGGCGAGGCGGACGAGGGTGAGGGCGTGGCCCATGAGGTGGGAGCCGCCGAGGACCTTGTCGAGGAGGTTTTTGCGCTCGGCGAACGCCTGCTCGTCTTTCTTGATGCGGGCGATGTCGTCCCAGGCGCTCCCCCACTGTGCTTTCTTGGCAGGGTCGGCGGCGATTTCGGCGCGGAGTTTGTCCTCGGCGGACTTCTTGGCGGCCATGATGGCCGGATCGAGGAGGCCCGCGAGCTCGCCCGTGATGGCCTTGCGCGAGTTGGCGACGCCGAAGAGATCGTCGCGGACGATGCGGGCGTTTTCGGCGGAGCGGCCGGCGAAGGTCATGTCCTTGATCTCGCGACGCCAGTACTCGCCGAGGCGGCGGGGCATCTCGATGTCGCGAGTAATCCTCAGATGATCGTAGGTGTTGAGGCGATCGGTGTGGCCGGGGTGGCCGCAGACGAAGACAAGCTCGTTCTCGGCGGCGCTGTTGGAGGACCACGCGAGGTGGTGCTCGGCCTTCAGGGGCTTGTCGTTCTCGTAGATGCGGAAGAAGCAGCAGTCGAGGTCGTAGCGCGGGAACTCGAAGTTGTCGGTGTCGCCGCCGTAGAAGGCGATGGCCTCTTCGGGGGCGAAGACGAGGCGGATGTCGGTGTAGGAGCGGTAGCGGTAGAGGTGGAACTTCGCGCCGCCGTAGAGCGTGACGACCTCGGACTTGAGGCCGGTGGCGTCCTTGGAGGCTTTCTCGATGGCGGCGATGGCCTGGCGGCGCGGTTCGCCGGAGGCGGCCGCGGTGACCTTGGCGGTGACGTCCTCGATCTCCCAGAGGATGTTGAGCTCGAGGTCGGGGCACTTGAGCTCTTCGGCGCGGGTCTTGGCATAGAAGCCGGTCTCGAGGAGGTTCTTCTCCGGCGTGGAGAGCTTGAGAAGCATGTCGGAGCCGACATGGTGGTTGGTCATCACGAGGCCGTCGGCGGAGATGATGGAGCCGGAGCCGCCGGTCTCGAAGCGGACGCAGGAACGCTGGAGATGCTCGAGCCACTGGGGCGTGGGCGTGAAGTGGTACTTGTCCTGGAGCTGCTTGGTGGGCGGGGCGTTGAGGAGCCACATGCCCTCGTCGGCACGTGAACGTGAGATCGGTGCGAGGGCGCACACGAGGGCGCAGAGCACGGCGCGAGAGACGTTGGAGCGGTTGAGCAATGTTGGCATAGGGGGAAGGTTAGCGTTCGACGGTCCGGAACGGTGCATCGCCTCACCCGGAGAGGGCGGTGACAGTTCGATCGCCCAAGGACAGTCCTTGCGGGAAATGAGCGTGGCCTGTTTGGGGCACTCGGTTTCCCACGTTCTGCCAAATCGGCGCGGCCGCTGAAGTCCATGCCATTGTCGGGCAGTCTGGCTGCACACCAGCGAGTGGCGAGTGGCACTGTCGCGGTGGAAACGTGAGGCCGCATCGATTACGGACCGGCGTGTCCTTTGCTGCAATTGTGGGCGTTGAGTGAGGGGGCTCATTCGGAGCGACCCTGAGGCACCTCGACGAGGTGTCGCCCCGGGGTCGCGAAAGCGAAAGGAGAACCACACATGAACACCTCAAGAACTCTTTGCCTCTCGCTGGCGGCCGCGGCGATGAGTGTGTTGATCGCGGGGACGGCGCAGGCGCAGTCGGCCAAGTTTGACTTTGACAAGGGGATGCCCGCGCTGTCGGTGGGCCAGGCCGTTCCGTTCTCACAGATGGTGACGTCGGAATCGGGCGTGGGTGACTTCCGGGCGCAGTTCAGTTCACCTTGGTGGAGCGACTGGACCATCCAGACCAAGGCGAGCCTCGGCATCGACATCCATGTGCTGGAGGGCAACTTCCTGTGGCCGCGAACGGCCAATCACAAGACGCTGGACCTTCGGTTCGATCGGTTCATGTCGAGCATCACGCTGACGTTTGTGACGCTGGACACGCCGCCGGTGATGAGCGACATGCACATGGCGCTCTACCAGGACACGACGGAGAGCACGCCCGTGGGTGACATCGTGGCCCAGGGAACGTACGGCGGCTACGTGAAGTATCCGCACGGGCAGATGACGTTCACGACGACGGGGCGTCCGTTCGACGTGGTGCGGCTGTATCTGGACGCGGGCGCGGCGGCGGGCTTCGCGATCGACAACATCACGGTGGTCGCAGATGCCTGCCAGGCCGACTTTGACGGCGACGATGCGACCATGCCGTCGAGGCTGGCGGTTGACGACATCTTCGCGTTCCTCAACGGGTGGTTCGCCAACTCCTACCGGGCGGACTTCAACCACGACGGAACGATGGACGTCGCGGATGTCTTCGACTTCATCAACGCGTGGTTTGCCGGTTGCCCGTAACGGGTTGACGGAACCGAGCGCCCGGCGGGGGGCCGAGTGCTTGGTGCGACTGGGTGGATGCAGCCCGGGCCTCGGCCCGGGCTGCTTTCGTTTGGGAGCGATACGGCCTGTCGTCTGACTCCCGGGGCCGCCTTGGCTGGTAGTCACATTGGGCCACCCGAGCGGGCGCGGCTTTGGAGGCGAATCCCGCTACACTCCGGCCGCGGCGCGACGTGGGTGCGTCGCTGTTTTCCCCGAGCCCCGACCGGAGCACGAGCGATGCCCAAGCGGATCGTCTACACAGCCCAGATCGAGTACCTGCAGCTGCTGGATGAGCAGGGCAGACTCGATGAGAAACTCGCCCCCAAGGGAGACCCGTCGCGGCTCACCGATGAGCAGGCGGTGTTTCTGTATGAGCGGATGATCGAGTACCGGCACCTGGACGAGGTGGCCTTCAAGCTGCAGCGGTCCGGGCGCATGTACACCTATCCGCAGAACAAGGGACAGGAGGCGGTGGCGCTGGGCGTCGGGGCCGCGCTGAAGAAGGGCGCGGACTACCTAGTGCCGTGCTATCGCGAGAACGCGGCCCTGTTTCTGCACGGGCTGGACCCGAAGTACATCCTGCTGCACTGGGCGGGCGATGAGCGCGGGAACGCGATCCCGCAGCGCGACAAGCACGGGGATGCGGGCGTGAACGTGTCGCCGATCGCGATCCCGATCGGGACGCAGATGCTGCACGCGACGGGGATGGCGTGGGCGTACAAGCTGCGCAAGGAAGAGAAGGTCGTCGCGACGTTCTTCGGCGACGGGGCGACGTCGGAGGGTGACTTCCACGAGGCAATGAACTTTGCCACGGTGTTCAACGTGCCGTGCATCTTCATCTGCCAGAACAACCAATGGGCGATCAGCGTGCCGCGCGATCAGCAGATGAACTCCGAGACGGTGGCGCAGAAGGCCATCGCCTACGGGGCGCATCCGGTGCAGGTGGACGGCAACGACATCTTCGGCGTGTACAAGGTGGTGAAGGAGGCTCGCGACCGGGCCCTTGCGGGCGGAGGCGTGACGTTTGTCGAGGCGATCACGTATCGCCTCGCCGATCACACCACGGCCGACGACGCCCGCCGGTACCGCGCCGAGGCGGAGGTGGAGTCGTGGAAGCTCAAGGACCCGATGATCCGGACGCGGAAGTACCTCGAGTCGCTCGGCCTGTGGGACGATGCGAAGCAGACGGCCGCGCTGGAGCGGGCGGAGGCGTGGACGAAGAAGATCGTCGATGAGGTGCTGAACTATCCGGCGCCGCATCGGAATGAGATGTTTGACTGTGTCTATGCGGAGTTGCCGGAAGAACTCCGTCGCCAGCGCGATACATGGGCCACGCACTCGCTGGGGCAGTTTCCCCAGCAGGCGAGCCTTCGCAAATAGCCAAATTGCCAAAGGGCCAAATTGCCATATTCGGAGGCGGAGTCATGGGGCAAGGTCGATTGCGGCCGGAACTTGTGCAACGTGCGGATGACTTCAGCCATCGAGTCGTGGATGTGGCGGAGAAACTGGAGTTGGAGAATCGGCCACGGCGGATCGTGGATCAGATGATCGGCTCGGGCACCTCGGTAGGCGCGAACACGATGGAGGCGGACGAGGGGCTAAGTCGCGCGGATTTCAACAAGTCTGTAGGCATCGTCATCAAGGAGCTTGTCGAAACTCGGTACTGGTTGAACTTCGCAGGTCGGCGGCACTGGGTAAAGCCCCAACGACTCGCACCGCTCATTGACGAGGCCAACCAGTTCAAGCTTATCTACGGAGCGATACTCACGCGATCTCGAAAGAACAACGGCAAGGGATGATCACCGTATTCTGATTTGGCAATTTGGCCCTTTGGCAATTTGGACATTTGCAATGGCAAACCTCACTCTCGTTCAAGCCATCACCCTCGGTCTCCAGCAGGAAATGGAGAAGGACCCCCGCGTCATGTGCCTCGGCGAGGACGTCGGGCTCAACGGCGGCGTCTTCCGTGTGACCGAGGGGCTCCAGAAGCGATTCGGCGCGGATCGCGTGGTGGATACGCCGCTCTCGGAGTCCGGGATCATGGGCGCCTCCATCGGCCTGGCGATGGCCGGAATGCGGCCGATTCCTGAGCTCCAGTTCGAGGGGTTCATGGGGCCGGCGTATGACCAGCTTGTGAACCACGCCGCGCGGTTCCGCAACCGGACGCGCGGGGAAATCACGGTGCCGCTGACCGTGCGCGTGCCGTGGGGCGGTGGCATCCACGCGCCCGAGTTCCACTCCGATTCCCCCGAGGCGATCTACATCCACTCGCCGGGGATCAAGGTCGTCTGCCCGGCCACACCGTACGACGCGAAGGGCCTGCTCATCTCGGCCATCCGCGACCCGGACCCGGTGATCTTCTTTGAGCCCAAGCGCGTGTACCGCTCGTACCGCGAGGAAGTGCCCGAGGATGAGTACACCATCGAGATCGGCAAGGCCAAGGTCGTCCAGGAGGGCACGGACCTGACCGTCATCACCTGGGGCGCGCAGCTCTTCCAGTGCCTTGAGGCCCTCGACAAGCTCCCCGAGGATGTGTCGGTGGAACTCATTGACCTGCGGACGCTCAATCCGCTGGACTATGACTGCATCGCGCAGAGCGTGGAGAAGACCGGCCGGTGCGTCGTCGTGCAGGAGGCTGTGAAGCTCTGCTCGCTCGGCTCGGAAATCTCCGCGATCATCCAGGAGCGCTGCTTCCTGAACCTCAAGGCGCCGGTGCAGCGCGTCGCGGGCTTCGACATCCCGATGCCGTACGCGAAGCTGGAACTGGAGTATCTGCCGGATGCGAAGCGGATCGCGGAGGCGGTGAATCAGTGTCTGGCGTACTGATCCAAGGCGGGTTCACCACAGAGGCACAGAGGGCACAGAGAAGAAGGTAGTGGCAGCATGACGCTCGCGACGCTGACAGGTTGCTGGTTTGGGGGCTATGAGTTTCCGGCCGAGCCTGGGATGCTGCCCGATGCTGGGGCGCAGGAGCAGTCGTATCTGTGGGCTGTGGTGATGATTGTGCTTCTGGGCGTGATGTATGTGCGGGTGCGGTCGAGAGTTCTCGCACGGGTGCGCAGCCGCGGGACAGGGACGCTGGAGACCGCAGTGTGAAGTGCCTGTTGATCCTGGTGCTTGGCACAGACGCGCACGGGGGTCCTCAGGTAAAGGACTGGATCGCCGGCACGGCGCTTCTGCTTGTGCTTGGCGTGTTGCTTGTTGTGTTTCTGATCAAGAGGATCGGCGGTCGAAGGAAGTAGTAGTGCCCCTTACGCTTGCCCAACTCGGCACCCGCACGACCGCTCCGGCGTACACGTCGCAGGGTCTTGGCGGTGTGCTTCCAAAGCCCAAGACGATGGGGCAAGCGGTGGGGTATGCGGTGATCGGGCTGATCCTGATCGCGCTGGTGCTGGCGCTGGCGATCAAACTCGTGGGGATGCGGCGAGACGGGTGAATACTGCATGCCCCCCACTCTTGCTCTTCTGATCGCGGCGGCGTGGTATATGGCGATCTCGCTGGTGACGCTTGGGGTGTTCGCGTTTGACAAAGCGATGGCGAAGCGGCCGGGGGCTCGAAGAGTGCCGGAGCGGACGCTGCACCTGCTTTCAGTGCTTGGCGGGTTTGCCGGGGCGATTGTGGGGATGGTGGTGGTGCGGCACAAGAACCGGAAGGTGGGGTTCTGGGTTGTGGCCCTTGGGTGCGCGGTGGTGCATGTGGGGGTGTGGGTGTTCGCGATTGTGCAGTGACAGATCACGGGGGATCGGAACAGTGGTGGCGTGCCATCGAACGCTGCTTTGAGCAATCGGTGCGTCACCGTGCAATCTTCAAGGCAGCACCGATTCCTCAAAGCTTGGAATCGGCGCCACGGGATCAGTTCAATCAAGGCCACCCGCCGCGATGGAGTGCTCAGTCGTCGTCGTTACGGTCGAATTTTCGAACGATCAACATGGCGATGCACGCTGCAATGACAAGCAGGTTCTGCGGAGCGAAGAGATCGATGAACGCGAGCGCGGCCACGGTGTGCAAGCGTATGGCTTTGCGGGTGAGTTGTCGGAGAGGGCGGTGGAATCAAGCGGGGCGCTTGGCGTTTCGCTCCCGCTGCGTTCCGATGGTCCACAACCTCCACCCCATGAGCAGAGAGAACACCAGCATACCAAAGCGAGCCGCCGTCGGGTCGTACACCGCAAACGCGGCGAAAATGGTCGCACACACGAGCGCAACGACACCGGAAACTTGGAGCCAGTTGAGGCTGCGATTGAGCTTCACGATATGATAATACGCTCGCTCGCCGGGTGGCCATGAAACGTGCGAGCCAATCGGCCGCCCGCGTGACCGCGGGGGCTCTGACTGCGGCGTGACACATCGCTTGTGAAATGAAACGGCCCCGGCTTGAGTGAGCCGGGGCCGTGTGGGCTTATCGATACACCGGCGGCTTGCGCCGCTCGGCTCTGATTGGGCTTACTTCTTGAGCTTGACGAAGCGGATGCCGCGGCTGGTCCACTTGTCGGCGTCGGCCTTGGTCAGCGTTTCCTCGTGGCCATCCTTGTAGACGCCGACGAGGATGATGGGGCCGCTCTTGCCGAAGAGGCCCTCGCCGACGCCCTGGAAGATGTCGCCGATGCCGTCGAACGCCGCGCCGAAGGGGACGCCCTTGCTCTCGGCGAGTTTGCGATTCGTCAGCGTCGAGCGACGCTCCTCGATGCGGATGGGCGCGAGGGTCATGATCTCGGTCTTGACTTCCTCGACCTTGGTCTCGGCGACGACGGCTCGCTTCTCCTCGACCGCGGCCCGTACGAGCGCGGCGGCCTTGGCCTCCTGCTCCTGCTTCACCGCTGTCGTGAGCTGCGCGATCTCCGCGTCCTTGACCTGCACCGTCTCGGAGAGGCGCGAGACCTCGGACCGCATCGCGTTGATGCGGGCGGTGAGGTCGGCCGACTGCTGCGTCGCAGTCTCGATGTCGGAGCGGGCGGCCTTGAGGCGGCCGTCGAGGTCGGCCATGGCCGCGGCCTTGGTGGCGAGGTCGGCCTTCAGGGCCTCGATCTCCTTGGTCTTCTGGGTGTCGGTTTCCTTGAGCGCGCCGAGGGCGGTCTCGCGGGCGGTGAGGTCGGACTTGAGCGTGATGATGGCCTTCTCGGCCTGGCCGAGGTTCTCACGCATCTCGGCCTTCTGCTTCTCGAGGGCGATGGCCTCCTGCTTGTTCGCCTCGGCGCGGGTGGCCTGGGCGATGGCGTCCTGGCGCGCCTTCTCGGCGGTGTTGCGCCAGGAGACGACGAAGGGCGTCATGATGCCGGCGCCGAGCAGCAGGGCGCCGAAGCACAGGAGCAGGATTTTGGCGTTGGACAGACGATTCGACGGTGCGGCGGTGGTCATGCGGGGTTCCCTTCCTTGAGAAACAGTGGTCCTTCGGGGTTTTGATCGTGATTTCCCGAGCGTGCGGAGCACAAACTCGGGGGGCCCTTTCGGGCCGCTGGCCGCGGCCTTCCGGGGCCGCTTGGGGTACGCGAGGATACGGGGGGTGGGCCGCAGGGGGTGCGTGGGGATTCGGGATTGGATGGGGATGAGGGAAGCGTGAGGCACTGGAATTGGGTGGGATCTTGCTTCAATTGGCCAAAATGGCGCGCAGAGAATTCGCTGCCCGGGCTTGCGCCCGGGCCTCTGTTCAGCAGGCGGCCAGGACTGCTTTGGCGACGTCGAACGCGGCGGCGGGGTGGCCGAGGGATTTGGCGTTTGCGCGAAGGGCGGCGAGTTTGGCCGGGTGGGCGAGGAGTTGATTGAGCTTGTGGGGGAGGACTGTGGCAGAGTTGATCTTGATGGCCGCGCCGTTTTCGAGGAGGTAGTCGGAGTTTCGCGACTCCTGGCCGGGGATGGGATTGACGATGGCCATGGCCGCTCCGCGGGCGAGGATCTCGGAGGTGGTGAGCCCGCCGGGCTTGGAGACGACGATGTCGGCGGCGGCCATGAGTTCATCCATGTCTTTGGTGAAGCCAAGGATGGTGGTGCGATGGGATTTGAGATTTGAGATTTCAGATTTCAGATTTGGAGACAGGGACTGGAGGCGTTTCTTGAGGGCCTCGTTCTTGCCGCAGACGACCGCGAGGTGAATCGGTGTATCGACCTTGAGAGCGGCTTCGAAGAGTTGCTCGATGGGGCCGACGCCGAAGCCGCCGGCGAGGAGCAGGATGACGGGGCGATCGGTGGAGAGCGCGTGCTTTTCGCGTGCGGCCTTCGGGGACTTGGGCGCAGCGAAGACGGGGTGGATGGGGATGCCGGTGATGGTGATGATGTCGCGCGGCACGTTCCAGCGACCGAGGGAGAGGGCGGCCTCTTCGGTGGCGACGAAGTAGTGATCGGTGGGGTCGCCCCCCCAATTGGCCCAGAGGCCATGGGCGTCGAAGTCGGTGACGACGGTGAACTGGGGGACGGGCTCACGAGCGGGAGTGCGTGGTAAAGATCCTCGCGAGGCCGCACTCCCTTCCGCAGAGCCGGAAGGTAGCGGCACTGATCGGGTGATCCACTTCTTCTTGCGGCGGAGTCGGGCGATGATCTCGGCGGGGAGAAAGTGGGTGTTGACGACGATGTCCCAGCCACCCCCCCCACTGCCTTCGCCTTCGAGGATCGGCGTGAGCTTGGTGAGATTCGTCCGCTCGAACATCAGGCGGAACTTGTCGCGTGGGTCCTTGGCGGAGGGGGCGCGGTCGGTGAGGTCGTAGAAGTAGCCGAGCAGGTGCGGGGCCTTGGAGACGAGGTCGAGATACCACTTGGAGTACATGCGGCGGAAGGGGGCCGTGGCGCAGGTCATGAGGTCGACGTTGCGGATGGTGGCGTCGGGGACGAGTTGTTTGAGCGCGAGCTCGACGGCCTCGGCCGCGCGGATGTGGCCCGCGCCGACGGAAGCGGTGAGGATGAGGATGCTCGGCGGGCGCGATGTGGGCATGGCGGGAGTCTACCAGCGGGCGTGGCTTGTCGGACGAACCGGAGGCTTCGGACGGGCGTAGGGCGTAAACGCATGGTGAGCGGTGTGATTCGAGAACGCGTGGGGCCGATGCTTAGTGTGCTGGCGACCGTCGCGTGCGGGCTGTGGGTGCGGCGCGGGCTTGGGGGCGATGCGGGCGAGCACTTGGGCAACCTGCTGTGGGGCGTGATGTGGACGCTGATCGTGCACTGCGCTGCCCCGCGAGCGCGGCTGTGGGTGATGGGTGTGTGCGCGTGCGCGATTGTGTTCGGGATCGAGTTCTTTCAGCTCACGCCGTGGCCCGCGAGTTGGTCGGAGGCGTCGGTGGTCGCGCGATATCTGGTCGGCGGGCGATTCGAGGTGCACGACCTGATCGGCGGCGCGGCGGGGATCGCGCTCGCCTGCGCGGGTCTGCCTGTGATTTCACTCGTCCGCGAGCGTGCCTTTGGGATGGGGCGGTCGTAGGCTAGGAAATGCACGATTTTCCTCTTCTCACGACCATCGCCGCGGGGTTCGCGGCGGCGTGGGTGCTCGGTCTGCTGACGCAGCGCATCGGTCTGTCGCCGATCGTGGGATATCTGCTGGCCGGGGTGGTGATCGGGCCGCACACGGCGGGATTCGTGGGGGATAAGCACATCGCGCAGCAGCTCGCGGAAGTGGGCGTGATCCTGATGATGTTCGGTGTGGGGCTGCACTTTCACCTCAAGGACCTGATGGCGGTGAGGCGCGTTGCGGTGCCGGGGGCGATCGTGCAGAGCGTGGCGGCAACGACGCTGACGATGGCGGTGTTCCACGCGTTCGGGTGGTCGTGGAAATCGAGCGCGACGCTGGGGATGGCGATGTCGGTGGCGAGCACGGTGGTGCTGCTGCGCGTGCTGATGGACCGGAAGATCCTGAACACCTCGCAGGGGCACATCGCGGTGGGGTGGCTGATTGTCGAGGACATCGCGACGGTGCTGGCGCTGGTGCTGGTGCCGATGATGGCGGGCCCGGGAGGAACCGATGCGCACGGGGCCGAGCAGGCCGCGCACGCCTCGCCGCTGTTGACGATTGGCTGGGCGGTGCTGAAGCTGGCGGGGCTGGTGGCGGTGGTGCTGGTGGCCGGATCGCGGGTGGCGCCGTGGATCCTGACACGGGTGGCGCGGCTGCGTTCGGCGGAGCTGTTCACGCTGACAGTTCTGACGATGTCGATCGCGGTGGCGGTCGGGTCGGCGTGGCTGTTCGGGGCGTCGGTCGCGCTGGGGGCGTTCCTGGCGGGGATGGTGGTGGCGCAATCGCCGGTGAGCCATCAGGCCGCGTCGAACGTGCTGCCGATGCGGGATGCGTTCAGCGTGATGTTCTTTGTGTCGGTGGGGATGCTGTTTGATCCGGGGTTTCTGCTGCGGCAGCCGTGGATGGTGGCGGCGGCGTTGGGAATTGTGCTGATCGCCAAGCCGCTGGCCGCGATGCTGGTGGTGGCGGTGATCGGCGGGCCGGTGCGGACGGGGCTGACGGTGGCGCTGGGGCTGGCGCAGATCGGGGAGTTCTCGTTCATTCTCGGGCAACTGGCGTTCGATCACAAGCTCATCCCGGAAGACGGGATGCAGGTGCTGGTGGCGGCGGCGATGATCTCGATCACGCTCAACCCGATGCTGTTCGGGATGACCGAGTCGATCGAGCGCGGGCTGCGCCGCATCGGGCCGCTGTGGTGGCTGCTGAGCGTGCGCGGCGAGGGGCGATCCAAGACGCTCAACGCGAGCGCGGCGGAGACGATTCGGGCGACCGAGGGGCCGCTGGCGGTGATCGTGGGGTATGGGCCCGTCGGGCGCGTGGTGGATGCGCTGCTGCGCGATGCCGGGATGCGGACGGTAGTGGTCGACATGAACATCGAGACGGTGGAGACGCTGGCGAGGCACGGGCGGCCGGCGATCTATGGGGATGCGACGCAGCCCGAGGTGCTCGAGCAGACGGGCGTGGGCCAGGCCGTGCACCTCGTGGTGACGCTGCCGGACGCCGATCAGCGGATGGAGATGGTGCGGGCGGCGCGTCGGCTCAACCCGGGCGTGGAGGTGACGGTGCGGGCGCACTACCTCACCGAGCGTGAGGGGCTGGCCGCGGCGGGGGCGAGCCGGATCGTGTACGAGGAGGGTGAGGCGGGGGTTGCGCTGGCGCGGCACGTGCTGGAACGGCGCGGGGTGGATGGGGCGGTGATTGGGAAGGTGACGGGGGCGATACGAAGGGTTTGGAAGATGGAGGCGTGAGGGGAGGGGGGAGGGCGGAAGTGGGGAAATGGGGAAGGTATCGGGCCACGCGTCGGGTTGATGGGCTTCCGCCATATGATTGTGTATGGCAGTTGATCGCAACGAACTTCTCAAGCGAATCACCCAACGCCCCGGTCAGTGCGGAGGGCGTCCATGCGTTCGCGGGATGCGCATGCGTGTTTCCGATGTGATCGACCTGATTGCGGGCGGCATGACCGAGGCGCAGATCCTCGCGGACTATCCGTATCTGGAAGCAGATGACATCCGCGCGTGCCTTGTGTTTGCCTCGCTGCGGGTTTCGCATACCGAGATAGCGGCGTGAAGTTGTGGATTGATGTCCAACTTCCGCCGAGCCTGTGCGGGTGGCTGAGCGATCACTTTGGGGTTGAGTCTTCGCACGTGCAGGATGCCGGGCTGCGCGAGGCGGACGATGCCGTCGTGTACGCCGCCCTGCGCCGGGATGGCGAGGTGCTTTTCACGAAGGATGAGGACTTCATCGACATCGTGACCCGACTTGGACCGCCGCCGCAGATCGTGTGGCTGCGCGTTGGGAACTGCAGCAACGAAGATCTTCGGGTGTTTCTGGAGGCGGGGCTGCCGGGCGCGATCGACGCGCTTCGCAGGGGAGATGCGGTTGTTGAGTTGCGGCGGATTCGGCCTTGAGCCTAGCCATTTTCTCTCGGCGATCCGTCTGGATTTGATTTGAAAGTCCAGTCGGGTGGTTCTTCCGGAAGCGGGAAACCATGCGCGGCCATTTTGGCGACGAACGCAGCACAGAGTTCGGCGGTCGGGAACCCGACGTGCGCCGCTTCGTGGTGATCGACCATCACGCATGCATCGAACGATTCGGGCACCAGATACACGTCGGTCGGCCAAGACCAACCGTGTTGAACGAGCGGGAGCAGAATGTTGAGCAGCGCGTCTCGTTCGCTCTGATCCACAACCACCGCACCGAGTGTGCTCAGGATTGGCGTCGCGTTTGCCAACTCCGTGAGCGCATCGATTTCCTCGTTGAGCAAGACATCTTTCAGCGGCACGCACTTTGGCCACAGAAACAGGGTTTTTCCGTCGCCGAGGAGTTGGAGCAGCACGCCGAGAAACCGCCGCAACTCAATCGGATCGGATGGAACAATCCAATACACACTGTGCTCGGTTGGCTGCTCAAAGGAGAGATCGCGCGGCCAGTTGTGCGCATACTTGGCGTTGACTCTGAGTCCGTGAGACGCGGCCTTTGCAAGAAACTCGGTGTCGGTAATTTGGTGCATCGAGATTTCGATCTGAACGCATCGGCCCTCAGCGTCAGTCCGGAGAGTCGGCCTGCTTCTCGCGCTTGTTCTTGTGGTGCGCCTTCGGCGTCACGTGGAACGTGGCGGCGCAGCGGCCGACTCGCTTTTCACGGCCGGCGAGGGCCGCGCTGACGGGCTTGTTCTTTTCGGGCTTCACCTTGGCGATGCCCTGGAAGACGTCCATGTCGACGATGATGTTGAACTCGCCGCCGTGGGCGAGGAGGGCCTTGATGTCGTCGCGCGGGGAGAGGCGGTAGACGGCGGGGCCGAAGCAGGGGCGGAGGAACTTGTATTCGAGGTGCTTGCAGACGACTGTGTAGTCTCCGCCGCAGACGCCGAAGACGTACATGCCGCCGGCGATCTCGGCGTTGCCGAGGAGGGCCGCGCCGGCCATGGCGTTGTACCAGTTGCGGTTGAAGCGGCGGAACGGCAGGACGGCGTGGAAGGTGTTGTCGCCCTCGCGCTTCATCTTGATGCCGGAGCGGAAGGCGAAGGGGAGCCAGATGAGCGAGCAGACGCGGTGCCAGAAGTTGTTGCGCGTGGAGAGTCGCGAGATGAAGGCCTCGATGCGGTCGATGAGCGAGGGTTTGCGGGCCCGGCTGGCGACGGTGACGGGGGTTGTGCTGAGCGAGGAGGTCGGGGCCGCGGCCGGGGGGGAGGCGAGGCCGCTCACGAGTTCCTCATCGGCCTCGATGTTGTCGGGGTGCGAGAGCGCGTGCTCGGCGGCGGGGGAAGGTGAGAGGACCACGGTCCCATTGGGTTTGGGAAAGGTGGGCTCGGGATGCGCGGTGGAGTTGCTCACGCGGGGGGAGGCCGAGGGTGGAAGTGAATCATAGCGACCCCCTCGCGCATCACGGGCAGCAAGCTGCCCGTGCCACCCAAGAGCCGATGCCCGTGCTACAGGGGTTCGGGGATCAGGTCGAACCAGCCCTTGGCGTTCTCGCGGACCCGAACGAGGGGGTGGCCGGGTTCGTGGTCGAGGTGGAGCACCCAGTCGCGGCGGGCGGCTTCGGTGAGGAACCAGCGGCGGGAGATCATGGAGGTGTAGGGCTCGACGTCGTAGGAGAGTGAGTAGGCGGCTCCGTTGTGGGCGATGGTGGGCATGACGTCGGGGGTGAAGACGATGGTGCGACCCTTGCCATGGGGGGGTGGGGGCTCGGTGAACTTGATGGCCTGCTGGCCCCAGGTGTGACCGGGGGTGAGGAAGACCGAGATTCCGGATGTCAGATTTGAGATTTCAGATTTCAGATTTGAAAACAAAGGAGCGAAGGGGTCGGATTCGCGCTGCTCGATGGTGGTGCGCGGCATCTCGTCGCGGTCGGGTGTGTAGCCGGTGGGGAACGGGCGCGGGGAGTCGGTGAGGCGGATCTTCTCGGCGATGGGGAGCAGGTGATCGCGGTAGTAGGTCTTGGTCATGACGCTGCGGTTGTTGACGGCGTCGTTCCACTCGCGGAGCTGGGTGTGGATGGTGGCGTTGGGAAACGTGAGACAGTTGCCGCGGGTATGCGCTGATCCGCCGCCGCCGTCGTCGTTGGGCGGGACGGGCCACTGCGGTGTTTCGCCGGGATGGGCGAGGCGGGTGAGCGCGCCGGCGTGGTCGAAGTGCAGATGGGAGCAGATGACGGCGTCGATCTGCTCGGGGGTCACGCCCCCCCCACTGTGCTCGGCGAGGCAATCCACGATGGTGCGGGGCTTTCCGGCGTTTGGTCCTGAGGAGTTCTTTTCGAGATCGAAGATCTCCCGCATCTTCGGGTCGAGCTTGTCGCCGGTGCCGACTTCGATGAGGATGCGTTTGGGGAGTGACGGAGTGACGGAGTGATGAAGTGACGAAGTGGAATGCGCGGCGGGGGCATCCACCCGTTCGAGGAGCAGGCAGTTGTGCGCGACGGTGATGCGGCCCTTGTCGTCGGGAGGGACGGATCGCGACCAGACCGAGCGCGGGATAAGACCGAACATGGAGCCGCCGTCGAGCTTGAAGGAGCCGGCGCGGAGGGGGGTGAAGGCGTAGCGGGGAGACTCGGGGGAAACGGCGGGCGTGGACATGCGGGAGCGTATGGGTGCGCGGCCGCTCGTTCCGCTACACTCGGCCCGTGAAAACAGCGTCGGATCGACAGGTTGCCGCTGGTGGAATCGCGAGTGTGCCTGCGCAGACGTCGTGGCTGGGCGTGCTGGGATGGGCGGCCTATCTGGCGTGCTCGTGGACGTGGTGCATCGGGATGTTCCTGCCGGTGCTGCTGGTGCGGGACTATGGGGTGTGGGGCTGGGTGGTGTTTGCGGTGCCGAATGTGATCGGGGCGGGGGCGATGGGGTGGGTGTTGCGGAACGGGGCGGCGGAGCGGATTGCACGCATACACCGCGGCGCGACAGTCGCATTCGGGGGCGTGACCGTGGTCTTTCAACTGTACTTTCTGCTCTGGATGTCTGACGCGGGGCATGTCGAGGTGCCTCCTGCCGCGGCTGCACCTTCACGGCCGTGGTGGCTGTTTTTCGTTGTGTATGCCGCGATGGCAGGGCTTGGGTGGGTTCTGGTTCGTTTCAAGGACGGACGGGCGTGGCCGTTGGCGTTGTGGTGCGGCTCGTTTGTCGTAGGAGCGTGGTTGACGTTTGCGGGTAGGCTGGATTTCGCCGGCGCTCTTGCGCGTTCGGCGGCCTCCGGGCACGCGACGGGCGTTCTCTGGCTTGCGCCCGTCTGTGTGTTTGGATTCCTTCTTTGCCCATACCTTGATCTTACGTTCCTGCATGCAGACTCGCAGCAAAACAGGAGTGAATCGAGAGCCTCATTCACGCTGGGCTTCGGTGTGCTATTTCTGGCGATGATTCTGTTCACACTCGGATACACAACCGCGTTCATACCCATGAGCGAAGGCGTGGAGCAGCGCTGGCCCATGTCGTTGACGGTGAATCTCGTTGGGCTGCACATGCTGGCACAAATCGTGTTCACCGTGGGGGTCCACATCGCTGCGATCGTGCGGAGTATCGGAACGCGAGGACTCAAACCCTCGCTTGTCCTCCTGCTTGGCGCTGTCGTGTTGGGGGGGTTGGTGTGGGCGATTCAGTTCCGCTGGATTCCGGGGCTTGGCGGGCTTGTCTGTGGCGAAGTTGTCTACCGCTGTTTCATGTCGTTCTATGGGCTGGTGTTCCCCGCGTATGTGTGGCTGTGCATGATCCCGTCGCGGGATGGGCACAGCGGGATCGATGGGGCGATAGGGCGGCGGAAGCTGGTGGTGTTGCTTGGGGCGTGCGCGCTGGCCGCGCCGTGCTATTGGATGGGGTTCATTGAGCGGGCGGAGTGGTGGCTGGCGCCGGGGCTGGGCGTGGTGCTGGTGGCGCGGCTGCTGGTGCGGGGGCGGGCGAAGGCGGCGGATGGGGTAGCACGGGCATCTTGATGCCCGTGTCGAGCGTACAGGGCACGTTCGGACACTTGCGCTGGTGTGGCGTTGAAAGTGCGCCCCCACGGGCATCGAGGTGCCCGTGCCACCCTGAAAGACTAATGCCCCACGGTCGCCAGCTTGAGGATGCTCGCCTGCGTCATCGCTTCGCCCGTGAGTTCGCCGGTTGCCTTGCCGTCGCTGAGCACGACGATCCGATCGCTCAGCGCGAGCAGTTCGGGCATCTCGCTGGAGACCAGCAGAACGGCCATGCCCCGGTCGGCGGCCTCGCGGATGAGTTTGTAGATCTGGGCCTTGGTGCCGACGTCGATGCCGCGCGTGGGCTCGTCGAGGAGGAGGACCTTGGTATCGCGGCCCATCCAGCGGGCGAGGAGGAGTTTTTGCTGGTTGCCGCCGGAGAGGGAGCCGGGGAGTGCGTGGGGGCCGGCGGTCTTGACCTCGAAATCGCGGAGGCGCTCGCTGACGAGTTGGTCTTCGCTGCGGAGTGAACGCAGGCCGAGGAGGCGGGCCAGCCGTGCCATGAAGGGCTCAACGATGTTCTCGCCGACGCCGAGTTGGAAGAAGAGTCCCTGGAGCTTGCGATCTTCGGGAACGTAGCCGAGGTGGGCGGCGATGGACGCGCGAGGGCCGAGGTGGCCGCCAAGTCCGCCGCTGGATGTCCCCGCGGGGATGCAGAGCTCGCGCCCGGCGGCGATGACCGTGCCGCGGGCCTGCGGGTCGAGGCCGAAGATGGCGTCGAGGAGTTCGGAGCGGCCGGCGCCGACGAGGCCGCCGATGCCGAGGATCTCGCCGGGGGCGACGGAGAGCGAGACGTTTTCGATTTTGCCGGGGGAGGTGAGGGTGCGGACTTCGAGAGCGGGCATATCCCCTCCGTCCTCGCTTCGCTTGAAAGCCGCGAGCGTCCTGCTCGCGACCTCCCCCGCTGGAGCGGGGGAGGGGGGGGAACGGCGGACGGGCGGCGGGACCTTTCGGCCGATCATCTGTTCGACGAGAGTGGGCTCGTCGATGTCCTTTACGTTGCTCGTTGCGACGTATTTGCCGTCGCGGAGAACCGTGACGCGGTCGCAGACGGCGAAGATCTCGGACATTCGGTGCGAGACGTAGATGCAGGTGATCCCCCGCGACGCGAGTTGCCGGATGATGCTCAGGAGGCGATCCACCTCCGCGATGGAGAGCGAACTGGTGGGCTCATCAAAGACGATGACCTTGGCGGGGTTGGCGTCGTCGAGGCTTGCGGCGATCTGGACGATCTGGCGGTGGCCGGGGGAGAGCGTGCCGAGCGGGGCTCGGACGTTGATGCCGGGCTCGAGGTTTGCCAGCAGTCGCTCGGCCCGGGCGATCATGGCCGCGTCGTCGACGAGGCCCAGAGAGGTTCGCGGGATGTCGTGAAGGCAGAGATTCTCGGCGACGCTCAGGTTCGGGCACTGGGCGAGTTCCTGGTGCACGAGGCGGATGCCCGCGTCGAAGGCGTCGTCGAGGGAACCGGGAACAAGTGCGCGGCCGTCGATCGTGACGACACCGTCGTCCTGAGTGTGCAGGCCCGCGATGACCTTGCCGAGGGTGCTCTTGCCCGCGCCGTTCTCACCCATGAGCGCGTGGACCTCGCCTTTGGCGAACTCGACGGTGACGGTGTCGAGGGCCTGGGTGGGGCCGAAGCGTTTGGAGATGGTGGTGGCGGTGAGGAAGGGCATGGGACGAGCAGGGAGATCATACTGCAAAACAAAAACACGGACGAGTGGGACTCGTCCGCGTGTAAATGTCCGTCCTTCGCTTGCGCGAAGGGCTCGTAAAGGCACTTCAGTGCTTGGGCTCTTCCTTCTTGGGCTCGGCGGACTTCTTGCCCAGCCACTTCTCCCACTTGCCCTCGAAATCGGCGACGTTGTCCTTGGAGACGATCTGGAGCGGGAAGTTGTTGATGACCTTCTCGGGCTTCTTGTTGTCGTGGACGCGGTTGAAGAGCATCATGACGGTCTCGTGGCCCCAGCCGTAGCAGTCCTGGCCGATGAGCGTCTGGACCTGGCCGTTCTTGACGTAGCCGAGCTGCTCGGGGAGGTGGTCCATCGAGACGACCTTGGCCTTGTCGGCCACGCCGTCGAGGGCGTTCTTGGTGAAGAGCGGCCAGCCGCCGACCATGGCCCAACCGGTGATCTCGGGGTTGGCGCCCTGGACCTGCTGCACCTTGGCCGCGGCCTCGGCGGCGGTCTCGGCGTGGTAGTAGGTGTCCTTGATCTTGATGTCCTTGTGCTTGGCGGCCTCTTCCTTCACGCCGCGGACGCGGGACTGGAGGTTGGTGGCGTTCTGGTTGCCGGCGAGAATGGCGACGGTGCCCTTGTCGCCCATGGCCTTGGCGAGCTGGCGCATGATCTCGCGGCCGGCCTCTTCATCGTTCACGCCGTAGTAGGCGAAGCGCTTGGAATCGGGGGAGTCGGAGTCGAAGGTCACGACCTCGACGCCCTTGCCGACGGCGGAGTCGATCGCGCCCTTGAGAACCTTGCCGTCGGAGCAGGAGACGCTGATGCCGTCAACGCCCTGCGAGGCGAGCTGCTCGAGGAACTGGGCCTGCTGCTGGGCGTCCTCGTTGTTGGGGGTGCGCCAGTTGATCTTGACCTCGACGCCGTACTTCTTGGAGAGTTCGGCGGCCGCGTCGATCGCGCCGGTGCGGGCGGCCTGGAAGACGGGGTTGGACTGGCTCTTGGCGATGACGCCGAACTCATAGGTCTTCTTGGGGGCAGGTGCGAAAGCGATGGCGGAGGCGGCGAGGGCGGCGACCGCGAGAGCGGGAACGATTCGGTTCAACATGGGGGACATGCTCCTGGTGTGTTGAGTGACGCGGCGTTGCCGGCCGCGGCCCGCAGATTTGGGGATGTGCGGGTGGGGATTGTACGGCGGAATCGGGAGTTGGCGGTTCGCTCCTGCCGGGCATGGGGGGATCCCTTTGCTCCGGCACCCCGATCCCCTCGTTTCGGATGCGGCTCATGGGGCCGACGGAGTTGGTTCCGCACCGGGCTTCCACGAGCCGCCGCACTCCGGGCAGATGATGAAGCCCGCCGGATCGGCGGGGATCGCGGCGATGATGTAGTGGCAAGAGGGGCACATGCCGGCGGCGACGAGCTTACGGACTCGGCGCTGGAGAACACGGCGGCGGGCGGAGTTGATGGCGGTGACTCTGAAGATGAGGGCCGCGAGAAGAACGAGAACGGGGAGCTTCCAAGACAGGTGGTTGAAGCCGCCGGCGATCACAAAGATCGCGATGGCTACGAGCGAGGTGAAGAACGCCCAGACGAAGAGCCAGCCGAGCAGGTTCAGCGTGCTTCGCGTGAGCTCGTTGTAGATAGCCCCGTCGAGGAGGCTGGCCTTGAGGATGAGCCACTCGCTGTTGGCGCGGCCGGTGACGGTGATGGCCCTGCCTCGGTCGTCGATGATTCGGACTCTGAGGCCGAGGTCTTGCTCCATCGGCCTGAGTGTACCCGTGAGTCGTGGGTCAGTGCTCGCGAGCGCGGTGCATGAGCAGCAGCGCGGGCGGGGCCGCGTAGATCACCAGGGCCACGAGCGAGAACGGCCCGATGCCGGCGACGGTTCGCCAGCCGCTGGCGCCGTCCGGGCGTGTGGCCGTCATGGCCAGGTACAGGGGCGTGGCGATGGAGGTGAGGATTGCCAGGAGCGCGGGGACCATGAGGAAGAGCGTGAGCCAGAGCATCCAGCCGGACCGCCCGAGCGCAAAGGGGGCGAGCAGGTATCCCAACTGGGCGGCGCAGGCGATCAGAAAGACCGTGCCGACCAGCGTGAGCCGCTCGCGCGCGGGGCTGGTATTGCCCGCGAGGCAGATGATCCCGAAGATCGCGGCCACGAGCAGCGCGAGGGCGAAGACGATCCAGAGGATGATGCGTGGATAGAGCGGCATGAGTGTTTCGTCGGTGTCAGGGCGGAGTCGTGCCGGGCGCGTAGCCGGCCTTGGTGAGCATGTCCTGGAGCTTTGTGCGTTTGGCGTCGTCGTTGAGATTGGCCGTCGCGGTGGCCAGCGCGTGCAGGGCCCGGGCCATGGCCGCGTGGGGCTTGAGGCCGCGGAAGCGCTCGGAGGCGTTGAGCAACGACCGCACGTGGGCGTGCGGGTCGGGGTTCAGGTCGAATGTCTCGCTGAGCCACGCGGGGCGGTTGGCGATGGCGTCGGCCGCGGTCTGGATCGCAAGCAGCAGAGCCTGTCCCCAATCCTCCTGATGCTCCTTGAGCACGGGCGCGGGAACGGCGGTGAGGAAATCGGCCACGCCCTGGCGATAGCCGTAGTAGCGACCGCCCGCGGTCTCGAGCATGGCGCGGTCGAGATCCGGAACGCGGAGCACGCGGGCCACGAGCAGCTCGCGGCACTGGTCGTCGAGAGGAAACGACTGGTTGGCCTCGGGGAAATACGCGACAATGGTCCAGAGCGGAGCGCTCGGGGACATGGCGTCGAGTTCGTCCTTGAGGCGCTGGTGCGGCGGCTTGGCGAGCGTCTCCTCGATGGAGGCCTGCCGGAGCTCGGCCTCCTTGATCGCGGCCGCTCGGTTGGCGGACTTCTGGGCCAGCGTGCGAACGAGCGCGACGCCGCCGAGACCGTACCCGATGGCGGCGATGAGCGCCAGGGACCCGAACATGACGGCGAGTGGGCGCGCGAGCCCGGCGGTCTTCGCGAACTCGGCGGACATCCACACGCAGCACATCAGGCCGGTCGCGAGCAGCACCGGCCCGATGACTCCGGCGATCCAGCCGATGATGAGGATGAGCGGGCCCCTCGGAATTCCGAACATGACCGGCTCGCACCAGCAGAAGAACGCCGCGAACGCCGCCAGAACGACCCCAAGCGAGACCGCGAGCACGATGACTCCGCCGAGAACGGGCGAGGCGGTGAGCATTCGCGGGAGGGCGTCGCCGCCGCGAAACGTGGAGAGCAGGGCCCCGAGCATGAAGACGAGGCACGCCGCGGCCGAGATGAAGAATGGAACTACGAGCCCCATGGCGCTGTCACCCTTGGGTACAGAGCCGAAATATCCGCTGGTGAACAGGACATTGAGCAGCAGCCCCGCGGCGCCGATGAGCACGAGAAGAGTGACGAACACAGCGAGCATGGTGTGAAGCCCGGAGAGGGTGCGACGCGCGACGGACGGAGCGTGCACGGGGGTGATGGGAAGGGTCGGCGGAGTGGACATGGCTACCGCGCCAGCTCCTCGGGTGTGGGCGTGCGGGGGATGAACTCCAGCGGATGCACGGGGGCGAGCCGGCCCGCGACATGACGGCCGAGGCCCTCGTAGTTGGCGCGGACATTGCGAGACGGGAGCTTGTCGACCTCGCCGCAGGCGAAGAGCAACTGGTCGATGTCGGATGCGAGAAGGATAGCGATCTGCATCCGGCTCAGGTTCTCATCCTCGCCGAGCGCGGCGATGGCGGCCTGCGCCGAGACCGTTACGGAACGCTCGAAGGGCCGCTCCTGGCAGGCATCGGCGGCGCGGAGGGCGTCGATGGCGCTGTGGACGGCGCGATGGAGCCAGTCGCGCCCGGAGACCGGACGGGCCGAACCGGCGAGCTTCATGGCATGGTCAAAGAGGTCGCGGTTCTGGTACACCCCCTCTCCCGAGAAGCAGCAGGCCTCGGCGGCATTGCACGCATCCATGATGAGCCGGGCCTCCGAATCATCCGGGGGGAGCTTGGCCATCGCGGCGCGCCGGACCATGCGCACGGCCGTGAGCGCCTGGGCGTAGAGCGGGAGCGATTCGAACTGGGTGATGGCGTCAAGGCCCGGCATCATGCACCCGCCGGGGTCGATGCGTCGGGGTCGTAGCCGAGAACGGCAACGAGTTCCGCGCGGTCGCGCTCGCGGCCCTCGGCGTACTGCTCGGCCTCGATCTGCGTGTGCGGCTCGGGGTAGCAGGACTGGGCCCAGGAAAGGGCGCGGAAGAAGACGCGCTCGGCGCGGGCCTTGTCGCTGCTGTTTGCTCCCTCCCCACTCTTCACCATCTCGGCGAGGCGCTCCCTGTAGAGCATGCTGATCTTGACCGCGCCCTGGATGTCGCGGTCAACGTTTTGGATGGCGTGCTCGGCCTCTTCGAAAGCGTCGGCGGCGAGGTGTTCACGAGCCGTGGCGATGGCGGCCTGCATCGGATCGGCGGTGGCGTTGCGTTTCTCGCGCGAGGCCGGAGCATTCGGCTTGGTCGGCTTGGAAGCCTCGATCTGGGCCGCGGCGGCGGCGTGCGTGTTCTGGGCCGCGGCCTGTCGGGCTTCGTAGTCATCGACGGTGTGCGTCGGGCCCTTGGGATTCGCGAGCGTGATGGACTCCACCGCGGCGGAAAGCGCAGCGCCGTAGCTTGGCCAAAGCTCGGCGGGACACATGCCGTGGGCGGTGACGAATCGGCCGCCGTCTTCGAAGGCGATGAGCGCGAGTTGGAGCTTGGTGCCCTCCTGGTACTGCACGCCGACGGCGGTGATGCCGGGATGGACGCCGCCCTTGCCGACGCCGCGCACGAGCACGTGCTGGAGGTCGATCTTGTATTGGACAGAGAGGAAGCGGAGCCAGTCGAGCACCGTGCCGTCCTCGTAGGCTGGGCGGGCCGCGACGGCGATGACGGCGAGGGCGACCTGCGACGAGAGGACGGCGATCGGGGCGGACTTGGTCGGGTCGGAGAAGTCGGTGTCCTCGGCGGGGATCTGCGCTTCTACGAAGCCCTCGGGAACACCCATCGTGAAGCCGAGATCGGCGAGGCGTGGCGGGAAAGTATGGGAGACGAGGGTGGTCATCGGGTAAGAGTGTAATCGGAACTGGGAGGTGGAAAGGCGAGGGTCGGAAGGACCGAACCCGATCAGGCGGGCCAGGGGAACGAGACGCTCTTGGCGGGCGTGGCGGAGTGATCGGCGTTGCGGAGTTGGAGGACGATCTCGATCTTGGAGGGCTTGCCGCCCTCGACGTGGACTCGATAGCTGATGAGGCGCGGGTCGCCCGCGGACGGATCGATGCCGTTGCCCCAAGTGAAGAACGGTCTGCCCTGTGCGCCGGCCGCGCGGGACTGGAGGCGCATCGCCTCGGGCTCGAACACGACGCCGGTGAGATGGCGGGCCTTGATGCGAACGCGCCACTCGCTGGAGGAGATGTCCGTCTCTTTGTAGGCGACGAACGCGTAGTCGTCGTTGAGGACGGCGTCGTATCCGTCGAGGGCGGCGAGGGGGGTGATCTGCTGGGTGCTCGTGCTGGTGGGGGCTTCGATGAGGGCGGCGGGCATGGCGGGGGTTCCTTGGTGGAAGGCGATCGGATCTTGCGACAATGCGACGGCCGCGGGGGATTGGATAGGCGTCTGGCAGAAAAATCGTTTGGCGGGGAGAGCGGTGCATACTCTGAAAGAGACGCACGTTCGTGGAACATCTCCATGCCCGACTCGCAGAACTTCCCCACGCTGGACCACCGGATCGCGCACGAGGCGATTTCGTTTGACCTGGATTCGTCGGGCTTTGGCGATGCCGTCGATCGGTGGATGGCGACGGCCGGGCCGGAGGTGGAGGTGCTCGGGATCGGGGAGCCGATGCACCTTGGGGAGGAGTCTTTGGTTCTGCGGAACAGGCTGTTCAGGCGGCTGGTGGAGCGGCACGGGTTCAGCGCGATCGCGATCGAGAGCAGTTGGCCGCGGGGGCGGATCGTGGATGCGTTTGTGCAGGGGCGGCGTGGAGGGACCGTAGAAGAGGCGATGGCGGAGGGAATCACGCATGGGATGGGGACGCTGACGGCGAATCGGGAGTTGGTGGAGTGGATGAAGGAATGGAACGCGAGTGGGAAGGCGGCGGTGCGGTTCTATGGGTGCGATGCGCCGACGGAGATGAGCGGGTGTGACTCGCCGCGGCGGGCGTTGAATCGCGCGCTGGATTTTCTGGGGTCGGTGGATGCGGCATCGGCGGGGGCGCGGCGGGAGCGGATCGAGGCGTTGCTGGGCAGCGACGCGGCGTGGGAGAACTCGGCGGCGATGATGGATCTGAGCAAGGGCTTTGGGCTGTCGGCGGAGGCAAATGCGCTGCGGGTGGAGACGGAGGAGCTGATCGCGGAGCTGGAAGTGCGGCGGCCGGAGCTGGTGGGCGCGGGCGGGCGGGAGGAGTTCGCCGAGGCGCTGCAGTTTGGGCGGCTGGCGCGGAGCATGCTTGCGTATCACGCAGGGATCGCTCGGGTTTCAGAGACGCGGATCGCGGATCTGCTGGGGCTGCGGGATGTGATGATGGCCGATGCGGTGGAGTACATCGCGGCGCGGGAGAGGGGGCGAGGCCGAGTGCTGGCGTTTGCGCACAACAGCCATCTCAAGAAGGGCCGGATGCGGTGGGAGCTTGGGTGGGCGACGGGGCCGCGCAGCGTGGAGTGGTGGCCGGCGGGAGCGCACCTGAGAGAGCGGATGGGGGCGCGGTATGCGGTGATCGGGGTGGGCGTGGGGCGTTCGGAGGCGTTCGGGCTGGGCGCGCCGGAGGCGGGGACGATCGAGGCGCGGATGCTGGCGGCGCCGGGGCCGTGGCGGATCGTGCCGGTGGGCGGGGTGTCGGGGGAGGGGATCGCGGCTCGCGGGAAGGCGGCGGGGAATCCGACGTACTTTGGGTTTTCGGGGGCGAGCGTGGGCGAGTATGACTGGGTGTGCGTGGGGGATTCGTGCGGGCGGAGTCGCGCGATCTCCTGATGCGTGCTACTTCGGCGCGGGCGCGTCCGGCGTTGCGGGTTCGGTTGGTTTCGCTGCGCCGGACTTAGTGTGCTCTTTGAAGAACTTCACGATGAGCGCGGGGGCTTCCTTCGGGTAGACGTGGCCACCGTTGTGGATCATGGTGATGACGGGGGTGCTGGTCTTGGAGTCGTAGATTGTGCAGTTCTTGTTGCTCCCCCACTGCTTGCCTTCGGGGTCGCAGCCATTGACGCTGCGGTCCTTGTCCATGATGCGTTTCTGGTAGTCGAACTTGACGAGCGGGTCCTGGGTGCCGGCGATGTGCATGACGGGCTTGGGGGTGAGGTGCGACATGATGCGGAGGTTTCCGCCCGCGGCGCAGGGGGCCATGGCGGCGAAGACGCTCGGTCGCTCGGCCCAGAGGAGATACGTGAACGCGCCGCCGTTGGAGTGGCCGGTGGAGTAGATGCGGGACTCATCCACCTTGTACGTTTTCTTGAGATCGGCGAGGACGGCGTCGAAGAACTTGAGGTCACGGTCCTGCTGATCGCCGAGGTCTTTCTGCCAGCCGTTGCGTTCGCCCTTGGGGTCGGTGATTGCGCCGGGCGTGGGAAGGCCCTGGAGGTAGACGACGATGGCCTCGGGCCAGGCCTCGTGCATGCGGAAGGAGCGTGCGGCGTTGCGCGAGTTGCCGCCGTGGCCGTGGAAGCCGAAGACGACGGGATTGGGCTGCGTTGTGGCGGTCGCGGGGAGATAGATGTTGCCCTGGCGCTTGGTGCCGTCGATGGTCCAGTCTTTGTGGATGGGAGTGGATGCCGCAGTGTGCGTTGTGGGCGTCGCGATTGTGGCGGGGTGATCCGATGTTGGTTGCGGAAGCGTTGACGGACCCGAGGGTTGGGAGAGGGCGGCGAGCGCGAAGAGGAGCGTGAGGAAGTACTGGAGCATGTGATCGGGTCCTTCGATGGAATGCCGAACGGATGATCATCGGTGCGATTGCATGTGGGGGAGCAGAGGAGAGGGTTCTGGGATGCTGGGTGGAGGTCTTGGTGGTTTCGCGGGCGACGCTCAAGGCACACCGACCGCCCGAAGCTGCGGTCGGTGGCACGGAGCCAAAGTCAATCGCGGCCACCCGCCGGAACCTCTTCCTGCACTCGCACGACCAGCACTCCCTCTTTCACTTGGCGCGGAAGCGACGGATGAGCACGACGATGCCGTACAACGCGGCGACCGCGAGCCAGAAGCCCACGAGTACAATCGCGAACGCGATCGGCTGAGAAAAAGCTCGGCCCCACCAGACCGACATGGCGTACCTCGTGGCGCGTTACTTCGACAGCCTTGTTTTCGCCTGATCGACGACGACGGCGATGATGATGGCGAGGCCCATCACGATCTGGTTGTAGCTCTGGTTGATGTCGAGGATGAGCATGCCGTTGTTGATGAGCTGGACGAGGATCGCGCCGAGGACTGCGCCGAAGGCGGAGCCGCGGCCGCCGCTGAGGCTGGCTCCGCCGATGACGGCGGCGGCGATGACGTTGAGCTCGTAGCCCTGGCCTGCGCCGTTTTCGGCCGCGCCGTAGAAGCCGACGTAGATGGCGGCGGCGAGACCGGCGAGGATGCCCGAGAGTGTGTAGACGATGGTCTTGACGCGGCCGACGGGGATGCCGGCGTACTTGGCGGCGACCTCGTTGCCGCCGATGGCGTAGATGCGGCGGCCGAAGACGGTGCGGGTGAGGACGATGACGCCCGCGAGGGCGACGGCGAGCATGATGAGGGTGGGGATGGGGAAGGTGCCGTGGACGTCGAGCTTGAAGAAGCCGGCCTGGATGGAGTCGGGCAGGCCGGAGATAGTCTGGCCCTGGGTGTAGACGAAGACGAGGCCGCGGTAGATGGCCATGGTGCCGAGGGTGATGATGAAGGGGTGGACGCGGAGGGCGACGGAGGAGAATCCGTTGGCGAAGCCCGCAAGCCCGCCCACCGCGCAGCAGACGGCGATGAGCGTGGGGACGGCGAGCCAGACGCTTGCGCCGGAATCGAAGCGCGAGATGGCGGACGCGCCGAGGATCGCGGCGATGGCGTAGATGGAGCCGATGGAGAGGTCGATGCCGGCGAGGATGATGATCGCCGTCATGCCCACGGCCATGATGGCGTAGAAGGAGGCGGTGGTGAGGACGTTGAGGAGGTTGGAGGCGTCGAGGAACTTGTTGGTCTTGCGGGTGACAAACGCATTCACCCCACCACTATCGCCCTCGCGGATGCGGACGGGCTGCTCGGAGCGGTAGGTCTGCTCGCCGGTGGGCCACGAGACTTTGAGGTCGGTCTCGTTGAGGACGACGTGGGTGACGCCCGCGGGGATGGCGATCTTGGTGGTGTCGGTCTTGCTGCCGCCGAAGATGGCGAGGGCGAGCATCATCAGGGCGATGACGACGATGAGGCCGGACTCTTGCGCGGCGAAGATGCGCCGCCAGAGGGGCTTGGCGGGGGCGGAGGAGCGATTGGGGGAGAGAAGCGTGCCCAAGGGGGTGGAGGATAGCGAATGGACGCGTGGAGTTCAGCGGAAGAGATCCGCGGGATTCGCTCGCGGACTCGCTCATCCCGGGCGTGTGGACGGGACTCCCCCCCCTCCGTTCTCGCTTCGCTCGAACACCTCCCCCGCTGGAGCGGGGGAGGAGGCGGTCAGTCGATGGTGCGGAGGAGGGAGGAGCGGGGGTTGTTGGGCGGGGAGGCGACGTTGACGTTCTTGGGGTTGGTGTTGCCGGTGAAGAAGGTGGCGGCCGCGTTGCCCTTGAGGAACTCGGCGTGGGCGTCGGTGAAGGCGTAGTTGGCGCCGGACTTTCCGTGGTTGTCGTCGGCGGCCCAGGTGTTGGGCTGGATGCCGAGGAAGCCGGCGTCGGCGGTGTTGCCGTTCCAGGCGTCGGTGCCGGAGTCGAGGGCGTTGGCCTCGTCGCCGAGGAGCGGGGCGGGGGAAACGAGCGTGGGCTCGACGCCCTTGAAGCCGGCGATGTAGAGATAGGAGATGTTGTACCCGATGACCTCTTCGTTGATGGTGGTCTTCTTGGGCTTGTGGGCGGGCGGGTTCTGGCTCAGGCGGGAGGCTCCGCCGGCGACGTACTTGCTGCTGAAGTAGTAGTCGATCTTGTCGGCAGGGCAGACGAGGGCCTCATAGGTGTCGATGTAGCCGCCGAGGAGGGGCTCGGTGTTGCCGTCGTAGTACTTGCGGTTGGTGGTGGAGGCGGGGGCGAAGCCGACGTCGGTGGAGGCGGGGTCGGCGTAGTTGTCGCCCTGCTGGTAGAGGCTGAAGAGGCCGGCGAATCCGCCCTGGCCTTCCTGCTCGGTGATGAGGTTGAAGCCGGCGCGGCCGGGCTTCATGGGGTACCAGTCCTTGTTGGAGTTGGAGTAGAGCGACATCGCGAGGGACATCTGGCGCGTGTTGCTCAGGCAGGCGGTGAGGCGCGAGGCCTCGCGGGCCTTGCCGAGGGCGGGCAGGAGGATGCCCACGAGCAGCGCGATGATGGCGATGACGACGAGGAGCTCGATGAGCGTGAAGGCGGTCGCGCCGTTGGTGCGGAGGGCACGGGCGCAGCGCGGGAGCGTGGGGTGCATTGACATGCCTCGGCCGGGCGCACGTCACGGAGAATCCGTGCGGGCGTGCGGCGGTGCTCGATGGGAGTATACAGGCCCCGCGCGAGGGTCGGTTCCTGTGATGCGGTTGGGGCGCGGCGATGGGCAAGTTGGTGGTGCGCCGCTCGCGGGACGAGTGCGCGGTGAGCCTCGCGATCGTGCTGTGGAATCCTGCTGAACTGTGCGAAGGGGCGCGCGAGAGCGGCGGATCGGCATGGGATGGCGAATCGACTGACCGTTGTGGAGGGTGGCCAGTACGCGTCAGGGAAGAGTCCCTGATGTTTGTGAAACCAGCATCGGCGGGTCGGGAATTTCCCTCGACGGGTGAGAGATTCTTGGACGCATTGCAGGCTATCCGTACACTTTGGATTCGCTCACCACCCCGGGGACACTCGGGGCGGTTTCCCTATCAAACTGCAAACATTCATTGATGGAATGGAGTGGACCATGTATCGACGCGTGTGTTCGGCGGGGCTGGTGCTGGTGGCGGCGGGCGCGGCGTTTGGTCAGCCGGCGGTGAACGGGCACTTGAAGCCGGAGTACGGGCCGATCCAGTGGTTCAACACGACGCCGACGGGGTATGGAGATGCGGGGATCGCCGTGGCGCCGGCGTGCGACCCGATCGGCGGCAAGGTGAAGATCACGCTGAACAACTCGAGCCGCGCGGGGATCTCCGGGTCGACGGCAACGCCCGCCGACCAAGTGGCGGCGGCGGCGGTGAGCACGGGATATGAGCTCAAGATTCCGCTCGAGGCGCTTGGGCTGGACATCACCAGCAACGGCGCAAACCTGCCCGACCCGGTGGTGATCAAGGTGGCTGGGTGGATGGGCAACGACAACTACACGAGCATGTCGAACCAGTTCATCGGCGGACTGGGCGGGACGCCGGTGGGCACGCCTCCGAACAACTATCCGAACGTGCGGTCGGTGGACCTGACGGCGGTGCCGGGGAACCAGTACGTGACGGTGAGCGTGCCGCGTGCGACGCTGGTCGCGATGGCCGCGGGCGCCGAGCCGGTGTTCGACGGGACGACGGATGCGTCGTACGGCGCGCCGCTGTTCGTGCAGGACACGAACACCAACTACGGCGACGCGACGACGGCGCAGGGCGGGACGGACACGATCTTCCGGTGCGGGGGCGGATCGGAGATCGACGCGATGTACGGGCAGTTCGGCAAGGACAGCTCGGGGGAGCCGGCGCTGTACCTGCTCATCGCGGGCAACTTCGAGAGCAACTACAACAAGCTGGCGATCTTCTTCGACTCGAAAGCGGGCGGGCAGAACCAGCTCTCGAGCGACAGCGCGACGCAGACGGGCACGTATGGCCCGGTGTTCGGCGGCGGCGCCAACGCCTTCGGCACCACCACGGGACCATCCGCGCAACCGGGCACGAAGTTCGACACGGATTTCGCGGCCGACTATTTCCTCGGCTTCGGCCTGGGCGGGAGCGCGGACGCCAACCCGACGATGTACGCGGACTGGCAGCGGCTTCGGACGAGCCCGACGGACGCGGGCTCGGCACGGTTCATCGGGCAGGCGCAGGCCACGATCAACGGCGGCGTGCTGACCGCGCTTGACCCGTGCCCGCCGTTTGTCGAGCCGAACTACGCCGATGTGGCCAACGGTTCGGAGATCGATGGCGTGTACGCGACGGTGTGCGGGGACTACCTGTATGTGCTGGTGACGGGCAACCTGGAGAACAACGGCAACCGGCTGGACCTGTTCTTCGACGTGGGCAACGTGAGCATTCCCGTTCCGAGCGCGGGCCAGAATCAGCTCAAGGGCAACAGCCATCCGTTTGACTACGCCCATCTGAACCGGCTGGGCACCGACATCGCCGCGCCGACGACCTCTCCGGGGCTCACGTTCTCGAGCGGATTTGCCGCGGACTACTGGGTGTCGATGGAGATCACGGGCAACCCGGCAACGGTGACAACGTACGCGGGCCTCATCAACACGCTGGGCGCGAACAACGACGGGGGCATTCCCCCGGCGTACTACGAGTACGGCTCGTTCGCGGGCGGGCCCAAGTCGACGAACACGCCGCTGGAGTTCGATGGTCTCAAGTGCGTGCGGTTTGACGCGCTGAACGCGTGCGCGCCCAACGGGGCCGGCTCTCCGTTCAATCCCACGTCGATCCCCGGGATCGACATCCAGGCCGACCCGGCGGCGAACGGGCTGCCGACGATCATCGCGGAGCCGTACTCGTCGTTCGCGCCTCGGCTGATCTCGCAGGACGTGTACAACCCGCTGGGCATCAGCGATGGAGTGCATCCGCCGGCGGTGCACGGGAACCTGGCCGTGGCCGGGCTGTTGAGCACGGCGATCGACAACTCGAACCAAGGCGGTGTGACGGGCATCGGAACCGGAGCGGACGTCTCGAAGGCCCGGCGCGTGACGACCGGCATGGAGGCAAAGATCCGGCTCGACGAGCTGGGCTACAGCGGTTCGGGCGACATCCGCCTGGCCGGATTCATCGTCAGCCAGGACCACGCCGACGTCTCGAACCAGATCATCGGTGGCACGCTGGCGGCGGGACAGACGAACCTGGGTGAGCCCCGGACGGTGGACTTCAATACGCTCGCGGGCGCGACGGGTCCGTTCTATATCACCATCTCTCCCGGGACGTGCGCGACCGTGGCGACGGGCGGGTGCTGCTTCGACGCCACCTCGTGCGTGCTGATGTCGACGGCGCAGTGCACGGCGGTGGGCGGGACGTTCTTCGCGGGCTCGTGCACGCCGCTGCCGTGCGGCGGGTCGGTGCAGAACGGCGTGTGCTGCCGCGGCTCGACGTGCTCGACGGCGTTCGCGGACGCCGCGGCGTGCGCGGCGGCGCTGGACACGGTGTCGGCGACGGTGTTCTCGAAGTACGTGCCGGCGTCGACGGAGTGCAACACGCCGGTGACGGTCCCCGGCACGCTGGGGAACACGACCTCGCCGTGCTGCTACGCGAACTACAACCACAACGCGAGCCTGGAAGTTCAGGACATCTTCGACTTCCTCAACGACTGGTTCGCGGGCAAGAAGGGCGCGATCGTGGGCGGCAACGGCACCACGGGCACGCTGCAGGTTCAGAACATCTTTGACTTCCTGAACTCGTGGTTTGCCGGCGGTTGCAACTAAGGCCGCGGCATTCGAGCATCAAGCACAAGGCCCCGGACACGCGTCCGGGGCCTTTTTCGTTGGTTGAGTTTCGAAGTGGCCAGTGTCAGGCGAGGCCGGGGCCTGCGAATCCGGCTCCGAGGCCCGGGGCAGCGGGGCCGCCCATCATGCCGCCCTGCACGCCGGGCTTGAGCTTGCCTTCCTTTTTCATCTGGGCGATGGCCTGCACGATCTCGACGAAGCGGTTGCGGAGCTCGCCGACGGCCTGGGCGAGGTCGGCGGCCTCGTCCTTGGTGAGGTTGTTCTTGGTTTTCTCCTCGAGGACCGCGAGGAGATCGATGTGGAAGCGGGCGTGCTCGAGGGAGACGATGGCGCGGCCGGTTTCCGGGTCGGGGAACGCGCCCATGTACATGAGGGCTTGCGTGACCATGGTGCCGACGAGGGTCTGGAAGTCGGCGGGGGGCAAGCCCTGCATGGCGGGGTCTGCTCCTCCGCCCCCGGGTGCCGCGCTTCCAGCTCCGGGCATGCCGGGGATCGCGGCGGGGCGGGCCTTTTCGGCGGCCTCCTTGGCTTGGCGCTCCTTCTCGGCGAGCTTCTCGCGCTCGCGCTGGGCCTGGGCCTTCCAGTCGCTGTCGACAATGATCTTGGGAGCCTCGCCGGGCTGGTCGGCCATGGGAACGCCTTTCGTGAAGGGGAAGGCCGACTATAGCGCGGTGTTTGCGCGGCTCGGGTTGTGCCGATACCCTTGCGGGGCCGCGAGGAAGCGGCCGGCGGGGGTTCATGGAGGCTGGGCATGATGGCCGCGATGCGAAACCGAGTTGGGACCGTTGTGCTGGTGGCGCTGGCCGGGCTGGCGGTCGGGCTTGGAGCCTGCTCGAAGGATGGGCCGCTGGCGGACTCGGACCGCGGGCACGGGGCGAGCGTGCGGGCTTCGGACTTTGCGGACGGCGGGAGCACGATGGGGGCGGAAGCGCCGTCGCCTGCGCCGTCAAGAACGGCCGCGCTTCCGGTGAGGCCGGTGACGGGTCCGAGCACCGCAGCGACGACGGCGCGGCCGGATGTGATGGCGATCGGGTCTGAGGGCGCGGTCGGGGGGGCGGGAGGCGGGATGAGCGCGTCGGACGCCACAAGCATGCCGAGTCAGGCTCCGCGACTGGTGACGAGCGTTGGCACGCCGGGGCCATCGGCTCAGCCTGTGGCGGGAGCGGAGATGACGATCGACGCGGTGGTCGGGCAGATCAACGGACGGCCGGTGTTTGTGTCGGAGATCCTTGAGCCGCTGGACGGCACGCTGCGGGCCGCGGCCCGTGAGGCGAAGGACGGGAGCAAGTGGGCCCGGAGCGCGGCCGAGGCGATCGTGAAGGAGTTGCGGCGGCGGATCGAGGACGAGTTGATCCTGTCGGAGGCGCGGAGCAGCCTGACGCAGGAGCAGCGGGCGGGGCTCTTGCGGTTCCTGAAAACGATCGAGTCGAACCTGGTAAGTGCGCAGCAGGGCAGCGAGGTGGCCGCGGACGAGCAGTACCGCGAGCAGACGGGGCGGTCGCTGAACCAGGAGGCGCAGGACATCAAGGACCGGGCGCTGATCACCAACGAGCTGACGTCGAAGGTGAAGCCGAAGGTGGTGGTGTCGTGGCGCGATGTGCAGAACGAGTACGAGCGGAAGCACGACGAGTTCAACCCGCCGGCGGAGTACCAGTTCCGGATGGTGTACACGGACGCGACGAACTCATCGGGGATCATGTCGATCCAGGAGGCGTTGGCGGCGGGGAAGACCTTCGGGGAGATCGCGACGCTGCCGGCAAACGACTACAACCGTCGCGAGGGCGGGATGCTGAAGGTGAAGTGCGCCAGCGCCCAGAGCGCGTGCGACTTCTCGCGGTTTGCGGAGTTGAACACCGCGCTGCGCTCGCTGGGCGTGGGACAGATGCTCGGGCCGATCATGTTCGTTCCGGACGCGAAGAAGTCGGAGATCATGCGGATCGCGTGGGTGTATCTGGAGCGGATCAACCAGCCCGAGGGCGTGTCGCTATACGACGCGCAGCTGGAACTGGAGAACGAGCTTCGCACGGAGCGGACCAACGCGGAGATCGGGCGATACTTCGATCGGTTGCGGAAGCGCGGGAACGTGTCGCGGATCGAGGTGATGGCCGACAAGCTCATGGGCATCGCGACGGAGCGGTATGCCCCGCGGTTCGCCAAGTGAGTGCTGGGACATGGAGCATCCGGGTCTTTCAGCGCGGCGAGGGTGGATCGGCACGCTGATCGATCGGCTGCGCGGTCGCGGCGTAGATGGGCGCGACCCCTTGGGTCCGGAAGGGGAGCGCGTGGCGGCGGCGCATCTGCGGCGGCAGGGGTATCGCGTGATCGGGAGCAACCTGCGGGTGCCCATGGGCGAGGCGGATGTGCTGGCCGTTGCGCCTGATGGACGGACGGTGGTGCTGGTGGAAGTGAAGTCTCGGCGGGTGGATCCGGAGGGGGATCGCCTGCGGCGGGAGCGTGGGGAGTTTGTCGCGCCTCCGCCGGAGGCGAGCATCACAGCGCGGAAGCGGGAGAAGCTGGGGTTGATCCTGCGGCACTTGGCGCGGGCGAATGGATGGACCGCGCGGCCGCTGCGAATCGATGCGGTGGCGGTGGAGTGGCCGCCGGTCGGGGAGCCGGTGGTGCGGCATCATGAGAATGCCGTGGCGCTTGGAAGGGAGTGAGGGGTAGGAGGAGCCGCCACGGAGTGGCGGGGTACCCAGAGGCGAGCCATCCTTAGGGATTGGGGGACTTTGCGAACACGACGAGGGTGATGGGAACGGTGATGCTCTCTTCGCCGGGTTCGGCGAGCGTGGTGCCCGCGACGCGGAGGCGGATGTCGACGGCCTGCCGCTCGCGGAAGGGGGCGCGGCCGGAGACGGTGATGCGGACGCGGTTGGGATTGGCGGTGGGCGTGGTGTCGAGGGCGATGTTCTCCGCCTCGTCGCGTGCCTCGACGTCGATCGACGAGAGCACGAGCGGGCCGGAGTCGGCGATGACCTCGAAGGACTTCATGAAGGGCTCGCCCGGGGTGAGGCGTGCGCCGATGGTGGTCGGCTCGAAACTGAAGCGACCGGTGACGAGGCCGTCGATCGTGACAGACTTTGGGCGCGCCTGCTCGTCGTTGGTCAGCACAACGAGGGATGCGCCGAACCGGCCCAGAGGCATGTCCTTGGGGAAACGAACGGTGATTTCTTGCCGGCGGGCGGTGGAGCCGCAGTCCTGGATGTCGGTGGCGGGGGCGATGTCGATTTCGGCGCCGGGCAGGTCGGCCGTGACCTTGTCGACCGCGAACTTCTGGGAACGCCCGATGACGGTGAAGGTGGAAGCGAGCGGACGGCCGCGGATGATGTGCGGGAACATGTTGATGGGCTCGACCCAGACGCGGGGGCAGACCTCGGCCTTGATGGCGACGTCGACGGAGGTGTCGGGGCGGCCCTCCTCGGCGATGGCGACGGAGGCGGAGTAGGGGCCGCGCTTTCCGGTGGGATCGAGCTCGAGAACGACGGTGGCGGACTCGCCGGGCTTGAGGACGGGCTTGTCGAGGATGGGGGCGGCGCAGAAGTGGCAGTAGGACATGGAGACGCGGACAGTTCGCGTTGAGGTGTTGGTGAAGGGGAAGGCGCGGATGATGGACTGGTCGTCGCTGATGGGGCCGAGTTCGAGGGTCTTGAGGTCGAAGTGCAGGACCTCGTCGGCACGGGCGGGGGTGGCCGCGGAGATGATCGCAAGAACGGCGACGAGCGGGGTGAGGGCGCGCGTGATGATGGACCGGATGGGCATGGCGGATTATCGGCGGGAATCGGGCCTCGCGATAGGGCATGATCGTGCTGCATCCAAAGGCACCGCCACGGAGTGGCGGACCACCCGGGGGGGCACTCGAGCGACAGGCGGATGCGGGATTTGCGCTGGGGCGCGGCGCCCAGGCGGATGAGGCCGGGGCTGGGCGACTATGCTCGGTTCAGACAGCCGGAATCCAGCCGTTTCTGCCATGGAGGGCAGCATGTCCGCGATCGCCGAACCACCCCCTGAACTTGAGACCACGTCTGTGAAGAAGAAGCCACAAGCCCCGCGGGCGACGGCCGAGAGCATGGCCGCGCGTCAGCGGGATATCTCGGTGTCGGAGTTCTTTGCCAAGAACCGCCACCTGCTGGGGTTTGACAATCCTCGCAAGGCGCTGCTGACGACGGTGAAGGAGGCGGTGGACAACTCGCTGGATGCGTGCGAGGAAGCGGGGATTCTGCCGGACATCACGGTGGTGATCGAGGACCTGCAGCCGGGGCGCGGGAAAGAGGTGAAGCAGTCGCGGTATCGGATCACGGTGGTGGACAACGGGCCGGGGATCGTGCGGGCGCAGGTGGAGAATATTTTCGGGCGGCTGCTGTATGGATCGAAGTTCCACCGGCTCAAGATGAGCCGCGGGCAGCAGGGGATCGGCATCTCGGCGGCGGGCATGTACGGGCTGATCACGACGGGCAAGCCGATGTCGATCCAGACGCGGCCGAAGTCGCACAAGAAGGCCCACCACATCGAACTGGCGATGAACACCAAGACCAACCGGGCCGAGGTCACGGTGGATGAGGAGACGGAGGACTTTCCGCTCCAGCGGCTGCGCGGGCTGACGAGCGGGACGCGGGAACTGGCCGAGAAGGGGGAACTTCTTTCGGCGAAGGACTATCCGACGGGCACGAGCGTGACGATCGAACTGGAGGGGCGGTATCAGAAGGGGCGCGGGTCGGTGGATGAGTTCCTGGAACTGACGGCGATCGCCAATCCGCATGCGCGGATTGTGTTTGTGCCGCCGAGTCGGGAGAGCGCGGCGGAGGAAGAGGATGTGCCGCTGCTGAAGGGGAAGGGGAAAGGCGAGCTGGGGAGCAAGGGAGCTGGGGAGCAGGGGAGCGGAGAAGCGGCCGCGCCGGTGGAGGCTGCGCCGGCGATTACCACCGAGACGAATGGGGTGATCGTGTTTCCTCGGGCGGTGAACGAGCTGCCGCCGGAGACGAAAGAGATCATGCCGCACCCGCGCGGCATCGAACTGGGCATTCTCTTGCAGATGCTCAAGGAGGCGGAACTGGAGGAGAAGGGGTACACGCTGTACAACTTTTTGCAGGACAAGTTCAGCCGCGTGAGCGCGAACACGGCGGGGGAGTTCTGCAAGGCCGTGGGGTTGACGAGCCGGACGAAGGTCGCGGATGTGGACCACGAGACGGCGGAGAAGCTGTACAAGGAGATGCAGGAATCGAAGCTGCCTCCCCCCCCCACCGACTGCCTGGCGCCGATCGGCGTGCGACAGATGCTGGCGGGCATGCTCAAGGGCGTGCGGGCGGAGTTTTACGCGGCGAGTTCGCGCGAGGCGGCGGTGTATCGCGGGCGGCCGTTCCTGATCGAGGCGGCGATCGCGTTTGGCGGGGAGCTGCCGACGGAGGACCAGTCGCGGGTGATCCGGTTTGCGAACCGGGTGCCGCTGTTGTTCCAGCAGTCGGGATGTTCGAGCTTCAAGGCGGTGAGCGAGACAAACTGGCGGAACTACGACCTGCAGCAGCCGCGCGGGAGCGTGCCGGTGGGGCCGATCGTCATCATGATCCACATGGCGAGCGTGTGGGTGCCGTTCACGTCGGAATCGAAGGAAGCGATCGCGGACTACGACGAGATTCGCAAGGAGATGAAGCTCGCGCTCATGGAGTGCGGGCGGAAGCTGGGGACGTATCTGCGCAAGCGGATGAAGATGAAGCGGGAGGCGGAGCGGCGGGACATCTTCGAGCGGTACATCGGGGAGATCTCGCAGGCGATCCACGCGATCAACGGGACCGAAACGAAGAAGCTCTACGAGGCGCTGCTGGCGCAGGCGAAGAAGCGGACGGCGATCGCAGATATGGAGCTTGATGAGGAAGGCAAGCGCGTCAAGGAAGAGGATCCGGCGGATACGGATGGGGTGATCATTGTGGAATCGGCGGTAGCCGGAGGGGCCGGGTCGGGCGGTGGGGATGGGGGCTCGCCGAGCAAGGGAGCTGGGGAGCAGGGGAGCAAGGGAGCGAAGAAGGGGAAGGACGCCCCCCCGGCCGATCCGTTTGCGGTGTCGAAAAAGGAGGCCGCGCGGCTGAAGGTGGCGGCGATGCGGGATGAGGAGGATCAGCCGAAGTTGATCGAGGTGGATTCGGCGAAGCGGGCGTCTGGGAAGCCTGCGAAGAAGGATTCTGCCGCAAAGGGGGCGAAGGAAGGCGCGAGGGTTTCGAAGGCGGACGGAAAGAAGATTGAGACGAAGAAGACCGTGGAGCCCGCCCCCACTCCTGCTCCGAAGCCGGCGGCGACGGTTGAGGCGAAGAAGCCCAAGCAGAAGATGCGGCTGGATTTGAAGACTGGGAAGATGGTGCCGGTGGAGGAGGGGCCGAAGCTGTTCTAATGCCACTCACACCCGAACAAGCCAAGGCGTTTGCGGATCGGTGGTACGCGGCGTGGAACGCGCACGACATCGATGCGATCATGGCGTGCTATGACCCGGCGATCGAGCACTCATCGCCGTTCATCAAGCGGTACAACGGGACGGATGATGTGTCGATCAAGGGGATCGCGGGGGTGCGGGACTACTTTGATCGCGCGCTCAAGCGGAATCCGACGCTGCGGTTTGATCCGATGCACGTGACGACGGGGCTCGAGAGCGTGCTGCTGGTGTACCGGCGGATGTCGGGGGACCTGGCGGGGGAGGTGTTCTTTCTGAATGCCGGGGGGAAGATTGTGCGGTCGGTTTCGCACTATGGGTAAGCGGCGGTTGCGGGGTGGGTGCGTGCCGCCGCTTTGCAGTCGGGTACATGGTTTGTGATGAATCGGGAACCGCCGATGGGCGGCCGCGTCGAATGTTCTGGACGCCGCCAGGGACGTGGGAATAGTGTGGACGGGCGGGGCTGAGCGGCCATTCCGGTAGGCCGAACAAGCGTTTTTACATGCGCGCCCTGCCCTTTTCTCTGAGGAGTTGACCATGATCCGCCGCACTGCTGTTGTGTTGTGTGTGTCCGCCGCGTCGCTGGTTTTTGCTGCGGGGACGGCCGCGCCGGTGCTTGCTGCGCCTCCGGCGGCGGGGCAGGAGAACGTGCTGACGGGGACGATCGATGCGGTGACGGTGTATCGGGGGCAGGCGCAGGTGGCGCGGCTGATCGATGTGCCCGGCGGGGCGGGGCTTCGGGAGGTGGTGGTGACGAACCTGCCCGAGGCGATCATCCCGGGGAGCCTGTACGCGGAGTCGGCGGATGGGGTGGAGATTCGGAGCGTGAGCTACCGCGTGCGGCCGATCGGCGAGGACACGCGCGAGGGCGTGCGGGCGGCGGAGAAGGCCGTGCGGGATGCGCAGGATGCGCTGGAGGCGGCGAAGTCGCGCGAGGATTACCAGAAGTGGCAGCGGCAGTATCTGGACAAGCTGGAGAACTTCGTTGCGCCGACGGCGCAAGCGGAGCTCAAGAGCGGTGTGCTGAACGCGGAGACGCTGGCGAAGATGACGGAGCTTGTGACGACCAAGCGGAAGACGCAGACGGAGGAGTGGCAGAAGCTGACCATCGAGCTGCGGACGCTGGCGGAGACGGTGGAGCTGCGGCAGCGTGAGCTGGCGAGCCTGACGGCGTCGACGTCGCGGACGGCGCGCGAGGCGGTGGTGTTTGTGAACGCGACGAAGGCGGGGGCGAAGGTGCGGCTGTCGTACCTGGTGGGCGGGGCGAACTGGATGCCGTCGTACAACCTGCGGATCGCGGATGCGAGGGCGGAGAAGGCGATGCTGGAGTATCAGGCCTCCGTGCAGCAGATGAGCGGGGAGGACTGGTCCGGAGTGTCGCTCACCCTGAGCACGGCGACGCCCGCGCTGGTGGCGACGGGGCCGAGCTTGCAGCCGCTGACCGTTGCGCTGGCCTCGCCGAGCGGGAAGGACACGGCGCTCGCGCTGCTCAAGGACCGTGGGTATGACGAGGCGAAGAAGCAACTGACGGCGCAACTGCGGGAGGTGGAGCGGAACCGGAACATCGCGGGCAACGAGCAGGGACAGTGGGCGTTTGCGGTGCAGCCGTCGACGGGCGGGGCAAGCGGGGGCCAGAGTTCTTTCAGCGGAGGAGCGCCGAATGCGCCGGCCGCGCCGGCGGGGGAGGCGACGGCGGCGGGATACATGGACAGCTCGGCGGCGGTGGTGCTGTCGCTGGATGACGGGCTCAACAAGGTGGCGGACAAGAGCCAGCTTCTGGACCTGATCTCGAACGCCAAGGTGGAGCGCAAGTCGAAGGCGGAATCGGTGGCGGTGCGCCAGGGGGACGAGGGCGTGAGCGTGACGTACAAGATTCCGGGGCGGACAAGTATGCCCAGCCGCGCCGATCAGCAGTTGATCCAGATCGCGCAGATGGAGCTGCCGGCGAAGGTGGTGCGGACGGCGACGCCGACGCTGACGCAGTTTGTGTACAACGAGGCGCACGTGACGAACACGGGGGAGATGGTGCTGCTGGGCGGGCCGACGGCAAGCTACAGCGGGGGCGAGTTCGTGGGCTCGGGCGGGCTGTCGACGGTGACGGCAGGGGAAGGGTTCCGGGCCGGGTTCGGGATCGACTCATCGCTGCGGACCTCGAAGGAACTGGTGGAGCGGACCGAGACAATCTCGGGCGGCAACCGGATCATCGAGTTCACGTACAAGCTGACGGTGGAGAACTTCGGCAAGGGCGCGGCGGCGGTGCGGCTGCTGGACCGGCTGCCGAGCCCGAAGGGGACGGAGATCAAGCTGTCGCCGCCGGAGAGCAAGACGCCGATGAGCGATGAGAAGGACTATCGCGACACGGACTTCAAGAAGAACATCCTGCGGTGGGACCTGACGGTTCCGGCCGGGGCGACGGGGAGCAGCGCGATGGTGGTGGAGTACAAGTTCCGGCTCGAGTACGACAAGCAGATGACGTTGACGGAGGGGAAGTGACATTCATCCCCCCACTCGTGCGGACGCATAGTGTGGCGGGTGCTGCGAGCATTGGGTCATTTCGGAGCGTTTGCCGGGATGTATGTCGCGGCGGCGATGGTGTGCCTGTGGCAACTTTCGGGGGTGGGGGCGGGCGTGCTGCCGCCGTGGGAGGCGCTGGTGGCGGTCTCGCTCATGGCGAGCGGGACGTACGCGCTTGATCGCGTGAAACTCCGGAGCGAGTGGATTGATCCGGCGGATCGGTTGGCGCAACCGGAGCGGTATACGTTCATCGATGGACATTCGACAGGGGTGCGGTGGGCGGCCGGTGCGTGCATCGTGGCGGGATCGGTGATCGGCGTGCGGGTGAGCGTGCTGGCCCCCGTGGCGGGGTTACTGGCGGCGGCGGGCGTTGTCATATATGCACCCAGGCCGAGGCGCTTTGGGGCACGGCTGAAGGACGTGGCGGGGCTGAAGAATGTGTATGTCGCCGGCGGCATCACCGGGTTCTCCGGGTTGGTGGCGATCATGGCCGCGGCTCACGGCGATTGCAGCGCGGCGCGTGCGATTGTGGAATCGCGATGGCCCGCTCTGGCCTGCGCGTGTGCGCTGACGGCGGCGCGGGTTCTGCTGGATGCCGCGTTGTGCGATCTGGACGACATGGAGTCCGATCGGGCCCATGGAACGATCACGCTGCCGACGCTTGTTGGGAATGAGCTGGCGTGGACGCTCACGGGCGCGGCCCGCATCGCGACACTGGGCGCGACGATGGCGTGCCCGTGGTGTCCGTGGCCGGCGCGGGTGGCGTGGACGCTCGCGGGAGCGGCCGGGATGATCGCGCTGCGGGCGCGGCGACCGGGACGCATCCGTGACTTCGTCGATCTCCGGCTGGTGGGGGTGGCCGTGGGCGCGACGCTCGGGTTGTGGCTATGGAGATGAACGCGACATCCGGAATCGTGCGCCTACCGTCGATCGAGTATGGCCAACACCGATGGGATGACCCTCGCCTCGAGCCTGCCGGAGCTGAATCACGCGCACAAGCACTATGTTCGTGCGGCGGTGGTGGGAATCACGGTGGGATTTCTGGCTGTGGGGTTTCAGTGGGCGATCGCGGTGGCGGAAGGGGGGCGCGGGCGATTCCTGGAATGGCTGCACGGCTTGCCGCTCGCGAACGCTTGGGCGTGGAGCGTGCTGCCGATCGTTGGGATGCTGCTGGGATGCACGGCGGGGCTGCTCGTGGCAAGGATGAGCCCGCAGGCGAGCGGGAGCGGGATTCCCACCGTGAAGGGCGCGCTGATGCACGCCTTCGTGCTCAAGTGGAGGTCGCTTGTTCCCGTGAAGTTTGTTGGAGGGGCCTTGTGTGTGGGAGCGGGGCTCTCGCTGGGACGCGAAGGGCCGACCGTGCAGATGGGCGCGGCGGTGGCGGAGGCGATCGGGAAGAAGCTGGGCGTGAAGAGCCGCACGCTTCCGCAGATCATGTCGTGCGGAGCCGGGGCGGGAGTGGCGGCGGCGTTCAATGCGCCGCTGGCGGGGTTTTTGTTTGTCATCGAAGAGCTGCACCGGGAGATGTCGGCGCTGACGTTCGGGGGCGCTCTGATCGCCGCGGTGTGCGCGGACATTGTGGCCCGCTCGCTGCACGGACAGTTGCCGTCGTTTTCCGTGCAGGGATTCCCGGCGCTGCCGCTGGTGGCGTTGCCGTGGGCTGCCGCGCTGGGGGCGGTGTGCGGCGTGGTGGGCGTGCTCTTCAATCGCGGCTTGATGTGGACGAGCGAGTGCGGACACCGAATCCGGGTTGTGCCGCGATGGATATTGCCGGGGCTGGCCGCGGCGGTGTGCGGGCTGGTGGCGTGGTGGATGCCGGAGGTTGCGGGGGGCGGGCACGCGGTGGCGGATGATCTGCTGGGTGGGCGGCTGTCGATGGGGGTGTCGGCGCTGCTGGTGCTGCTGGTGGTGAAGCTGGTCGTGACGATGATGAGCTATGCCTCGGGCGCGCCGGGGGGCGTGCTGGCGCCGATGCTGCTGATGGGGACGATCATGGGGGTGGTGGCGTCGCGGATCGTGGGCGTGGTGCAGCCGTCGCTGAAGGATTCGGTGGATGCGTTTGCGGTGCTGGGGATGGCCGCGCTGTTCACCGGGTCGATCCGTGCGCCGCTAACGGGGATCGTGCTGATCGTGGAGATGACGGCGAACTACGAGCAGCTGCTGTCGGTGTGCGTGGCGTGCCTGGTGGCGCATCTGGTGGCGGACCACATGCGGACGCTGCCGCTGTATGAGGCGATGCTGGAGGCGGACCTGCGGCGGCGCGGCGGGCCGGAGCACCGGGGACCGGCGACGGAGCCACGTTCGGTGGTGATGGGGATCCAGCGGGATTCAGAGCTGCACGGGAAGACGCTGGGTGAGGCGGGACTGCCGGAGGGGTGCGTGGTCGTGGGGATCGAGCGGGGCGGGCGGGAGTTGCTGCCGGCGGCGGACCTTGTGCTTGCGCCGGGGGACCACATCACGGTGCTGGCCCCGGCGGACAAGCCGGAGCGGGCGATGGAGATTGTGGAGCTGGCGCGGGCGAGGTGAGGGAGCACGACCGGGGCGAGCGCGTGGGCGGTGGAGTGCCCCCTTCGGACTGCGGCAGGTCGCGGAGATGACGTTGACGGAGGGGAGTGGTGCCTACTGAGGACGCAGGTCCTCACCCACCCCGTCGACGAAGAACTCGACCGATCCGCATCGCGGGCATGCGTAGATATCGAACGTCTCCTTGTTCACAAACAACTCGCCAAGGTCGCCAAGAATGCCCCATCGGGGCCCTTCGTGGAATCGCTTCGTCCCGAGATATCGCTTGGCGATGTTGCAGCGCGTGCATGCGACCTGTTTGGGGGCGGGTTTGGGCTTGTCCATGCTGAAAGAGTAGTGGCGCGATACACTCCGGCCGACCCTTTAGGCGAAGGAGTGCCGCAGGCATGGCGAAGACAAAGACGGCATCGGGGGGGCAGGGCGGAACGACGTCGGCTCGGATCAAGGAGCGCGACAAGAAGACGATGGCGAGCATTGTGGAGCTTGCCGACGAGGTGGCGGGCAAGGCCCTCGGCGGGCGCGAGCCGAAGATCGATATTCCGCTGCGCACCAAGTCGAACACGATCTGGAACAAGAAGCGGGGCATCCTGGAGATGGGGAGCGCCTCGGCCGAGCGGCAACTGTTCAACCTCGGTCAGGCCAAGCAGTTCATGCAGACGTGCCTGCACGGCAAGTCCATCAAGGAACTCATCGAGGTCGAGAAGACGCTGAGCCTTCGTGGAATGTTCTACAAGGGGCTGCACACGGTCGCGGGGACGAACGAGAAGACGTTCGCCGATCAGGATGAGTCGGACGGGATCCTGGAGGACCTGGAGGTCTCGCTCGGCGCGCTGCGCGAGGAGCTGCACATCTTCGCCAAGAAGAAGGGGACGATGATCGGGAACATCACGATCGTCGACACGGGCGACGAGATCGACTGCCGGCGGATGGGCAGCGGCGGGTACGCGATCCCGAGCATCGTGGAGCCGGACGTCATCCAGTTCAAGAAGTGCGATGCGAAGTTCGTGCTGCATGTGGAAAAGGACACGGTGTGGGGGCGGTTCAACGAGGACAAGTTCTGGCAGAAGCACAACTGCATCCTGACCGAGGGTGGTGGGCAGCCGTCGCGCGGCGTGCGGCGGCTCTTGCAGCGGCTCAACCGCGAACTGGGGCTGCCGATCTACTGCCTGCTCGACTGCGATCCGTGGGGGCACTACATCTTTTCGGTCATCAAGCAGGGGTCGATCTCGCTCGCGTTCGAGTCGAATCGGCTGGCGATTCCCGAGGCGAAGTACATCGGCGTGCGCTCGAAGGACTACAAGGCGTGCGGATTCAACGACGATGTGAAGATCACGCTCAACGACAACGACATCAAGCGTGCCAAGGAGATGGCCGCGTATCCGTGGTTCGAGCACAACAAGCAGTGGCAGAAAGAGATCCAGGGGCTGCTGGACAACGGCTTCAAGATGGAAGTCGAAGCCATGATCAACAAGGGCATCTCGTACGTCACCGAGGAATATGTGCCGCAGCGGCTGAAGGACAAGGATTGGCTGGATTGAGTTTCGTGGAGCAAGACAGCGGGAGGTGGCGGCGGCTGGAGGAGGATTACCGTGGCACGCTGGGCACTTCTTTGCGCGTTCGTGGGGCTGGTGTTCATGGGCGGGTGCGGCGGGAGCGCCCCGGCGCTTCCCGCGCACGCTCAGGCGGCGATGCTGCTGGGCTCGCCCGCGGCGCGGCAGGTGGTGGTGTTTGACGGAAAGACCGGCGCGGGCGTGGCGTGGTCGTCGCTGGTGGATGCGGCGGCGGGGGCGGAGGCGGTGTTCATAGGTGAGAACCACGGGCATCCGCTGGGGCTGGCCGCGGCGGATGCGTTGTGGGAGGATGTGCTGGCGAAGTCCCCCCGGGCGACGCTGGCGATGGAGTTCTTTGAGCGGGATCAGCAGGCCGCGCTGGATGACTATCTTGCGGGGGTTGTGGACGAGGAGACGTTCAAGAAGCTGACGGCGCACACCTCGACGGGGACGTATCCGCCGGGGCACCGGGCGATGGTCGAGGCGGCGAAGGCGAAGGGTCGGCCGGTGATCGCGGCGAACTCGCCGCGCCGGTACGTGAAGGTGGCGCGGGAGAGCGGGTACGAGAAGCTGGCGGGTTTGGGGGCCGAGCAGAAGCGGTTGTTTCGCGTGCCGGACTCGTTGCCGGGGCCGGAGACGAAGTATCGACAGGCGTTCGACAAAGTAATGTCGCCGATGCCGTCGCATGGGACGGCGGACCCCAAGAGCACGGTGACGGACGAGCAGAAGCGGATGCGGCTGGACACGGCGTTTCGCAGCCAGTCGCTGTGGGATTGGACGATGGGCGAGAGTGTGGCGAGGGGAATCGAGGCCGGTGGCATGCCCACCTTCCTCGTCATCGGGCGCTTCCACGTGGACTTCGAGGGAGGCACACCGCGGGCTGTGGGGCTGCTTCGGCCGGGCACGAGGATAGTGACGGTGAGCTTTGTGGATCAGGCGGCGGATGCTCTCAAGGACGATGACAAGGGTCGGGCCGACTACGTGGTGTACGTGGGAGGAGCGCCCGAGGAGCAGCCGTGAGCGGGGCGATGTTTGTGGATGGCGTGACGGCCGCGCTGCTGGAGGGGGCGGAGGCGGCGGCGTCGCGGGCGTTCTGCGTGGCGGCCCAGCGGGTGTATTCGAGCGGGGGGATTCGTGATGTGGCGTGCGCGGGAGGATTCGGTTTGTTCTATGGGCCGTCGGACCCGCTCAACGCGGTGAAGGGCGTGGGGCTGCATGGGCCGGTGTCGGCGGAGGAATGGGACGGCGTGGAGGCGGTGTTTGCGGCGAGCGGGTCGCCGGTGGTTGTTGATCTGTGCCCGCTGGCGGATGAGGCGTTCGTGGCGATGCTGGCGGGGGTCGGCGGACGCGGGTATGCGATCGGGTCGTTCGAGACGGTGCTGTGCCGACGGGTGGATGTTGATGGCGAGGATGAGACTCTCGGGAGTGGCGTGAGGATCGAGCGGGTCGGGGCGGATCGTGCGGCGGCGTGGGGCCGGGTGCTGGATGTGGGCTTTGCGGATGGGGGCGAGCCGGTGAAGATGGCGGTGGATATCGCGCGGGTGCGGGCCTCGCTCGAGCACTCGATCATGCTGCTGGCGACTGTTGGTGGAGAGCCCGCGGGCGGGGCGGGCATGTCGATCCACGGCGAGGTGGTGCACATGGCGGGCGCGGCGGTGCTGCCGGCGTTCCGAGGGCGCGGGATTCAGCGGGCGCTGACGGCGGCGCGGCTGCGGCTGGCGCGCGAGCGCGGATGTTTGCTGGCGAAGCTGGATGTGCGGGCGGGATCCGTGTCGCACAGGAACGCGGTGCGGGGCGGATTCCAGGTGGCGTACACGCGGCCGCAGTTGATCAGGACGTGGACGCCATGAGCGAGACGGGTGGACATGACGGTGCGCGGAATGCGGTGGCGCTGGCCGAGCGGGCGGCCGCGGCGTTTCGGGAGGGGCGGACGGAGGAGGCGCGGTGGGGGTTCGCGGAGGCGCTGTTGCTGGATGGGCGCGATCTGCGGGTGCTGTTCCTGGCGTTTCAGTTTCACTTTCGCGCGGGGGAGTATGACGCCGCGGAGGCGATGGTGCGTCGGCGGATCGGGGTGATCGGGGAGACAACGGAGAATGAGGATGCGGGACGGGCGTGGTGCAACCTTGGGCTGGTGCATCATCATCGCGGGGAGTTTGATGAGGCCGAGGCGATGATGAGGCGGGCGCTGGAGATCGATCGGCGGATCGGGTGCGAGTATGGGGAGGCGCGGGATGTGGGGAACATTGCGCTGGTGTACGAATCGCGGAAGGTGTATGACCGGGCGATGGAGTTGTATCGGGAGTCGCTGGCGATCTGCGACCGCATCGGGCCGCGGGCGGATGACATCGCGGCGGGAAAGTGGGCGAACATGGGCGACATCGCGATGGAGCGGGGCGAGGTGGAGGAGGCGCGGCGGACGTGGATGCGGGCGGCGGAGTTGTTTGGGGCGATCGGCGATGAGAAGCGTCGGGTGGAGTTCTTGGGCAAGGTTGAACGGGCGGGATAGATTGCCCGTTGTTTCCCTGGACACTTTGGGAATTGGGGAAGAGTCCCCCATTCGCGCTGGGGCGGTGCACGCGCGAGGTCGTGGGGTGTACTGTCAATTGCGGTCCCGTCCGCGCGGCGGCCCCCAATCCCGACTCCCCATGAGCCCGGGGCGAGACCCACCCGAAAGGGCTCGCCATGTCCGTTGCATTCCCTTCCCGACCGACTTCGCTTCAACCCTCCCCCACCGCGACGGTTCCGCCGCATCGGCGGGGCCAGGCGTTGCTCGACAACCCGTATCGCACGAAAGGCACGGCCTTCAGCGACGAGGAGCGGATGCAGTATGGGCTGCTGGGCCTTTTGCCGCCGCAGGTCGAGACGCTCGAGCAGCAGGTTGAGCGGGCGTATGGGGCTTTTCAGGCGGCGAGCACGCCGCTGGGCAAGCACATCTATCTGCGGGCGCTGCAGGACACCAACGAGGTGCTCTTCTATCGGCTGATGCTCGAGCACGTCGAGGAGATGATGCCGATCGTGTACACGCCGACGGTGGCGGCGGCGTGCGAGCAGTTTTCGCACATCTATCGCCGGCCGCGCGGGCTGTTTGTGTCGTATCCGCTGCGGGATCGGATTCCGGAGATCCTGGCCAATCGGTATGGCAAAGAGATCGACGTGATCGTGGTGACGGACGGCGGCCGGATCCTGGGCATCGGAGATCAGGGCGTGGGCGGGCTGGGGATTCCGATCGGCAAGCTGTCGCTGTACACGCTCATCGGGGGGATTCGTCCGGAGCGCACGCTGCCGATCATGCTCGACGTGGGCACGAACAACCCCGAGCGGCTGCGGGACCCGCTGTACCTCGGGTGGCGTCACGAGCGGCTGGAGGGGAACGAGTACTTTGACTTCGTGGACCGCTTCGTGCGTGCGGTGAAGGCGGAACTGCCGGGAACGTGCGTGCAATGGGAGGACTTCCCCAATAGCACGGCGTTCACGCTGCTGCACAAGTATCGGGATGAACTGCTGAGCTTCAACGACGACATCCAGGGGACGGCGGCGGTGGCGCTGGGGGCGATTCTGGGGGCGATTGCGGTGACGGGACGGCCGCTGCGGGATCAGACGGTGGTGATGCTGGGGGCGGGCTCGGCGGGGATCGGCGTAGCGGACTATTTGTGCCGCGCCATGGTAGATGATGGGCTTTCGCTCGCGGAGGCGCGGTCGCGGTTCTGGATCATCAACCGAGGAGGGGTGCTGCACACGGGGCGGACCGATCTTTCGGGGGAGCAGCGAGCGTTTGCGCAGGCGAGCGAGCGGCTCGTGGGGATGCCGCGCTCGGCAGCGGGGATCGTGGGGCTGGAGCAGGTGGTGGGCGCGATCGCGCCGACGATCCTCATCGGGTTGTCGACGCTGGCCGGGGCGTTCACCGAGCCGATCGTGCGGGAGATGGCCCGCAAGACGACGCGGCCGATCATCTTCCCGCTCTCAAACCCGACGGCCAAGGCGGAGGCGACGCCCGCGGACCTGTACAAATGGACCGACGGACGGGCGCTGGTGGCCACGGGATCGCCGTTTGCGCCGGTGAACACTGGCGTGCGCGAGATCGAGATCGCGCAGTGCAACAACGTGTTCATCTTTCCGGCGGTGGGGTTGGCGCTGGCGGCGTGCAAAGCGAGCCGGGTGTCGGACGGCATGCTGCTGGCGGCGGCGCGGGCGCTGGGAGAGAAGTCTCCCGCGCTGAAGGACCCCAACGGATCGCTGCTGCCGCGGCCGCGCGATCTGCGGGCGATCGCGCGCCATATCGCGGCGGCGGTGGCGATGCAGGCGCAAGCGGAAGGGCTGGCCGCGCCGATGGACCGCGAGGAACTGGCGCGGCAGATCGCGGCGACGCAGTGGGTGCCCGCGTATTCCTGATTGGCGACAGGATTCTCGTTGCCTTGTCGAGGATGTCCGGCGTTTCCCTGGTTTGAGAACATTCGTCGGAATCGGATGATTCCGCGGCCCCCGGCCCGATGGGAGGCGTACGAATGACTCCGGATCAGGAGACGATGCCCGCATGAATGTGACCAGCACGAAGAAGCAGGGCCGGGAAGCCTTGAGGGTGGAGTGCCCGAGCTCTCCGGTCGTTGTCGTCAACGCGGAGATCGGTCACTCGGTGGACGAGGACGTTGCGCACGCGACAACGCTTGGGACCCGCATCGCGAACATCATCGGCGTTGTACTGCCGTTCATCGGGGTGGCCGCGGCGGTGTTTCTGCTGTGGGGTTGGGCGTTCAACTGGATTCACCTGGCGATTCTGGGCGGGATGTATCTGGCGACGGGTCTGGGCATCACGGTGGGCTATCACCGGTTTTTCACGCACAAGTCGTTCGACACGCCGCGGCCGATCGCGTTCGTGCTGGGCGTGCTGGGCTCGATGGCGGTGCAGGGGTCGGTGCTGCAATGGGCGGCGGTGCATCGCTCGCACCACCAGCACTCCGACGATCACGGCGATCCGCATTCTCCGCACGCGTCGCGCGGCAACTGGAGCGGCGTGCTGGGCGTGCTTCGGGGGTTCTGGCACTCGCACGCGGGATGGCTGTTCCGCAGGAACGCGCCGGGGCTGGGCCGGTATGTCCGTGACCTTCGCAAGGACCGGATGATCCGCGTGGTGAACACGCTGTTTCCGCTGTGGGTGGTGCTGGGGCTGCTGATCCCGGCCGCGCTGGGCGGGCTGCTGACGATGACGTGGACGGGCGTGCTGCTGGGCTTCGTGTGGGGCGGGCTGGTGCGCGTGTTCCTGGTGCACCACGTGACGTGGAGCGTGAACTCGGTGTGCCACATCTGGGGTGCGCGGCCGTTCAACTCGCACGACCAGAGCCGGAACAACCCGATTTTCGGCGTGCTGGCGCTTGGCGAGGGGTGGCACAACAACCACCACGCGTTTCCCGCGAGCGCCCGGCACGGGCTGGCGTGGTGGCAACTCGATATCTCGTACCTGGTGATCCGCGCGATGGGGCTGCTGGGCCTGGCGCGGAACATCCGGGTGCCCGCGGCGGAGCGCATGGTCGCCAAGCAGCGCGGCCCACGTCGGCGGCCTTGAGATGAAACGAACGAGTGCCGCGCGTTGGCGGGGCGTGCGGATACAGTTCCCTTGATCGCGAGCGGCGCCTGACCCACGGGCCGTGCGCCTTCGCGAAAGGGCCCATGGCGCAATACAAGTTCGAGCGGTTCCTGAAGTTCTCCAGCGACGCGATGTTCGACAAGGCGTTGCCGGGGGGAACGGCCGCGCCGAAGTCCGGCATCTACCGCTGCGATGGGTGCGGGCACGAGATCACCGTGCTGCAGCCGAGCCCGCTGCCGGGCGATGACCATCACCCCCACACCACGCAGCAGAAGGCCGTGCGCTGGAAGCTGATCGTGACCGATGGCGGACATCCCGCGCCGGCGGCGCAGAAGTCGTCGTTCTAGGCCCGCGGCGGGCGTGGAGCGCACGCCCGCCGGCCCCGGTTCATCCTGGTGCGATCAGTGCTTGCCGATGGCCGGGCTGCCGATCGGCGTGTACTTCGCGCCCAACTGCTCGAAGAAGAATCCGTAGGTGTCGACGCTCTGCTCGATGCGGGCCGAGAGGGGCGTGCCCATGCCGTGGCCGGTGTTGCCGCTGGTGCGGAGGATGAAGAGGCCCGTGGGGTCGGCGGCCTGGAGGCGGGCGGTCATCTTGCGGCTCTGCATCGGGTCGACGCGCGGGTCGTTGGCGCCGGTGAGGAAGAGGATGGCGGGGTACTTCGTGCCGTCCTTGACGTGGTGGTAGGGCGAGTAGGCGTGGAGGGCGTCGAACTGGGCCTTGTCCTTCACGGTGCCGAACTCGGTGACGTTGAACGCGCCGTTGGAGGAGAGCTCGACACGGAGCATGTCGTAGATGCCGACGCTGGAGACGACGGCCTTGGCGAGGTCCGGATGCTGGGTGAAGGTCGCGCCCATGAGCAGGCCGCCGTTGGAGCCGCCGAAGAGGCCGAGGTGGTCGTGGTCGGTGTAGCCCTTGTCGATCATGTGCTTGGCCGCGGCGTAGAAGTCGTCGAAGACGTTCTGCTTGTTGAGCAGGTTTCCGCCGGTGTGCCACTTCTCGCCGTACTCGCCGCCGCCGCGGATGTTGGCGACGACGAAGATGTTGCCCTGCTCGATCCAGAGGATTCGGCGCGGGGAGAAGCCGGGGGTTTCGTTGACGCCGTAACCGCCGTAGCCCCAGACGATGGTCGGGGTCTTGCCATTGGGCTTCAGGCCCTCGGGCATGATGATGTTGACGGGGACCTTGGTGCCGTCCTTGCTTATGGCGAACTCACGCTTGACGGTGAGTTTGGGCATGTGGGGCGGGGGCGCGACGGCGAGGGCCGTCTTGGTTGCGCTGCCGCCGGCGGCGGTGGGCTCGTAGCGGAAATACGCGGGGGGCGCCTCGAACATGTCGATGGCGAAGACGAGTCGGTCGCCGTTGAGGGGCTCGACGTCTTCGAGCGTGGAGATAGAGGGTTGGGGGACGGAGCCGGCAGCGCAAGGCTTGCCGTCGAGTGTGAACTGGCGGAGCTCGTTGGGGCCGCCGATCTGGTAGAGGACGTAGATACGGGAGTCGGTGATCCAGAGGCCGTTACGCTTGTCAAAGGCTGTCTCGATGGAGGCGTCTTTCTGCTCGAGGATGTGCTGCTTGGCGGCCCGAAGCGAGGGCGGCGCCTTGTCCGACAACGGCAGACGGAAGATCATGCCCATCGGCGCATCCTTGCGGCTGACGATGTACATAGCGCCGTCGCGGCCGAACTTGGCCTCAACGACGCGGTCGGACCACTTGGAGAGGCGCGTCCACTCGCCGACTTTCGAATCCTGGGCGTCCTTGGCGGGGGCGAGGCAGCGGACCTCCTGGATGAACTCGCCGCCGTCGCCGTTCTGCACGTTGCAGAGAACCCAGGTGCCGTCGTGGCTGACCTCGATCTGGATCTCGGCGATCTTGGGGAAGTCCTTGCCGGTCTCGTAGGTGTCGTGCTCAGTAGGGCGGCCCATGTCGTGGTGCCAGACCTGGGTGTAGAAGTCCATATCGTCCTTGGCTCTCTCGCCCTCGCGCGGATAGCGGGTGTAGAAGAAGCCGGAGCCGTCGGCGTTCCACGCGAGTGAGCCGCCCGCGGTGCCGCCGTTGACGCGCGGGATCATGTCGCCGAGAAGCTCGCGGCCGTCGTCGGTGGAGTAGATGTGGACGTTGCCGCTCTCGCTGCCGCCCTCGGAGAGGGAGACGGCGACCATCGAGCCATCGGGCGAGGGGACGAACCAGTCGAAGGCGGTGTGGCCTTCCTTGTCGAGGGTGTTGGGGTCGAGGATGACCTTCTCGCTCTTGGTGTCGTCGATGGAGTCGAGGACGACGATGAGGGGCTGCTGCTTGGGCGGCTGGGTCTTGGCGGCGAAGTACTTCTCACCGGCGAAGCGGACACTGTGGTACTGCACGCCGACGGCGTTCTCGAGCTCGGTCATGCGGGCGCGGGCGGCGGGGGCGCACTTCATGGCGTCGAGGTAGGTGCGGGCGTAGGCGTTTTGCTGCTCGGACCACTTCTTGACGGGCTCGGCGCTCCAGTCTTCGAGCCAGCGGTAGTCGTCCACGACCTTGACGCCGTGGTATTCGTCGGTGACGGGCTTCTTTGCTGTCGCAGGAGCGGGCGTCCCGCCGATCAGGGCCGAGCGCTCCTCGGCATCGGCGAGCATTTCCGCGACAACCTTGCGAATCTCGTCCGCGTTTGGCTGCTGCGCGCG
>JBGAOP010000053.1:0-12534 GCA_044221735.1 Phycisphaerales bacterium | reverse complement strand
CCCCCTCCACCCCCCCCACTTCACCCGATCGACCCATCATGCGCATGCCCGTGGCGCTCGTCGAACCGCTGGGCGACCAGATGGATGTGACGCTCTCGACGCCGAAACACCCGGCGATCATCGCCCGCGTGCCCGCCGGAGACCTGAGGGCCGGATCAATCGCCACGCTCGCGCTCGATCCCGCCCGCCTGCACGTGTTCGAGCCCGGCGAGTTCGGGCGATGCCTGACGCGGTAAATGCCCAGTGCCCGGTGCTCGGTACTCAGTGCCGAGTGCCCAGTAAAGTCACTGCGCTTCTGTTAGACTCACGACATGCGGAGCGTCGGCAGCGAGCCATCCATGCGGTGGGTTGGGGATCGTCACCTGTTGGTGACGGCGATATCTGGCGCGAGTGGCCCGAGCGTGGTCGAGCGCATCCGAGCGATCCGTGCGGTGGTGGATGCTGCTCCGGCTGAGGAGACCGTGCTTGTTTCGTTCGATGGGCTCATGCTGGAGCCGGAGACGGCGATGGCGGAGGTCCACCGGGCGCTCGCGGATGGCGGCAGCGGTGTTGTGCACGAAGAGCCCCGCGTGGTCGAAGTGCCGGTCTGCTACTCGCCCGCCATGGGCCCCGATCTTGAAGACGTGGCCCGACGGGCGGGCGTGCCGGTCGAGCGCCTCATCGCCCTGCACAGCGGGGCGGAGCACGTGGTGCGATTCCTGGGCTTTGCGCCGGGCTTCGCGTACATCGCAGGGAACCCGGCGGAACTGGCCGTGCCGCGGCTGGATTCGCCCCGCGTGCGGGTGCCCGCGGGGAGCGTGGGACTCTCCGGGGACCGCACGGGCATCTACCCGCGCGAGGGCCCCGGCGGGTGGCGACTGATCGGGCGGACGCCGCTGCGGATGTTCGATGCGGAGCGCGAGTCCGCCGCGCTTTTGCGGGCGGGGGACCGGGTGCGCTTCGTGCCGATCGATGAGGCGGCGTTTCACCGATTGGGGGGCCGCTGAGGTGGCGCGGCTCACCGTCATCGAACCCGGGATGCTCACCACCGTGCAGGACGGCGGGCGGTTCGGACACGCCGCGATGGGTGTGCCGGAGAGCGGCGCGGCGGATGCGCTGGCGCTGCGGATCGGCAATCGCATGGTGGGAAACGCGGCGGGCGCGGGCGCGCTGGAGATGACGCTGATGGGCGGCACGTTCGCCTTCGAGCGTGATGCCGTGGTGTCGCTGGCGGGCGGGCACACACGGGCGGTGCTGGAATCGGGCTCGGGTGTGCGGCCGGTGGGGCTCGGTGCGATGCGGGTGGGGGCGGACGAGCGGCTGCGAGTCGGACCGATCGTGCGCGGCGTGCGAACGTACCTGTGCGTGCGCGGCGGGATCGCCGTTCCGGCGGCGCTGGGGAGTTGCTCGACCTGCCTAGCCGCGGCGTTCGGAGGGCTCGACGGGCGGGCTCTGCGCAAGGGCGACGTGCTGCTCATCGGCGAAGCCGCGGCGCGCGAGCCTGTCGAGGCCGCGCCGATCGCGGCCGCGCTGATCGAGGAGACGCTGACGCGCCGGACACTTCGGGCGGTGGATGGGGCGCAGGCGGCGGAGTTCGACGACGGGACGGCGCGTCGATTCTGGAGTTCGGCGTTCACGGTGTCGTCGCGATCGGATCGCGTGGGCGTTCGGCTAGAAGGGTCCATCGGCGAGGCCGGAACGGGGCGGATGCGCAGCGAAGGGATGCCGTGCGGGGCCGTGCAGGTTCCGCCGGGCGGCGAGCCGATCGTGCTGATGGTGGATCATCCGACCACGGGCGGATATCCGGTGATCGCGTGCGTGGCGAGCGTGGACCTGCCCGCGCTGGGACAACTGCGCCCGGGGGACACCGTGCGATTCGAGCGCGTGACGCAGGCCGTCGCGCTGGCCGCGCTGCGTGAACGCGAACGCGTGCTGGCAACGTGGGAGGCGCGGCCATGAACGAGACGGTCAGCACCCCATGGTGGCGCGAGGCGGATGGGCGGGCGTGGCGCTCGCTCGCGGCCGCCGGAGCCGGGTGGATGCTCGACGCGATGGATGTGACGCTGTACATCATCGCGCTGGGGCCGATCGCGAAGGAGTTCGGGCTCGACAAGGGGCAATCGGGGATGGTGGCGTCGGCGACGCTGATCACGTCTGCGCTGGGCGGGATTGTGAGCGGCGTGCTGGCGGATCGCTTCGGGCGGGTGCGCATGCTGATGGTCTCGATCCTTGTGTACTCGGCGTTCACCGCGCTGACGGCGACGGCGCAGAGCCTCACGATGCTCATCTTCTGGCGTGTGCTCGTCGGGCTCGGGATGGGCGGCGAGTGGTCGGCGGGGGCGGTGCTGGTGGCCGAAACATGGCCCGCGAAGCACCGCGGGAAGGCGATCGGACTGATGCAATCCGGGTGGGCGATCGGGTACATCCTTGCGGCGGGGCTGGGCGCGCTGGTGTTGCCGGTGTGGGGTTGGCGGACGCTCTTCGTGATCGGCATCGCGCCCGCGCTGCTGGTGGCGTGGATGCGGCGGGGACTGGCCGAGCCCGAGGCGTGGCACGCGGCCCGGGCGGCGCCGCGGGCACGCGGCGAGACGGTGCGTGTGCTGGGATCGCGGGTGTATCTTGTACGGGCACTGATCGCCACGGGCACGACGAGCGCGCTGCTGTTCTCGTACTGGGGGCTCTTCTCGTGGATCCCGACGTATCTGTCGTCGCCGCCGCCGGGGGGCGCGGGGCTGGGGGTGGTGAAGTCGGCGGGATGGATCGTGCCGATGCAGATCGGCGCGTTCTTCGGGTACACCACGTTCGGATTTCTTGCCGACCGCTTCGGACGCAAGCGGACGTTCATCGCCTTCGTGCTGTGTGCCGCGGCCATCGTGCCCATCTACGGGGCGAGCGCACGGAGCCCGGCGATGCTCATGGCCCTCGGGCCGCTGGTCGGGTTCTTCGGGCACGGGTACTTCAGCGTCTTCGGGGCGATGCTGGCGGAGCTCTTCCCCGCGAGCGTGCGCGGCACGGCGCAGGGCGTGTGCTACAACCTCGGGCGCGGCCTGAGCGCAATGGCCCCGTGGGTGATCGGATCGGTCGCGGAGCAGCACGGACTGGGGGCGGCGCTGAGCCTGACGTCGGTGTTCTTCGTGATCGGCGGGGTGCTCTCGATGCTGCTGCCGGAGACGCGCGGGAAGGAGCTGGACGGATGACGGCCACGATCGACCTCAACTCCGACATGGGCGAGAGCGACGAGCCGGCGCAGGTCGCCGTGGACATGGCGCTGCTCGACATCGTCACCTCCGCCAACATCGCCTGCGGCGGCCACGCGGGAGACGCGGCCTCCATGGAGCGGATGGTGCGGGCCGCGATGAAGCGCGGCGTCGCCATCGGAGCCCACCCGAGCTTCGAGGATCGGGAGAACTTCGGACGCATCGACCACAAACTGCCGCCCGAGGAGATCGAGCGCACGGTCGCCGCGCAGGTGCGGTCGCTCGATCGGATCGCACGGTCGCTGGGGGCGCGCGTCTCGCACGTGAAGCCCCACGGCGCGCTCTACCACGCGGCCATGACGCGCATGCCCGTGGCCGAGGCCATCGGCCGCGCCGTGCTCGGCATCGACCCCGGGATGACGCTCGTCGGACTGGCCGGCGCGCCGGGCCTCGAGCGCTGGCACGAGTTGGGATGCGAGGTGGCGGCGGAAGCGTTCGCGGATCGGCGCTACGAGCCCGACGGCTCATTGCGCGCCCGCACCAAGCCCGATGCGCTCATCACCGATGGTGCGCCGGCGGCGGCGCAGGCCATCTCGATCGCGACCGGACGCGGCGTGACAGCCGTCACCGGCGCCCACGTGACTCTTCACGCCCAGACCATCTGCCTGCACAGCGACACACCGAACGCCGCCGCGATGGCCTCGGCGGTGCGCAGGGGCCTGATCGAGGCGGGCGTGCGGATCGCGTCGCTCGCGGCCCCGTGAACCCCCCGGCCGCGCGGGAAAACAGGCACAATTCCCCTAGTCCAACGGCACTTTACATACCGGACTTATGCATCGTCTTTGACTAGTCTTCAAACGGGGCTCACACAAGGGGAGCACCGTGTTCGAAGTGCGCATCCATGGTCGCGGCGGGCAAGGCGTGGTGACGGCGGCGGAGATGCTGTCCATCGCCGCATTCGAGGAGGGCCACTGGGCCCAGGCGTTCCCGAGCTTCGGCTCGGAGCGGATGGGCGCCCCGGTGGTGTCGTTCGTGCGGATCGACGACAAGGAGATCCGGACGCGCGAGCCGGTGACGACGCCCGACGCCCTGATCATCCAGGACCCGACGCTGCTGCTCGTGCCCAAGCTCATGGACGGCCTCTCGGCCAAGGGGCACGTGCTGATCAACTCGACGCGCAAGCCCGAGGAACTCGGCATCCAGCCCCTCATCGCCTCGCTGCCCGCGGGGCACGTGCGGACGCTGGGCGCGACGGAGATCGCGCTGCGGCACGTCGGGAGGCCGGTGCCCAACGCCGCGCTGCTGGGCGCGCTGTGCGCGGCGACCAAGTGCGTGGGCCTTGCGGCGGTGGAAACGGCGATCCTGAGGAAGTTCAAGGGGGCGGTCGGGGAGAAGAACGTGGCCGCGACCCGCGAGGCGTACGTCCTCTGCGGCGGCGTGCTTCCATCATCTCCGAACGGCCAGGCGAAAGGAGCGGCGCGTCATGCTCAAGCAGTGTGAAGGCTCGATCGCGATCGCCGAGGGCATCGCGCTGTGTCGTCCCGAGGTCATCTGCGCCTATCCGATCACGCCCCAGACGCACATCGTCGAGGCGCTCGGGGCGATGGTGAAGAACGGCGAGCTCTCGCCGTGCGAGTACATCAACGTCGAGAGCGAGTTCGCCGCCATGAGCGTGGCGATCGGGGCCTCGGCCGCCGGCGCGCGGGCGTACACGGCCACGGCCAGCCAGGGCATCCTGTTCATGGCCGAGGCGGTGTACAACGCCTCGGGCCTCGGCCTGCCGATCGTCATGACCGTGGGCAACCGGGCCATCGGCGCGCCGATCAACATCTGGAACGACCACACCGACTCCATGGCCATGCGCGATGCGGGCTGGATCCAGATCTTCGCCGAGACCAACCAGGAAGCGACGGACCTGCACATCCAGGCCTTCCGCCTCGCCGAGGAGCTCTCGATGCCGGTGATGGTGTGCGTGGACGGCTTCATCCTCACCCACGCCTACGAGCGCGTCGATGTGCCGACGCAAGCCCAGGTGGACGCGTACCTGCCCCCCTACGAGCCCCGCCAGATCGTGGACCCGGACGAGCCCGTCACGATCGGGGCCATGGTCGGCCCCGAGGCGTACACCGAGGTCCGCTACCTCGCGCACGCCAAGCAGATGCAGGCCCTCGAGCTCATCCCGAAGCTCGCGGCCGAGTTCAAGAAACAGTTCGGTCGCGACTCGGGCGGGCTGCTGCACACCTACAAGACCGCCGACGCCGAGATCATCGTCTGCGCCCTGGGCTCGGTGAACGGCACCATCAAGGACGCCATCGACCAGCTGCGGCTCGACGGCGTGAAGATCGGGTGCGTGAGCCTCGTGTCGTTCCGCCCGTTCCCCTCGGCCGCGCTGAAGGCGGCGATGGGGCACGCGAAAATCGTCGTGACGATCGAGAAGAGCCTCTCCGTGGGCATCGGCGGGAACGTGTCGCACAACCTGCGCATGGCCCTCGGTGAGGGAGGGGGGGGTGGTCCAAGGGTCTACACCGTCATCGCGGGCCTGGGCGGGCGGGTCATCACCAAGACCGGCCTGAAGAAGACGTTCCTCGCCGCGCGAGATGGGACCCTCAACCAGTTGAGCTTCATGGACCTCAACCACGAGGTGGTGGAGCGCCAGCTCGAGCGCGAACGGCTGGCCCGCCGGACGGGTCCGGCGGCGGAGGCGATGCTGCGTGATGTGGGAATGGCCGGAGTAGCTGAGGTGAACACATGAGCGGTCCACAACGCGTCAAGTTCTACCAGACCGGCACGTTCACCGTGGGCAATCGCCTGCTGGACGTCAAGGTCCGCAGCGTGCAATCCGACGCCGCGCGCAACAACTCGCTCAACTCCGGGCACCGCGCGTGCCAGGGGTGCGGCGAAGCGCTCGCGGCCCGCTACGCCCTCGACGCGGCCATGCGGGCCGTCAACGGGCGGCTGGTCGTCGCCAACGCCACGGGCTGCCTGGAGGTCTTCTCAACGCCGTACCCAGAGTCGTCCTGGCGCGTCGCGTGGCTGCACTCGCTGTTCGCCAACGCTTCGTCGGTGGCGACGGGCATGGCGGCCGCGCTGAAGGTGAAGGGGCGGAAGGACGTCCGCGTGATCGCGCAGGGCGGCGACGGCGGAACAGTGGACATCGGCTTCGGCTGCCTGTCGGGGATGTTCGAGCGCAACGACGATGTGCTGTACATCTGCTACGACAACGAGGGGTACATGAACACGGGCGTGCAGCGCTCGTCGGCGACCCCCCCCACCGCCCGCACCATGACGACGCCGGCGGTCGGCGAGGAGCCCGGCAACGTGTTCGGGCAGGGCAAGTGCGTGCCGCTCATCGCGATGGCGCACGGCATCCCCTACGTCGCCACAGCCTCGGTCGCGGACCTGCGCGACCTCGAGTACAAGGTCGATCGGGCGATGGGCATCCACGGCGCTCGGTACATCCACGTGCACTCGCCCTGCCCGCTGGGGTGGGCCTGTCCGACGGGCGACACGATCAAGGTTGCGCGCCTCGCCGTCGAGAGCGGCCTGTTCCCGATCTTTGAGGCCGAGGCGGGCGAGGTCGTCGGACGACGAACGATCCGCAAACGCGTGCCCGTCGAGGATTACCTGCGGGTGCAGGGTCGGTTTGGACACTTGTTCAAAGGGAAGAACGGAAGGGACGAGCATCGGCTCGCGATCATGCAGTCCATCGCGGATCGCAACATCGAGCGCTTCGGTCTCATGCCGGAAGGAGCGGTCGTCGCATGAACAAGCCCTACGCCATCACGCTCGACATCAACTCGAGCCTCGCCAACAAGACCGGCTCGTGGCGGACCGAGCGCCCGGTGTATGTCGACCGCCTGCCCCCCTGCAACCACGCCTGCCCCGCGGGCGAGAACATCCAGCAGTGGCTGTACCTCGCCGAGGAGGGGAACTATCGCGGCGCGTGGGAGCAGATCATGCGCGACAACCCGATGCCCGCGACCATGGGCCGCGCGTGCTACCACTCCTGCGAGGACGCGTGCAACCGGGCCAAGCTCGACTCGCCCGTCGGCATCCACGCGGTGGAGCGGTTCCTCGGCGACCTGGCGATCCGCGAGAAGTGGACCATGAAGGTCGACGCCAAGCCGACCGGCAAGCGCGTGCTCGTCGTCGGCGCGGGCCCCTCGGGCCTCTCCGCCGCGTACCACCTGACGATGATGGGTCACAGCGTGACCATCAGCGAGGCGGGGCCGATGCCGGGCGGGATGATGCGCTTCGGGATTCCCAAGTATCGCCTGCCGCGCGACATCCTCGACGCCGAGATCGAGCGCATCGAGCGCATGGGCGTCGAGATCCGCCTCAACGCCAAGATCGCCGACCTCGACGCGGCCATGAAGAGCGGGCACTACGACGCCGTCTTCCTCGCCGTCGGCGCCCACCTCGCCAAGCGGGCCTACATCCCGGCCGGCGACGCCACGAAGATCCTCGACGCCCTGCAACTGCTGCGCGGCGTGGAAACCGGCGACCAGCCCCTCCTCGGCCGGCGCGTCATCGTCTACGGCGGCGGCAACACCGCCATGGACGCGGCCCGCTCCGCCAAGCGCCTCGGGGCCACCGAGACGATCGTCGTCTACCGGCGCACCCGCGAGAAGATGCCCGCCCACGACTTCGAGGTGCAGGAGGCCATGGACGAGGGCGTGCAGTTCAAGTGGCTCTCCACCATCAAGGCCGAGAAGGGCGGCGAGTTCACCGTCGAGAAGATGAAACTCGACGCCTCCGGCAAGCCCCAGCCCACGGGCGAGTTCGAGACCATCAAGGCCGACTCCTGCGTCCTCGCGCTCGGGCAGGATGTTGATCTCTCCTTCCTCTCCAACGTCACCGGCCTGAAGATCACCGACGGCGTGGTCGAGGTCGGCCCCGACATGATGACGGGCCGGCGCGGCGTGTTCGCCGGCGGCGACATGGTGCCCAGCGAGCGCACGATCACCGTCGCGATCGGCCACGGCAAGAAGGCCGCGCGATACATCGATGCGTTCCTGCGAAACTCCACCTACACCCCCAAGCCCAAGCCCGAGATCGCGACCTTCGAGAAGCTCAACACTTGGTACTACACCGACGCGGAGCACACCGTGCAGCCCGCGCTCGACGCGGCCCGCCGATCGACGACGTTCGACGAGGTGATGGGCGGCCTCACCGAGTCCAACGCCCTCTTCGAGGCCCGCCGCTGCATGTCCTGCGGCAACTGCTTCGAGTGCGACAACTGCTTCGGCGTCTGCCCGGACAACGCCGTCATCAAGCTCGGCCCGGGCAACCGGTTCAGGTTCAACTACGACTACTGCAAGGGGTGCGCCATGTGCGCCACCGAGTGCCCCTGCGGAGCGATCCGCATGGAGCCGGAGAAGATCTGACCCGAGAGACGGGCCGACCTACTTGGGAGGACCGACGTATGGCCCCTTGAGCTGCGCCAGCACCCGCTCGTGCAACTCGCCCGACCGCTTGGCGAGCTGCGTGAGGAACTGCCGACGATTCTCGCGCGGCTCCTGCGCTGCGAGCACGCCGGCAAGGTGTCCGATGTAGTTCAGGGCCTCGTGCTGGGTCAGCAGGATCCGGAACTCGAACTCCTTGCCGCCGTTGAAGATGATCTGCTTGGACGTTGCGCTGCTGATGGCGTCGCGCGTCTTGGTCTCCACCTCGGGCAGGCCCTGATTGTTGAGCTCGATCGCCGGGTCTTCCTTCGCGAGCCCTTCGATCGCCCCCTTGGCATCGCGCGAGAACTGGCCGATGGCCTTGATCAGATCGGCCACCGGCGCGGCGGGCCGCTTGATGATCAGCACCTTGTCAACGTCGCACTCCTCGCCGATGGTGGTGTACAGCAGCGCGTACCCCTGGTCGCGGACGACGGTCGCGGAGTCCCCGGCGACGGGCGCATCCGTGCGAGCGGCTCCGCCGCAGGCACCCAGAGAGAGGGCGGCCAGGACGAGCACGGCGGCAAGCGTTCGGTGGGGCATAGGGCAACTCTCGGGTGCGGCGGGGTCGAACACAGAGCGCTTGGACGCGTGGGAGACATTCGCGAGGAACTGCTCTCGTTGACGCGGAAAGGGTCGGCTCCCACGCCCCGGTTCCTCATGGTCGTGGAAGACACATCATTGCACCGCCCGCACAGGCGGCACACCGAGTTGCGACCGTCGGGTATCGCTCGCCCAGTCGCCCTTGGCGTTCCTCGAATCGCACGTTACCTCTCCACGTGGATCTCACGGCTCGACGTTGAGCGTTCCTGCCGGAAGGGCGCATGGTGGGCGTTGCACTGGTCGCGACGGGACTGTTCGCGTGGATCGAAAGGCTCGAACGCCACCCCGCGGCGGCGTGGGCCCTCAGGAACCGACCAGCATCACCCCGCGTGCGGGCCCCTCCCCCCCCTCCCGCCCGGCCGCGGCACGGCGGCAACTGGCTCGTTGGTACCATGCCGCCGTGTGGCTGGATTCATCCCGGGAACATCCCGAGGATTGCGGCATTCTGGCCCACGGCGGGCGGACATCCCCCGCCCGACAGCATGGGCCTCCGCGCCTACAAAGCTCCGGTCGTCAGGGCATTGCCGCCTCGACCACCCGCTCGACGAACCACATCACCATCGAACACACAGGGGAACCCACCCATGTCAGACCCAAACTCCTCGAACCAGACCGCATCCGCCGCCCGCTGCCCGTTCCATCACTCGGTCGCCGGCGCTGGCACCTCCAACCGCGACTGGTGGCCCAACCAGTTGAACCTCAGGATGCTCCACCAGCGCTCGGGGAAGTCCGATCCGATGGGGTGCTCCTTTGACTACGCCAAGGAGTTCAGATCGCTCGACCTCGCCGCCGTCAAGAAGGACCTCGCGGCGGTGATGACCGACTCGCAGCCGTGGTGGCCCGCGGACTTCGGGCACTACGGGCCCCTGTTCATCCGCATGGCCTGGCACAGCGCGGGCACGTATCGCACCGGCGACGGCCGCGGCGGCGGCGGCACCGGCGCGCAGCGCTTCGCCCCGCTCAACAGCTGGCCCGACAACGTCAATCTCGACAAGGCCCGCCGGCTGCTCTGGCCCGTCAAGCAGAAGTACGGCCGCAGGATCTCCTGGGCGGACCTCATGATCCTCGCCGGTAACGTTGCGCTCGAGACGATGGGCTTCAAGACCTTCGGCTTCGGCGGCGGACGCGAGGACGTCTGGGAGCCGCTCGAGGACATCTACTGGGGCTCGGAGAACACATGGCTGGCGGACAAGCGCTATTCCGGCGATCGCGCCCTCGAGAACCCGCTCGCCGCCGTTCAGATGGGCCTGATCTACGTCAACCCCGAGGGGCCCAACGGCAATCCCGACCCGATCGCCGCGGCCCGCGACATCCGGGAGACCTTCGCCCGCATGGCGATGAACGATGAGGAAACCGTCGCGCTCATCGCCGGAGGTCACACCTTCGGCAAGACCCACGGCGCGGGCGACGCCAAGCTCGTCGGCCCCGAGCCCGAGGGCGCGCCGCTCGAGGAGCAGGGCCTGGGCTGGAGAAGCGCGTTCAAGTCCGGCAAGGGCGGCGACACGATCACCAGCGGCCTCGAGGTGACCTGGACCACCACGCCGACCAGGTGGAACGGCAACTTCTTCTGGAACCTCTTCGGCTACGAGTGGGAGCTCACCAAGAGCCCCGCGGGCGCCCACCAGTGGCGTCCGAAGGGCGGCATGGGCGCGGGGACCGTGCCCGATGCGCACGATCCCTCCAAGCGCCACGCCCCCACGATGCTCACGACCGATCTCTCCCTGCGCTTCGATCCCGCCTACGAGAAGATCTCCCGCCGCTTCATGGAGAATCCCGACCAGTTCGCCGACGCCTTCGCCCGCGCCTGGTTCAAGCTCACCCACCGCGACATGGGGCCCAAGGCCCGGTATCTCGGGCCCGAGGTGCCCGGAGAAGACCTCATCTGGCAGGACCCGGTCCCCACGGCGGACCACCCGCTCATCGACGCGGCGGATATCACAAAGCTCAAGCACACCATCCTTGCCTCGGGGTTGAGCGTCGCCGATCTGGTCTCCGTCGCGTGGGCCTCGGCGTCCACCTATCGAGGCTCCGACCATCGCGGCGGGGCCAACGGCGCTCGCATCCGCCTCGCACCGCAGAAAGACTGGGAGGTCAATCAGCCCGCGAGGCTGGCGAAGGTGCTGGCCGCCTACGCGGAGATGCAGGGCTCGTTCAACGCGAGCGCCACGGGCGGCAAGCGGGTCTCGCTCGCCGATCTCATCGTGCTCGGCGGGTGCGCGGCCGTCGAGAAGGCCGCCAGAGACGCCGGGGTGGACGTGGCCGTTCCCTTCGCCCCCGGGCGCGCGGACGCATCGGCCGCGCAGACCGACGTGTCCTCCTTCGCGGTGCTCGAGCCCGTCGCCGACGGCTTCCGCAACTACCAGAAGAGCGCGCTGGCCGTCCCCGCGGAGGCGATGCTGGTCGATCGGGCGCAGCTGCTCACGCTTACCGCACCGGAGATGACCGTGCTCATCGGCGGTCTGCGAGTGCTGGGCGCAAACCACAACGGCGCCAAGCACGGCGTCTTCACCACGCGCCCGGGCGTGCTCACCACCGACTTCTTCACCAACCTGCTCGACATGCGCACGCAGTGGCAGCCCACGAGCACCGAGGCCAACCTCTTCGAGGGCCGCGACCGCACGACGGGCCAGCCACGCTGGACGGCCACGCGCGTCGATCTTGTCTTCGGCTCCAACTCCCAGCTCCGCGCCCTGGCCGAGGTGTACGCGTGCGCCGACGCGAAGGAGAAGTTCGTCCGCGACTTCGTGGCGGCGTGGAACAAGGTGATGTCGCTCGACCGATTCGACCTGGCGGCGCGGACCTGATCACGACGCCGCCGGCGCGGCCGGATCGCCGTGCGGCGAGAACGCGCCGGAGGTGACCCGCAACGAAGCGCTCGCGAGTCCCGGCGCGCAGACCGATTGCGGTCTCGGGCCTCACAAAAAGAACGACCCCCTTCTCAAAGTCCCCTGGACATGCAGAGGAAACGAGAAGGGGGTCGGTTGAAGCGGAGAGGGAGGGATTCGAACCCTCGATACAGACCAAAATCCGTATAACGGTTTAGCAAACCGTCGCCTTCAGCCGCTCGGCCACCTCTCCAGGATGTGGGGGAAAGCATAGTCCCTTTCCGCCACGTCGGCATCCCTCGCCTCGAGCCAGTTTCGCCCGGGTCGTCGGGCGTTCTCCCGCCCCAAAACGGCGAACCGGCCGACGAAGTCGTCAACCGGTTTGCCGGTGTGTATCAGCAAGGAGCAACGGGTCGTCCGCGGGTGCCATCGCGGGCGAAAGGGATAATCAGTCCGCGAATGTTGGGTCGGCTGAGGCGAGCGGAT
>JBGAOP010000052.1:0-13288 GCA_044221735.1 Phycisphaerales bacterium | reverse complement strand
CACCGGGTTCCCGGGGAGTCCAAAGATGGGAACTGCCTTTGCGGCTAGCGGCGCCGGTCCTCGCAGAATGGCACCGAGCATCGGTTTGCCCGGCCGCTGGGGGAGACCGTGAAACACCATCTCGGCTCCCATTTGTTCGACCGCGGCCCGCGCGGCGTCACGGTGCCCCATCGAGACGCCGCCGGTGAGGACCACCGCGTCGGCGTCTTGGCACGCATGCTCCAACGCCCCGCCCAGATCCTCATCGTCACGAATGTGTGACACGCTCGTGACCTCCGCCCAGGCGCGCGACGCCAGGATTGCCTTCACGGCCGGGCCATTGCTGTTGCGGATCTGGAAGGTTGACGGCGTGTGATGCGGTTCGACGAGTTCATCACCCGTGGTGATGACGGCGATGCGGAGGCGGGCGAAGACCGCCGGTCGTGCAATCCCAACCGCTGCGATTGTCGCTAGCCCTGAGGCGGTAATGACTTCGCCCGCGTGCAAGACGACCGTTCCCACTGGCGCGTTCTCGCCTCGGCAACGGATGTGGTCTCCCCGCCTGACGCGGGCAACCGCTACCGGCGTCACCGAAATGGAAGTGACCCCTGCCGGCCGTTCTGCCGCGTGTTCAAGGACATCCTCCCGCCGGACAACGGCGTCAGCTCCAGGGGGGATAGGTGCGCCGGTCGCGATCCGCACGGCGATGGGCCGACGATCACCGTCGAACGACGGCGGCGGCTCGCCAATGCGAGACTCGCCCACAACCGGCAGGGTGATCGTTTGCGCGGCCTCGTTCGAGCCTGCCCGTGAGAGAATGGCCAAGTGAGCGGCGCAGACCGCATATCCGTCCATCGCCGAGTAGTCGAAGGCCGGGCTGTCCCGGTCGGCGCGGATGTCTTCGGCAAGGATGCGGCCCGCGGCCTCGTTCAACCCCACACCCTCGCTCGATCGAACCGAGGATGACGGGCGGGCGCGTGCGACCAGGGCCGCGACAGCAGCCCCAGGCGAGTCGAACGCAAATGCCTGACCTCGAAAGCCCATGCACGCTCCCGGCGTCGCCGCCACCGCCAAACCATACACTCCCACGATGGAAGTCGCAGTGCTCCTTTTCGGTGCCGCCGCCACGCGCGAGAAATCGGACCGCGTCACCGTGATCGTGGGCGTCGAACCGACCGTTCAGGACGTCTTAAGGGCCCTCCACGAGCAGCATCCCGACCTTCGCTTCGCCTTGCCGTCCGCAGATACCGGTCGCCTCGCCGTGAACCAGTCCTTCGCCAAAGGAGAACATCCCATCAGAGCGGGCGACGAGGTTGCCCTCGTCACGCTCGTGGGAGGCGGATGAGGATGACCCCGACACCACCCAGCATCGTCGCTCGGATTGTTGACGGACCCCTGATCCCGAAGGTCGAACACGCTGCGCTTCTGGGCGAGGGCTGGATTCCCGCTCGTGACGTTGCTGGCCCGCTCGCACCCGGCGTGGTTGGCGCCTTGCTTCGCTTTGAGGGGATCGTGCGCCGAGGCGAGCCTAGCGAGGCCCACGGCGGCGACGAACGCGAACTGCTGGCGCTGGACTACCAGACCTACGACCCGATGGCCGAGCGTGAGATTCGCGCGCTGGCCCGCCAAGTTACCGAAGAGCATCGCCTCTCGTCGCTCGTGACGCTGCACAGCCGCGGGCGCGTGGCCGTGGGCGAGGTGTCGTTCGTGTTGATCGTGGAGAGCCCGCATCGGGCCGAGGCGATCGCGGCGATGTCTGCGTTCATCGACCGGCTCAAGCAGGACGTGCCGATCTGGAAAAAGCCGGTCTGGCGGTAGCGGATCACGAGACCACCAGCTTCGCTCCCGCGATGAGCAGGACGACCGCAAGCAGGACATTGAGGGTGCGAGGTGTCGCCCGCCGGCTGCCCAATGTCGCCCCGGTGATGCCTCCGGCGCCCGCGCAGGCCGCCAGCAACCACAGCGAGGCGGGCGGGGTCCAGCCACGGCTCGCGAGGCCCCCAAGGCCCGCGATCGAGTTCACAAGGATAAAGAGCGACGACGTCGCGGCTGTGCGCTTGGGGTCGGCCCAGCCCATGAGCAGAATCACGGGGCTCAGGAAGATGCCCCCGCCGGTGCCAGTCAGCCCCGCAAGGAAGCCGAGCCCTGAGCCAACGGCCAAGGCCACCGGCATAGAAGGGGGCCGCGGATCACGCGCCTTAGAGGGTCGCCATGCAACGAACGCCATGCGCGCGGCTGTGAGCACAAGCACGATGCCGATGGCGACCTTGAGCGCGTGCTGCGGGAGATCGACGAGGCCGCCCAAGTAGGCAGCGGGGATGGAGGCAATGGCAAATGGCCAGAAGAGCCCCCATGAGAAGTGCCCGGCACGTGCGAACTGCGTAAACGCGATGGCCGCCACCAGGACGTTGATCGAGAGTGCGGTCGGTCGCATGACCGCGGCTTCGACCCCAACGAGGGCCATGACGGCGAGGTATCCCGATGCGCCGGCGTGACCGACCGAGGCGTAGAGCGCGCCCACGATGAGGAACAACACGGCGAGGATGGCAAGGGTGTCCGCCGGCATCGGTGGCCTTTGAGAGTGACACTAACCGCCGATGGCCGACATCGGCCGGTCGGGTTGGACAAAGCCCGATGATGTGATCCCGTGACCGGGCTGCTTGGTCCAGGTCGCGTCGATCAGGAAGTCGGCGAGTTCCTCGTCGGTCGCACCCGCCCGCAGCGGCGAACGCAGATCCCATTCGGTGGTGCTGAACAGGCAGGGCCTGACCTTGCCGTCGGCCGTGATCCGCAGGCGGCTGCACGCCCCGCAGAAGGGGTTGCTGACGGGCGCGATGAACCCGACGCGCGCCGGCGAATCCCCATCGAGGTCCGCGAAACGGAACGTTCGGGCCGTGCTGGATGGGTCGTCGTCGTCGCACGCGATGAGCGGGAAGACCCCCTCGATGGCCGCGCGCGTCTCGGCGGCAGAGACCCACTTGGAGGAATCCCAGGCGTGAGCTGAGTCAAGGGGCATGTACTCGATGAACCGCATCTCTACGCCGAAGGTGCGGGCGAGTGCCGCGAGTTCGACGGCCTCGTCCTCGTTGAAGCCTCGGATAAGCACGGCGTTCAGCTTGACCGGCGTGAGGTCCTCGTCCAGAGCCATCTGCACACCTTCGAGCACCTGGGCGGGCGACGACGATGATCGCGTCAGGCAGGCGAACCGATCGGGTCGGAGCGAATCAATGCTGACGGTCAGACGCGCCAGGCCCGCGTCCTTCCATGCACGCAGCGAGTCGCGGCTCAGCAGGGACGCGTTGGTGATCAGGGCAATCTCGACGGCCGTCGCAGAAGCAAGGCCAGCGATGATGTCGGTCAGGCGGGGATGCAGCGTTGGCTCGCCCCCAGTGAGACGGACCTTTCGCACGCCGAGCGATTCTGCGATCGTGGCGGCGCGGACGGTCTCGTCCACGGTCAGCAGCGATTCCTGCGCCGCGAATCGGACATCCGGCTCCATGCAGTAGACACAGCGGAAGTTGCAGCGGTCCGTGATGCTGATCCGCAGGTCGCGGATCGTCCGGCCGTGGGAATCGACCATCCGACGGCCGGCACGCACGTGCTGGGGAGCAGGGACGGGCGTTCCTGCACAATCTGAAAGCGGGAGCGATTGGCCGACGAACTGCGGGAGAGCAATCCCGCCACCCGCCCCGACGGGCCGGGACACGGAGACGGTTCTGCTGTCCTGCATAGGGGTCTGCACGCGCTTCGCTCCGATCTCCGTTAGACACCCCGCTCAATCTGCTGGGTGGCCCAGCTCCACGCGGCGACCGTTCGTGGGAAACCCACGGTGTTCATGCCCAGCAGGATCGCCTGCTCGACTTCGGCGGCCGTCGCCCCGTGCTGCATCGCTCGGCGTACATGGCTCCGCAGGGCCGATTCCAAGCCCGCGCCGACACAGATGCCGATCTTGACGAGCGCCAGCGTCTTGGCATCCAGAGGTCCTGCTTCCTCTACCGCCTTGGCGATGCTCTCGTGCGCCCGCCCGAGGGCGGGGAACCTCTTCACGAACTCCTTGTACGTGCCGGGAACCTTGCTCGGGGTTGAGTTGTCCTGGTCTGTGTCGCTGCGTTCCGCCACAAAGCCTCCTGTCCATGAGAGCCCAGCGATCACGGGTTCTGAGGTTTCGGCGCGAGGGACACCTGCAACAGGAACACCGCCCGTGATTTGGCGCGTACGTCGTGCCGAACGCCGGGAGCCATGACGACCAACATGCCCGCTCGCAAGGGATAGTCCACACCCCCGGCCGTGACATCCAGATCCCCCTCGATCGCCTGCACTGTCACGATGCCGCTGGTGGCATGCTCGGCGAGACTTGCACCAGGGTCCAGCACGAAGAGCGCCACGGTTCTGCCCGAGTTCTTGAAAAGCGTCTTTTGCCGATGGCCGTGCTGCTTGGGCGTCGGCTCATCCTCAAGCGCCGCGGCCTCGGCGTGCAGGTCAAACGCGAGGTGTTCCGGCGCGAATCGCTCCGACGGAGCCGTGCGTGGTCGTTCATCGGTCATGGTTCTGCCTCACTTCGCCCGATCCCCGGTCCAGCATCGCGGTCATCCACAGCCAGCTTGTGCCTCGCCCGGGAGCCTGGCCGCTGCGCTTCAATGATGGCAGCCTCGGACGCCAAGGCGGCTAGCGCCTCGGGATCGTCGCGCTGCACGGCCTCGAAGAACTCCCTTTCCTCCCAGCGGATGTGGTCGTGCAGCCGGATGCCGATCTGGCGCACGAGTGCCGCGTCGCTCGCCGCCGTCTCCGGTTCGCGTTCGCACCGCTCCGCCAAACCCCTCAGGGTGGCGTGCTCGTCGAGCAACTGGTCCCGCAGCGCCGAAGAACGCACCAGCGGGAGCAGCAGCCGCTCTTCATCATCGAAGTGCGCCCGGATCTCGGAACGCCACGCGTCCACGAACTCGGCGATCGCGCGCACGCGATCCTTTCGCTCGAGGTCCGCGGCCTGCTGCAGACTCCGAGCCTGAATCAGCCCGGCCATGTGCTCCCGCGACAAGGGCTGGAGCGTCGCGTGACGCTTCAGCGGCGGGGTTAGAGGGGGAAGTTGCTCGGAGCCGTCGTGCACCATCGAGTGATAGTATTCAACATGTGCGCCTCGCTGAACATTCTCGGCCGCACCCCCGACCACGGCTTCGACGAGCCCCTCGGGTTGCTCACGGATTGCCACCGCCGGATCGAGAAGTTCCTCGAACTGCTCCAACGGGCGGTGCGAGAGCACGCCAGGGCCCCGCTCGATACCCCCACGGCGGAGGCGATCCGCAACGCCCAGCGGTATTTCGCCAAGGCCGCGCCCAAGCACACCGCGGACGAGGAGGAGTCGCTGTTCCCGCGGCTCAGGGCCGCGGCTGCGACGCAGGGGAAAGACTGCAAGGCGATCGCGCGGCTCGAGGGCGACCACGAGCAGGCGGACCGGCTCCACGCACAGGTGGATGGCCTGCTCGAGGTGTGGCTGCGTGATGGTTCCTTGCCAGCCGAGCGATTCACCGAGCTCGGCTCGGTCCTCGCGACTCTCCGGGAGCTGTACCGCGAGCACATCCACGTCGAGGAAGCCGAGGTGTTCCCGTTGGCGGGTTCGCTGCTCTCGCCGTCCGACCTTTCGGCGGTGGGGTCGGAGATGCGGGCGAGGCGCGGGTTGCCGGCGCAAGAGTAAACGAAGAGAGCTCGGGTACTTCCTGGCAGGAGCCGCTCTATCGCGCTGCGCATCTCCCGTTCCGGGTCTCCCGGGTAGTCGGCGATGTCCAAAAAGGCATCGGCCCCCAACATCCGGCAGGTCAGAGCGGCCGCTTCCAAGGATGTCTGCGAGCGGAGAATGTGCGGCCGGACCCGGGCGCAGACAAAGGGAATCGATCGCCACTCGGGCGCGGCCTTGACCACGCGCAGCAGTTCAAACATCTTCGACTCGTCGAAGACGACTGTGCAAACGATCAGGTCGACTCGCCCGTCCGCAAGAAACCCCACCGTCTGGGAGATCGTCTCGGCGCAAACCAAATCATGGCCGGCGAGCACCCTTTCCAGGACCGCCCGGGGCTCGGGGGACGCTGCTACGACGATCTTGGCCATGCGACAATTTCATCCGGTTCCCGCTCGCATCGTGCGGTGGCGCAGAGCGTTTGGCGCGAGATTATGTGCGGGTCATCTGCGCGACACCTGTGACGAGGCGGTGCAGCAACCCGATCAACGCCAATGTCCAGGCTCCCGCCGCGATGTAGAAGAACGCCGACGGCACCGGGCTGAGGTATGGGAGGTCGATCGCTCCCGCCATGCGGGCTGTGGCGACCGAGTACATGCCCAACGGGAACACGGCGCCCCAGTACAAGGGGTCGTAGCGCAGCGGGAACTTCTTCACCACGTGCCGCCAGATCCCCAGGATGATGAGCATCGGTATCCACCAGGTGGCCGTGGCCCAGAACAGCAGCGTCGCGCCCTTGATGAACGGGATTAAGTCCCGGATGAGGAGGCTTTCCTTGCCCGCGAGCAAGAGCGTTGCGCCCGCGAGGGTTGAGATCGCCATCGCGCCCATGTTGATCCAGTACGGCGGAGCAAGGTCCGATGGCTTGAAGGGGAAGAACGTGTACCGGTAGAAGATCAGCGAGATGATCCAGACGTAGAGCATGGCTCCGCCCAGCCACATGGTCAGGGCAACGAACAGCAGACCTTCACTTCCCCCGCTCACCCCCGCCAATTGAGCAGCCAGCACCGAGACGGACTGCGTGGCCACGATCGAAACCAGCCAGCCCCCATTGAGCCCATCGGCCAAGGCGGGCTTGGTCGCCTTGACGGTCAGGGTGGTGAAAATGGTGTACGTCAATAGAACCCAGAGCGCGGCGCCGGCGATCCAGAGCGCCCACGCAAAGCTCGCTGCGTCCTGAATCAAGAGAGCCTGCGATCCCAGCACGCACGCGCCCGGGACCGCGGTGAAGAACCCGACGCTTCGGTTGTGGTCCTTCATGTCCGCGATAACGCGGGCACGGTGCCGGACGATGCGGACAAATGTCAGGCCCCACAAGGCCGCGAAGAAGACAAGGTTCAGCCAGAACAGGCCTCGGGCGATCGCAGTCAACCCTTGGACCCACGCCGCCAACGACACGATGCCCGTCGCCATGACCAACGCGAAGTACGCGGGATGCAGACCCGCGGCGGCGCGGTCGATGATCGTTCGGCCCGGTCCACCGATCGCTCCGGGCGCGCCGCTCGGTGGCGCTTGGACGACCGAACTGCGATCGTCGCTCATCGCGGCCTCTCAAGAAGGTAGAGGTAGCGGAGCAGACCAAGGTTGAGAAGGAGGCAGACGAGGCTGGCCCCGAGTGCGGGCCATGCCACCGCGTGGTCGCCGCCCAGGTACGCGTTCATCGTCGCGGTCAGAAGCCAGAGCTGCATCAGCCCGATGATCAGAACGATGCTCAGGATCCCGGAGACGATGCCCGTGCGGGTCTCACGGGTGATGCGGCCCCGCGCGGTCCCGGGTGCCGGAGGCGGCGAAGGTGGGGTCGGGGGGCCCTGCGAGAGCATCTGGTTCATACCGTCCTCTCCTCCACGCCGGTCGCGTAGATCGTACCGTCGCGCACTTCGAGCACGATCCGCGCCAACGGTCGTCGTGGTGGTCCCGCGAGCGGGCGCCCGGTGGCCAGGTCGAACGATCCGTGATGGCAGGGGCAGAGCAGCCGCCCGGAGCTGACATCGGGTGTGACGGCGCACGAGAGGTGCGAGCACTTGTTGCTGTAGGCCAGGAACTCGTCCTCGCCGGCTCGCACCAGGAGGCACGTGTCGTGCTCATCGGGGTAGGCGAAGACGGCTGCTTGGCCGACCGCGATCTCATCGACGCGGGCGATAGGCCGGGGCCCGGGACCGGTGTGCTTGCCTCCGAGCGTCTTGAGCGCAATCCACGCCTGGCCGGCGACGAAGGAACCGCTGATCAGGACCATGAACTTGGTAAAGTCCCGACGCGCGACGTAGTTGTCTTGAGCGGTGTCAATAGGAAAGTCCTTGCGCCACTTCGGCTGCTCGTCGGGCGGGCGGCCGTCGGGGGTAAGGACGCGGAGTTGGGTGTGTTTGTCCTGGGCCATACTGAACTCCGAGGCGGATACGCGGGAACGGCCGGTCAACGCGAGCCATTGAGCACGCCGAGAGAGATCGAGCGCGGGGGCGGGTCGGGATCAAGCGCGGCGGTGACGTCCAGATGCTCGGGGCGCTGGCCCGCCACGCTCCGCGGCCCCATCATCTTGACCTTGGTGGTGATCGTCTGGTTGCCGAACTGGAAGCGGTCGATCGGCGCCGACTGCGGGCGCGCCGCCTCGATCTCTTCACGCGTGCCGAAAAACAGCGCCTGGCTCGGGCACACGCTGGCGCACATGGGCTTGAGCCCGACCGACGAGCGGTCGTAGCACATGTCGCACTTCATCATCAACTCGAACTCGACCTTCATCTTGGGCACGCCGAAGGGGCATGCCAGCACGCAGTTGTTGCAGGCGATGCACCGCGGCTTGCGGGCCGACTGCACCACGCCGTCAGGGGTCCGCTTGATGGCGTCGGCGGGGCAGACCTCGGCGCAGGTCGGCGAGTCGCAGTGCATGCAGATCACCGGGATCGTCTGGGTTGAGTGCGCCCGGTCCACCGTTTCCAGGTGGATCATCGAGTGGCCCTTGTGGGTGTCGCACTCGGTGCACGCCTGCACGCACGCCTGGCAGCCGATGCAGCGGGCGGGGTCGATGTAGAAGTTGAGGTGGCCGGGAACGCTCATACTGGCTCCGATCGTCTTATCCCTGCTGCGGCTCCAAACGCCCCGCCCACTCCGGCGGCCCGTCGGCCTTGCGGATGCGGGCCGCACACACCTTGTACTCGGGGATCTTGGAAATCGGGTCCTGGGCCGAGATCGTGAGCTGGTTGGCGCTCTTACGGCCCGGCCAGTGGTAGGGAATGAAGATCGTGTCGGGGCGGATCGTCGTCACGACCATCGCCTGCAGCGTGCAGTCGCCGCGGCGGGATTCGGCCGTCACCCAGTCGCCGTCCTTGATCCCCATCGTCTCGGCCAGGCGCGGATGCATCTCGATCCGGGGCTCGGGATATTGGTCTACCAGCGGGCCGATGCGGCGGGTCTGTGTGCCCGAGAGGAACTGACTGACCACTCGCCCCGTGGTGAGCATCAGCGGGTACTCAACGTCCACATCCTCAGCGGGTGGTGTGTACGGGGCGACGTTGAAGCGGGCCTTGCCATCGGGGAAGTAGAACGGGCCGACGCCCTTAGCGACCACGTTCCACGAACCGGGCTCGAACAGCCGCGGCGTGCCGGAGTGGTCGATTGGCTTGCCGTCGGGCGACTCGCTGTAGCACGGCCAGCAGACGCCGTACTGCTTCTCGATCTTCTCGTAGGTGATCCCCGAGTAATCGGCGATGCTCCCCCTGGTGGCGGTGCGGAGTTCGTCGAAGATCGCGCGTGGCTCGGTGAACGTGAAGCCCTTGGGCCGGTCCAGCGCCGCGGCGATGTCCTGAACGATCCGCCAGTCCTGCCGGGCGTCGCCGGGGCAGTCCACCGCCTTATTGATCTTGATGACCTTTCCCTCGATCTGCGTAACGACGCCCTCGTCCTCTTCCTGCAGCGAGCCGGGCAGCACGATGTCCGCATGGCGGGCGGTCTCGTTCATGAAGAAGTCGATAGCGACGTAGAACTCGAGCTTGCCCAGGGTGCGGGCGATGAAGTTGTTGTCCGGCAGCGAGACGATGGGGTTGAAGCAGAGCGAGATCAGGCCCTTGATCTCGCCCGCGTCGATCTTGCGGAACATCTCGTAGCAATCCACGCCCGGCCCCGGGAGGTCGGGCTCGGCGATGCCCCAGATCTTGGCGATATGAGCGCGGTCCACGGGGTTGGAGATGTCGCGCCAGCCAGGGAGCTGGTCGCACTTTTGCCCGTGCTCGCGTCCGCCCTGGCCGTTGGCCTGACCGGTGATAGTGCCGTACCCGCACCCCTCGCGTCCGATGCGCCCGGAAGCCAGCACCATGTTGATCGAGCCCAGCACGTTCTGCACCCCGTGCGAATGGTGCTCGATCCCGCGCGCGTGCATGAGGAAGCTGGACTTGGCCGTCCCCCACCATTCCGCCGCCTGGCGGATGAGGCGCTCGGGGATGCCGGTGACCTCAGCGGTCTTCGCCGGCGTCCAGTCGCGCACGTGCTCGGCGACCTTGTCGAAGCCGACGGTGAACTGCTCGATAAATGGCCTGTCGACCCACCCCTTCTCGATCATCAGGTGGAGCACGCCATTGAAGAGGGCGATGTCGCGCCCCGGCTTCACGGGCAGGAACAGGTCGCAGGTGCGGGCCAGCGGCGTGATGCGAGGGTCCACGACGATGATCCGCGCGCCGTTCTCGCGAGCCTGCCAGACGTACTCGGTCGTAATCGGGGCGCACTCGGCGACGTTGGCCCCGCTGATCCAGATCAGCTCGGCCTTGGGTATGTCGCTCCACGGGTTCGCGGCCCGGTCGATGCCAAACGCCTTCTTGTTCCCAGCGCCGGCGCTCACCATGCACAGCCGGCCGTTGTAGTCGATGTAGGGAGTCTTGAGGCACACCCGGGCGAACTTGCCCATGAGGTAGGCCTTCTCGACCGTGAGGCTCGCGCCGCTCAGGACGCCCATCGCCGAGTTGCCGTAGGTCTTCTGGATGCGGCCGATCTCGGAGGCGACGCGCGTGATCGCCTCCTGGTAGCCCATCGGGCTGAAGCCCTCGGGGACAGAGGCGTCCCGCTTGAAGGCCGTAAGCAGCCGGTCGGGGTGAGCGCCTTGGAGATATCGCTTGACACCCTTCGGGCAGAGCATGCCGCGGTTGAAGGGGAAGTCGTACCACGGCTCGAAGCCGGTGACGACGTTGTCCTTGACTTTGAGCTGGATGCCGCACTGCTGGCCGCAGAAGCAGCAGTGCGTCTTCACGAGGCGGTCCGGTTCGGCGTCGGTGGCAAGGCGCACGGGGCTCGAGCGATTCAGGTGCGGCCCGAATCGGTCCAGGATCGGCAGAAGGTTTGAAGGGGGGTTGGACATGAGAATCCCTCTGGCCGGTCAAGCTCGTTCGGTCGTCGTCGCCGGAGCCGACGCGGCCTCCATCATCGCCGCAACATCCACGATGCCGGGGCGGTCGGTCACCTCACGGCCCCGCCCGGCCTGCCACAAGCGGCCTTGCGCCAGGGCCATGCTGAGGCGGCGGCAGCGCGGGCAGATGTATTGGTAGTGGCCGCCCGGGTCTCCCCTCACCCCCGGCATCTCGTAGGAGTACCCCAGCTCGCGTTCGACTCGAATGAGGTCTTCAACGTGCATCTTCGAGGCAAACGGCTGGGCGCAGCTCCGGCATACCGCCTGCTCGCCGGTTCTGCCGGCGTCCTTGTAGAAGGCCACGCCCAACTGCGCCGGCCGCTGGAAGATGTGGAAGAACTTGCCGAACGGCAGCCACAGGAGCGTGAAGATCACGGTCGCCGCGTGGATGATCGCCAGGAAGTCGTAGGCGTACCCCTTCATCCATGTGTAGCTCGCCGTCAGCATGAGCCCAGTGATGCTGACCGCGAACAGCAGGATGAGCGGCAGGAAGTCCTCGCCGAACTGCTGCACCGCCTCGGCCCCGCGATCGCGCATGCGCCGGCGCATCGCGATCATCACCCCCGCGATCACCAGGAACGATGCCCACACCAGGCCGTGGAAGATCAACCCTCCCAGAATGCTCTCGATCCGGAAGCTGAACGTCGGGAACCCGAAGACGTACACGCGGTAGCGCTCGAAGTCGTCAATAGGCGTCTGGAAATGGATCCACCCGAACACCAGCGGGAACGTGATGGCCGCCGCCAGCAGGCAACCCCACATGATGAGCCAGTGGGCCGCCCAGCGCGACCGGCTGCGGCGGAAGATGAAGTTGTTCAGCGCGAACACCCCGACGACGCGCTTGGGCCACGCCGCGAGGTTGCTCAGCAGGCGGTCGCGGGAGAAGAAGACCTGCCAGCCCCGGCGCCAGTAGACTGCCGTCGGCGGGCGCTGCAGCCACATCGAATAGCGGTAGGTGATCGCGAAGACAGCAAACAGCGTGGCGAAGGTGTATCCGACCAGCGCCGCGTCAAAGTGGGCCAGGTTGCGGGAGCCGATGGCGATCAGGGCCGCGACCAAAAGCGTGGCGACTACCCCTCGCGTGCCGGCCCGAACTGTCTCTCGATTCAAGGATGGCATCGTCACCTCGCATCCTGATTGGCCCCAAGCCGACATCCATGAATGTGGGAGTGTAAGCCGGACGGTGCGGACGCGCGCTGCACCCGCTCGGAAGTTGTGCGGGACGCCTCGAGGGAGGCGGCGATAGCCCGGCTCCGCCCGTCAGCCGACGAGGTCGATACGCCGCCAGTGATAGCGGCACCTTCGGCCGCCATCACGCCCAACCGACCGTGCGGTACACTCGGACGACCGGCGGCTCCTGGAGCAGGCCGCGCCATTCCGCCAGCAGGGCCTTCATCTGCTCGTCCTCGGCGACGCGGCGCTGGTCGACTTCAAAAGTGGATTCATCCGCGTACTCAACGCGCTCGATGTACCGGCCGGGCCGTTGATCGTCTCGGAGCAGCGTGACCCGGATGCCGCCTGGGTGCTCGTAGAAGGGGACCGCTCGGCGCAGGAACGCCAAGAGGTCAGCGAGCCGCGGCTCCGGGACGACGACTTCGAGGTCCAGCACGACACGGACGGGACTGTCCATAACCGTGAGGATAGGAAACCGTTCTTAGAGCAATGATGACCCGAGCGGGCAGGCGAGCGAGACGGCCAGCTTGCTGTTCAACTTCCTTGCGGTGCCCACTTCATGGAGCGGAAGACGCGGCCCCTCTCCCGCTACAGGCCTCACCTCTACCCCCACCGAGCAGCGTCTGTCAGGCCGGCAATGTCGATAGACGGTCAGTCGCCGTGACGTGCAACGTCGGTGCCTGTCGGCCTTGTCGGTACTCGCTCAATCCCGTTGAACCGCGTTTCCGCTTAGCAAACGGCATATCCGTGGTTCCCAAACCCTAACGCCCTCCAAGAAAAGTTCTATTGGTGTACTGTCACCCCGATTGAACGCTTTGATGGCCTCGGCATTCGCCGGGGCCATCGGTGCTTTTGGTCCTAACCAGCCCGGGGATTCCGATCCAGGGGATCACCCAGCTCGCTTTGCCCGGCAGGACCTCTCGCACACAATCCACGCGCCACGGAGTCACCGCATGACGAGCATTCCATCCGGCACCGAGGTCGCCAGGCCGTTCGTACCCGCGAAGGACTTTGCGCTCTCCAAG
>JBGAOP010000051.1:0-13448 GCA_044221735.1 Phycisphaerales bacterium | reverse complement strand
CACCAGAGAGTTCGCCCGCGAGTTTGAGGCCGAGACGGGCCACCTGCTGCGCCATCGCTTCTGGTGGTTCCTTGCCAGCGTCGGGACTTTGTACCTGGTGTTCCGTTCGCTGTGGCTCATCGTCTTCGGCGTGTTCGCCACGAGCCGCGCCGTGGGCGGAGGGTTTGAGACCCTGGCCAACAACGCGATGAGCAGCGTGCGCTTCGGCCCCATCGGCGCGGCGGCCGTCGGGCTGCTCACGATCCTCGACATCGCGGCCATTGCCGGCGCGGGGATCTGGGCCTCGCGGCATCGACGGGCCGCCGACGAGCAGTTCAACCTCACCCAAGGACTGCTGATCTATCTCGCCGTCACGCACATTACCGCGATGGTCCTCCTCGGATCGCTCGGGTTCCCGTGGGTGGCCATGCTCTTCCACGTCGCCGCGTGCGTGTTCCTGCCGTGGACGCCCCGTCAGGCCGTGCGCCCTATCGCCATCATCATCGCGCTCAACGCCATCGCCGTGCTGCTCTTTGGCGATGGATCATGGACAGCGAGAACGGTGTTCGTTGTGCTCAGCCTGCTCGCCGCCGTTCCCGGCCTGTTGGCCGCGACGGTGCGGCACAGCCGCCGGGCCGAGACCTTCGGCATGCGCATGATGCAGGCCCGGTACGGGCAGATGAAGCGGGAACTGTTCGACGCCCGCCGCATCCACGAGGCCCTGTTCCCACGTCCGATCCAGTCGGGGCCGCTGCGATTCGAGTATCGCTACCAGCCGATGCTCCAGATCGGCGGCGATTATCTCTACGCACGCTTCTCGCCCCCCATCGCCGACGGCGCACCGGCCTTCAACATCTTGCTCATGGACGTCACCGGCCACGGCATCGCGGCCGCCCTCACTGTGAATCGGCTGTACGGGGAGGTCGAGCGACTCTTCGCCGAGGATCCGCATGCCGGTCCCGGGGATGTGCTCCTCGCCCTTAACCGCTACGTCCACCTCACCCTCGCCAACCACTCGATCTACGTTACGGCATTGTGCATTCGCGTGGATCAGGAGCGCGGCGTGATGGAGTACGCCAGCGGCGGACACCCGCCCGCGTTCCTCTGCGATGCGTCCGGGCGCATCCACCAGCTCGACTCCACCTCGTTCGTCCTCGGCGCGGCCGCGGGAGCGGACTTCGACCCAGCCGTTCGCTCCCACCCGTTCGGGCCCGGCGACACGCTCATCGCCTACACCGACGGCGCGCTGGAGTGCCGGAATCAGCAGGGCCGGATGCTTGGGGTCGCGGGCCTCTCGCGCCTTATCGGCGCGGCTCATTCCCAGCGGACGGGCTCGACCGAGGCCTGTTTCGCCGCCGAGGTGCTCCGCGCTGTTGAGTCGCACCGCCATGGCGCGCCGGAGGACGACACCCTGATCGTCGAGATCACTCGCGGCGCGGACGTTGCTCCTTCATTCTCCGCCGTTGACAGCCGCGGCGAGCGCACAACAATCTCCGTCTGATCCCGCTCGCCTCCGCTTTTCCACACCCGACGCTCCACCGTGAAGATCCCCACCGCCATCCTCGGCCCCACCGGCTATACCGGCCTCGAACTCATCGAGATCATCGCGCGACATCCCTCGATGCGCGTCGAGTACCTCGCCTCCGCGCGGTCCCCCGGCCCTCGCATCGACCAGGAGTTCCCGCGCCTGCAGGGCCGCATGGGCGGGGCCAATCCTCAGTGTGAGCCGATCGACCACGACGCGATCGCCAAGCGTTGCTCCGGCGGGCTGGCCTTCCTGTGCCTTCCCCACGAGGCCGCGATGCAGCACACGCCCGAGCTGCTCGCCCGCGGACTGAAGGTCGTTGACCTCTCCGCCGCGTACCGCATCAAGGATCGCGCCGTGTACGAGAAGGCCTACGGCCATCCGCACACCGACGCGGCCAACCTCGACCACGCCGTCTACGGCCTCACCGAGTTCGCCCGCGATCACGTGCGGACCGCCCGGCTGGTGGCCAATCCCGGGTGCTATCCCACGGCCGCGGCCATCTCGCTCCTGCCGCTCCTCCGGGCTGGGCTTATCGAGCCGACGTCGATCATCATCAACGCGGCCAGCGGCGTGAGCGGCGCCGGCCGCGAGCCCAAGCCCCACACCACGCTCGTGGAGGCCGGCGAGAACTACTCGGCCTATGGCATCGGCACGCACCGCCACCAGCCGGAGATCAACCAGACCCTGCACCTGCACGGCAACAGTCCCAGAGACGCCGATAGCGGCGCGCTGTTCGTCCCGCACCTGCTCCCCATCGAGCGAGGCATCCTTGAGACCATCTACGCCACGCCGGTTGGCCACCACGTGGACACTGCCCGCGTCATGGAGGTCCTGACGCACGCGTACGCGGGAGAACCGTTTGTCACCGTGCGAAAGGACGCTCCCACGCTCCGCGATGTGAACCGCACCAACCAGGTCCACGTGAACGCTCGCGTCGTGGCGGGGCGGGTGGTGCTCGTCGCCGCGATCGACAACCTCGTGAAAGGTGCGAGCGGCCAGGCCGTGCAGAACGCCAACCTGATGCTGGGCCTGGACGAGTCCGCGGGCCTGGCGTGAAACGCGTGCCTTTCGTGCTCGTTCCATAGAATGGGTCAATGGGCTCGACGGCCGGACATTCCAAGGGCAAGGTGCTTGTCGCCATGAGCGGCGGGGTGGACTCGTCGGTGGCGGCCGCGCTCTTGGTGCGCGAGGGGTACGAGGTCGTCGGGGTCTTCATGCGGCTGGGCTCGCCGGGCGAGTCGCTCGACACCCTTGAACCCATCGACGCCGCGGCCGGGCCCGCGTGCGACCCGAAGAAGCTCAAGATCGGCCACCAGGGGTGCTGCTCCATCAACGACGCGGCCGATGCGCGCCTGGTCGCCGCGGAGCTGGGCATCCCGTTCTATGTCGTGAACTTCAAGAAGGACTTCGGGCGGATCATCGACTACTTCGTGGACGAGTACGCCGCGGGGCGGACGCCCAACCCGTGCGTGCGCTGCAACGACTGGCTGAAGTTCGGCAAGCTGCACGAGTACGCCGGACAGATCGGGGCCGGGTGGGTGGCGAGCGGCCACTACGCGCGGGTCGAGGGCGGGCGGCTCTTGCGCGGCGTGGACCAGACCAAGGACCAGTCGTACGTCCTCTTCGGCGTGCCGCGCGAGCAGCTGACCCGCATGATGCTGCCCATCGGCGGCTTCCCGAAGACCGAGGTGCGGGCCATGGCCCAGCGGCTCGGGCTGCCGACGTTCGACAAGCCGGACTCGCAGGAGATCTGCTTCGTGCCCGACAACGACTACGCGGGCCTGGTCGAGCGGCGAAGGCCGGACCTGACGCGCACCGGCGCAATCGTCGATGAGGCCGGCAACCGCGTGGGCGAGCACGCCGGGCAGCATCGCTTCACCGTGGGCCAGCGGCGCGGGCTGGGCGTCGGAAGCGTAACGGCCGATGTGCCGCTGTTCGTGCTGCGAAAGGACGCGGCGGACAATCGCGTCGTCGTCGGCCCGCGCGAGCGGCTCATGTCGGGCGGGTGCATCGTCGGAGAGGCAAACTGGCTGTGCGATGAGGGGCCGCTCGCACAGTGGACGCCGGTGTGGGCGAAGTATCGGTACAACACCCCCGCCGCGCGGGGACGCGTTCGCATCGTGGACGATGCACAGGACGAATCACCCAGCGGCCGCCACGGCCGATTCGAGGTCGAGTTCGACGAGCCGCAGCAGGCCGTCGCGCCCGGACAGGCCATGGTGCTCTACGACGCCGATCGCAACGAAGCAGTCCTCGGCGGAGGCTGGATCAATCAGAGCCGAGCGACGCACGTCACCGGAGAGTCTTGATCTCCGAGCCCTACTCCGGCTTCTTCATGATGAACAGATAGTTGAACCCGCGATCAAAGTAGTTCCCCTCCTGCGCGGCCTTCGCCCGCTGCCCCTGGGCCAGCTTCGCGTTGTGGCGCACCACCGCGATGATGTCCACGGGGTGGAAGTGCTCACGCAGCATGGAGAAGAGTTCGAACCCGATGGGCATGAACGTGCCCGTGCCCGATCCGTGGTCGCCCGGGGCCCGCTTGCGCCACGAGTCCGACACGTACAGGGCCATGTAGCGCTTGGGACGCAGGATGCGGTCGATCTCACCGATGACGGTGTACATCGCCTCGCAATACGCCTCGCCGTCGTCGGGGCCCGCGGCGTCGAGCTTGCCGATGCAGTCGGGGCTGTCGGAGTAGTTGATGTGCGTGGAGTAGGGCGGGTCCACGAACACAAAGTCCGCGCTCTCCGCTGGGAGCGGGAGTTTGCGTGCATCCGCTTTGCGAATATCGGGGCGGCGCGGCGACACGTCGAAGCCGATGCCCGTGCGCTTCAGATCGGCGCACACATCCAGCGTCGTGCCGCTCCCGCACATCGGATCGACCACCGTGTCGCCCTCGCGTGTGTAGCGTTTGAGCACCTGCCAGATCACCCACGACGGCGTGGCGCCGGCGTACTCGCGGTCGCCCTGCATCGCGGAGACCAGCGTGCGCCGGCCCCCGGGCCCTTCCTCGTACTGGTCGTAGTGCTGGCTGGGATATTCCCACAGCGTGGTGGTCTGGATGCTCAGCGGCGGACGCTGGCCGGGCGGGGGCGTTGCGGGGCCGCCGTGGGGAGGTGCGCTGGGGCGGCCGTGCGGAGGCCCGGGGCGACGCTGGCTGCGGGGCGAGGTCACTTGAGAGCCTCCAGCAGCGCGGCCTTCGCGGCCGGGATTGCGAGGCGGGCCTTGGCTCCGGCCGCGCGAGCGTGACCGCCGCCGCCAAGCTTCTGGCACACCTGGTTCACATCCACCGCCTGCGGCCCCGGCTTGGAGCGCAGGCTGTACTTGGTGAGCGGCGGCTCGCCCGCGTTCACCGGGCTCTCGACCAGCACCGCCGCGACCTGCACGCTCGCGACCGTCAGCAGCATGTCGGCGAAGCCCGAGGTGTCGTTGGGATCCGAGCCCGTCTGCGCGAAGTCGGCGAGGGTGAGCGACATGACGGCCGCGTCGTCTTTGCCGCGTGTGTTGTGCAACTCGAGCGTGCGCAGGGCCCGTCCAAGCAGGTGCCATCGGGCCACCGATTGCTGCTGCTCGATAAGCATGTACAGGCGCGTGTGGTCTACGCCGCACTGGATCAGGTCGGCCGCGAGCCGGAGCGTCTGCGCCGTCACCGAGGAGTATCTCAGCCATCCCGTGTCGGTCGCCAAGCCGAGATAGAGCGGCTCGGCCACATCCAGCGGCAGCGCGGCGGCCGATGCAACGCCGCACAGGGCCACGCACAGCGGCGCAAGCACCTCCGTGCACGACGCACACCGCGAGTCGATTAATCGACGAGTGGCGACGACGGCGTCTCCGTGCAAGTGATGGTCGACGATGATGTTGCGATCGCCGCGCGGCTCCAGAAACGGCCTGAGCTCCGAGAGTTGATTCCACGAGCCCGTGTCCACGATCGCGACCATGTCCGGATCGGAGGCGGGCCTTCCATCGAGAAAGGTCATTGGCGATCCGGGCTTAAGTTCACGGATCGGGATCCTGCAGAAGATCTCGCCGATCCATCGCGGGATGGGGCCCACCAGCCACAGCTCGGCCGGCACGCCAGCCCTCGCCAGCGCGCGTGCCAAGGCCAAAGAAGAGCCGATCGCATCACCGTCGGGCTTGGCGTGGGTGGTGACGACCACCGAGCGGGCGGATCGAAGGGCCGCGGCGAGCGTCGAGGCCGTCGCGTTGGTCGCCCATGCGAGCGCGGGCGGAGTGGAGGCGGGCTGTTGGTTCACTCGAGAGCATCCTTCGATCACCGCGGCGTCGCCATGACGATGCGGGCGTCGGAGGGTATGGGGGACTGGGTGCCGATGGCGGACACGGCCGTCTCGGCGCGAACGATCTCCTCGCATCGGCGGCAGTCGCGGTCCATCTGATCGAGCAGGGCTTGCAGCGATCCGAAGCGGACCTGTTCGCGCACCCACCCGAGCATGTGCAGCCGAAGATTCCAGCCGTACTCGGGAAGGCCGTCGACCGGCGACCACGCACCGTCCCGAGCGCCGGGCCGGAGCAGAAACGCCTCGACCGCGCGGGCGTTCGCGCCGAATGTGGGTTTGGTGCCGATGCTGACGGCCGCCGGTAGCGATCGCCCGTCGGGCAGGTCGGCGCGGGCGGCGTACACGCCGTCGGCGGGGATCATGGTCGAGGTCTGGAGGTTGGCCGTGGGAAAGCCGATCGTGCGCCCCCGACGATCGCCGGAGACGACCGTGCCCGCGAGCTCGTAGGGCCGGCTGAGCACGACGGCCGCGTCGCGAACCCGCCCGCCGGAGAGAAGCCATCGAACCACCGTGCTGCGGGCCGGCACGTACTGGTGATCCGTCAGCGACACCGAAACCGTGGGAACGACATCCACCGTGAAGTTGAAGCGACGCCCAAGGTCGGCCAGCACGCGCACGTTGCCGGCCCGGGCCCGGCCGAAGTGAAAGTCGTCACCCTCGACAATGGCGATGGGGCGGAACCGTTCCACGCAGATCCGGATGAACTCTTCGGGCGTCTCGGCAAGGAGCTCGCGCGTGGGCTCGAGCCGCACGACCTCATCCGCGCCGGCCTTCAGTATCCACTCGCGCCGCCGATCGAACATGCTCAGCCGCGCCGGGACCGCATCCGGCCGGAGCACCTCCATCGGGTTGGGCTTGAACACGAGGGCCACCACCCGGGAACCCGGATGGGCGCGGGCGATCTCCCTCGCGCGACGGATCAGCGACTGGTGCCCGACGTGGACGCCGTCGAAGGTGCCGATGGAGAGAACGGTGGAAGGAGGCTGTGGCACGAATGCTCTGTGATACCCACGCCGGGCTCGGGCAAATCGCCCGCGCTACCGGCGATCGGTGCTGACCTTCTTCACCTCGACGGTGCCGATCCAGACCTTGTCGTTGGACTCCAGGTCGGTCAGGTCGAGGTTGCACTGGTAGTACTGAACCACCGTCCGGCCCGAGGGCGAGCGGGCGGGGATGGAGTTGATCTCGCCCATGAGCATGAGGTCGGCCCCCTGCTCGTTCTTCATCGCCTTGCGGCTGGCCGGGGTGTTCCACTCCTGGCCCTGCATGCGCTCCTCGCGAAGGTCGGGGCGATCGCCCTTGGCCGCGACCACTCGCACCCGCCCGGAGTTGAGCATCTCGCGCTCCATGTTCCGCGTGAAAGTGAGCGGGTTGATGTAGTCCTCGGTGTTGTTGCGCACGGGGCCGACGATCATGACCGGCCGCTGCCCGCCGTGCTCGGCCATCCAGCGGTCGATCCAGCCGCGGAAGGTGGAGTCGTTGGACATCTTCTGCCAGATCTCGCGGGCGTCGGAGTCGTTGAAGCGATAGTCGACGTCGACCACCGTCTCGGGGTCGACGCGCTTGACGTCGCGAGAGATGGTCCCGCCGCAGCCGGAGAGCGTCGCGAGCAGGGTGAGGGCGGAAATGGTGATGAGGCTCTTCATGGTGTGTTCCTTGCGTGATTGTTGGCGACGCGGCCGCCTATCGCCAGAAATGCTCAACAACGGTGGTCAGGTCCTTCGGATCGGCCCCCGCGGTGATCTCGCGCGGCGGGGTGGTGTACACAACGCCCCCGGAACGCGACAAATACTCCATCCGCACGCGGTATTTTCCGGGCGGAAGCCGGAGCATGGCCGCGTCGGCCCGCCCGGGGAGAAACGTCCAGCAGCGGAGATCCGCCTTCTCGGTGAGGCCGACAAACGCCAGCCCGCCGACGATCATCCCGATGGTGGCCAGATCCCGTCCGTCCCCTCGCCTGGTGTTGTGCCGCACGGCCTGCGAGGCCGCGAACCACGCCGCGGCCTTGAGTTGCGATCGCAGCAGCGTCCGCGTGTAGATCAGCGGCAACTGCCGGCGGTGGTTCTCCACGGCGACGGCCCGCAGGTCCTCGATCTTGAAAAGCCTCGCGGGCGTCACAGTGGCGACGGTGCCCGCGGGGAGGGGATCGAGGGGCTCGCAAATCGCCCGCATGCTGGCGACCTCCTCGCTCCCGCCGCGCAGCTCCGGGAGTTCGAAATAGACCGGCCATTCGAAGATGGGGATCGGTCCGACGCGATTGGCGACCATCGTCGGCCCGCGCCCGGAGAGCCCCACCACCACCACGTTCACCTCTTCGGGCCGAAGCGTGCCGACGCCGGAGAACGGCCCCTCGTCAACGTCCTGGCCCCCTTGGAGCGTTCGTTGCAGTTCGATGGCCGAGTGCAGCCGCCGCCCGGCCACGGCCTGATCGTTCCAGTTTCCCGACTTCATGAACGTGATCGCGGAGAGCAAATCGCCAAGCGTGCTCTCGATGAACTCCCCCTGGTCGTTGGTGTTGACAACCTGCCCCGCCGAGGAGAGCGTGGACTGGAACCGGCTGTCGCCCGTCTGCGTCGTCGCCTCGCGCGTGCGGACGTAGCGGTCGCGGAGCACATCCGCCTTTCCGGCGGCGCGCCGGGCCTCGACGGTGGCCCCGTTCTCGATGCGTCCCGCCTCGAGCTGCGCGAGCATCTTGAGCACGTTGACGTAGATCTCCTCGTACGGCTGCCCGTAGTAGGGCTTCACCGTGTCGTTGAGCAGCCACGTGGCGAGCTGCTCCCCGCCCGTCGGCTCGCGATTCGTCTCCATCGAGTCCTCGGCCTTCTCGAGAAGCTCGATGGCTCTGGCGTGGTCGTCTTGCGCTAGCGCGATCGCCCCGCGGTCAAGCCAGTACAAGAGCTTGTTCCGGTCGGTGTACAGGTCCTTCTGCCCCGGATTGTCCAGAAGCGCGGCCGCCTGGTCGTACGCCCCGCCCGCGTGCATGGCTTCCAGCGTGGCCCGGTTGGTGTCGAAGGCGGTCGTGCAGCCGGAGAGGAGAGCGCTCACCACAGAGACACAGAGGCACAGAGGGAAGAGTTGAAACACGGAGGGCCACTTGGGGGGGGGAGAGCCACGGAGGGAAACACGGAGTGGAGAATTGGATGAAGAGAAGGCGTTGCCCCCGTCATTGTCGCTTCGCTGCTTGGCTTCCAACGTCGTCATGCCTTGACCCACATTCCCCTTCCGTGTTCCTCTCCGTGGCTCTCCGTGGCCTCCGTGTTTCAATCCGATTCAGGATACGCTCCGCCCATGCCCACAACCCCCCACTCCCCGCTCACCGTTGCCGCGTTCCAGCAGCTCATCCGCGACCGGTACTACGCGACGGATTCGGCCCGGGGCGCAGCGGGGACGTTCCTGCTGTTCATGGAAGAGGTCGGCGAGCTCGCCACCGCCCTGCACGACAACCGCCCGCCGCTGTCGCCGACAAGCCCCGGCGGCAAGAAGCGCCCCATCACGCCCGAGGAGCGGGCCAACCTCGAGGAAGAGTTCGCCGACGTCCTCGCCTGGCTGATGACCCTCGCCAACATCACCGGCGTGGACTTCGAGCACGCGCTCAGGAAGTACACGGTTGAGGGGCGGGTTGAGGGGACGAAGGAGTAGGCAAGTCGGTGGGTGAGACGCCGGATGCGAAGGATTTGGGTCGTTGACCGTGCGCAGTTCACGCCGCGGCCGAGTTAGTTTGTCCGGGTGAGGAACCGCCGCCCACACTCGGGGCATACCTCAGATTCGCTGTTCCGCGTGACGTACGCGCAGAAACCGCAGATCGCCAAGCCGAGCGTCGGAGCTTCCCGAGACATTTCTCGAAGCGTTTTACGGTCCGCGATCGCGTTACTCCAAGCGATACCGATCCCGAACCACGCTAACGCACAGATCTTCCACACAATTCCCCACGGTCCGGCGATGAACGCGAAGACAAGTACGGCCGGCAATCCAAAGACTACGAAGCACGGCACGCCGAGGATCAAACGATTTACCAGGATTCGCGAGCGGTAGCGCAGCTCAAACGCACGTGCCCACACCGCCTCAGCCGACTCCTCCGGGAATCGAGCGAGAACCTCCTTCAGCACATTTCGCGGATTCGGCACAAGGTTCAACGCTTCGCTCCGACTCTATGTCCTCGGTCTCGGCCCTCTGTGCACTCAGTGGACAAAGAACTACCCGTCGCCGGCGCCCGCTCGCTCACGCGTAGGGTTGATTGTGGTGAGTCACGCACCCAGACGCTGCACCGCTCGCACCGCGTTCTGGAACATCATCAGTCCCGGCGTCGGCCCCTGCCTTACGCTGGCGCCAAGCCGCGTCCAGAACGGGTGGAGGGTCCAGTCGAGGTAGCGTTCGGGGTGGGGCATGAGGCCGAAGATGCGGCCGCTGGCATCGCAGATCCCCGCGATGTCCGCCTCGCTGCCGTTGGGGTTGTCCACATACGTCAGCGCGATCTGTCCGTTGTCGCGCAGGTCTTTGAGCACTGCCGCATTCGCCGTCACGAACCGCCCCTCGCCGTGGGCAATCGGCAGACGCATCGTCTCATCCGCGTGCGAGGCGAAGGCCTCGTTGAGACCCTGCGTCCAGATGCAAGGCGACTCCGCCACCGTCTTCACGCGCACCCAGTTGTCGATGAAGCGGCCGCCGGAGTTGAAGGAGAGGGAGGTGGTTTGGGTTGGGGCCGAGTCTTCGGGCCATGCGGTGTCACCGCTGCCCGGGCTTGCGCCCGGGCCTCTGTTCGGCCCCGGCAACAGACCGACCTGCACGAGCACCTGGAATCCGTTGCATGCGCCGATCATCGGGCAGCCGCGCCGGGCCGCATCCCGCAGCGCGGGATAGAGCCGCTCGCGCAGCTTCATGGCGAGGATCCGTCCCGAGGCGATGTCGTCGCCGTAGGAGAAGCCGCCGGGGAAGCCGATGAGGTCGAAGGCGTCCACCTGCGCGGGATCGGCGATTAGGCGATCGACGTGCACGAGCGACGCGGCCGCGCCCGCCATCTCAAACGCCCGCACCATCTCGGCATCGCAGTTGGTCCCGGCGGTGCGGATGATCAGGGCTCGGGGCTTCGATTCGTGTGCCATGGCCGATGGTATCACGCGTGAACGGGGCCCCCGAAACCGCCGATATCCTCCCCTATGCCCGCGGTCTTCCCGTTCAACGCCATCACCTACGCGCATCCCGGCGACCACTCCGCGCTCATCGCCCCCCCCTACGACGTTCTCGACGTCGCCGGCAAGCAGCGCCTCCTCGCCAAGGACCCGCGCAACATCGTCGCGATCGATCTCCCCCACACGCCCGCGAAGGAACTCGGCCCACCCGCCGCGTACGCCGCGGCCGCCGACCGTTTCCACACCCTTCTCACCGGCGGCACGCTCACAACCTCGGGCGCGCCGGTGATGTTCGCCTATCGCCAGACATGGACCCAGCCCGGGCCGAACGGTTCGCCCCGGACCATCAGCCGCTCGGGCATGGCATGCACGATCGAGACCGTTCCCTTTGGCGCCCGCCCCGGCGGCGGGGTTCTTCCGCACGAGGAGACCTTCAGCGGCCCCAAGGAAGATCGCCTCGCGCTGATGAAGGCGACCAAGGCCCAACTCTCCCCCATCTTCGGACTGCACGCCGATGAGCGCGGCGCGGCCCGCGCCGTCCTCTCGCACGCCATGGGCGCCCGCTCGCCCGACCGCACCGCCCGTACCGACGACGGCACGCTGCACGAGGTGTGGACGATCTCCGACACCGCGACGCTCAACGCCTATTGCAAAGCCCTCGAGGGCGAGGATGTCTTCGTCGCCGACGGCCACCATCGCTACAACACCGCGCTGAACTACTTGCGCGGGCTCGAGACCACGGGCACCATTCCTGCCGACCATCCCGCCCGCCGCACCATGTTCGTCCTCGTGGGCATGTCCGATCCCGGGCTGGTGATCTGGCCGACGCATCGCGTGCTCGGCGGCATGGCGGACTACTCGTTCGAGGCCTTCCGCACCGCCGCGGCGGGCGTGCTCGCGATCCGGGAGATGACCAGCAGTTCCGCCGGACTCGAGCAGCTCGAGCGCACGATCAACGCCACGCCGCCCGCGCCGGGTGCGCCAAACGTCTTCGGCCTCTACGACTTCAAGACCCAGCGCGGCTTCACGGCCACTGCCATCCACGCCGACCCGCTCGCCCGGTCGCACCCGGGCAAGCCCGCCTCCTGGCGCGAGCTCGACGTCGCCGTCATCCAATACGCCATCGTCGAGACCATCTGCCAGCCCGCCCTCAACCGCGGCCGGAGCGTCAAGTGGGCCTTCCCCCACACCATCGAGGAAGTTCGCAACATCGGGCGCGGCACCGAATCCGGCGCCGACGAAAGCCCCGACCACGGCGCCTCCTCGTTCGCGCAGCTCGCCGTGATCGTCCGCCCGACGCCGCTGAGCGCGGTCCGCGACGTCAGCCGCGCCGGCCAGCTCATGCCCCAGAAGAGCACGTTTTTCTACCCCAAGCTCGCGACGGGCCTGTTCATACACCCGCTCGCGTGAGCGGTCACAACTGCTCCGCCAGCCGCTCCACATACCGCCAGGCGTTCAGTTCCACCTTGATGGCCTTCAGCGCCGCCGCCCCGCCCGTGTGGACCTGATCGAACATCTTCCCCACACGCGCGACGTACTCACGCCGCCGCTCTTCCACCCACGCCTCCCACTTCGCCCGCTCGGCGTCGCTGGCCGCGCCCTCGATTTCCTGGCGAACCTCCATCATCTCCATCAGGAATCCGGGCGGAAGCGCGTTGTCCTCAACGCCTCCTAGGAGCTTCCAGAGCGCCACGGCCCGCTTCTCCGGATCCTCCAGCACACGCTTCGCTTCGTTGAGCGTGGAGGATCGAGCTTCTACGTCCACATCATCCCCCCCCAGCACACCCATCGCCTCGGCCCCGATCAGGTCCGGGTGCATCTCCGCCACCCGCGCCAGATAGCGACGCTCGATCTCCTCCCGATCCAGCGCGTATGCACGCGGCAGGCCCAGCACGGCAAATGGATCCGGCATCCCCATGCCCCAGTCTACGGATTCCTCACGCCCCGCGTCGGTCGCCCCCACTATCGTTCCGCGGCGTTCGTCTCGCCCAGGAGCACCCCGTGGCCAAGCACATCGGCATCGCCGCCGTCAGCCCCGAAGGCTCCGCGCTCTGCTATCGCGACATCTTCCGCTACGCCGCCAAGCGGATGGGCGATCGCGGCCACCCGATCGTCACGCTCCACAACAACCCGCTCGAGAAGTACGTAACCGCCGTCTACCGCGACGATTGGCACACGGTCGGCGAGCTTCTCGCCGCGTCTTCCAAGATCCTCGCTTCGGCCGGTGCGGAGTTCGCGATCGTTCCCGACAACCTGATGCAGCACGGCGTCCACCTCGCGGAATCGCTCTCGCCGATTCCCTGGCTGACGATGACCGAACTGGTGACCGAGGCGGTCGTGGCCGACGGCCGCCGCGTCATGGGCGTCATCGGGACCAAGATGGTCATGTTCGGGTCAACGTATCAGACCCACCTCGGCCTGAAGGGCATCCGCTGCGTCGTCCCGGATGAGGGCGAGGCCGACGCGGTGGATTCGATCATCTTCAAGCAGTTGCTCGTCGGAGAGGTCCGCCCGGAGTCG
>JBGAOP010000014.1:0-101888 GCA_044221735.1 Phycisphaerales bacterium | reverse complement strand
CACTGTTTTCACGTGAATCCGCCCGTCCCCTGCCCCGGCCGGCAGAACGAGCCTCGACCCGAACGGATGTTCCCATGATTCCAGCCTTTCGTCAGAGCCACGGGCGCAGCCGTCGTCGCCGCTCTCACCACGCCCTCAAGCCCGTGCACCCCACCATGTGCCCCCTCTCGGGCATGCCCAAGATGCATCACCGCGCCTGCGCCGAGTCCGGCTATGTCCGTCCCGGCCTGAAGATCAGCGTTCCCAAGCTCGGCATCGGCGTGGAGAAGAAGTCCTAATCCGAGGGTCCCCCTCATGCGCATCGCCGTCGACGCCATGGGCGGCGACCACGCCCCGGACGCCATCGTTCGCGGCTGTGCCGACGCCCTCGCCGATCTCGCCCCAGACGACCGCCTCGTCCTGGTCGGGCGTGAAAAAGACATTCGCGAAGTGCTCTCCGAGCGCGGCGCCGCCGCGTCCGACCCGCGCATCGAGATCGTTCACTGCGACGAGGTCATCGGCATGGACGAGTCGCCCGTCGACTCCGTCCGCGCCAAGAAGAACTCCTCCATCGTGGTCTCCGCCCAGATCGGCTCCGTCCGCAACACCATCAACCGCTGCGACGTCGTGCTCTCCGCCGGCAACACCGGCGCGTGCGTCTCCGCCGCCACGATGCAGATGAAGCGACTCCCCGGCGTCCATCGCCCCGGAATCGCCGTCACCTTCCCCGCGTTCCACGGCCCCGTCGTCCTCTGCGACGCCGGCGCCAACCCCGAGCCGCGCCCCAGCCACCTCTGGCAATACGGCCTCATGTCCGAGACCTTCGCCAAGACGGTCCTCGGCATCGAGAGCCCCCGCATCGCCCAGATGAACATCGGCTCGGAAGAGGGCAAGGGCGGTTCGCTCATCAACCAGGTCCACGACCTCTTCAAGGCCACGCCCAACTGCAACTACGTCGGCTTCATCGAAGGCCGCGACCTCTTCGACGGCATCGCCGACGTCGTCGTCACCGACGGCTTCACCGGCAACACGCTCCTCAAGATGGCCGAGGGCATGGCCCGCTCCCTCTTCAAGGCCATCGCCCACGAGATCTTCGAGCACTCCCCCGACCTCGGCCTCCAGCTCGAGCCCATCTTCAAGGGCATCTACAAGAAGAACGACTACCACGAGTACGGCGGCGCGCCCCTCCTTGGCGTCAACGGCGTCTACGTCATCGCCCACGGCTCTTCCGAAGCCAAGACCATCAAGAACGCCGTCCGCAACTCCCGCCAGTACGTCTCCCACCACCTCAACGACGCCATCTCCAAGCGCATCACAGAGGTCGCCTCCATCGCCGCATCCATCCACGAGCAGGAGCCCGCATGAGCGGCCCCGCCTCTCCCAACAGCCGCGCTCACGCTCTCGCCGCACGAACGCCCATCGGCATCACCATCATCGGCTCCGGATCCGCCCTCCCCGCCGGCATCCTATCCAACGCCGACCTCGAAAAGATGATGGACACCTCCGACGAGTGGATCGTGCAGCGCACCGGCATCAGAACCCGCCACAAGATCGATCGCTCCAAGGGCGAGTACACCGCCTCCCTCGGCGCCGCCGCCCTGACCAAGGCCCTCGCCTCCGCCAATATCCCCGCCGGCGAGCTCGATCTCATCCTCTGCGCCACGATGACGCCCGACATGGGCTGTCCCCCCACCGCCTCGCTCATCGCCAACTCCGTCGGCGTTCCCAAGGCCTCCGCCTTCGACGTCTCCGGCGCATGCAGCGGGTTCGTCTACACCCTCAACGTCGCCCACGAGCTCATGATGGGCTCGGGCGGCTACCGCACCGTCGCCGTCATCGGCGCCGACTGCCTCACGCCCCTGATGGACTACTCCAACAACGGCCGCGGCACCGCCATCCTCTTCGGCGACGCCGCCGGAGCCGTCATCCTCCGCGCCACCGACAATCCCAACCAGGGCATCCTCGCCCAGACCATCCACGGCGACGGCCGCGGCTGGAAAGAGATCTACATCCCCCACCACAACTCCGACTTCCCCGAGGGCGTCGAGCCCGAGGCGGGCAAGCTCGGCCACGTCCAGATGAACGGCGCGGGCGTCTTCAAGTTCGCCGTCGGCACCTTCCCCGGCGTCATCCAGGAGACCCTCGACAAGGCCGGCCTCACCGCCGCCGACGTCGACATGTTCGTCTGCCACCAGTCCAACGCCCGCATCCTCGGCGCGGCCCGCGAACGCTTCGGCCTCCCCGAAAACAAGCTCTACGTCAACATCGACAAGGTCGGCAACACCCTCGCCGCCAGCGTCCCCCTCGTCCTCGACGAGTGCGTCCGCAACGGCCGCCTCACCCTGGGCACCCCGGGCAAGCAAGGCCAAAAAGTGCTCTTCGTCGCCTTCGGCGGCGGCCTGACATGGGGCTCAAGCCTCTGGCAGCTCTGATTCCTGCCCACACGCCCGGGATGAGCCGGTTCCTCCGGCGAATCCCGCGGATGCGTTCGCAATGCGCGCATCGTGCCACGGGTTCGCCTTCGCTTCGCGGGCAACCCGTGCGAATCCCCGCGCCCACTCGTCTTCAGCCTCCATCAGTACACTCCCCACAGTGTCCTTCCGCCCCTACGAATCCCCCGGCTTCTGGCGAACCACCGACTCCCGCGGCTACCCCCGCAGCGTGAACGTGCTCTCCCCCCACGCGTGGGGAAGCGTCCCCGCCGAGGCCCAACTCCCGCTCGCCACTTGGTTCGCCTGCATCGTCATCGTGGGCACAATGTGCATCGCCTTCGCCGTCCACCTCGCGCGAAACGGCAATCCGATGTCGATCGCGCCGCTCCTCTTCCTCCTCATGGCCTTCGTCGCCTCCGGCGGCTGGCTCTTCCGCGCGGCCCGCACCTTCCCCGACCGCGCCGCCGCCCGCCTCCTCGATCGCGGCCGCTGCCCCACCTGCATGTACGACCTCTCCGCCCTCACCCCCGAGCGCGACGGCTGCACGGTCTGCCCCGAGTGCGGCGCGGCGTGGCGACGCACATCCGCGAGCGAGTGACCGGCGCGCCCCACTATCGTGATCACCGCCCAATCGCTGCCCCGCATTCCGTGCACACCGGCGACACGCCGATCGGATACGCGCACCACACGCACAACCCCCTTCGCCTACGCCGACGACGCCGTGCCGCAGGCGATATCAGCAGCACGAGCCCGATCAGCCCCGCATAGAGAATCGTGTTTACAGCAAAGCCCAGCGGCAGCGGCGTGATGGGATACACATGTGCAGGGCGGCCATACGAACCAAACCAAGCCCTTTGTTCTCGCGGAGCCGGCGCCAGCGGCCAGCCGCCGCGCCAGCTCGGTAATCGCCATGACGCGAACTCGGGATAGGCCGCGCTATTGTGCGAACATCGCTCGACATACTCCATCGAACGCATCGGGAGCCCGAACTGAAGTCGGTCGTGCGAACGTGAATAGAACGATTCATCATCAAACCATCGCATCCAGACGGCGCGTGTGCACCAGAGCGATCGCGTCTCCGACCATTCCAGATCTGTCTTGCGTTCTTCTCGTGCCATCGCCTTGGGGTCTGTGACGAACTCTTTCCGACGAACGCTTACTGGTGTATGGCCGAATCCTCTCAGATAGTCCGGATCGTTCAGGTACTCATCCGCGATGGCTGGCACGGAGTTGATCGACACCGGCCCGCTCAAAAACGCCGTCGGCCAATGGTCCCCCCACCGCGCACACCCCCACGCCACCACCACATTCACCACCGCCCCCGCCACAGGCAGAAGCGCGGCCACCAACATCACACGCACGCTCCGACCCATGCCGCCGCTCCACCAGACCACACGCCCCGCCTCTCACCATACCGCTTCCAGCCCCTCCCGACGCAATCCAACACTTGCAGCCCCAGTTACTTGCGCTTACAATACAAAACCCAAACAAACAGCTTGACACACCATACAAATACAGTACACTCTCCCCATCCATGCCCGCCGCGGCCATCCAACCCCCACCCTTCTTCCGCCCCGATGAGGCCACCACCAACGCCCTCATCGCCGCCCTCATCGACCCTGCCCTCTCCCTTCAGGCTCTCGCCGAATCCCACAACACCACGACCGAAGCCCTCTCGCTTTGGATGACCCGTTCCGACATCCGCGAGCGCCTCGACGCCATCGATTCCACCATCGCCTGGCGCACCCGCCTCGTCGCCAATTCCCAACTCTCCGCCGTCGTCCACACCTGCTCCATCATCCTCAAAGACTTCAACGCCTCCCACGCCGCCGACTCCATCGCGGCGAAATCGGTGCCCCAGTCCGATCCTTCCGATCCCACGCTCTCCCTCCGCGCGGCCTGCTTCGAGCTCCGCCAGCACGAGCTCGCCCGAAAAACCGCCGCCCTCCTTATCCGACTCGCCAACGCCCGCCCCGTCGCCAACCCGCTCCACGCCCGCGCCAATCGCGAAAGCACCGGAGCGAAAGCACCGGCGGAAACAGCCGCGCGCACGCCAAGCATCGACCTGTTGTCCACGATTCAACAGGCACACACACAAGCCAACACGCCCAAAGCGTTCAAGCCTGTCGAAGCAGCAAGCGAGTCTCGCGGCGCATCACAGATCACCAGCCCCTCGATCCCCCATCAATCCCAACCACACCGCCAGCCACCCTCCATCCTCTCCGTCCCATCCTTCCTCGCTGAACCATCAACGATCCCCACAACCACCCGCGCCACCCCGCCCCTCCCACTTCAGACAAGCAAGCCCCGCAACCCAAGAGCCCAACAACTCCTCGCCGCCGCCGCCCGCGAACATTGGCCTTGACCAACCCGAGCGGGTCCCGACATTCCGACCAAAGAGCCGCGACTAGGCCTTGTACGGTTGGCCGAGATATTCCATTCCCAGGCAATACCCCGCGCGCCAGATCGGGTACTGCACCTCGCACCGGAATCCCACGAAGTCCTCCGGGTTCCACTCGATGTGATCGAAGAAGTACCTCGTCAACTCTCCGTGACGCGGGTAGAACTCGCTCGCCGAGTGCGCCAGCCCGCGCCCCAGCAGTTGCAGTCGCGGCTGCGCCGGCAGTCGCATCACCCACTTGTCATCCTCCGGAATGTCCAGCGACGCCGACCAGAGCAGCGCATCGATCGACGGCCGGAACAGCCGCTCCATGTCCGCGTGCAGGTACACATCGAAGATCAGCCGCGCCGTCGGACAGCTCACCAGCGACCACACCGCGTTGAGCGTCGGCAGCCCCGTCTGCGTGTCGTACATCGGGTGGCTCGCCAGCAGCGCGGTCGCCACGTCGAAGGTCTGGCTCTCGCCGCCACCACCCGTCCCTCCGCCCTCGTCGGAGTCCGACGCCGCCGCCGCCGCCGGGTCGATCACCTGGTACAGCGTCCCCTTGCGATTCCGCGACGTCACCATCGGCAGCGGGTCCGTCGTGAACGGTCGCAGGATCGCCTCCGGCGTGCGCCCGCGCATCGCCTCCCGGTTGAGCTGCATGACCCGACGAACCTCTTCATCTCCCTTCACCGTGTCCCCCGACGCCAGGATCAGCGGCACCCCGCCCGGCACAACCGACGCCCCGAACATCCCCTTCGCCAGCGCACGCTGCATCGTCGTCGGAGATTCCGGATCGACCCGGAACGCGTACACGCTCAGCGCCACATCGCACGAGCGCCCCGTCACCGCCGTCGCCGCGTTGTGCAGCGCGGCCCGCTGCTCCACCGTCGCGAGCGCCGGAGCCGCACCGGCCCGCGCCGTCGGGCTCACGCTCAGCCGCTCGATCAGCTTCGACTGGCTCCCCCCCACCGCCGTGATCAGCCGCTCCAGCCCCTCCACCGCGCTCTCCGCGGCCTCAACGTCCGCGCCGTCCACCTCCGTCTGCCGGAACCCCTCGAGAAACTGCCGCATCCCCTCCACGCCCGGCAGCTTCGCCAGCATCGCCGGAGATCCGGCGTCCTCCTGCACGGCCTGCACAACCCGCTGGCACGTCGCCCGTAGAACATTGAGGTGGCGCGACATGCCGCTGGCGTGCCGCGCGTGCTCCGGAAGCGCCTCGATCAGCCGCCGCAGTTCCACGGTCAGCCGCTGCGCCACGCGCTCCGCCTGGGCCCACTCCGAGGGCGAAAGCGGGCGTGCGGACCACGTGCGGACAGTTGTCGGAGCAAGGGACATAACAGGCACCATATCGAGAAACGAACTGGCGAGAAGGGCCTACGCGAGCGACGAAACTGTACGGTTTTAATCTCAAATCACTGTGCGACAAACACTTGGAGACTTGGAGGCTCCTGAATCTCCGTTTCTTGAAAACTGTGCATCCGGGGATTCGACTGAGAACTTCTTCAGATTATTTGCACTCAGTGCAGCTCTGAGTATACTTCTGGGTACAAAGATTGCCAACTCAATCTGGCAACAAAGGGAGCGATCTGACCATGAAGACCAAGTACACAGGGTGGGCCCGGGCAAGGGCGTTTCTCGGCGCGGCGGTGGTGTCCGGTGCCGCGGGTTCGGCCATGGCCGCTGACGCATACACCGCAACGGTGATTCCGCCCCTCGCGGGCGGCACCGGCACCAACGCCGCGGGCGTCAACAGCACGGGCATGGTCGTCGGCCAGGCCGACGACGCAAACGGCAACGTCCTCGCCTATGCGTTCGAGAACGGCGTCACCACCGCGCTCCCCCTGCTCGCCGGGTTCACCAGCGCGGGCGCGAACAGCGTGAACAGCTCGGGCGTCATCGTCGGCTATTGCACGCCCGATGTCGGCCCGTCGCGCGCCGTGAAGTGGGAGAAGGTCAATGGCGAGTGGACGGTCACCGACCTCGGCACTCTTGAGGCTGGCAACGCGGGCCTCGGCTGGGCCACGCGCATCAACGACGCCGGCGACATCGTCGGCTATTCAACGGCCCACATTCCCGGCGGATATCACGCCACCAGGTGGTCCGGCGCCGACAAGACCGATCTTGGCACCCTGAGCTACTCCGGCAACCTCGCCTACTCGCAGGCGCTGGGCATTTCCAACAGCGGATGGGTCACGGGCTTCGCGTACATGGTGCTTGGCGGGCCGGAGCACGGCCTCTCGATCGCACCCGGCGGCCGCGCCGAAGACGTGACGCCCACCGAGCAGTTCGGCCTCGCCCAGTGGCACAACGTCAACGATGCGGGCCAGCTCATCGGGTACATCTCGGGCCAGCAGACCACCGGCGGCCCCGGCTTCCACCCCGCCATCTACGTCGGCGGCCAGGGCTACACCATGATCCCGCTCCTCCCCGACCTTCCCGAGGGCTACGGCTTCGACATCAGCGCCGACGGAACCGCGGTGGGAACTATGTTCCTGCTCAATCCCGTGCCCACGCCCAACGTGTATCGCGCGTTCAAGTTCGAGAACGGCGTCACGGCCGACCTCAACGCCATCACCACGGGCCTGCCCGGCGTGATGGTCGAGGCCAAGGACATTGCCGACAGCGGCCTGATCGCCGGAACCGTCGACGGCGGCCTTGCACCGATCGCGGTGCTGCTCACCCCCGTGACGCAACCGCCGGTATGCCTTCCGGACTTCAACCGCTCGGGCGGGCTGGAAGTTCAGGACATCTTTGATTTCCTCAACGCCTGGTTCGCGGGCGATCCCGCGGCGGACTTCAACGGCCATGGCCTCGAGGTTCAGGACATCTTCGATTTTCTCAACGCCTGGTTCGCCGGGTGCCCATGAGTTCGGAATCCTCCGGCTCACGCCGGAGGATTCACTTCCCTACCGCCCCGCACACCTTCTTCGCCGCATCCGCCAGGTCCGTCGCGGCCTGGAGCGTCGGCACAAGGCTCTTCGCCTCGCTCAGGATCTTGCGGCCGGCCTCGACATTCGTGCCCTCCAGCCGCACCACCAGCGGCACCTTGAACCCCGTCGATCCGTCGGGGTTCTTGTACGTCTTGGCCGCGTTCACCACGCCCTGCGCGATGATGTCGCACCGCATGATCCCGCCGAAGATGTTGACGAGAATGCCCTTCACGTGATGGTCGCTCAGGATGATCTTGAACGCCTCCGTCACCGCCTCCTCCGTCGCCCCGCCGCCGACGTCGAGGAAGTTCGCCGGCGTCCCGCCGTGCAGCTTGATGATGTCCATCGTCGCCATCGCCAGCCCCGCGCCGTTCACGAGGCACCCGATGTTGCCGTCGAGGGCGATGTACGAGAGGCCCGCGGCCTTGGCCCGCAGCTCCGCCTGATTCTCCTCCGTCGGGTCGGCCAGCTGCTCGAGCTCCGGGTGCCGGAAAAGCCCGTTGTCATCGAAGCTGAACTTGGCGTCGATTGCCATGACGGCGGGCCCCGCGGCCGTGTCCGCCACCACCAGCGGATTGATCTCCGCCAGCGAGCAATCCTTCTCCACGAACAGCTTGCACAGCTTCACCATCACATCCGCGGCCTGGTTCGCCAGCTTGCCCGAAAGCCCGAGCCGATACGCCACCTTCCGGGCCGCGAACCCCTGCAAGCCCAGCGTCGGGTGCAGCGGCTGCTTGATGATCGCATCTGGGTTGGTGTGCGCAACGGTCTCGATCTCCACCCCGCCCTCGCGCGAGGCGATCAGCACGTTCCGCCGCGACCCGCGGTCGGTCGTGATGGCGAGGTAGAACTCTTCCTTTCCGCCTCCCTTTCTGTCAGCGATATCCACGCCCGCCGCGACCAGCAGCTTCTTCACCGCGAGCCCCTCGGGCCCCGTCTGCGGGCTCACCATCTTGTTGGTCAGCATGAACTGCGCGGCGGCCTTCGCGTCGGCCGCGTTCTTGACGAGCTTTACGAACCCCGCCTTGCCGCGCCCGCCCGCGTGAACCTGCGCCTTGATCACCACCAGCGCATTGGCAGGGGTCATGCCCGCCGCCTTGCTGACCTTGTTGAAGGCCTCCTCGGCCGCGAGGGGCGACTCGATCACCTGCCCGGCGGGAACGGGGATGTTGTAGGAGGCAAGGAGGTCGCGGGCCTGATGTTCGTGGATCTTCATAGGGCCGATGATACTCGGCCGGACTCGCACCGGCCCCGAATGCACAATCGCCCCGCTACCGGCGGGCAGCGGGGCGAGAGGAAAGTACCGTTCGAGTCACACTGGGCCGTTCTGATCGCTCAGCACCCGGCAAACCACCAGCCGAGGAAGTTGAAGATGTCCTGCACGGCGATGCCGTCGCCGTCGGTGTCGGTCCGCGGGTCGCCGGCGAACCAGGCGTTCAGGTACGCGAAAATGTCCTGCACGCTGAGCGTGCCGGAGAGATCGAAGTCCGACGGGCAGCACGACGCTGGGCCGCACGTCGAGTTCGCGCCCAGGAACATCCACTGGCACGCGGTCTGGGCCACGATCTCGCAGTACCCGTTGTCGCAGCATCCGCCCATCACCACCACCACGCACGGGCTGGGCGAGCAGGTGAACGCGTTGTTCCATGTGCTGCCCGCGGCACAGCCGGTCTGGCTGGTCAGGGTGCACGCGCCGGTGGCGGGGTCGCAGCAGGCGCCGTCCGACGGCCGCGCCGGAGGGTTGTTGTGGCCCTCGACGAACACGAGCGCCGACTGCGTCACCACGACGCCGCAGGTGTTGGAGATCCGGCAGGAATAGAAGCCCTCGGTGGCCGAGGAAACCTCGTCGATCGAGAGCTCGTCGGTCGTTACGCCGTGGAAGTTGGAGGTATTGGCCAGCGCCACGCCGTCGCGCAGCCACTGGTAGGTGAGGGGCAGGTCGTTGCCGTCGGCGTTGACACGAAGGTCGGCCGAGTGGTTCAGCGGCACCGTCGTATTGATCGGCTGCACAAGGACCACCGGAGAGGAGGTATCGCATCCCGAGCCGGGGCTGGCGATCGACGCGGTCATCACGTTGCCCAGCATCGGGCCCACGGTGTGGGTGTTGTTGAACGGTCCCTGCTGCGTGAGGTCCTGGAAGTACTCGGCCGCGAAGACCACGCTCTCGTTGTCCTCGATCTCGATAAGGTCCGAGGTGTACGACACGCTCTGGCCCGGGCCGACGTACATCGGAACCGAGTCCAGCGGCACGGTCGTCGTTACCACTGGGTTGTTGGGCATCAGTGACTCGAGCGTCACCACGCCGGCGGACACCTGGGCGCGGCGTTTGATCCAGATCGCCTGGCCCGCGTCGTTGTTGGTCACCGTGCAGGTCACCCCGTCCTGGCCGACCGAGCCCATTCCCATATCGGCGGTGATCGCGGGCATGACCGGCTGCGAGGCCGGCGCCGACCCGCCGCCGGCGACCGGGATCTGGCCGTTCACCGTCGCCGAGCGTCCCCCCACCATCCAGCGGACGCGGATCGACCCGGCCGCGCTGAGCGAGCGGAGCGAGATGCCGAAGTGCTCGATCGAACCGACCGGGGTCGCGTGCTGGGGATTGCGATAGTCGATGATCGTGGAAGTGCCGGAGGAAGAGAGCGTAACGGTCGGCGCCCCGTAGTTGCCGTTGTGATAGCAGTGCACCACATCCTCCGGGTGGATCCCTTCGATCTCGCACTCGAACTCGTTGCACGGCTCATCGCAGTGGTTCACGCAATCGAAGTTCGACATGCCGCCGGTGATCGAGTAGCCCGTCTGGGCCAACACCGGCGAGCCGTACGCAGCGATGCCGACCGAGCCTGCCACGCACAACACGAGCGTCTGAAGCACCTTCATTCGGGGGCCCTTTCCTGGAACGCGACCATGCGTCGGCCGCGCGGCTACCTAGCCACCCTCCGCCACCCACACTGAGAGGGGAGCACCTGAGCAAAGGACATGCCCAGCCGATATCGCGGCCCGCGTCATGCAAACGGGCTCCCACCGACTGAACTTCGCCGACTGGCCAGTGTTGACACCAGGCGCGAGTGCGCGCGGCCAACACACGCCATGCCCCAATCGTGGGCTTAGCAGCCGGCGAACCACGCGTTGAGATAGGCGAAGATGTCGTTGACCTGTAAGCCACTCTCTGCGTCGAAGTCGGCCCGGGCGTCGCCGGCGAACCAGGCGTTGATGAAATCGAAAATGTCCTGCACGCTCAACGCGCCGGAGGCGTTGAAGTCGGCGCGGCAGGTGGGTTGGCCAAAGGGCGCGAGCGTTATGGCGAAGGCGTAGTCGGCTTGTGTGAGCCCGCTGCACGACGGGCTTGCGCCGGTTTGTGGCGATGGACATTGCTTGTCGCGACCGAGCGACCAGTAGAAGAGGCCGCCGAGGTCGCTCCCGATCGCGAAGTCGCGGAGCTGCGCGGCCGCGGCAAGGGTGAAGACTTCGTCGAGAGCATCGTTCTGGCCGATCATGGGCGTGATGCCGATCTTGCGCCAGGCTTCGGGGATGGTGAGCGGGTGGCCCGCGGCGGCGTAGGCGGTGCGAAGCTGGTCGCGGGTGCTGGTGCCGGACTGGGTGGCGTAGTCGCCCATGTGGCCGGAGGGATTCGGGGCCGCGCTTGCGCCGTAGTCCATGGCCATGACGTTGACGCCTTCGATTTGGACGTTGTGGGCGAGGGCGGAGGTGAGGACATACACGCCGTCGGCGGTGAGGCCGCTCGGAAGGACGGGGAGCGTGAACCAGACCCTGAGCGTGCGGCCCTGCGCGGCGGCAGCGGCCTGGAGCTGCGCGATGGCCGCGCTTCGGCGGTCGGTGGAGACGTGATCGGCGATGGCCCCGCCCTCGATGTCGAAGTCGATGCGTGTGAGGCCGTAGGCGTCGATGACGGACTGGTACGCGGCGACGAGCGCGGGCGTGGAAGCGCAGGCGATGCCGAGTTCGACGTTGGCCGCGCCGCCGAAGGAGACGATGACATCTCCACCCGCGCCTCGGAGGGTGTTGATGCGGTCGAGGTTGTAGCCGGAGGCGGGCGCGAGCGTGGAGAAGCCGCCCCACGCGGGAGAGCAGGTGGTGCCGATGGCGACGATGAAGCCGAGGTTGAAGAACTTCACGCCCCCACCACCGACGCCGGAGGCTTGGCTGAGCGGGCCGACCGGGAGCGCGAGCTGGTCGAACTCGATGGGCGGCCAAGCGGTCGCGTCAACATAGGGAATCACGGCGCGGCGGGGCCACGCGGGAGGGGGCACGGGGATGGGCTGGCCCGGCGCAGGGGAGTCGGCGTTGATGGCGACGGGTTGGGCATTGAGGGTGGCTGAGGTGGGAACGGCCGCGCTTCCGCCGGGGCCGGGTGCGGCGGTGAAGCCGAAAGAAGCCGTTTCGCCGGGGGAGAGGGCGCCGTCGTCCCACGTGGGGCCGACAAAGGCAAGGCGTGGGAGCGCGGGGACGCCGCTGGCGGGCGTGCGGGCATCCCAGAGGCTGTTCATGGTGAAGGGGGCGTTGAACTCAAGACGCCACGCGGAGATGGTCCAGGTGGCGTCGTTGCGAATGGAGACCTGGCCTTGGAAGCCGGAGCCCCAGTCGGAGGTGACGGAATAGGTGATGTGGACCGTGTCGGCTGCGAGGGCGGAGAGGCTCGAAGCGCTGAGGATGGCCGCCGCGATGAGGGAATGGACGGTATCCATCGGATCACCATACCACAGAGATGGGCCGCGTGCGAGGGGAATGGGTCATGTACAGCCCGCGAACCAGGCGGTGAGGAAGGCGAAGATGTCGGCGATCTGGGGGCCGCCTTGGCCGTCGAAGTCGGCGCGCGGGTCGCCGGCGAACCAGGCACTGAGGAAATCGAAGATGTCCTGGATGGTGAGTCCGTTGAGGTTGTTGAAGTCGCCGATGCACCCGGGAACAGGGAGTAGGCCGTCGTAGAGATCGGGATCGTGCAGCGAAAGGATCGCGATGAGGGGTTGCGTGGCCGGGTTGTTGTCGGTATCGACGAAGAGCGTGATGGAACGGAAGTATGGCTGGGCAACCACGGGCTCTACGGACAGGGCGGGATCGACGGGCTGGCTGGGTTGTGGGAGGAACTGTCCCTCGGTGAAAGAGACCCGCTGGCTCGCGGGAGCGCCCTGTTGATGGATGGCGAAGTCATAGATCGCTCCGGGCGGCATGGAGAAATCGTCGGTGGGCACGCCGGGATCGCAGAGCTTTCGGAAGCCTCCATCGATGGCGACGAAGCCGAACTCGATGGCCGCGTTGTTGATGAAGTCCACGTGGATGTCGACCCACGGACAGGCGCGCGGTGAGGGCGTGGTGTTGGGGTAGGGCGGAACGGGATCGACGAGCGTGGGGCGGACGCCCTTCACGGCCTTGTGGCTCTTGGAACTCGAGGTGTTGCCGCGGCGCGGATTGTCGGGCGTCAGCGTCACGCCCTTGAGCTTGGCAATGAAGGCCATGACATCGTCCTTCTCGCCGGCGGTGAAGTCGCGCTGATCATCGGCGACCTCGCTGGGGAGCACCTTGTGGCCGTCGGCCATCAGCCCGGTGCGGCCGCCGACGAGCACGCCGTTGCCCTTGGTCCGCGGGAAGCGCACGCGGCCGTTGGGCGTGTCGACATAGTCCTCGGTGGCGGGGGCGTTGCAGTTGTGCTCGAGGCCGAAGAGGTGGCCGAGCTCGTGCGCGGCGGTGTCGACCATGCCGTGCTTCTTCTTAGTGTCGTCGGTGAAAAAGTCGCCCTCGGGGTGATGATCGGTGCCCGGGTTGAAGTTGCCCATGCGGACCCAGCCTTTGCGCTCGGGACGGCTGGAGTCGCCATACTCAGCGGCGGTGCCCGACTGGAACTCGATGGTGAAAACGTTGGCCGTGCCGGTGGCGGGGATGGTGAGCGTGAAGTGGATGTTGGGCTCGAAGGCGTACTTGGCCTCGAGGCCGGCCTTGATCGCGTCGCGCTGGGCCTGGGTCGGCGCGGCGGGAAGGGCGGGGAACTTCAGCCAGACCGTGGTATCGGCGAGCGCGGACCGTGCGCAAACAATCATGAGCGCGAGCGCGCTGAGCGGGAGGAGGAAGGCTCGCATGGGAACCTCATCGACAATGCGCCCCGCGCCGACTGTACCACGGCGCACGAAAAAGCCACCCGGGGAACCGGGTGGCGGAGAATACTGGCACAAACGGATCGCAAACTCGGCGCGATTTCGACGCGGTGGGCGAAGCCCGGAACGATTCCAGCGTCAACAGCCGATGAACCAGATGTTGACGAAGTCGAAGATGTCCTGCTCGTTGATGCCGTTGACGTGGTTGATGTCGGCGCGGGGCTCGGAGGCGAACCAGGAGTTGATGTACTCGAACACGTCGAGCGTCGCCACGTCGCCGCTGGTGTCGAAGTCGGCGGTGCAGGGCGGCGCATCGGGCACGGGAACTCCGCCGACGACAATGAACCCGGGCGTGCCGGGCTTGAAGAGGTCGATCGTGACCGAGCCGGTGGTCTGCGCGGGCGGCGTGTTGGCGGTGAACCAGTAGTTGTGCATGGTGCCCCAGCGGAGGGCGTTGCCGTTGGGCGCGGTCTCGAACTTGGCGGGCGAGGAGAACTTGACGACAGTGCCGGCCTTGACACCGGACCAAGGGGTGTTGTCGTAGATCTCGCCAGAGTGGTACGGCGCAGCGTTGACGCCGATGTTCGTGACCGCGGTGAGGGGGCTGATCGGGACGGAGAACGCCGCGCCGCAGCGCGAGGAGTTCAGGTTGAACACCGCATAGTCGTAGCGCCAGGTGCCGTTGGCGTTGTTGGTGACCTTGGCGCCGACGAAGTAGCGGCCCTCGCCGGGGACGTCGACGGGGACGATGGTGACGGAGGGATCGGGAACGTTCAGGCCCAGGCCGTGCTCCTGCCAGGCGTAGATGGCGGGCTTGCCGACGGCGCTGGTGCCCTGCACCGTCCAGTTGTACGTGGGAGCGGCGCCGGTGTTGGCGACCGCGCAGGGGCGATATGTGGCGTTGTTGAGCTTCTGGGCGGGAGCCTCTTCGGTGCAGACGTACACGCCCTCGGCGAAGTAGCGTGCGCCTGGGAAGGCGACGGGGTCCATGTCGGAAACGTTGACCTGGCAGCGCCGCCAGATGGCGTCGCCGCTGCCGGCGGGGATGGCGGTGAACACGCCCGTCCACGCGTCGATACCGGAGCGGGGGCCGAGGCGAGTCTGTCCGGAGTTGAATCCCGCGCTGTAGTAGTCGCGGCAGCCCGCGCGAAGTCCGGTGCCTGTGGACGAACAGGTGAGGGCGGTGCAGCCGTTGCTGTTGCCCACGCAGCAGGCGGTCTTGGCGTTGCCGAGCCCGACCTGCATGAGGCGGCCGTCGTAGAGGCGATAGGCGTTCATGGCCAGCGCGGGGGTGCCGCCGCTGATCCACGAGAGATTCTGGTTGCCGATGTTGCAGGTGTAGCTGCCCCACGCGTAGGCGTACTTGCCGTTGATGGGCCCGCCGGTGGACGGATATCGGCCGGTGTCAGACAGGTCGGAGTGCGTGATGTCGGGCTGGGCGCTGGCCGCGGCCGCGCAGGCGAGTGCTCCGGCGGCCATGAACAGAACGCGCGCGAATGGAGAACGGGTCGGTACGCTCGGCATGGGCATCTCCGTGGGATGTGCTGGCGAATATGTGCGTTCCCGAACGGGAACTCGGGCAGAACGCCCGACGCCCGGAGAATACCCGAAACGGACTCGATTGTGCAAGCGGGTGTTGCCGAATCGTGCTGGAGCTTGATTGAGCAAGAACGCGGTAGCTTGGGTCGCGTCGTCGGGCGAGCTCAGCAGGGCGCAAACCACGCCGCAATGAAGTCGAAGATGTCCTGAACGGTGGTGCCGCCCACGCCGTTGAAATCCGCCGCGGGACTCCCGGCGAGGAACGAGTTGAGATACACAAAGAGGTCGTCGATCTCGATCTGGCCTGAGCAGTTGAAGTCGGCGGGGCAGGCGGGCTGGGTGGTCCAGCGGGCGAAGTAGGGCGAGGGCTGCCCTCCGACGGTGCCGAAGGCGCCGCCGATGAGGACATCGCCGCGGAACAGGGCGGCGATGGCGTAGACAGAGCCGCCCGCCGCGCCGCCTGCTGGGCCGAACTGCGACCACGAGTGGGCGCCGGCGCTCCAGCGTGCGATGCGCTGGGCGGGAACGCCGCCGGCGGTGCTGAAACTCCCGCCGACGATGAGATCGCCGGGCGTTGCCGGAAGGGCGGCGACCGCAAAGATGACGGGATCTACGCCGCTGCCAAACGCGCCGAGCGATGACCACGAGGCGGAGTCGGCGTTCCATGCGGCGATGGAGTTCGCGCTCACACCGCCGGCGGTGGTGAACTCGCCCGCGACGATGACCTGCGTGCCCGTGGCGGCGGGGACGACGGTGAGTGCGTAGACCGTGCCGTTCACGCCGGGGCCCAGCGGAGACCAGGTGCGGGACACCGCGTTCCAACGCGCGATGCCCGAGAGAGTGGTGCTGCCCGAGGCAGAGAACGCGCCGCCAACGATGACGTCGCCGTTTGGAAGCGGGGCGATGGCGTAGACGAGGCCGTCGAGCCCCGAGCCCATCGCGGACCAGGTGGAGGTCGTGGCGTTCCACATGGCGATGTCGATGGCGATCGTGGGGCCGACGTTTGTGAAGCCGCCGCCCGCGACAATGTTCCCATTGGGGAGCACGCCGAGGGCGAGCACGCGTGCGCCCGTGGTTGGAGCGGTGATGCCCGTGCCCAGCGCTGACCATGTGCTCGTGGACACGTTCCAACGGGCGACGCGGTTGGCAGTGATGCCGCCGGCGGTGGTGAACTGGCCGCCGACGACAATATCGCCGCCGGGAATCGCGGCGACCGCGTTGACGATTCCGTTGAGCCCCGAGCCGAGCGTGGCCCAATCGCCGGAGGTCGGATTCCATCGGGCAATGTTGGCGGCCGCGATGGGGCCGGCGCGGAGGAATGAACCGCCGACGACGAGGTCACCGGCGCCGGGCTCGGAAGAGATCGCGGTGATCGCATTGACCGAACCGCTGATGCCCGAGCCATACGCGGACCACGTTTCGGAGGCGGGGATGAGGCGGGCCAGATTGCCGACAGGGAGCGCTCCGGGGGCGGACGTCGAGGCGCCGGCGGCGATCGAGAACTCTCCGCCGACGATGACCTGTCCGGCGGATGGCCCTGCGGAAATCGCGGCCAGAGACGTGACGGGGCCGTTGGTGCCGCCGCCCACGGCGGACCATGCCCCACCACTCGCATCGCTCCATTTGGCAACATTGACGGCGGGGCTTCCGCCCGCGGTGCTGAAATCTCCGGCCGCGAGAAGGTCGCCGCCCGGCAGCGTGAGCAGCGTGTTGATGCGCCGGGCCTGACCGGCGATGCCGGTGCCGAGCGGCGACCATGTTGAGGTTGAGGGGTTCCAACGGGCGATGCCGGGCGCGCTGAAGCCGCTCGCTCCGGCGACAGTCAGGAACTGCCCACCGGCGACGACATCGCCGGAGGGGAGAATGGCGATGGCGTTGACCGCGCCGCCCAGAAGACCTGCGCCGAGCGTGGACCAAGTTTGGGATTGAGGGCTCCAACGGGCGATGCCATTGGCGGAGAACCCGCCCGGGCCGAAGCTGCCGCCGACGTAGACATCGCCGGATGGGTGGACCGCAATCGCATTGAATCCGCGATTGGGGCTCTGTCCCAGCGAAGACCACTGGCCGGTCGCGGGACTCCACTGGGCGATGCCGGCGACGGAGATTCCGCCCGCGCTGCTGAATGAACCAGCCGCGTACACCTCGCCGGTCGGCGCGACGGCGATCACGTTGACGTCACCACCCGTGATGCCCGATCCGAGTGCGGACCACGTGTTGGTGGCCGGATTGAGGCGGGCGATGCCGGGGAGTGGAGTCCCGCCGCCGTGCGCGAACGCTCCGCCGACGATGAGGTCTCCGCCGGGGACTATCGCGGCGGCAAAGACGGGGCCGTCAAGGCCCGGGCCGACGGGAGACCAACGGGATGTGGAGGCGTTCCACCGGGCGATGTAGGCCACGGTGAGGTTGCCCGCCCCGGTGAACGTGCCAGCGGCGATGGTGTCGCCGGTGTTCAGAGACGCGACGGCGTAGACAGTGCCATTCACGCCGGGGAGACCTTCGCCGGGGAGCCAACGGCCCGGACACTGGGCGATCGCGGGCGGAGACCGAAGAGCGAGCAGCGCCGCCACCAGAATCACAAAGGCGCGGCCAAGGCGTTGGAAGGGTGAGGCTTCGGAATGCTGGGTTCGGCAAGGCATGGGAGGCCGCGACCGCGGCACCCATGAATACGAAGGTTTGGGGGTGTTCCTGCGCCGCGTGTGCCGGGGGTAACGCAAAGGACCGAATCGGCCCTAGCAGCCGGCAAACCAGGCGTTCAGGAAGTCGAAAACGTCCGAGGTCGACAGGCCCCCGCCGTTGAAATCGGCGCGGGGATTGCCCGCGAACCAGTCGCCGACGAAGTCGAAAATGTCGGCCACTTCGAGGCCGCCGGAGCCATTGTGGTCGGCCCGGCAGACGGGCAGGCCCCATCGGGCGATGGCGAGGGAGGGTCGCCCTCCCGCGGTTGTGAACTTGCCGACAACGAAAAGCCCGGGCGGGCGCGGCCCAGGGCCATCCTCATCAAACACGGCCATGGCCTTGGGGACACCGCCGGTCAGGCCGGTGCCCAGAGCCTCCCAAACGTCGCCGCGAAGACGGACGATGTTTACGGCAGGGGTGGTGCCCGCGCCAGATGGCACGTTGGTGGTGAACTGGCCTGCCACGTAAAGGGCGGGGCCGGAGCCATCGTCGAACGAGGCGAGGGCATTGATGTTAAAGGTCGGCGCGCCGGTTCCGGTCACCGCCTCCCACACGCCTCCGCGAAGGCGGCGAAAGCCCTGACCCGCCGCGTAGAGCGCGGGCCCGCCGCCGTCGTCGTGGACGCAGACGGCGTTGACCCAGGATATCGGGCCGGGATTGACCGAGGAAAGCGCTGTGCCCGTCCACTTGGTCAGTTTGCCGGTGCCGCCCGCGCCGCTCATGGGCACGCCGATGAACAAGGCGCGGCCGGTTCCATCGTCAAACTCGGCGAAGGCGTTGGTGACGGTGATGACGCCGGGTGGGAGCGAGACCACCGCGCTGGGGGTATAGCGGTAGGCGTACTCGCTCCCCTGCGGAAAGATACCGGAGGTGACGATGATCTCGGGCGTCGCGGGAAGGGCCGGGGGCGGCTGGGACGGAGGCGTCCAGCCGTACGCGCCGCCGAACCACGCGCTGGAGATCGGACCGGGTGCGAGCGGGCGCAGGGCGAGCGCATCGTCGAGATAGGCGATGCCGACGCCGGTACCCGGTGCCTGGAAGGATCCGGCAAGCACCACGCGCGGCACGCCATCCACGGGAAATGTGGTGATCGCCCGCAACGTCCCGTCGCCGTACATGTTGGGAAGGCCGTTGCCCTGGATGCCCGACCAGTGGGCGCCATCCCACAGCGCCACGCCCTTGAGCGGAAGCGTGGCGGGGGGTGAGCCGGCCGAACCGGGGTTGTTCACGGAAGAGAAGACACCACCGACGAACAGCCGTGGGCCGGCGACCGTGGATTGCGAAAGGAGACAGACCGGACCGTCATCGAACTGGCCAAGGACGAAGCCCGCATCACCAAACTGCGACGACCAGCCGGGCACGGGCGGGGCCGCGACAACGAGCGATGCGCTGAAGACCGTGGTCGCCGCGAAGACGAGACCTGACATTGCCGGTGGAATGCGCATCGAGAAACCTCTGGGAAGACCAGAGTATGTCGCGGCTCAGATTGTTCATTGCATCGGAATCGCGGAATCGGCGAGGATCAGCAGCCCGCGAACCAGGCATTGAGGAACGCGAAGATGTCCGACACCTGAAGGCCCGGTGTGCCGTCCACGTCCGCGCTGGGGCTGCCGGCAAACCAGGCGTTGAGGTACGCGAAGATGTCGGAGATGTTCAGCGAACCATTGCACTCGAAGTCGGCGGGGCAGATGGAATACCGGGTGCGGACGCTCGGCGTGGTGCAGCAGGCCGACGAGGCGAGGCAGCGGATGTCGAACCCTTGTGTTCCCAGGCCGCCGCCGGGGCAACCGCGAATGCTGATCGAGACGGACGGGGAGTTCGGCGAGGAGGCCTGGGCCCACGCACTGCCGCCGCAGGCGAGCGGGAGCGGGTCGTTGCCCAGCGTGGTCCACACACCGGGCGAGGTCTCGAGTTGCCACACAAAGGTGAACGGACCGGGGTTGTTGCCCGCCAGCGAAACCGAGTAGTTCGCGGACCCGAGCGGGCACGCGGTGGAGGGCGCGGGCTGTGTGGCGATCGACCACGGCGCGGAGGGGCAAGGAAGCGCGACCGTGTCGGAGAGCGCACCGGTGGACCAGACCACGCCGCCCTGCACCACGAGGGTGTCGTGGGCGGAGTCGTAGGCGAACGCGGAGAAGGCGCGGCTGGCCGGGCCGGGAGCGGGCGTGAGCGCCGTCCACGACACGCCGTCCCATGACCAGATCGAGGTCAGATCACCCTCGGTGAGGATGGTGCGATGTCGCTGGCTGTCGTAGGTGATGAGGCCCTGCGAACCGAAGAGCCCGGCGAGAGAGATGGCCCGCTGGGTCCACGCGGAGCCGTTGTACTCCCAGGTGTCGTTGAACTGCTGCGAGTCGGTGAGGCCGCCCCAGAGAACCGAGATGTTGCGGACCGTGTCGAATGTCATGGCCGCGCCGAAGCGGGTGCCCGGGGTGGGACCGGCGATGGTGCGCTGCGTCCAGTCGACGCCGTCGTATTCCCACAGGTCGTTGTAGACAACGGGTGAACCTGCAGCGGGTTGGAGCGATCCGCCGTACACCACCATCACGCCGCGCGAAGCGTCAAACGACGCGGCGGCGCGGAAGCGGGCGGGCGGGGTGTGGGCGGTAGTTCGCTGGGTCCACGATGTGCCGTTCCATTCCCAGGTGTCGTTCAGAAATGTCTGGGTGCCGGCGGAGACGGAGTTGGCGCGTCCGCCGAAGAGGACGACCTTCTGACGGGCCGCGTCGTACACCATGGCCGGGAGGTCCCGCGCGGCCGGGCCACCGGTGGCGGCGAGCGTCCACGCGGTGCCGTTAAATGTCCAAGTATCGGTGGAAACGTCGTCTGGGTCGGTCGCGCCGGGGCCGCCGCCGAAGAGAACGAGATTGGAGCGGGCCGCGTCATAGACCATGGCCTGCGCGAATCGCGGGCCGGGTCCGGGGCCGGTGACGTTGGTCCAGACCGAGCGGCAGGTGGCGGGACTGGGGCGCGTCCAGAGCAGGGCCTCGGTGCGGCGGGTGGCGGAGTTGTAGCCGAATCCGGAGACGTAGGTGGTGGCCTCGTCGCTCCAGATGCTCCGAGCCACGGACGACGTGAAACTGGTAGGAAGCGTGGGGTGGAGATCGACCCATGAGAACGCCGTGCCGCCCCAGACGCCCGCGTGGTTGACGCCGCCGAAGACGGCCGCGCCGGCCTGCTGGCCGCCGTAGACACCCCAAGCGCAGGAGGATGTGGAGTTCGTGGGGCTCAGATCCACCCACGAGGCTGAGTTGCCGCTCCACAAGCTGGCGCGGGTCTTGCCGTCGACAAACGCATAGCCGACCTGCTGGCCGCCGCTGACGGCGAGCGCGGCGGACTCGATCGCACCGGCAGGGCTGAGGTCCGTCCATGTCGCGGCCGATCCGGTCCAGGTTCCGGCGCGGTAGCGGTCGCCGATCCAGGCGTACCCGACCTGCTGGCCGCCGCCGGCGCCGAGCGCGAACGACTCGAGCGAGCCCGCCGGGGAGAGATCGATCCACGACGCGACCGTGCCGCCCCAGAGGCTGGCGCGATAGCGATCGGTCAGGAATACATAGCCCACCTGCTGGCCGCTGCCGACGCCCTCGGCGTAGCCCTCGGTAGAACCTGCCGGGGAGAGATCAACCCATGAGGATGCGGTGCCGGACCAGAGGCTTGGGCGATAGCGGCCGCCGGAGTAGACGTAGCCGACCTGATTGGTGTCGCTGAGGCCTGTGGCTTCGGAGAAAGTCGCGCCTGCGGGCGTGAGGTCGAACTGCGAGCCGGCGGTGGATGTCCAGAGCGAGGCGCGATACTGGCTGGCAACGATCGAATACCCGACCTGCTTGTTGCCGAAACCGCCGTTGACGAAGGAGCCGGAGGAGTTGGCGTTGGTGAGGTTGATGACCGTCCACTGGGCGCGGGCGGCGGGGGTGAACGCGCCAGTCAGCATGAGCGCGGCGGAAAGCACGGCGGCTCGCCATCGGGATGCTGGTTTGAGTTTGAGATCGGGGCTCGACACGCAACGACTCCTCCGGGCAGAACACCGTCTTGGTCCGACTCCATACGAAGGGGAGCGGCGAAAGGCTCGGTTGGCGGAAAAAAGGGCCAATCCAGAGACCGCGAGCGCGGACTGTTCCCCTTTCATCGCCCAAACTCGAGGGGGACACGCCCTTGGGCGTATCCGGGAAGCCGAAGATTGTTTTCATGCCCGCGTGAGCCGCTCGCGGCGGGATTTTCGGACCCCCGGCGCTGGTTCTCGGTCGCGGGGCACGCCGTTTCCGAGGCACTGCTGAGCCGCCTCAGAGGACCGACCCTCGCCCGCTTGGAGCTTCGCTGCATGGACGCACGTCGGATGATGGTTCAGAACGCGAAGTTGGCGTTGGGATCGGTGTTGGAGTTGTCGGCGTTGGCGGAGTGGCCGCCGGAGCTGCCGGTGGCACCAAACGAGCTAAACACCTGGATGACGTAGATCATGTTGCCGGAGGGGACATCGAAGTTGTTGATGGTGTTGCTGTTGCAGGTATTCCGAACGATGAAGTTGCCGCCGCTGACGACGTGGACGCCGCGATCGTTGAAGGCGCAGTTGTTGCCATCGACGCGGTTGCCGAAGCCGTTCACGCGGATGCCATCGCCGTCGCTGGCGCCTGCGCCGTTGCTGGTGCAGTTGTTGTTGACGATGGAGTTGCCGACATTGGTGATGGATGCGGCGTAGATGCCGTCGGTGGTGTTGAAGTGGCAGGAGCACTCACTGACGCGCACGCCGCCGAGGGCTTCGATGCCGCGCTGGACATTCGAGAACGCCGTGCATTGGGCTACGACACCGCCCACCGCGGCGGAGATGCCCGCCGTGCCGTTGCTGTTTGCGACGCAGGCGACGGCCGAGCAGGCGGTGTCGAGATAGATGCCGCGAACGGTGTTGCCCGTGGCGGTGCAGTGCGAGACGGTCGAGCCGTTGCGGGCGAGGATGCCGTTGCTGGTGTTGTCCTGTGCGGCGCATCCGCTGATCGTGGACCCGCGCTCGGCCTGGATTCCGTTGCCGCCGTTCTGGCGAACGGAGGATGAGTCCACCACGGAGCCATCCTGCACCACGATGCCGCGGCCGCCGTTGAGGGCCGCGACGCATCCGCGGACAACGCCGGAATACCCGGAGACGATTCCGTCACCAGTGTTCTGGAAGGACTGGACGTTCTCGATTACCGAAGATGCTCCGATGACGTTTCCCTGCGAGAGGTCGATGCCGTCCTGGCCCCAGCCGGTGATGACGCCGTCGCGGATGGCGATCTTGTGATAGGCGCCGGTGTCGGTACGAATGCCGTCGAGGGAGCCGGCCACACCTTGGAGCATGAAGCCCCGCATGTCGATGGAGACGTTGGCGCTGGCGATCTTGATGCCGCTCTTGCCCGAAACGCCGGCGATGTTGCCGGTGAGGTAGTAACTGCCGGGCTGGGCGATGCGGCAGACACTGTCGGCATCGCCGGGGGTGTTGGTCGTGTTGATGGCGGTGCGCGGCTCGACCTCGGCGATGGGCTTGGAGGTGGCGGCGACGGGACCGGAGGGGGGATTTATCGGGCCGGCGATGACCGCCGCGGCGGTGAGAGCCAGGGTGCAGGCCGAGAGCCAGGCGATGGTGCGAGGCTGGGGGCGGTTCATGGGGACTCCCGGAGCGGATTGGGACGGACGGAAGGGCGATTGGGCTTCGTTCAGACTACCACCCGGCGGGGAGCGCAGCAATGGTAAATGCTGGCCTTGCCGGAGTTTGGAGTGCGTGCCGCCGAGTGGAGAAGGGAGATATGGGGGAGAAAAAGAGGAGCGCAGACGGTGGTTCGGGAGGCTGTCGGCAGATTTGCGAACCGCATGCTCCCCCCCTACCCTTCGGCCCCCTCGAAAAGGACCCGAACTCAATGGCAACAACCGGCACCGTCTCGCAAGTCATCGGATCGACCTTCGACGCCCAGTTCCCGGAGGACCAGCTTCCGGCCATTTACAACGCCCTCGAGATCAAGGCCAAGACGCCCTTCGGCGATCTGGACCTGGTCGGCGAGGTGGCCAGCCACCTTGGCGGCGGCAAGGTCCGCGCGGTGGCGCTCGGATCGACCGACGGCCTGAGCCGCGGCATGTCGTGCACGGACACGGGAAACCCGGTGGCCGTGCCGGTGGGTGAGCCGGTGCTCGGACGGGTGTTCAACCTGCTGGGCAAGGCCATCGACAAGAAGCCGGACCTCGTGGGCGGCAAGCGGATGCCGATCCACCGCCAGCCCCCGGAGTTCAGCCAGCTCAACCCGCAAACGGAAATCCTCGAGACGGGCATCAAGGTCATCGACCTGCTCTGCCCCTTCGTGCGTGGTGGAAAGATCGGTCTCTTCGGTGGTGCGGGCGTCGGTAAGACGGTCGTGATCCAGGAGATGATCGCCCGCGTCGCGCGTAACTTCGGCGGGTACTCCGTGTTCGCCGGCGTCGGCGAGCGCACCCGCGAGGGCAACGACCTCTGGCGCGAAATGGCCGAGGCCGAGTACGTCGATTCCGCGGGCAAGAAGTGCCACGTGCTCGACAAGGTGGCCATGGTGTTCGGTCAGATGAACGAGCCGCCGGGCGCGCGTCTTCGCGTGGCCCTCTCCGCCCTGACCATGGCGGAGAACTTCCGCGATGAGTCGGGCAAGGAAACACTGATTTTCGTGGACAACATCTTCCGCTTCACGCAGGCGGGTTCCGAGGTGTCCGCACTTCTGGGTCGCATGCCCAGCGCCGTGGGATACCAGCCCACGCTCTCCACGGAGATGGGCGAGCTCCAGGAGCGCATCACCTCGACCTCGAAGGGCGCTATTACCTCGGTGCAGGCCATCTATGTGCCCGCCGACGACCTGACCGACCCGGCCCCGGCGACGGCCTTCAGCCACCTCGATGCCTTCGTCGTGCTCAGCCGCGGCATCGCCGAGAAGGGCATCTTCCCCGCCGTCGATCCGCTGGCCTCGACGTCGCGCATTCTGTCGGCGGACATCATCGGCGAGCGGCACTACAAGGTTTCCCGCCGTGTGCAGTCGATCCTGCAGCGGTACAAGGAACTCCAGGACATCATCGCCATCCTCGGCGTCGATGAGCTCTCCGAAGAGGACAAGAAGACCGTCAATCGCGCCCGCAAGATCGAGCGCTTCCTCTCCCAGCCCTTCTACGTCGCCGAGGTCTTCACCGGCTTCCCGGGCGTCACCAGCTCGCTGGAGGCGACGATCGACTCGTTCGAGCGCCTGTGCAACGGCGAGGGCGATGACCTGCCCGAGGGCGCGTTCATGTACGTCGGCACCCTCGACGACGCCCGCAAGAAGGCGGAGAAGATGAAGGCGGGGTGAGGTAAGAAGTACGAAGTTGGAAGTACGAAGTGAAAAACAAGCCCCGCGAGCGATCGCGGGGTTTTTTCTTTGGGCGGGATTGCCCGGACTGCCGCAGGATTGCTCGGGGATTGCCTATTTCCCCGCCGCGATCTGCTGGCGATTGCTTCTGCGGCCGTTGGAGTGGACCAATCGATTCTGCGTGGTATGGTGGAGCATCGGCCCGCTCGGGCCGGAACCCCGTAGCGGAGGAGACGAGAGGTGCCCAGGAACGGCGCCCATGCGTATTTCTCCGTGTGCCCTTGTCATCGCCTCGCTCAGCTTCGCGCCCTCGGCGCTAGCCATCAACATCGGCGTGCGGGACGACTTCCAGACCGGAACCGTCTCGGAGTGGTACGGCGGCACGACCATCACGCCGGTCACCAACGGACAAATCGGGGCGACGGATCAGTTCATCACGGTTCAGACGGCCGCCGCCTCCGGCGCGGGCAGCCATCTGGCCACGCACAACTCCGAGCCACGCTGGACGGGCGACTACCTCGGCGCGGGCGTGACGGCCATCACCGTTGATATGCGCAATCAAGGGACCACGACCCTGCAGATGCGGGTGGTGCTCTTCGGGCTCGGCAACCGGTGGACCTCGACGACGCCGGTCACGCTGGCGCCGAACTCCGGCTGGCAGCACCTGACGTTTCCAATCACCCAGTCATCGCTCTCGCGGGTGCTCGGCTCCGGGACCTATCAGGACTCGCTGGGGAGCGTGAGCCAGATCATGTTCCGGCATGCGACAGGCCTGTCCTCCGGCGGGACGACCGTGTCCGCGACGGTCGGCATCGACAACGTTGCCGCGATTCCTGCGCCGGGGGCGGCGGGGGTGTTGGGAGTTGGCGCGGTGCTGGCGGGGATGCGGCGGCGGCGATAGGCGGTCGCGACGGCCCGGATCGGGTACGCTGGGACCCATGGGCCGCTCTCTCTATCGTGCGCTGAATCGGCGGTTTGGGACTTGCGACAGCGAGTTGACGCGCCGCGAGGCTTTTCGCGTCGCCGCGGCCGTCGGGGCTGCGCTGATGCTCTCGGGGATGGCGCCCGGGCTGGTGCGGCCCGTGCGAAGGGGGGATCGCAAGCGCGTGGTCGTGATCGGGGCGGGGCTCGCGGGATTGGTGTGCGCGTTCGAGCTGCTCGCGGCGGGGTATGACGTGATCGTGCTGGAAGCCCGGGAGCGAGTGGGCGGGCGGGTGCTCTCGTTCGGGCCCGCGTTCGGCAATGAGTTCATCGCGGGCCGGACGGTGGAGGGTGGCGGGGAGTTCATCGGGACCAACCACCCCTTGTGGTGCGCGTACGCGGAGAAGTTCAAGCTGGAACGGTTGCCGATCGTCGAGGCCAAGGGGCTTGCGTATCCGGTGGTGATCGGGGGAAAGAGACTCGAAAACGACGCGGCGTCGGCGTTGTGGGACTCGATGGCGGCCGCGCTGAACACGATGAACGCCCCGGCGGCGGGCGTGGATGCGGATCGGCCGTGGCTCTCGCCGAAGGCGGATGAGCTCGACAAACGGTCGATCCAGTCGTGGATCGATGCGCTCGACGCCGACGCGATGACCAAGCGGGCGTGCTGGATCACCTTCTGCGGCGACAACGGCGTTGACCCGACCCGCTCGAGCCTGCTGGGGCAGCTGGCGGCGGTGAAGGGCGGCGGGCTGGAAAAGTACTGGACGGAGACTGAGGCGTGGCGGTGCAAAGGCGGCAACGCCCTGCTCGCCCGCAAGTTCGCCGAGGAGATTGGAGAGGACCTGCTGCACACGGGAACACCCGTGCGCTCCGTGCGGTCGCGCGAGGGCGGGCTCGCGGTGCAGACCAAGGACGGGCGGACGTTCAACTGCGATGACGTGGTGCTGGCGGTTCCGCCGAGCGTGTGGGGATCGATCGAGTTTGAGCCAGGACTGCCCGCCGGCTTGAAGCCGCAAATGGGCGTAAACGTGAAGTTCCTCGCCCACACGCAGAAGCGATTCTGGATCGGCGAGAAGGCGTCATCGGATGCGCTCTCGGACGGGCCCGTGCACATGACGTGGGACGCCACGCAGGGGCAAGACGGAGAGGCCAACGGGTGCCTGACGGCCTTCAGCGGCGGGCCGAGCGCGGCGGCGTGCATCGCGTTCGCCCGCGAGAAACGCGACGAGTCCTACGGCGTGCTGCTGGCGGGCCTGTATCCACGTTGGAAAGAGGAGTTCGTGAAGTCGCGCTTCATGGACTGGACGAGCGATCCGTTCACAAGGGCGTCGTACTCTTTCCCCGCGCCGGGGCAGCTCACGACCGAGGGACCCTTGCTCGAACGGGGGGCGATGGAGCAGAAGGGTTCGGCCCGGCTGCACTTCGCCGGCGAGCACTGCTGCCCGAAGTTCGTGGGATACATGGAAGGGGCGTTGCAATCGGGAGTGGCGGTGGCGAAGCAGCTCGCGGATCGGGATGGGGTGGGCAGATAGTCTCCGGAGCATGAGGATCACCCATGTCGATCGACACGAAGACCGCCCAGCGCCGACCACTTACGCTGAACTCCATCACGGATCTGCGGCGCGATCTGGATGCGCTCGAAGCCGCGCATCGTGCGGGCACGCTGCGAACGACGGGCAACTGGACGCCCGGGCAAGCCTTCTCGCACATCGCGACGTTTATCGAGTTTGGATACACGGGCTATCCGCCGAATCTGAATCCGCCGTTCTTCATCAAGTGGATCATCCGGCTGCAGAAGAAGAAGTTCCTGTCGCAGGGGATGCCCGCAGGAGTGAAGATCCCCGGGATTCCGGGCGGAACGCTCGGCGCGGACGATGTGCCCTTTGAGCAGGGGATCGCGCGACTGCGGCGGGCGTGGTACCAACTCGAGAAGGCCCCGCCGACGCACCCCAGCCCGGCGTTCGGAGAGATGCCGCACGAGGATGTGATCCGGCTGAACCTGAAGCACTCCGCTTTGCACCTGAGTTTTCTGCACCCGGCATGACATAAGCGGCTTTCTGATCTGAGGAGGACCCAGTCGTGGAAGCACGGCGAGAGCTTCGATTCGAGAGCGCGGCGGAGGTGCTGGCCGAGGCCGAGCGGATCGCCGCGGCGGAGCGGGCCGGGCGGCTGCGGCGCGGCGGGAAGTGGTCGCCGGGGCAGTGCTTCGGTCATCTGGCGGGATGGATCGACTTCTGCTTCGATGGATATCCGCTGGTTGCGCCGCCGGACATGGCCGAAAGGGCTCTGGCCCGCAAGGCCACCGCGCTTCGGGAGGGGCTGAGGGGAGGGGTATGCATCCCGGGGATCGAGGGCGGAACGGCGTCGATCGAGGACATGCCGCTGGAGGATGGGCTGGCACGATTGCACAGGGGATGGGCGCGCTTGCAGGGCGGGACGCCTCGATTTCCGCATCCGTTCTTCGGGGCGATGACGTACGAGGAGTGGATGATGCTGCATCTTCGTCACGCGGAGCTGCACATGAGCTATCTTCACCCATTCTGACCCCGAGGCCCCATGAGCGGACACGCACAGTTGACGTATGGCCCAGCGGCCGAGCCGGATGTGGCTTCGCTGGTGCGGTTGATCCACCACGCGTTCGCCTCGACTCCCGATGCGGAGGCGAAGTGGATTCGGCCGAACTTCGAGCATTTCCGAGTGGTGCGGGAGCGCGAGGGGGAACCGCCGTCGGCGTGCTTTCTCCGCGTGCCGATGGGGCAGTATTTCGGGGGGAAGGCGGTGTCGATGCTGGGGGTGGCGGGGGTGGCGGTGGCGCCCGAGACGCGCGGCAAGGGCACGGCACGCTGGATGATGTCGCGGGCGATGGAGGAGGCGCGGGAGGATGGGTTTGCGCTCTCGGCGCTGTACGCCTCGACGCAGGGGTTGTACCGGCAGGTGGGGTACGAGCAGGGCGGGTATCGGTGCGTGACGAAGGTGCTGCCGCACCGGATTGACCTGCGGGCACGGGAGCCGGAGGTGCGGGCACTCACGGACGAGGATGAGCCGCGCGTGCGGGCGTGCTACGAGCGGTTCGCGCCGCGATTTTTCGGGATGCTGGCACGCGGCGAGTATTGCTGGAAGCGGACGCGGGAGTTCCGCGAGAAGTCGTACCACGGTTTCGGGATCGACGGACCGGGGGGCACGCTGGACGGGTACGTGTACCTGCTCCAGACGCGCACGGACAGCGGCATTGACATCGAGGTGTCGGACCTGGCGTTCACCACCGCGACGGCGGGGCGGCGGTTGCTGGGCTTTCTCGCGGACTTTTCGACGACGACCCGGGAGATATCGCTGGCCGGGCCGCCGATGCACCCCGCGCTGAGCCTGCTGACCTCGCACCACGACACGATCGAGAAGCGCGAGGTGTGGATGTTGCGGATCACGGATCTGACCAAGGCACTGACGCAGCGGGGGTATCCGCGCGCGGTGAGCGCGGCGATCCGACTGAACATCCATGATCCTGTGGTGCGGGCCAACGACGGGTCGTGGACGCTGAGCGTGGAGCACGGGCGGGCGGAGGTGAATCGGGAGGCGACGGCGCGGCCGGCGATGACGGCGACCATCAACGGTCTGGCCGCGGTGTACAGCGGGATGTACACGGCGACGCAGGCGGCGGGGCTTGGGTGGGTGGAGGGAGACCGTGGCGCGCTGGAGGCGGCGGATGCGGTGTTTGGGGGAGGCGGGGTGCCGTGGATGGTGGATTTCTTTTGATCTGCGATACCGGACTGTGACCGCTACACAACAAACCGAACTGCTTGCGTGGCATCGTTTCATGCGCCGATCGGGCATCGCGATCGCCGTCGTGTGCGCCACGATTGGTGCTGTCGTAGTTCTGGGGACTCTGCTGTACTTCCAAACACACGCGGCGCTGTTCGCATCCAATCAATCTGGCGTTGAGGCCTATGCCGGCCTCGCGATGTCGGAGATTAGCGAGCCTGCGATCTTCTTCGTTTGTCAGGCAGCCTTGTTGTGGGGTTGGATCGCGCTCGTGCAGCGTCCGAATCAGTTGAGGTACGCCCTTCTGGCAGCAGGCTTGATTGCAGTATCCGTGGAGACGATCTGCTTTGGACCACACTGGCGGGCAATCGCAACCATCCCTTTGGCTGGTGGTCAGTTCGTTTTTCTTGTGTACGCGATGATTCTCTTGAGGTCGATGAAGAGACAAGGCGCCTGAATACGCCCCCTCGGCTCAATCGCCTGTGGAGGTGGCGGGATTGCACCACAGTCGTCCAGGATGTTTGCCGATCTGGTCGGCGAACTCCGCGCCGCTGAGATAGACCCCGGAGCCGTCGGCGTCGCCGATGGTGATGCCGTGGCCGTGGTGGCCGGCGGTGATTTCGCTGGGATAGGAAGCGCCATCGTTGAAGGCCGCGGGGCCTTGCTCGTTGGCATCCCAGATGATGGCGCCATCGCCGCGGAACTGATCGATGCGGAAGGACCTCGTGGGGTCGCGATAGGCCACGACGGCGCCGTTCATGATGAAGCTGCTCAGGCGAGCCGTCCCCTCGAAGGGCCCCGTGTGTGAGGGGCAGCGGTAGATCTCGTCGAGTTCGAGGTAGGCATAGAGCGTGCCGGTGGAGCGATCCTCGGGTGCAAACTCGGCACCGACGGCCGGGCCGACGGTCTGGTCGTAGAGCCATCCGGGGCGCGAGGCGACGGGGCCCCAGTTGGGCAGCGGCAGGCCGTCGCGATTGTCATTGACGTAGAGGTGGATGCCGGTGAGCAGTTGGTGCAGGCCGCTACGGCATCTGCTCAGCCGAGCCGACTCGCGGGCGCCTTTGAGGGCCGGAAGAAGAAGGCCGATGAGCACCGCGATGATGGCGATGACGACAAGGAGTTCGATGAGGGTGAACGCTCGGACAGCGCGGGCGCGCGAGAAACCGGTCATGGTTCGCCTCCTTGATGACCTTCCCGGCCGCGTGGAACGCACTGGGGCCGGTGCGGATTGCCGCGCGGCGACGATCTTCACGAGTTGGTCAACAACTGGTGGCCGAGCATCGGCGGGAGTTTCTCATGACTGCATGAAAACGGCCCGGATCGCTCTAGACGACGGCGGCGAACGGGGCGTGCGTGATGGCATGCGAGTCACCACATTCCGGGCAGGGAGAGCTCGGGCCGAGGCCGCGCAGATCGTATCCGCAGCACCGGCATCGACCGGCGGGCATGAGGGCACGACGGATGAAGCGAACGCCCGCGGGAATCACGAGCGGCACAATGGCCATCCAGAGTGGAATGCTGACAGCCGAACCGCCGATTGGCGTCGCGGAAGCGGGCCAGAGGAGGACGGAGTATGAGCCCGCGGTCGAAACGGATACGACCGGCTGCGGCGGAACCGGCGCGTTGGGGCAGCGGATGATGTCAACTCCTCCCGAGGCGAGGCAGATGTAGCGAATGCCGGAATTGCCCGTCGGCATGCCGAAAGTCGTCCAGAAGAAGATGGAGAAGACACCGAGGGCGACGATGATCACAGCGCCGCGCTTCTCGAGAGGCGCAACCAGGCGTGGCGATGAGCGATTCGTGCGTGTGGTCATGTCTGGGACCGCCTGGGCGCCGACTCATCGGCGCAGCCGCCGCAGGTGCCGTGGAGCACGACCCCGTCCTGCTTCACCCGGCGCTTGCTGGAGGCGTCCGCGCCCTTGATGACGACGCGCTCGCCGTCGAGGCACTCCACCGTGCCGCAATCGTCGCAGACAAAGTGCGGGTGCTCGTGGGCGTGCTTCTCGCCCTCGCAGCGGGCGTGATCGGTGAGGGAGAAGCGGAAGACGCGGTCGCCGGGATCGACCTTGTGGGCGAGGCCCGCCTCGACGAGGGCGTTGAGCGTGCGGTAGACCGTGACGCGGTCCGGGCGGGTGGACCGGGATCGCTTGGACTCTGCGCACAAGTCGTCGAAGAGCTTCTGGGCGGTCGTGGGGTGACGCGAGCCCGCGAGCTGGTTGATGAGCGCGATCCGCATGGCGGTGACGCGGAGGCTCGCGCAACGGAGAAGGTCGCGCGGGTCGGCGGGCGGGGCGTGATGGGCGTGGTCGCTGGACATGCTCGCCGGGAATCTTAGCGCGGGGGCTGCAGACACACTGCTCGGGCCTCTGTTCACAGAGGCATGGGCGCAAGCCCATGCAGCGGATTTGAGGGTGTGCAGGTCTTGGCGAGTGTCCGCTGCCCGGGCTTGCGCCCGGGCCTCTGTTCCGACACGATCAGGACGTCATCGTCATGCCGCCGTCGATGACGAGGGTCTGGCCCGTGAGGTAGCCCGCGTCGTCGGAGGAGACATAGGAAACGGCTGCGGCGATATCGTCGGCGATGCCGAGGCGGCGGACGGCGACCATGGAGAGGATCTTGTCCTTGATCTCCTGCGGGAGGCCGGTGGTCATGTCGGTCTCGATGTAGCCGGGGGCGACGGCGTTGGCCGTGATGTTCTTGCCGCCGAGCTCGCGGGCGATGGTTTTGGTGAGGCCGACGAGGCCAGCCTTAGCGGCGGCGTAGTTGGCTTGGCCGGCGTTTCCCACAACGCCGGAGGTGGAGGCGATGTTGACGATGCGGCCGAACTTGCCCTTCATCATCGGGCGGGCGGCGGCGCGGATGGCGGCGAAGGCGGAGGTGAGGTTGGTGTTGACGACGTCGTCCCACTCCTCATCGCTCATGCGGAGGGCGAGGTTGTCGCGGGTGATGCCGGCGTTGTTGACGAGGATGTCGAGGCGGCCGAGCTCGGTCGCGGTGTCTTCAATCGCCTTGGCGATGGCCGCGCGATCGGAGATGTCCACGACCTTCACCGTGGCCTTGCCGCCCGCAGCCTCAATCTGGGCCTTCACTTCCGCGAGCGGGCCGGCGGAGCGGGCGGAGAGCACCACGTGCCGGCCGTCCTTGGCGAGGCGAAGGGCGATGGCCTTGCCGATGCCGCGGCTGGCGCCGGTGACGAAGGCAACACGGGTGGGAGCAACGGAAGCTTGGTCGGACACGGGAGGCTCGCTTGGGTAAGTGCTTGGTGCAGAGTGCTCAATGCTGCGTAGAAGTGCAAATCCGGAATCCGCCCTCGCGGATTCCGGATTGTTGGGGTCGATCGATCTGGTTCAGCCGCTGCCCGGCGGGCGACCGGGAGAACCGGGAGCCCGGGGCGGGGGCGCGGGCGGGGTGCCGCCGGGGGGTGAGCCGCCGGGCTCGCGTCCGCCGGGGCCGGGCTCGCCTCCCCCACCACCACCGCCGCTACTTCCACCACCGCCGCCGCCGCTCGGGCGCGTGGTGTCTTCGGGAACGTTGAAGGCCGAGGGCGCGGCGGCGATGCGGACGGCCTGGAAGCCCTCCGCACCGACGTTGTCCCACAGCGAGGCGCGCGGGCGGATGTCGCCCGTGGCCGGGGCGTTCGTGAAGACCCAGTTGTCACCGGCCTTCTCGGCGGCCCAGCCGAGGACATAGGAACCCTTGGGGTCCTGGATGGCGAGGAGAATGCCCATACCGGTTCCGGCGGCGGGCGCGGCGTCGGCAGTCGGCGCGCTGGCGGCGATCTCGTTCTTGAGTTCGCCGAGCTTGCCGACGAGTTCCTCGGAAAGCCCGGCGGCCTTGGCCGCGTCGGCGAGCTTGGTCTGCAGTTCGCCGAGTTTGGCGGGGTCCTTTGCAAGCTCCGCGGGGTCCATTCCGGCCATCATGCCGGTCATGGCCTTCTGGATGGCGGCCATCTGCTCGGGCGGAACGCCCTTCATGAGTTCCATGACCTTGGCGGAGACGCGGGTGGCGACCTCGCCGGAGGATTCGCCGGCCGCGCCGACGCCGCCGAGATCGACGCCCTCCTGCATGAAGACGATGCGCACGGCCTCGATGGGCTTGGTGGCCTCTTCCCATCCGCCGCTGGCGGTGAGATCATCGAGCAGGGCCTGGGCCCGGCGCGTGAGGAGGGGCTTGAGGGTCTTGGCGTCGCCGCGAGCGAAGGCGTCGGCGAGATGCACGACGGCCTTGCCGAGTTCGACCTTATCCTCGGTGAGCTTGAGGTCGGCGGCCCACTGCACGCGCGGATCGGCCTTGAGGTCCTGCGCGATGGTCTCGATGGAGACCTCCGCCGGGGGCGGCGGGGGCGGCGGCGGCGGCGGCGGTGGTGGCGGCGGCGGCGGCTTCTTGCAGGCGACGAGCATCAACGCGATCAGCGTTGTGCCGGCGATACCAAGGGCTGTTCTGGACTTACGGCTCATCGTGGGTCTCCACTTTCGTCGCCTTCTCGATCCGACGCATCATGCCCATCAGGCTGCGGCCGGGGGCGAGTTCGTGCCACTCGGCACCGGCACTGATGGCCAGCAACGAGCGGCAGTCCTGCTCCCAGCGCACCGGGCTGGTGAGCTGCTCCACCAGGCGAGCCCGGATGGAGTCCTCAATGCTACGGCCCGGGGTGGGCGTGTGCGCTCCGCCCGAGACGTTGGACATCACCGGGCAGCGCGGGGCCTTGATCGGGGACTTCTGCAGCGCGGCGGCCAGACGCTCGGCGGCCGGGGCCATAAGCGGGGAATGGAACGCCCCGGCGACCGGCAGGGGCTGGGCACGCAATCCCATGGAAGCGGCGACCTCGACGGCGCGGGTGCACGCCGCGATGGAGCCGGAGATGACGATCTGGCCGGGGCAGTTGAAGTTTGCGGCGACGAGCACGTCCGAGCCGCGGGCCTTGTCGCACAGGTCGGTCGCCTGGGCCTCGTCGGCGCCGATGAGGGCGACCATGCCGGAGCCCGGGGTCTTGTCGGGGAGCTGGATGGCGTCGGCGGCATCCTGCATGGCGCGGCCGCGGAGCACGACGAGTTCCAGACCATCCTCAAACGAGAAAGCGCCGGCGAGATGGAGGGCCGTGTACTCGCCAAGCGAGAGCCCACCGGTGGCGATGACGGCGGCCTCGAGTGCACCGCCGCCGCTCACGCCGCCGTTGTCGGCCGTGGAGGCTCCCCCGCCCGCACCCCAGGCGGCGAGCAGCGCGTGCCAGCAGGCAACGGAGGTGGCATAGATGGCGGGCTGGGAAACGTCGGTGCGGTTGAGCCGATCGGCGGGGCCCTCAAAGCACAGCGTGGAGAGCTTGGCGCCGAGGCGGTCTCCGAGGAGGCGATCGGCCCGCTCGAACACGGCCTTGGCCTCGGGTGATTTGTCGAACCACGCGCGGCCCATGCCGACGAACTGCGCCCCCTGGCCCGGACAAAGAATGATGCGTGCGGTCATGGGCAGATCGTATCACGGGGTGCGGATGGGGTTATTGGGGCGGATAACGGGGTGGATGGACGTTGGGGCGGATTGGCAGGCCCCCAACACGGAGCAACGGAGCAGCCCGCCCCTCCGCCGCAGCCCGCACAACCGTCACACCCCCACGACGACCAAGGGCAAACCGTGTTCCCGGGCCAAGTTGGTTCCCGGCACTTCCGATACCCAGTGGTCCGCATTTCGGAGGTGTCTGTATGAGCACATCGCGCTCGTTCGATCAGGTCAAGAACATCCTGGGCAAGCTGGACCGCAACATTGATGCGGCGCGAGCCCGACGCCTCCAGGGGCCGGTCCCTGCACCGGCGATTGCCACACCGGCGGCCGCGCCGGCACCGGCGCGCCCCACGTTTGTGCCCTCGTCGCCCATGACGCCGATGCCGACGTTCGGCTCGGCGGCTCCGGCGCGCAGCACGTACGGGCGGGCGATGCCGATGCGGAATCAGCAGACGGGCACGTGAGTCGGTCTCTTTCCGCGGGCATGGCGGCCCGCGTCGTTCGATCACCGTCGAGGCGTCCGGCGAGTTCATCATGATCCGGAACATCCGCAAGTTGTTCGGCGTGGAAAGGCCTCAGCAGCCCGAGGAGGAGGCGCCACCGCCGCGCCCCGTGAACCGGACGCAGTACGACAATCCGATCGTGAACCACTCGATCATCGGGCAGACGCTGGTGATCACCATCGTCGAGCGCGAGCTGAACGTGACGATCGCGGCGGATGTGTGCTATGAGATCAAGGAGCTCTACGCCAACGAGGCGGGGATCCGGCACATCGTGCTGGACCTGGAGAACATCAAGTTCGTCGACTCGGCGGGGCTGAACTGCCTTGTGGACCTGCTGGCAACCGTCAAGAAGCGGCACGGACGCGTGGGCGTCGCCGCGGCGACGGCGCACGTCGAGGTGCTCTTCAAGCTCACGCGCCTGGAACTGGTCTTCACCATCCGGCGCACGGTGATCGACGCGATCGACGCGATCGAGCCGAAGGACTAGGCGAAGTGGGAAGTCGGAGGGCGGAAGGCGGAAGCAGGAACCGGACCCGGCTATTTGGCCGGGTTTTTCGTTTGGGCGATCCAGCGGTCGACCTTGCGTTCAAGGGCCGGGAGCGGGAGGGAGCCGGATCCGAGGACCGTGTCGTGGAAGGCGCGCAGGTCGAAGCGGTCGCCGAGGGTTTTCTCGGCACGGGCGCGGAGTTCGCTGATCTTGAGCTGGCCGATCTTGTACGCGCACGCCTGCCCGGGCCAGGCGATGTAACGATCGATCTCGCGCTCGATGTTGAGCTGGGAGAGCGAAGTGTTCTCGGCCATGTAGGCGATCGCCCGCTCGCGGCTCCACCCCTTGGCGTGCATGCCCGTGTCGACGACGAGGCGGCAAGCCCGCCACATCTCGTAGCTCAGTCGGCCGAAATCGTCGTAGGGGTCGGCGTACATGGTGACCCGAGGGTGCGGGTGTTCGCCACTGGCAGACGCGCTGCCAGCGCCACTCTTTGTGCTGCCCTCGCCCTGATCGAGGTCCCCCACTTCCATGCCCAATCGCTCGGCGTAGAGGCCCCAGCCCTCGACGAAGGCGGTGTAGTTGGTGAAGGTGTGGAACGGATGCTGGCCCTCGAGCTCCTGCGAAAGGGCGATCTGCAGGTGGTGACCGGGGACGCTCTCGTGGAGCGCAAGGGCGGTCATCTCGTACTTCGGGCGCTGGTCGAGCCGGTAGGTGTTGGCCATGAACCAGCCCGGGACGCCGGCCTTCATCGAGCCGAGGTAGTAGTACGCCGTGGGGGCGGTGGGCGCGACGAGGGGGGGAAGCTCGCGGACGCCGTAGGACAGGCGCGGCAGTGTGCCGAACAGGCGAGGCAGCTCCGCGTCCATGCGCTTGCAGATCTCGCGGTAGCCGGTCAGCAAATCCTCCGGCTTGTCGTAATAGAAACGCCTGTCGGTGCGGAGGTACTCAACAAAGGCCTTGAAGAGCTCGTCGCCGTGGAGCGTGTCCTTCCTGGCAAAGTCGGTGCGGCCGATCACGGTCATCATCTCGGCGCGGATGCGGGCGACCTCGGAGAGACCGATCTCGTGGATTCGATCGGCGGACAGGTCGGTCGTGGTGTGGCGTCGAAGGGCGAAGTCATAGGCCGCGCGGCCGTCGAGCCCGTCTGAGTACCCGACGCTCTCGCGGCATCTTGGCATGTACTCGTTCTGGATGAACTCGCCGAAGGCGCGGAAGGCGGGGACGATCATGTCGGAGATGGCGGAACGGGCGCGGGCGGCGCTCGCCTCACCCATCGGCGCACCACGGAATGGCTTGTAGAACGGGCTCAGCGAGGGCGTCTCGCGGAAGTCCGTGGTGGCGAGCATGAAGCACTGCTCGGGAACGCCGCTGAGCGTGACGCGCGGCGGCACGCGACCCGCCGCCAATCCCGCGCGCAACTGTTCGGTTGTGCGTGCGAGATACTCGGGGATCGCCTCGAGGCGGGCCGCGTAGTCGGCGTATTGCCTTGGGGAGGTGAACGGAAGCGAATCGCACATCTGGGGCAGGCCGACCTGCGGTCCCGATTTGGCGTCGATGGCGAGTTGCTCGGGATGGAACTTCGTACCCGCGACGGACTGTTCGAGTTCGTATGCCAGCAGGTCGGCGTCGAGGCGATCAACCTCGGCCATCTTGGAGACGCCGATAGCGCGGAGGCGGCTCAGACGGTCGGCGGCCTCGGCGACGCGGCGGGCGGTCGCGGCGGGACTCGGGTCGCTCAGGAGGGTGTTGAAGCGTTCATCGCCGCGCTGGCTGGCATCGACGGGGGAGTTGCGAAGCACCCACTCGACGTGCTCATCGAGAAGCGCCAGGATGGCGTCGGATCGGCCGGTTCGCCAGGCGCCATGGAGGTCGAGCAGGGGCGAGGGCTCATCGGCCCGGACCGCGGCGACCGGGGCAGGCCGATCGGCCCACACCGGCGCAGCGATCACTGCCGTCAGGCAAATCCACACGAAGGCTGCTGCACGCTCGACGGGCGCGATCCGGTGGTTCATGGCACCAGCGTACCCGGGGGAGGCCCCCCCTTAGCCCCCTCCCCACTCCCACGGGCTTGCTTTGATCGAGGGCCCCGATACGATTGCCCCACGGGCCGAAAGCCCCGCAAATACTGGGGATTGGTGTAACGGTAGCACGAGTGACTCTGACTCACTTAGTCTAGGTTCGAATCCTAGATCCCCAACTTTTCTCCCTAACACTGGAGTCGAAAATACGGGCCACAAACGGCCCTTTTTTCGTGGTATCGGCGCGGGGCTCATCCCCCCCAACCCTAACGGAAGTGCCCGCCGGAGAACCGTTGTGCCAAACAAAAGGCACAGTTTCTGGCACAACGGCCTTGCCATCGGTCCCGGTCGCCCTGAGCACCACGGGCTCCGCCACGCCACCAGCCAGAGCCGGAAGTGCCCGCATGGCCTCCACCATCGGGAGCAGGGCCTCATCGCAGTAAACCTCTGCCGTCAACCTGATATCCCGATGCCGCATGATCCTCTGCGCCACGGCCATCGGTACCTTGGATGACGCGAGCATGGTCGCCAGAGAGTGCCGGAGTGAGTGCAGCACCACCTCGCGGCCGCGCTCGTCCTCTACGTCGATCTCGGCCGCCCGGAGATCCTTGTGCAGCGTCTTCACCATGGGGATAGACCGGAAGACCACACCATCCTCCGCGCCGCTCTCGCGGGCTTCACGAGCCGCCTGGAGCGCATCCGCGAGTTCGGGCACCAGCGGCACAGACTCCGGCCGCCCGGACTTGGTTGTGGCCGCCCGGAAGTCCACGCGCGGGTTCAGCCCGTCAAGGTGGAGATCGCTCCACCGGACTTGCGCCGCCTCCGCCCGCCGCGCCCCGGTGAGCACGAGAAACAGATACACCAGCCGCCGCCGCTCCGGCGCGGCCGCCAACAACCTCCGGCACTCGATAGCACTCAATGCCCGCCGCCGCTTCTCCGTCTTTACCGTGGTCTTCGGCACCGCCGCGCACGGGTTGGCCTCCATGCGCCCAGTCTTCACCGCCCATGCGAACCACGCGGCCAAGTCCGCCCGATGGTCATTGCGGGTCTTGGGAGAGAGTGCGGACAGACTCCCGAGATATGCCGCGATGGACTTGGGGGTGCAGTCCGTGAGGCGCGTCCACTTCGCCGCCTCAATCGCTTTCTCGATGCGCTTTCGGGTGGTGTACATGTACATGGAGTCCCGGCCGCGCCGCTCCATCTCGGCCGCGTATGCGTCCACGTGCTCCGCGATAGGCCGCTTGCCCTCGCGAGGATCGGCCGCAATCACGCCCGCCCGGAGCTTCTCCGCGTTCCGGATCGCTTCCCCGAGCACGTGCTGCGCCACCGTCTTGTCCGTGCTCGCCGCCCGCCGCACCCGCTCGCCGCGATGATCGGTGTAGTCCACCCACCACTGTTCGCCGCGTTTGAAGAGTCGTGCCATGGTCTTTGTCCTTTGCTTTGATTATGCCCTTGTGTGTCGCCTCGCGCCAGTTAGCGCCCGCCAACTCCAGAGATTGCCAGTGTGTGTCACGGTGTCCGCGCCCACTCCGGGGTGTCGGGGCCGTCGCCGTATCGAACACCGCCAGAGTCGCCGTAGACCGCCACTCCGCCACGGTTGGCGGGGTTGGCGGTCTTGGCACCATCGCCCAGCCGGAACGCCCAGCGGCCCGTATAGCCGTTCTTCACGGACTCCACCCCGGCCACGGGCTTGGCCCGTTCGATGGTGCGCTTGGAGTAGCCCGCGAGCCTGCCGCGCTCGATGATCTCCTCCGAGTCCACTTGCCCCGACACCACTTGGGCGCGGAGCCACGCCGCCGCCGCCTCCATCTTGGACTGCTCCGGCCCAGCCTGCTCCGCCGCCATGGCCTCATCCGCCGTCATCGTCACCGGGTCTTTCGACCACACCACCTTGGCCGGATCGCCCTCGATGGTGTACGCCAACCCGCCCAGGTCGGGCGCGATGTTGTTCTTCACGGGCAGCATGTACCGGCACTCCGGGTCTTTGCCGTCCTTTGTCACGAGCCACACCGTTCGGGCCGCCGCCGGGATCGCCAGTGAACCGGATAGCCGGTACACGGACTTCCCGCCGCCGCCCTTGTTCAGATGCGTCACGAGCACCACGGCCACCCGCTTGTCAGCGGCCAGCGCGCCGATGGGGGCCAGCATCGCCCGCACCTCGTTGTTCTTGTGCGCGTCGATGTCGCCCATGTACGCCGTCACCGGGTCAACTACCACGAGTTGGCACCCCGGTGTCAGGTCTACGGCGCGACCAAGACTGTCGATGTCCGCCAACGTGAACGCCCGCACCTTGGCGGTCTTCCCGGTCGCCACACCGGAGCAGAATCGCACACGTTCACAGTCGCCGCCAGCGGCCACGAGCCGGGGCACGATGGTGTCCGCCGGATCATCCTCCGCAGAGAACAGCACCACGCCGCCGGGGCCGTGGGGGTTCTCTGCGCCGTCTGGCCACGCCGCGCCCCTCGTCACTCTCGCGGCCATGTCCAGTGTGACGAAGGACTTTCCCAGACCCGGATCGCCCGCGATACACGTGGTCTTTCCTATCGCCACGCGCTTCTCCCACAGCCATGTCACCGGGATGGGCTTGACGGTGGAGAGATCCACCAGAATCGGATCGCCGGTCTGGACTTCCGGCGCAGGTACTACCACCTCATCCCGCCAGCGGGATGCGTTGTTGTTGTGCAGGTCGTTGTTCATATGGAGCCCTCCGCCGCCCAGGTCGCCGCCGAGTCAAAGGGCCGGATGCCCTCCGCGATATCGAACGCCTCCACCATGCGGAGCCGGAGCCATCGCACGGATGCCCCGCGCTCTACCTCATCAGCAGCCCAGCGCAGGGAAGACGCAAGGATCGGCGCGTACCTCCGCTCCGCGAGCACGCGGACGATGTGCACCGCCCAGCCCTCGTCATCCGGGATGGTCGTGCGCTCCACTTCGCCGAGTAGTTCGCTTACTTGGGCGCGCCGCCGGGGCGGGAGCGCGTGCAGGTCGGGCGCGGGATCGACGATGAGAACCCGAGCAAGGAATCGGGCGGGGCCAGCCGGATAGAGGTCTGGCCCGAGTGCCGTCGCCAGCGTCCGCGCCCCGCTATAGAGCAGGGCGCGGATCGACATGATGAGCAGGTAGTCCGTGGTGGTCGTGATGGGCTTGGAGATGGTGCTCGTCAAACTGCACCTCCCGCGCGCACCAACCGCATCCACCTCCGGTTGTGCACGGCCGCGAGCATGGCCGCCGCGTCGTACGCGCCGCGCTCCATCTCGGCCTGTATGCGTGATTGCAGCCGCGTGAAGGGGAACGTGTCGAACCGCTCGCCCGCGCCGCCCTTGCCGTCATATCCTTGCCTGTTCGATCTTTTGGCCCCGCGCGCCTGACAGTTGCCGGGGCTTTTTTCTTTGTGGGGCGGATCGGCATAGAGCCGCATCCACACATTCATGTGGCGGGGGTCTTTCAAGGGTTGGTCCCTCCGCGTGCCACGAGCGCGTCCATCTCATCCGATCGGATGCGAACAGCGCGGCCAAGCCGCACGGGCTTCAAGTCGCCTCGCGCGATGAGCCGCCACACCGATCGTTTCGAGATGCCGTACACCTCCGCCACCCCGGCCACCGAATGCAGCCGGTTCCCTCCCCTTGTCCATACACCCTCATTCTTCGAGTTTGACTTGCCAAACATGCTTAGGCCCTCTGTGTGAATGTGTGTCCCACGAACGCGCGCCGCGTCCGTGCAGGTCACACAGAGTCCATCTTCGCGTGCTGATGCCCCGTCCGTCCGAGGCATTTACCGTTTCTTCGGTCTTCTTCGCTTCTCTTCGGTCTTCTTCGGTGCTCGTCGCTTGGGAGGGGTGTACTCCACCGAAGTTCCATCGTCGTTGAGCAGCACGTGTCGCAGATGGGAGTATGCACTAAGCACCTCATCCAGCGGGTAGTGCCACTCGTTGCCGATCTTGCGCCGCACCTGCTTGAGTCGCGGATTCATGCGCAGTTGATCTTGGGTGAGAACACCCTTGGTCACACCGGCATACCAGTGCTTGCCGCCCGTCGCCGTCGCCACATGGGGTAAACAGAAAGCCCCGCACCAGCGTACCAACTGGAGCATGCCAGTTACCCATCAATCAGATAGACAGTCCTACCGGCTCATGCTTTGCCCCAGCACCATCAACAATGCTCGCCATCTCCGCACGCTCTATCACCGGGCCACCGGCATGCGGATAAGCCTGTCGGGGTGGTTTGCAACCTTCGTTGAAGATGCGCTCCGCCGCCAAGAGCAGTATTGCCGGGTGAACGGCATTCCCTTGAATGTAGAAAATCCTACAGATCCAAAGCCGTTCACCGGCATTCTGCCCGGGGAGATTGACGACTCTGACTAAGTCATCCCCTCTCGCGATATTGTCTGACTAGTCCGTTGTGCCACCGTTTGCGCTACGGGTGTTGGCATCGCGTCCCTTGGAGGACCCACGCGGGCTATCGATCGCGACTTGCGGATTTCGCGTCCCATTCACTCCACGACCCATACAGACAACGGCAACCCCAATGTTGCGGAAGTTTGGGGAGGTCGGCGAGTTGGTCCCAACGAAAACAGTCCGGGCCCTCGGAGCACAACTGGCAATCTCCCCCGCGCAAGATCCGGATTCCCAATCCCCATCGCCTGCTCATGCAATCGAGCAGAGTTGCTGTGTTCGATGCCTCAAATGCCTTGGTGTGGCAGTAAAGCGTCGCCAAACTCCACGGATCTTGGTCTTCGCCTGTTTCATCGTCTGGCGCGAAACCAACGGCGTACCCGCCGCATACGTCTTCGCGTAGCCATCTCACAAGCGATGGGCAGGGAAGTACATTCCCTGTGACCCCCATCACGAGGCGCACCGCTAGCGAGGCATCGCCGGCAAGTTCTCCAAACGCGATTGCCGCCGCGACGCGCCGCCGGGTTTCATCCGGCAGAATCAAGTCGTTATAGTCTAATGCCAGGACTTGGGTGACACGATCGACGTAGGCGACGGATGGGAGTAGAAACTCCTCCCTCTCCTCCCCCCGCGAGCGTGCGAGCCGGTTTGTATGTAAGTCGCGTTCTTTGGCCGCGTCGGTCACCCTTCCCGCGACAAGATGCGCCAAGATCCTCTGTTCCCGCTGTTCCCGCTCGCGCTCGAGACTCGCTCGGTGTGCGTCGATTAGCAATCGTCCGGCCTCGGTGGGAACGAACATGACCACCTCCGCCCGCAGTGTCTGCCGTTCAGCGTCGGTCAGTCGGTCGGCAATCCTCACGGCAACTTCCGCCTTGCGTCCGCCGACCGTCACGCCCCGTTGTTTTGCTTGGGCTTTCAACTGAGCCAGCGTGGCACTCGCGGCGAGCCGTTCGGCATCTGAACACGCGGACAACAAGCCCTTGCGGACGAGCAATCGCAAATCGGACAAATCCTGCACGCGCTGCGTCGGTCGGCCCGCGAGCCACACCAATCGGTCTAGTTCGCCTTGCGACAGTTGCTCCATGGTGGTGAGCATACTGCTTCGCTGGCCTAGCCGTCGCGCAGGTCCACTCCCACCAGTTCCGCGAGCAGCACCGCCGCCCGGTAGAAGTCCACGGTTTCGGCCGGCCAAGTCTCTCCGCTATTGGCGCGGGCATCCAAGTGCCAGAGTTTCGACCCATCGGGGCGTTGTATCGTCGTCTGCCCAACGTGCAGCCCTTGGGCGCGTACAAGGTCTAGAACGTGGCACGCCAGCCGCGTGCCGAGTTCGGTGGGGTCGGGCTCGGGGTCGGGAGTCATTCGCACGCGGGCAGCATACCACCCGCCGCTCGGAATCGTTCAGCCTGTTTCTCGGCCAAATCCAGAGCCGCCACGATGCACTCGGCCAGCCCCGTCCCCTCCGCGGTGCATGCGCTTGGCGCGTCCGGTGGGATGCTGGGGTCCATCGTCACACCATAGTTCCCGTCTCGCCACGCTTGCCGTCGTGCGTCCATCTCTCGCCACCCATACCGCCCGGCTCGCACCCGCCAGTATCCAAAGTCCCGCCCCATGCATCGCGGGTCGCCGCGCTCCACCCATTCAACGTCTACGTCGAGTTCCTCCCGCGCAGCGTCGAGCCGGTCGCGCAGATCCGATGGAATGCACTCAGGCGGCCGCATCGTGCCCCTCCGCTTCGGGCCTATGCACGCCGATCATCCACAGCCCGTGAACCACGCGTCGAGGAAGGAGAAAATGTCGGCGACCTGGAGCCCGCCCGCGCCGTCAAAGTTGGCCTTGGGGTCGCCGGCGAACCAGGCGTTGAGGAATGCGAAGATGTCGGCCACGCTCAGTCCCCCTGAGCAGTTGAAATCTGCGATGCACAGAACCAACTGAATCGTCTCGGTGGTCACCGTGCCGCAGTCGTTCGATACCACGCAGTCGTACAGCCCCGCGTCGGAAACACCTGCATTCGAAATCACCAACTCCGCACCGATTTCCCCGGGTATCACCGTGGAACCGGGTTGCCGACGCCATTGGAATGCTGGCAGCGTTCCTGTGGCCGTCACTCCCAAGATAGCGGTCCCGCCCTTGCACACCGTCACGCGGTTTGCCACAATGGAGGGAACGGGTGGGACGCACACGATGCGCAGTTCAAACGTGCTTCCAGAACGCAGCGAGGTACCCGGACGTTGCCCGCCGCATTGGACAACGCACTGCCGATTGCTGTCGTACGCAAGCCCCGGCTTGGCGACCCCTATCGAGTTCGGTTGGCCGAGAGTGCCGCTCCAGCCGCTTCCATTCCATACCGAGGTGTTGTACACCAAGAGGTGATGTGCAGCGTCGTACGTCATGTGACTGGCCGATAGCCCGGGACCCGAAGTTGGTCGGGCTAACCACACCGCGCCATTCCAGTCCCACAACGCAGGGCCGGAAGGCGACTGTGCATAAACCACAGTGAGTCCCCTTTGGGAATCGAACGCGATCGGAATGGGGGTTGCGCCGTTTGGAAAAACACTGGCGCGCAGCGACCACGATTGCCCATCCCATTCCCACGTTTCTGCGCTCGGTCCTTGATCTGCGCCGCAGAGTACCGTTACGCCGCGCACCGAGTCGAACGCCATTCCCACCCCCAGCAACGGACTCGGGCCGGAAACACTCCGCTCGGTCCAGTTGGTGCCGTCCCACTCCCAGGTGTGAGCGCCATCTTCGAAGCCGACGGTCACGCCGCGTGCCGAATCGAATGCCAAAACGATGGGACCTGTCGGCCCCGCCACGTTTCGATTGACCCACGTCGTCCCGGTTCGTTCCCAAGTCTCCGAGCCGTTGTGCAGGACCATTCGATGGCGAAGTGAGTCGTAAGCCATCACGTTTGAGTACGTCGCTAGTGGGTTTCCGACATAGCGGTACGCGCCGGTGGTGGGGTCCCACTCGTGAGTGTCATCCGTGACTGTCGGATAGTTGGTCCGGCCGCCGAACAGCACGAATACCTGCCGCCATGTGTCGTACACCATGGCACCCCAATAGCGACCGGAGTCGCCAAACGTGCGGGAGAGCATCCAGCTCGCTCCGTTCCACTCCCAAACCTCGTCAAAGGGGGTGTAATTGGATTGTCCGCCGTAGAGCACCGTGACTCCGCGAGCCGCATCAAAGGCCATCGTGTGACCCGTTCGCATACTCGGTCCGGTGACGCTTATTTGGCTCCACACGGTCCCGTTCCATTCCCAGGTGTCTCGAAGCTGCATGAGAAAACCGTTTGGACCGCCGCCAAACAGCACCGTCACACCCCGCACTGAGTCAAAAGCCATCGCCGTGCCCGGACGAGCCGGAGGGCCGGTGGTGGACCGTTGCACCCAACTGGACCCACTCCACTCCCACGTCTCGCCGTCCGAAAAGAGCACACTCACTTGGCGGATGGAGTCGTAGACCATCGCGCAGTCGCCGGTCGGTGTTGGGCCAGCCGTTGTGCGAAGCGTCCAGGTCGCGCCATCCCACTCCCAGGTTCCACCGCCCCCCCCGCACAGGACGGTCACGCCGCGAGCAGAGTCAAACGCCATCGCGTGCCCCGCCCGTGGAGTCGGACCGGCAACTTCCCGGTTGGTCCAGTGGCTTCCCTCCCATTCCCAAGTATCGCCCAAAAGCGAGTTGTCAGCACTCCGGCCGCCAAAGAGGACCGTGGCGTGCCGCGCAGAGTCATACGCCATCGCGTGTGCCGTACGTGGGGAGGGTTGGCTTGGTATCCACCCAAACGTCTGGCCGTGGGCAGAGGATGCACAGACAATCACGGCCGCCAGCCAAATCAGGATTCCACGCATGATTGCCTCGATCACCCTCCCAGAGTGCCCGAGCGTGCCATCAGTGTACAGGCAACTTCGGTTTTTCGACCCGGAGTTTTTTCACCCCTTAATCACTTAATGTCAGGCTGGGGACCTTGGGGGTGTGGGAGCGTGTGTTTGGACCGCATGGCAATCGCCCCTATTAGGGCTCGCCTACTCCGCGCAGCCATCCCCGTACCCGATCCCGGCGCACGTCCGGTACCGCACGCCCGCCCGCACCGTGTACAAGTGCATTCGTCGCTGCCCGCATCGGGGGCCGCCGATTCGTTGCCGTGGTCGAGCCTGTCCAGTTACCACCATGCCGCCTTCTACGCCGTGCGTCATCGCCGCTTCATTCGCCGCGATTGCTTCGGGAGCAGTTTGTCGATCAGCAATACAAAGCACACCGCCAACACGACCACGAGTATCGCCGCCACGGCCCACGCCACCCACCGCTCCGGGTCTTTGGCGACAATCCCAACCCCGAGCATGCCAACAACTGTCACGACCCCCCAGCCAATCAGGAACAACGCCCCGCACACCAGTCCGTATAGCAGCAGCCCGCGCGCAATCGTCCACGCCGGACGGGTAAAGATTTCCGCTTGGTTGAGTTGTTCTAACTGCGCCAGAATGCGCTCATCGGTGGAGCCCGTCATCGTGGGAGGTACGAATGGGGGGGATGCAAGTTTCTGGATGGGCGGATGGAGGACGATGGGGGGTGCGTCTTCCACCATGCTCACCAGCCACCCCTGTTCGTTGGCCAGTGCGGTCGCTGCCGCCGGGCTCTCGGCTTCCAAAAACAAAACGTCCGCCGCGCCGGTTTCTTTGCTCGCCACTTGGAGTCGGTACATCCGCACGTGTGGGCTCCGCCAGCCCCGGCCCCGCGCCAGCATACCACGGGAGTCGCGGTTGTCCGTGGGCTCGCGCCGCTCCGTTCAAAAGTGAAAAGTTCAAAAAGTCAGGGGCAGGGACCGTCATCCCGCCCCCCTTCCCTTTTTCCTTAATCCGTCTACCCTCGCGCGCACGCGCGAAGCAACTTCGGATTTTCGCCCGTCGGATCTGTGTGGGGCTTATCACAGTTCACGCACCGACCCAGTTGGGGGTGTAGGGGGTGGGTTGCGGCCGTGGGTCGAATACCCGATGCGTGCGCACGCCCGGCACGCCACCCCGTCCCTTCGGGGATACAGGTGCATCCGCCGCGCCCCGCACCGTGGGCAGATCAGCACCAGCCGCAACCGTCGGAACCGATCGGGGTACGCGGCCACCGGCACCGTGTCCGTTCGCTCCCAGCCATCTCCCTTCGCGTCGATCCGCACCACCGGCACCGTCAGCGGGTTCACGCCCTCGCGTTCCCATTGGCGTTGAATGGCCGCCGCGTCGATTCGGTTGGGATAGTCCGACACCCGCCACCGCTCGCGGGGCCGGCCCGTGGTCTGGCTCGTGGATTCACCATCCCACGAGTAGCGGAGCAACCGGAGCAGCGGGTCGGTGTTCTCGCGGTCCATCTCGATGATCGTCCGGGCTTGGGCGAACACCGCTCTGGCGTGGGCGGATGCCGACACGTGACCCGCCGCCTCCCGCTCCGCCGTCGCCGCCTCAAACCTCGCCATGAGCGCATCCCGATCCGCTTGGGGTGCATCCTTCAACCACCCGCGCCGGATCGCCGTGCGGAGCATCCGACAATCTCCCCGGTAGTGCCGGGGTTCGGAGAACAACGTGGCAAACTTCGGGCGGGGCTCGTGAGCCGGGGGCGGATCGTCGCGCATGGTCGATACACTTCCGTCTATTTGCCGGAGATTCAGGAAACACCCTCCGGGGGGTGGGGGGCACCATGTCCAGGATGCGCCGGACGCACAGACGGAACCGCCGTGCGTGCCGCCTCCGCCCGGGCCAGCCGCGCCGCCCGGTACTCTGCCCGTTGAACGTGCCGGGGCTGGCGTGCCAGCATCCGGGCAACCTTGGCGAGTAGATCGGGAGGAATGGGCCAAGGGCCGGGGCCGCTCATGCGCCACCCCCGGCCGCTTTCACCATCGCCGCGATGCCCGTGCGGACAGCGGCCGGAAGACCGGACCACGCCCGAACAACCGCCTCTAGCTCGGGGTCAAAAGGCACAGTTTCTGGCACACGCTCGCCGGAAGTGCTCGCGGCCCCTTGTTTTACAGTGCAGAAACGTCGATCCGTGTAGGTTCGAATCCTAGATCCCCAATTTCTCACCAAGTTCGAGCGTGTTGGCCGCGCGGCGAAGGGTTTCCGCGAGGTCTTGGCGTGCGCCGTGATGCCGGGCCGGACGAATGTGGGCGCGGCGGAGAACCAAGACTTATCGCACCCCGTTGTCCGCAATCTAGCGACCCTGCGCGGTTGGCGGTTGTGCGAGCAAACTCCCCTTTCATCCCCAGGGAAACTCTGGTAGGCTGCTGCGGGCACGGCGTCGGCCGCGCCTCATCGTTGAGGGGATTGACATGTTGCACGCCGCCCTGCGCAGGCCGTTGGCGTTGTTCCAACCCGCAATCCATGGGATTGCGTGGGGATTATTCGGACTGGGTTTGCCGCAGGTGTTCGCCCAGCCGACGGTGAGTTTCTCGGATCGAACAGCCGTCGCGGGCCTGTCGTGCGTGCACAACGGGGGGCCATCCTTCCACGAGCTCGACTGGATGTGCAGCGCGGTCGTGGTGGGCGACTTCAATCGGGATGGCTGGCAGGATGTGTTCGTGCTGAGCGGACCGACCGCGCCGGACAGGCTGTTCATCAACAACCGGGATGGCACGTTCACCGATCGGGCCGCCGCGTGGGGCGTGGACCGAATCCACTTCGGCGTGGGCGCGGCCGTGGGCGATTACAACAACGACGGCTGGCCGGACATTTATGTGACGGCCGGACCGGGCGACTTCAGCGTGTGCGAGCACTGCCTGTATCGCAACAACGGGAACGGCACGTTCAGCGATGTTGCGGCGCAGGCGCTCGTCGGACAAACGACGACGTCGGGATACGACGGCTTCGGCGCGGCGTGGGGCGACTATGACGGCGATGGGAGGCTCGACCTCGCGGTGGCGGGCTGGCGGTATGGTTTCAACGGGAACCGCCTCTTCCGCAACACCGGCGAGGGAACGTTTGCGAATGTCACCACAGCGCTGAACACGAGCATGTCGCTGGTCTTCGGATTCACGCCTGTGTTCATCGACACGAACGGGGATCGACGGCCGGAACTGCTGTGGATCGGGGATTTCGGCTCGTCGCGGTATTTCGCCAACAACGGCATCGGCGGCTTTGCCAACGCGACATCGAGCGCGGGCGTGGGGCTCGAGGGGAACGGGATGGGGGCGTGCGTGGGAGACTTTGACAACGATGGGAAGCCGGATTTCTACGTGACGTCGATCTACACCGTTGCCCAGGCGCGCCCGGGCGTTCCGGGGACGGGGAACATGCTGTACCGAAATCTCGGCGGCCACCACTTCGCCGAGATCGGCGCCGGTGCGGGCGTGCGCCAGTGTGGGTGGGCGTGGGGCACCGTCGCGGCGGATCTGCGCAACATCGGCCGGCAGGACATCGTCGTCACCAACGGATGGAACGGGCCCAACTACGGCACCGAGTTCTTCGACGATCCGACGATGGTGCTGCTCAACAACGGCAACATGACCTTCACCGATGCGCCGGTAACGTGCGGGGTGACGCACACCGGGCAGGGGCGTGCGCTGGCGGCGCTTGACTATGACAACGATGGCTTCGTCGACCTGGTGGTCGGGACCAACAACGGGCCGTTGACCCTCTATCGCAACGACACGGCCCACACTCAGACGAATCGATGGCTGCGTGTGTTCCTAAACACGCGAGCATCGCGCGGCATCGCCCCCGATGGCTATGGGGCGCACGTGATCGCGAGCGACGATCGCGGCAACTCGCAGCACCGGTGGATCACCGGTGCCGCTAGCTATCTGAGCCAGGGCGAACCTTCGGCGCACTTCGGGTTGGCCGATCAGTCGTCGGCGACGATCACCGTGGAGTGGCCCAACGGAACCAACACCGTGCGGACAGGCATCGCCGCGGATCAGACGATCACGATAAGTTCTTGCCCGGGCGACTGGAACGCAGACGGACAGGTGGGCGTGCAGGACATCTTCGATTTTCTCAATGAATGGTTCGCGGGGATGCCGCGCGGCAGCCCGAACCCGCTCGGGGGCGCGACATTGGTCGACATTTTCAACTTTCTGAACGCGTGGTTCCAGGCGTGCTGACGCGAGGGGTGCCCGCGCCCGAACCGGGCAAGGCCTACTTGTTGATATCGCCGGGCTCGGGCGTGGGCGACGCGACCGGCTCGCCCTTGGGCTCGGCGAGAGACTCCGCGGGCTTGGCCCCCGCCGGCATGGCTGGCGGAGTGGGCGCGGCCGGGGCGGTGGGCATCTGGATCGCGTTGGGGACGACCTCAACCTTGCCGGCGCTGACGCGCATCTCGTCCACACGGACGGGCATGACGAGGTTCAGGCCGAGGGCCGGGTCCATCTTGGATTCGCCGACGATGCCCACGATCTTGCCCATGACGGGGAGGAAGTCCATCCCTTCGCGCGGGACGACGTAGCCGATGGTGCGGGTGGAAGAGAAGTCGGCCGACTCGACGCGGTACATCATGGGCATGCCGCGCTTGCCGTCATACACGTTGCTGGGGAGCATGCGGCCGACGATGGCGTAGATGGCCTGCTTCTGGGCGCTCTCGACGGCGAGCTTGACCTGACGCATGCGGTCATCGATCCCGCTGTTGTCGTTGAGCGAGCGGCGGGCGTCGGCAACTTCCTGACGCATGCGGAGGGCCTCGAGACGCGCGACGAGGGCGGCGCGGATCTTGCCCTCATCGCCGGACGTCGGCAGGGCATCGATGGTGCGGTTGAACTCGCTGATGACGGTGGAGATCTCGGCGCCGTCGCTCTCGGGCTGCATGGCGCTGGTGAACATGTCGCGGAGGACGCTCACATCGTCGATGCGCCGGGTGATCTGGGGTTTGGAGACCATCGGCATCGAGGCGACCGCGCGGGGGGCCGCAACGGCAGGCTTGGTCTCGACAGGCTTGACCTCGACGATCTCGACAGCGGGCTTGGCGTCTACCGGCTTGGTTTCAGCGGGCTTCGCCTCGACGGGCTTGTTGTCGGCCGGCTTCATCGAGATCTCGACCGGCTTGATCTCTACGGGCTTGCTTTCGGCGGGCTTGGTCTCGATCGGCTTGGCGTCGGCCACGGCCGGCTTGGACTCCACGGCCTTTGTCTCAACCGACATCGTCTCGGCGGGCTTGGAGTCCGTGGACTTGGCGGCGGTCTCGGTGGGCTTCACTTCCGCCGGCTTCGCGTCAACGGGCTTGGCTTCGGGGGCCTTGACCGCCGCGATCACGGGCGCGGCCGGGGTGTTCGACTTGGCGGCGATTTCCTCGGGCGTGGCATTGCGGACCTGCTCGGCCTTCACGTAGCCGTGCGCGCCGGTCGGGGCCGGGAACAGGTAACCCTCGGTGGTTCCGTCGGCGGCGCGGACCATCTCGGCGGGGGAGAAGTTCGTGCCCGCGGCGACGTCCTTGTCCATGAGCGGCCACCACGGCCGTGCGCCCGTGTCGTTGGCGGCCATGAGCTTGCTGGCCTTGATGAGGCGCACGGTCTTGGAGGCCGCGTCGAAGTTGGCCTCATCGGCACGGACGTACGCGCGGGTGCCGGCGGGATACTCGGCGCGAACCCATCCGCTGCCCTCGCCATCGACCTTGATGATGTCGCCGGTCTTCAGAACTCGCACGGGGTAATAGATGTTGCCGGTATCGCAGCGGAGCGCAGCGCCGTCCTTGGTGACGATCATCATCCGCGGCTCGACGGACTTCACGTCGGCGGAGGCGATGCCGCTGAGCGCCACCGCGCCCGCGCTGAACGCGATGATCGTTGAAGCACCCCAGCCGCTCATCCCGCACGCCCGCACCAGATTGAACACACCGGCGCACACCAGTCCATTGGCTCGACGCATCGCAGACCTCCATGTTGGGCAGAATGCCGAGGGCATAGTACGGTGAAGCGGCGCGCCGTGCATCTCGCGGGTGCGATGTGGGGCTCCCTGCCGTGCGCATTCGCGCGCAACCGACACGACGAGCGGTTGAGTAGCGACTCGGCCTGCTGGAAAGGAACGCCCCGGAACGGGGGGCGACCGAGTCCGTTGATGGGAAGCCGAACCGAACGGTGCGGCGTGCGAACAGGGGTGAACGGAACCTCCCCCAAAGGTTGGGCCGCAGTGCGACCGTTTGGGTTGAAGGGCACGCCAGCGGCGGACTGGCGGGAATCCCGGGCGGCGGACGCCCGCTTTGCTTCGCCCCCCCACCTCGGTACCCTTTGCCCCTCCCATGAAGACCCAAGAAGGCCGTCGATCGGCCCACTTCCTGAACACCGTCTGGTGCCGCGCTCTGCCGGTTCTGGGGGCCGCGCTGGCCGCCGGGGGGCTCGTGTGGGTGTCCGGGTGCGCCAGCCCGTTCGAGGACAAGCAGGACCGGGACCTTCGCCGGGCGGTTCGGCTGAGCGCGGAGCGGGAGCTGGCCGAGGCCCGCGAATCCCCCGAGGTGCAGCGGGTGGTGCGGGAGAACCGGGTGGAGCGGCTGAACCTCAAGCCTGAGATTCTCGAGCAGCTCGAAAAGATGGCCGGACCGGCGTCGTACGCGGGGAGCGACCTGCCGCTGGGACCGAACCTGTACGGCAAGGCCCAAAAAGTTGTGCGGGTGACGCTGGAGCGGGCGGTGACCGGGGCGGTGCAGCACAACCTGAACGTGGAGTTCGCCCGGCTGGCCCCGGCCGTGAGCCAGCAGCAGTACGTGGCGGCCGACGCGGCGTTCGACTGGGTGCTGTTCGCCAGCACGCAGTACAACTCGACCAACCAGCCGCGCACGCAGAGCAGCCTGAGCGGGATCACGACCGACGAGCGGGAGATCTGGGACTCGACCGTGGGGCTGCGCAAGCCGCTCATCGCGGGCGGAACGTTCACGCTCCAGTCGGAGTTCCAGAACACCGCGACGAAGACCGACAACCTGACGACCTCGCCGAATCCTGCCCGCGAGGCGAACTTTGTGATACAGGTCGACCAGCCGCTGCTGCGGGGGTTCGGCTCGGACAACACGCTGGCGCAGGTGCGGCTGGCCCGCAACGCGGAACTCGACTCGATCGCGCAACTCAAGAGCACGCTGCTGCAGAACGTCAACGACACGGAGGGGGCGTATTGGGGGCTCGTGCGGGCTCGCTGGGATCTGGCGATTCTCCAGCGGCTGATGAGCAAGGGCGAGGAAGTGCTCACCACGCTCCGCTCTCGCAAGGAGTACGACGCGCGCCCGGCGACGATCTCCAACGCCGCGTCGGCGGTGGAGTCGCGACGAGCGGACGTGATCCGCGGACAGCGGGTGCTGCGTGACGCCTCGGACCGGCTCAAGGTCCTGATGAACGATCCGGAGTTCCCGATCGGGTCCGAGACGCTGCTGCTGCCGGCGGACGGGCCGATCGATCAGGCCGTCGAGTTCAGCCTCGTCGACGCGGTGAACGCCGCGCTGGCGGGCCGGCCGGAGATCCAGCGGGCCCTGATCTCGGTGGACAACACATCGATCCGGCAGATCGTCGCCGACAACGGTCGAATGCCGCGGCTGGACCTGCGGGCACTGACCCGCTTCAACGGCCTGGGCAACCACGTGGGCACGCCGTACAGCCAGATCGGCGAGGCCCGGTTCGTGGACTACCAGATCGGCCTGAACTTCGAGCAGCCGCTGGGGAACCGCGCGGCCGAGTCGCTCTATCGCCAGCGGCGGCTGGAGCGGATGCAGGCCACGATCGCGTACCGCAACACGATCCAGGGGATCGTCGCCGACGTGAAGACCTCGCTGCGCGACGTGCAGGCAAACTACATCCTCATCGACGCGACACGCTCGTCGCGGATCGCCGCGGCGGAGGACCTCCGCACGCTGCTGGTGGAGCAGGAAACGATCGGCACGCTCTCGCCGGAAAACCTGAACTTGAAGCTGCAGCGGCAGCAGGCCCTGGCCGCGTCGGAGCAGCAGGAGATCTCGGCGCTGGTGGACTACAACACCGCGCTGGCCCGTCTGTACACGGCAACGGGCACCGCGCTTGAGCGGAACAAGATCCAGTTCTCGGTGCCCAACTCGCGCGTGGATCGCCGCACCAGCGACCTGTTCCCGGACTTCCCGCTCGAGCCCGAGCGGCCGACGGCGGCGGAGATCCTGCGGAAGTAGGCGACGCGGTGAAATGATCGCGCGGGCGACGGGGCGTGGATGCACGCCCGGGCTCATAGAATCTCCCCAGTGGCCACGACGATTCCCGACATCTCGTCCGCGATCGACCGCCTGCGCGCCGGAGGCGTGGTAGCGTTTCCCACCGAGACGGTGTACGGGCTCGGGGCCGATGCGCTCAGCGAGGCGGCGGTACGCCGGGTGTACGCCCTCAAGGGACGACCGGCGATCAACCCGCTCATCGTGCACGTCAGTGGGCCGGAGATGGCGGCGCGGCTGGTGACAGACGGAGCATGGAACGATGACGCCGCGCTGCTGGCACGGATGTACTGGCCGGGGCCGCTGACCCTGGTGCTGCCGCGGGCTACGGGTACCGCCACGCTCCGCGTGGCGCCAGACGACTCAAACCCCACGCGGAGCGTGGGGGTACCCACTCCCATGCCCGTGCCCGACCTGGTCACCGCGGGCGGGCCGACGATCGCGGTTCGGTGCCCGGATCATCCTGTTGCACTGGCGTTACTCTTCGGGCTGGGCACACCGCTGGTGGGGCCGAGTGCGAACCTGAGCGGGACTGTTTCACCCACGCAGGCGTCGCACGTGCGCGAGGCGTTCACGGCCGAAGACGTCATGGTGCTCGAGGGCGGGGCGTGCCGCGCGGGGATCGAGTCGACGGTGCTCGACCTGTCAACGCCCCGGGCGCGCGTGCTGCGGCCGGGGCTCATCGGCGCGGGTGAACTCGCGGCGGTGCTGGGGCGGCCGGTGGAAGAGGGGGGAAAGCACCACGGGCCCGGCCCGCTGGCCTCGCCGGGGATGCTGGCTCGCCACTACGCGCCGCGGACGCGGGCGATGCTGGTGGAAGCGAGCGTGCTCGCCGATGCGCTGCGGGCCTATCCCGCCGGGGCGGTGGTGGTGTCGAGGGGTTCGGTCGACGTGCCGCCCCCCCACCACATACTGGAGATCCACGGCGATGCGCAGGAGTACGCGCACTTCATGTATTCGGCCCTGCGCGAGGCCGATGCCAAGAACATGTCGGCGATCCTGATCGTGCGCCCGCCCGAGGATTCGCCGCTGTGGATGGCGATCCATGACCGGTTGCGGCGGGCGACGACGGCCGAGTAGGAAACGAAGACTCCGGAGATTCGCCGAGGCTCATCCCCGGCGTGCGGGTCACATGACGCCGGGAAGGCCGAGCGCGCGGCGCAGGCCGCTGATCTGGCCCTGGTGCCAGCCCTCGTGCCAGATGCACTTCTGCAGCGCATCCAGCTTGTGCTTGGCAAAGCCGCCCGAATCGATCGCGGGGGCCTTCAGGCTGTCGGCGTCGCTCATGGCCGCGGCGGCGCGGAGGACGCGGTTGTACTGCTCATCATGGATGCGACGGACCTCGGCGTGGGCCGGGTACATGGAAGGATCGGACGTGGGCTTGGAGCCCCAGCCGAAGAGCTTGTCGTACATCTCGCCGAGCGTGGCGGGCTTGCCGTCGAGCATGCTGGCGAACCAGGAGTAGGCCGTCGCGAGGTGGCCGATCTGCCAGAGCAGATGGTTGTCGCCGCCGGAGGGCTGCGCGAGCATCTGCTGCTCGCTGAACCCGGCGCAAAGTTTGCCCGTCATCTCATGGACCCACTTGAAGAGCTCCACGGAGCGAGCCATCTCGGCGTTGCCGCGCGGCGCGGAGGCCGACGGCGTCGCTTTCTTTGTCTTCTTGGGGTGAGACTTGCGGATGACCTTCTTGCCGGGGGTGCGCTTGGCCTTCTTCTTCGCCATCGGTGGATGCTCCTGGAAGAAACCATGATACCGGGGTGACCCAATCACACACCCAACACGGCAGCCAGGCTGTCCGGTCTGCGGAGACAGTTGTCCGCTGTCCTGGGCCCCAAACCCTTGTCCCACCTACATTTGGAGCCCTCGGCGGCAAAGGAAAACCCGACGAGGACTGGAGTGCACATGGCCTCGATTCATATCGCCCTCGCCCCCGGCGACGGCATCGGTCCCGAGATCACCGCCGCCGCGCTTGATGTCTTTCGTGCCGCGGGAGTGATGAACGCGGGGGTGGAGTTTGTCAACGTGGACATGGGCGCGGCCGTGTTCGCCAAGGGCAACACGCGCGGCATGTCCGACGAGGCGATCCGCACCGTCGAGGATTGCGGCCTGCTCTTCAAGGGCCCGATGGAGACGCCCAAGGGCGGCGGCGGCAAGTCGATCAACGTCACGGCCCGCAAGCTGTGGAACGCGTTCGCGAACCTGCGAGTGTTCAAGACGCTGCCCGGGGTGGAGAGCGTGTACTCCAAGGCGGGCATCCCGATCGACATGTGCATCGTCCGCGAAAACCTCGAGGACACCTACGGGGGCGTGGAACACCGGCTCTCCAACGACATGATCCAGTGCAAGCGGCTCATGTCCGCGCCCGGGTGCGATGAGGTGCACCGCTTCGCCTTCCACGAGGCGCGGCGGCTGGGCCTGAAGAAGATCCACTGCGGCCACAAGGCCAACATCATGAAGATGACCGACGGCCTGTTCCTCGATCGCTTCAAGGCCGTCGCGAAGGACTTCCCGGAGATCGAGACCGCCGACGTCATCGTCGATGCGCTGTGCATGAACCTGGTCGTGCGGCCGCAGCAGTACCAGATGGTCGTGCTGCCGAACCTGCAGGGCGACATCGTCTCCGACCTGTGCGCGGGGCTCGTCGGCGGTCTGGGCTTTGCCCCCAGCGCGAACATCGGCAAGCACATCAGCATCTTCGAGGCCGTGCACGGCACCGCGCCGGACATCGCGGGCAAGGGGCTGGCGAATCCGACGTCGCTGATCCTGAGCGGGCTGATGATGCTCCGCCACATCCGCATGGGCCGCGAGGCGGCGATCATCGAGAACGCGCTGCTGGCGACGCTCGAGAGCGGCGTGCGGACGGGAGACTTCGGGGACAAGTCCCGGGCGCCCGTGGGAACCAAGGCCTTCGCGCAGGCGATCATCGACAATCTTGGCTCGCAGCCCAGGACGGTGCCGGTGGTGGATGTGCCGGACGTCACGGCGCCCTCATTGGAGCGGCCGCCGCGACCGGCGGGGCAGACGGTCATCCGCACGTTCCGCAACATCGTGACGCAGGTGGTCGGGTGCGACATCTACCTCGACTCGCCGCTCTCGACGGTGGCGGTGGCGGATGAGATGCAGCGCATCTCGCAGGACACGCCCTTCAAGCTCACGCTGATCTCCAACCGCGGCACGCAGGTGTGGCCCAGCGGCAGCGTGTACACCGAGTGCGTGGACTATTACCGCGTGCGGTTCGAGCTCAAGGACCCGGCGATGACGGGCGTGATCGGCCAGAGCCGCGCCGTCGCGCTGCTCGACCGCGTGGCGGAGAAGTTCACGGTGTGCTCGTACGAGCTGCTGCGGACGTTCGATGGGGTGAAGGGGTATTCGATGGCGCAGGGGCAGTAACGCTCAAAGTACAAAGCTCAAAGCACAAATAAAAGCCCCGAGCTCAGTTCCGGAAATGGCCGGATAACCGCTGATAACACGCCATTGGGACGCACGCGAAGCCAAAGGAATGTCATTCCTTTGGCTTGGAAGGACATTCCAAGGGCTTGGGATCGCATTCGTTCAGCTTCGATTGAGCCTCCAAGGGCATCGAGCGGCGAGCGTTGCCCTTTGGATGGAGATCGAAGGGCTCGGGATGGCGAGCCAAGCCGTGCGATCATCGCGCTGAGGGCTTCGATCGCACGCTCAAGCCAGCCGCGCGAGACTCATTGAGCCAAGGCGGGAGAGGGGAAGCTAGAGCCAGCGTCGCGCGAGCGCCCAAAGCGCGATGATCGCGGCGACGACCAACACCAGACGCACGGCGTTCAGTCCGGACGACTGAAACACTTGATGGAAGGGCTTGGAGACTCCGCCCGAGCCGCATTCCGGGCACTCGGCGAGCAGGGGCAGGCCGGTGCGGTCGTAGCCGCAGCGCGGGCAGGGCGGCGGATGCGGCGCTGAACGCGGGAGCGCGTCAAGCCTCCACGCAACGAGCCACGAGATAAGCGGAATCGGAATGAACCACCAGAGGGGCAGGAAGACGAGGTCGCTTCCAATATGCACTTCGCTCCAGGACCCACGCCATCGGTCGAGCCCTGAGAACGTTCTTGAGGTGAATTGGGCAACCTGCCATCCTCGCATGTGGGCGGGAAACCCGTAGCCCGGCCGAAGCACGCCGATGGTTCCGCGCCCCACAATGACGTTTGTACGGGGAAAGGCGTAGCTCATGAGCCACCATCCACTCGCGATCCACACCACCACCAGCAGCACCGTCACCGCCGCGCCGCCCCACTTGATCGTCTTGCGGATGATGGGGGGGCGCGGGTGCGGCTTCATGGCTCGGGGCCTTTGGCTTTGGCAGGGAGAGGTGCGGAGAGGGCGGCACGCCCTCTCTGCATTCGTAGCCCAAGCGACTCACGTGCCCGAGGCTTCCTCCGCTCGCGCGGAGGGGCTCGTAAAGGCTCACGCGCGGCGTGGCAGCCCCGGGTCCGTGTCGGCCTCGGGTGTGCCCGGCGTGGGGCGCAGCAGCCGCTCGATCCGGCCGTCGTTGGTCTCGACGAGGACCTCATCGGCCTCGGTCAGGAACAGCCCGTGGTCCAGCACGCCCGGGATGCGGTCGATCTGCTGGGCCAGTTCTTCCAGGTGCATCTCGGCGAGGCTCTTGTCGTCGAGCGTGACGTCCACGATCAGCGTGCCGTTGTCGGTGAGGAACAGGTGGCCGTCGAGCGTGCGGCGGACCACGCCGTTGAGGCCGAGGCGGCGCAGGCTCGCCCGCGTGGAGGCGAGGCCGAAGGCGAGGACCGCGATGGGGAGCGTGGCCCGCTCGCCGAGGCGGTGGACCATCTTCTTCTCCTGCACCATGTACACGCGCTTCTTGGCCGCGTAGGCCACGATGCGCTCGCGCGTCATCGCGCCGCCCGCGCCCTTGATCATGCGCAGGTGCGGGTCCACCTCGTCCGCGCCGTCAAAGAGGTAATCAACTTCCTCTTCCATGGCGAAGTCAAGGAGCGGGAGCTGGTGGGCCCGCGCGAGCGTCTCCGTGGCGTGGCTGGTGGGGACGCAGCGGATGTCGAGCTTCTCCTCGCGGACGCGCTCGGCGAGGGCGATCACGGCGCGGCTGGCGGTGCGGCCGGTGCCGAGGCCGACGATCATGCCCGACTGGATCTCGGCGATGCCCATCTCCGCGAGCGGGTCGTGGGTGCGGGAGGTCGCGGGCGTTGGATTGAGCGGGCTGGTCATGGGATGTCGGGTGTGCGATGTCGGGGACAGGGTCGGGGGATTGAAACGCCGCTACTCGAACCGAATGCCCTGGGCCAGGGCGAACCCACCACCATAGTTAATGGTACACGTCTGGCGGCGCATGTACGCCTTCCAGGAATCGCTTCCCGACTCGCGGCCACCCCCCGTATCCTTCTCGCCCCCGAATGCGCCGCCGATCTCGGCCCCGCTGGTGCCGATGTTGACGTTGGCGATGCCGCAATCCGAGCCGGAACCGGTCGGGCTGAGGAACTTCTCGCTGGCGCGGATGGACTCGGTGAACATCGCGCTGGAGAGGCCCTGATCGACGCTGTTCTGCATCGCGATGGCGTCGTCGAGGTTCGAGTACGTGAAGATGTAGAGGATCGGGGCGAAGGTCTCTTCGGCCGCGATCGGCAGTGTGTTGCTCGCCGGGGCACGGACGATGGTCGGCTCGACGAAATGGCCCGACAGGCTGGGGACCGTGCAGCGGCGGCCGCCGACGAGGATGTGCCCCCCCTGCTTCTTTGCCTGCTCGATGGCGTGCAGGTAGCCCGAAACGGCGCGATCGTTGATGAGCGGGCCGACGAGCGTGCCCTCCTTCAACGGGTCGCCGATTTTGGTCGCGTTGATCTGGGTGTACGCGGCCACGAGCTTGTCGGTGAGTTTCTGGACGACCTTCTCGTGGACGATCAGGCGGCGGGTCGTTGTGCAGCGCTGCCCGGCGGTGCCGACGGCACCGAAGACGATCGAGCGGGCCGCGAGTTCCAGGTCGGCGTCCTCGTGCACGATGATGGCGTTGTTGCCGCCGAGTTCGAGGAGGCAGCGGCCGAGGCGATCGGCGACCGCCTTGCCCACGATGCGGCCCATGCGGCACGAGCCGGTGGCGGAGATCAGCGGGATGCGGCGGTCGGCGACCAGCCGCTCGCTCACCTGATCGTCGGCCCCGATGATGAGGCGGAACACGCCGGCGTGGCCGTGGCGGGCCGCGACGCGATCGGCGATGCGGTTGCTCGCGATGGCCGTCAGCGGCGTGAGCAGGCTGGGCTTCCAGATCGAGACGTTGCCACAGACGGCCGCGAGCATCGCGTTCCACGCCCAGACGGCGTTGGGAAAGTTGAACGCGGAGATGATGCCGATGGGGCCGAGCGGGAGCCACTGCTCGAACATGCGGTGGCCGGGCCGCTCGCTGGGGAAGACCTGGCCGGGGAGCTGGCGAGAAAGGCCGACGGCGAAGTCGGCGATGTCGATGGTCTCCTGCACCTCGCCGAGGCCCTCGGCCTTGATCTTGCCCATCTCGAGCGAGACCAGCTCGCCGAGGGGTTCCTTGAACTTCCGAAACTCATCGCCGATCTCGCGGACGATCTGGCCGCGGGCGGGGGCGGGGACCTCTCTCCACTTCTTGAACGATGCGATGGACTCGACGATGATGGTTTCGAGGTCCTCGGCCGAGTCGAGCTTCACGCCGCCGATGGGCTGGCCGGTGGCGGGGTTTTCCGAGAGGATGAAGGCCTCGCCGGCGGAATGATCAACGTCGCGGCATGGCGTTCCGACGAAGCGCGGGTCTTCGGTGACGCCGAGGGATTTCAGGAGGGAAGCGGGGTTCGTGGACATTACGGAATGGTAGGGTCAACAGAGGCGCGGGCGCAAGCCCGGGCACAGAGGCTTGGTGCGATCGCCACGCGGCCGTGCCCAGGCTTGGGGGGGCGCCAGGGCCTCTGTTCTACCCTCGACCATGCCGACCATCGTCCTCGCCACCGGAAACCCGCACAAGGTCGAGGAGCTTCGCGCGATCTTCGCCGGAGTCGCCGCGGGTTCAACCCTGCGTGTGATCGGGATCAAAGACATTTCCGGGCATGAGCGATTCCATGAGCCGGAGGAGATCGGGCACACGTGCGAGGAGAACGCGCGGATCAAGGCGGTGTCGTATGCCGAGCAGATCGCCAGCGGCACCCCGCTCGCCGTTCTTTGCCTCGCCGATGATTCGGGCATCGAGATCGACTCCCTGCGGATGCCCGACGGCACGCCGCGGCCGGGTGTGATTTCCTCGCACTACTCGACCGATGGCCGCGAGACGGGAGCGTCGCGGGCGGAGCGCGACGCGGCCAACAACGGACGGGTACTGCGGGAACTCAATGGCGTGCCCGAGAGTGGCCGCGGGGCCCGGTTTGTCTGCCACATGTGCCTGACAGACGCGGCCGGGCATGTGCTGCACGAGACGCGCGGGACCATGGAAGGCCGCATCGGGGAGCCGCCGCGTGTACCAAGCGGGGGGAGTGGGTTTGGATATGACCCGCTATTCCTGGTCGCGCCGGAGTTCTCGCGAACGGGCGCAGAGCTTTCGAGCGAGGAGAAGAACCGGTTGAGTCACCGGGGGATGGCGGCGCGGGCCATGGCCGGATGGATTGCTACGCGAGCGGGTGGTTGATGCTTGGCTCCGAATGCGCGGGCCCAGCGGCCGGGTCTACGTTCCGGTTGCAACAAACCACATCATTCTCGCCGCAATCGCCGCGGCCGCGATCAGGAACGCCCATCGCACGAACCTCGCGCCCTTCCTGATCGCCAGCGAACTGCCGATGAAACTCCCCGCGGCATTGGCCAGACCCATCGGGATCGCTAGCGGCCAGACGACCAGGCCCGCGAGGATGAACGTCGCCAGCGAGCCGATGTTGCTCCCGAGGTTCATCGCCTTGGCGTTGCCCGTGCCGGTGACGAAATCAAACCGCATGAAGCGGACCATCACGAAGACCAGGAACGAGCCCGTGCCCGGGCCGAAGAAGCCGTCGTAGAAGCCGATGATGAGGCCCGCGGCGATGGTGATGAGCACGTTTCGGCGCGTCGGCCCGGCGTAGGCGTACGCCCCGCCGAACTGCGGCTTGAAGAACATGTACAAAGCCATCACGATGATCAACGCGCCGAAGACGCCCTTTGCCACCGGCTCGTTCAGCTTGCCGAACTGCATGAGCGTCAGCGCGCCGCCGATCGAGCCGAGCAGGGCGCACACGCCCCCGAGCGCGGCCACGAAGTGATCCAGCTTGCCGCGGGCCAGGAACGAGACCGTCGCCGTGCTCGAGCCGCTGGTGCCAACGAACTTGTTGGTCCCCGCGACGTTCGGGATAGGCAGCCCAAGCGCGGCGATCGCGGGCATCGTGAAGATGCCGCCGCCACCGGCCATGGCGTCGATCAGCCCCGCAATGAACGCGACAGTGGAGCAGGCGGCAATCTGGGGAAGGGTGAAGTCGTGCACGGGCGGGAGGTTATGGCGTTGACACGCGGCCCCACCCAATGGTCCTTGACACCGCCTGCCGATTCGCTACCGTGACCCCTGCCCAAGGTGATTCCGCGGCGTCATAGCCGCGGCGTCCGAAAAGGGAAGTGCGGTGAGAAGGGGCCTGCCCCTTCGATTCCGCCGCGGACGCGCCGCCGTAACGGGCCGATGCCGCGAGTTCATCCATGCCACTGGCCGCGCAACGCGGCCGGGAAGGCCGAACTCGCGGTTGGCCCGAAGCCGGAAGACCTGCCCGGGGTATGTGTCGTGGTCGCCCTCGCGAATGGGGCGCTGGCGCTGGGCTCTCGCGCGTGTGCGCGGCCCTTCCTCCGGCTCCATCCCGTCCGCTGGGCATTCGCCCGACCCGCTACGGGTTGGGAGGTCGTGTATGCCCCGCGCGAATCGGGGTGAGGAGGCTGGCATGAATGTGGGATATGCGATGTCGGATGTCGGATGTGGAAACCGGGCACGGGCTCTCGCCGCGCTGGCGGCGGTGGTGGCGGCAATGGGATCGAGCACAGCACTCGCCGTGATTCCCGCATACGTGGCGCAGGGGTCGTTCTCGCTTCCGAGTTCGGCGAGCGCGTTCGATGTCGGCAATGATGGGCGGGCGTGGGCGGTGACCGAGGCCGGGGCGATCGTGCGGCAGAGCGCGGTGAATGGATCGGTGTTTGCACCGGTCGGATCGCTGCCGAGCGGGCTGGTGCCCTCGTTCGGGGCCGGATTCATCCGCGTCAGCCCGGATGGGGCGCGGCTGGCGATCGGCGACAACGGGACGGTAAACCAGATGTGGGTCGTGCCGACGGGATCGCTCAGCACGGGCGGGCCGACGACACCGCAGACGGTGAGTGTGCCGAACTTCGACGCCGCCTGGACGGACAATGCGACCCTGTACGTGAACGGAAGCCCGAGCTTCGGATCACCTCCGAGCCTGTACCACGTGAACGTCACGGGGAACACGGTCGCGGCGGTGGTGACGAACATCGGCGACGGGTCCGGCGGCGTGGCCAGCCGCGGCGGGCGGGTGTACACGGCGATCGGATACGACGTGGGCGGCGTGCTCGACGGGCAGGTGCGGAGCTTCGATCTGGCGACGCTCAACGCGGCCGCGTCGAGCGTGGCGTTCTCCACCGGGCTGCTGGCCACGCAGGCGACCACGGGCAACTCGCTGGCCTTCGACGCGGCGGGGAACCTGATTGAGGCAGGCTTCGGCGGTGTCACCATCGAGGACCTTTCCACGCACCAGCGGACCACGCTGCCGGGGCTGAACGCCACGGGGTTCTACACCGCGGCATTCAACGCGGCGACGGGCGAGATCCTGGTGCGCGACTTCGGGGCCACGAGCGTGCTGCGGTACGGCGTGCCCTCCCCGGGCGGAGCATTCGCACTCGGCCTGACGGGTCTGCTGGTGACGAGGAGACGGCGAGCATGATGCGACGCCTCCTCCACTCCTCCACTCCCCCACTCCTCACCCTGCTCTGCGCGCAGGCAGCGCCGGCGCAAACACCATCGCCCTTCGCCACGCGAGTGATGGAATACGTCCCGGCGCCGGGCCAGTTTGTGCGGAACGCCCAGTTCAACGACGCCGCGCAGGCGCTAGGGCCACCCGGAATGGCGGGCGGGCTCTCAACAGGGGACAACACCAAGGCCGTGACCCTCGGCGGGTTCGGCGGGACAATCACGCTCGGGTTCGATCATTCGATCTGGGCCAATCCGCACAATCCGCTGGGGTTGGACTTCATCGTCTTCGGCAACGCGTTCTTCGTCGGCGGCGACATCAACCGGCGGTGGGCGGAGTGCGGCGTGGTCGAGGTGTCTCGCGACGACAACCACAACGGGCTCGCGGACGATGCGTGGTACCTGATTCCCGGATCGCACCTGAGCGTTTCCGCCCCCCCACTGCTGCGAACGACGGTGACGTGGGACGCCGCGGCGTTGAACCCCGCGTGGGTGCCGATCGGTCGCAGCGGGCAATGGACCACAACCGGCTACCTGCTCCCGACAAGCCCATTCGGCTCGAACCCCATGCTGCAGAACACCAGCGGCGACGGGACCGAGCCCGTGTGGGGATACGCCGACCTCGCGCCCACGCTGCTGCTGGGCGATACGACGGCAACCAACGTGGTCGACGATCCCGGTGCGGATCCGGCCCGCTTCTACACCGTGCCGGATGATCCAATGACCACGGGCATCACGCCCGGGAGCGGCGGTGGATCGGCCATTGCGATCCGGTGGGCCGTCGATCCGGCCACGGGTCTGCCGGCGAACCTGGACCGCATCGACTTCGTGCGGATCACCACCGGCGTGAACGGATCAACCTCGCTGCTCGGGGAGGTGTCCACAGAGGTGAGCGCTGTGGCGGATGTGCGGCCGCGGTACACGGGAGATTGGGACCTCAACGGGATGCTGGAAGTCGCGGATATCTTTGCGTTCCTCAATGATTGGTTCGCGGGAACCGGCGAGAATGGCGGTGGGGATTTCAACGAATCGGGCACGACGACGGTGCAGGACATCTTTGATTTCCTGAATGCGTGGTTCAATGGCTGAGCGCCGCGGCAACTCCGGGTTCACCGTGATCGAGCTCCTCGTCGTGGTGACCGTGATCGCGGTCTTGATCAGCGTGTTGTTGCCAGCGCTGGCCGGGGCACGCGAGGCGGGACGCTCGAGCGTGTGCTTGTCGAACGTGCGGCAGTTGCAGGTGGCGCTGGACACCTATGCGGTGGACGGCCGCGATCGGTACGCGCCGGGCGCGCCGGATGTGCTGGCGAACCTCACTCGATGGCATGGGTCGCGTGCCAGCATGAACGCGGCGTTCTCGCCCGAAGGTGGAACGCTTTCGGAATATCTCTCCGGTGGCGAGGGCGCGGGCGCATCGCGGGCGGTGCGGGCGTGTCCGACCTTTGCAAACGTGGCGAGCGCGCTGGCCGCGGCGAATGTCGGGTTCGAGCGCTCGGCGGGCGGGTATGGGTACAACAACGCGTACTGCGGCATCGAGCGGGCGTTGGCGGGCGTGGATCCGGCGTCGGGGCGCGAGGTGTGGGTGCAGGCGACCGATCGGCTGGGCTCGCTTCGGGCGAGCTTCGCGCGGCCGACGGCGACGATGGGGTTTGCCGACTGTGCGCTCGCGGATGGGAATCACGCGGCCGGGTCGGGCGGGTTGATCGAGTATTCGTTCGCGGAGCCCCGATTCTGGCCGGAACTGCCGGGGAATCGGGCGGACCCGAGCGTGCATTTCCGCCACAAAGGCACCGCGAGCGTGGCATGGCTGGATGGACACGCGAGCGGGGAGAAGATGGCGTTCTCGTGGTCGAGCGGGGTGTATGGCGCTGACACGAGGACGCTGAGCGTGGGGTGGTTCGGGCGCGGCGATGACAACTCCGCGTTCGGGTATCGATAGAAGCCCACGGGGCAGGATGCCCGTGGCCCGAAAAGAAAACGGGCCGCTCGTGTGTGCGAGCGGCCCGTGTGGTTTTCAATGCACCGGCGGCTTGCGCCGCTCGGCTCTGATTACATGCCAGCGCCGGAGGGCGCGCCATTGATGGGAACTTCCACCTGCGGAACACCCAGGGCGTCGTGGCGACCGGCGCCGAGGGCCTCGGCCGCGCGGGAGGCTTCTTCCATCATCAGGGCCTGATCGTCGCCGTCGGTCTCGGGCGGCTCGGCCAGAGCGACGACGCGGATGGACTGGTAGGGCTTGAAGCCGGTGCCGGCCGGGATGAGGTGGCCGAGCAGGACGTTCTCCTTGAGGCCGATGAGCTCGTCGGAGGCCCCGCGGAGGGCGGCCTCGGTGAGCACCTTCGTGGACTCCTGGAACGAGGCGCCCGAGAGGAACGACTCGCTGGAGAGGGCGGCCTTGGTGATGCCAAGGAGCAGCGTACGGCCCGTGGCCGGCTTGGCCTTCTTGGTCTTGGCCGGCTCCTTGCCGGCGGACTCGGCCTTGGCGTTGGCCTCGCGGAGCTCGTTTTTGTGGACGAGGGCGTCGATGGGAAGGTCGGTGCCGCCCGAGTCGGTGACGCGGACCATCTCCTGGGCCTCGAGGTTCTTCTGGCGGAACTCGAACTTGTCCACCACGTCGTGGGGGAGCAGGTTGGTATCGCCGGGGCTCTCGACGCGGACCTTGCGGAGCATCTGCGCGAGGATGACCTCGATGTGCTTGTCGTTGATGGTCACGCCCTGGGCGCGGTAGACGTTCTGCACCTCGTCGAGCATGTAGGTCCACAGGGCTTCCTCGCCCTTGATGCGGAGGATGTCGTGCGGCACCATCGGCCCCTCGGTGAGGGGCTCGCCGGCCTGGACGTAGTCGCCGGTGTGCACGAGCAGGTGGCGGTCCTGCGGGACGTGGTGGTCCTTCTCGATGCCCGAGTCGGAGATGACGCGGATGGTCATCTTGCCCTTGCGCTTGTCGGAGTGGATCTCGATGCGGCCGGAGATCTCCGCCATGACGGCCGGATCCTTGGGCTTGCGGGCCTCGAAGATCTCGGTGACGCGGGGGAGACCACCGACGATGTCCTGCGAACCGGCCGCGGAGCGCGGCTGGCGAGCAAGCATCTGCCCGGCCTTGATGACCTGGCCGTCCTTCACTTCGATACGCGCCTTGGCGGGCAGGTAGTGGAAGTCGAGGATGTTGTCCTGGGCGTCGACGATGGTGATCTGCGGGTGCTTCTCGCCCTTGTGCTCGACGATGACGAGGGCCTTCTTGCCCTGGCCCGCCTCTTCCTCACGCACGGTCTCGCCGACCTCGATGTCGACGTAGCGGACGGTTCCGTCCTTCTCGGCCAGCACCGGGAGGCGGTGCGGGTCCCACTTGACCATCTGGGTGCCCTTCTTGACCTCCTGGCCGGGCTTGACGAGGACGTAGGAGCCGTAGGGCACCTTTTGCTTCTCGAGCTCGCGCCCCTTGGCGTCGAGGACGGCGATCTCGCCGTTGCGCTTGAGGACGACCATGACGTCGTTGCCCTCGTCGTCGGTGCCGGGGACGGCGTTGCAGTCGCGGAGTTCGACGACGCCGCCCGTGTTGCAGCGGATCTCGTTCTCAAGGGTCTCACGCGTACCGATACCACCCGTGTGGAAGGTACGCATGGTGAGCTGCGTTCCGGGCTCGCCGATGGACTGAGCGGCGATGATGCCCACGGCCATGCCAGGCTCGACCATCTTGCCGGTGGACATGTCCATGCCGTAGTCGAGCACGGAGCAGCCTGTGCGCGAGTCGCTGGTGAGCGCGGAACGCACCATGACCTGCTCGATGCCGAGCTCCTCGATCTTGCGGGCGGCCTCGGTGGTGATCATCTCGTTCTCGTTGACGATCACCTCGTCGGTCTTGGGGTTGACGATGTTGTTGCGGCTGACGCGCCCGACGATCTGGTCGGCGAGGCGGACGTCGATCTTCTCGCCCTTGTAGATGGCGCGCTTCATGATGCCGCGCTTGGAGCCGCAGTCCCACTCGCCGATGATCACGGACTGGGCCACGTCGCACAGCTTGCGGGTGAGGTAGCCCGAGTCGGCGGTCTTGAGGGCGGTGTCGGCCAGACCCTTGCGGGCGCCGTGGGTGGAGGAGAAGTACTCGAGGATCGTGAGACCCTCGCGGAAGTTCGAGCGGATGGGGGTCTCGATGATCTCGCCCGAGGGCTTGGCCATCAGACCGCGCATGCCGGCGGCCTGCATGAGCTGGCTGACGTTGCCGCGGGCTCCCGAGTCGGACATCAGGTACACGGGGTTGAGGTACTTCGCGGACTTCTTGTCGTCGAGAGCGGCCTCGGAGCCGTCCGGATTTCGCCGGTCGGCCTTGAGGGTCTCGACAAGAGTCTTGGTGACCTGCTCGCGGCAGTGGGACCAGATGTCGATGAGCTGGTTGTAGCGCTCGCGCTCGGTGATGAGGCCGCGCTCGAAGTTCTTCTCGACGCGCTCGACCTTCTTCTCGGCGTCGTCGATGTGGCTCTTCTTGGCGGCGGGGATGCGCAGGTCGGTGATGCCGAAGGACAGGCCGGCGAGGGTCGACTGCTTGAAACCGATCTCCTTGAGACGGTCGAGCAGGTCGATCGTCGCGCCGCGGCCGGCGTAGAGGTAGGCGTCGTCGATGACGCGGGCGCACCCCTTCTTGCCCAGCACGCAGTTGTAGAACGGCATGCCCTTCTCGAGAATCTCGGAGAAGAGGATGCGGCCGACGGTGGTGATGACGCGGCCACTGGCGGGGATGGCCACCGGGGGCTTGCCCTGGTCGTCGACGACCTCGCGGAAGCCGTCGAGGCGAACGGTGATGCGCTCGTGAATGGTGATCTTGCGCTGGTCGTAGGCGAGCAGGGCCTCCATGCGGTCCTTGAACCGCTTGAGCTCCTCGGGCTTGCGCGAGTCGTCGGACTCGATGTGCGTGACGAAGTACACGCCCATGACGATGTCCTGCGACGGAGAGATGATGGGCTTGCCGTTGGCGGGGGAGAAGATGTTGTTGGTGCTCATCATGAGCACGTGGGCCTCGGCCTGGGCCTCGACGGAGAGGGGCAGGTGGACGGCCATCTGATCGCCGTCGAAGTCGGCGTTGAAGCCGCCGCACACCAGCGGGTGGATGCGGATGGCGTTGCCTTCCACGAGCACGGGCTCGAAGGCCTGGATACCCATTCGGTGGAGCGTGGGGGCGCGGTTGAGCAGCACGGGGTGCTGGTAGATGACCTCTTCGAGGATGTCCCACACCTCGGCGTCGCGGCGCTCGAGCATGCGCTTGGCGGACTTGATGGTGTCGGCCAGTCCATGCTCCTTGAGCTTGCGGATGATGAAGGGCTGGTAGAGCTCGAGGGCGATCTTCTTGGGAAGGCCGCACTGGTTGAGCTTGAGCTCGGGGCCGACGACGATCACCGAACGCGCAGAGTAGTCGACGCGCTTGCCGAGCAGGTTCTCGCGGAAGCGGCCCTGCTTGCCCTTGATCATGTCCGTGAGCGACTTGAGCGGGCGGTTGGAAGAACCCAGCACCGGGCGGCGGCAGCGGCCGTTGTCGAAGAGCGCGTCCACGGCCTGCTGGAGCATGCGCTTTTCGTTGCGGATGATGACCTCGGGGGCGTTGAGGTCCATGAGCTTCTTCAACCGGTTGTTGCGGTTGATGATGCGCCGGTACAGGTCGTTGAGGTCGCTCGTCGCGAAGTTGCCGCTCTCGAGCAGGACCAGCGGGCGCAGGTCCGGCGGGATCACGGGGATCACGTCCATCACCAGCCAGGCCGGGTCGTTCTCGGAGCCACGGATCTGCTCGACGATCTTGAGGCGCTTGGCCAGGTCCTTGATCTTCTGCTTGGAGCGGGTGTTCTTGAGCTCCTCGCGCAGCTCGCCGGCGATCTTGTCCAGGTCGGCCCGCTCGATGAGCTCACGCACCGCGTCGGCGCCCATCAGGGCGCGGAAGGCGTTGCCGTACTTGTCGGAGTGGGTGCGGAACTCGTCCTCGGTGAGGACCTGCTTGAACTTCAGCTCCGTGTCGCCGCCATCGACGACCACGTAGTCCTGGAAGTAGATGATCTTCTCGAGGTCGCTCGTCTTCATGCCCAGCAGCGTGCCGAGGCGGCTGGGGAGGGCCTTGAAGAACCAGATGTGCACGATCGGCGCGGCCAGGTTGATGTGGCCCATGCGCTTGCGGCGGACGCGGCTGTGCGTCACCTTCACGCCGCAGCGGTCGCAGATGATGCCCTTGTACTTGGTGCCCTTGTACTTGCCGCACGCGCACTCGTAGTCGCGCTCGGGGCCGAAGATGCGCTCGCAGAACAGGCCGTCCTTCTCGGGCCGGTACGTGCGGTAGTTGATGGTCTCGGGCTTCTTGACCTCGCCGTAGAATGGAATCTCATTGCGTCGAACTACCGAACTCGAAACACCCGGGACCGATCACAGAAGCGTGGTTTGATCGGTGCCCTTCTTCTCAAGGGTGATGTTGAGGCCGAGGCCCTTGAGCTCGTTGCACAGCACATCGAAGGCGACGGGCATGCCCGCCTCGAGGGTGTTGGTCCCCTTGACCATCGACTCGTAGATCTTGGTGCGACCCTCGACGTCGTCGGACTTGACGGTGAGGAGTTCCTGCAGGATGTAGGAAGCGCCGTACGCCTCGAGGGCCCACACTTCCATCTCGCCGAAACGCTGGCCGCCGGTGCGGGCCTTGCCGCCGAGGGGCTGCTGCGTGATGAGGCTGTAGGGCCCCGTGGCGCGGGCGTGGATCTTGTCGTCCACGAGGTGGTGGAGCTTCAGGATGTACATGAAGCCGACGGTGGTCTGCTGCGTGAAGGGCTCGCCGGTGCGGCCGTCGTGGAGCTGGATCTTGCCGCCGCGGGGCATGTGGGCCAGCAGCTCGCGCGGGTGCGGGAAGGTGCCCGTCTTCTCGTAGTTCTCGAGCTTGGTGGACACGTGGCCGTTGGCCTCGGCGACGGCGCCGTGGACCTCTTCCTCCGTCGCGCCATCGAAGACGGGCGTGACGGCCTGGAAGCCGAGCACCATCGCGGCCCAGCCGAGATGGGTCTCGAGGATCTGGCCGACGTTCATGCGGCTGGGCACGCCCAGCGGATTGAGCAGGACGTCGACCGAGGTGCCGTCCTCCATGAACGGCATGTCCTCTTCGGGGACGATGCGGGCGATGACGCCCTTGTTGCCGTGGCGACCGGCCATCTTGTCGCCCACCGAGAGCTGACGCTTGGTGGCGACGTAGACCTTGACCATCTCGAGCACGCCGGAGGGCAGCTCGTCGCCGCGCTTCATGTGCCCGATCTTGCGTTCCTTCTCCTTGCGGTTGGCCTCGATGCGGGGCCAGAACTGCCGGTGGGTCTTCTCGGCCTCGTCGCGGGCCTCCTTGGAGCCCTTGATCCACTTGAGATCGAAGTTGGAGATCTGCTCCATGATGACCTCGGGGATGTCCGAGGCGCCGACCTTCTGGCGGGTCGAGGGGTCGACCATGGGCGTGCCGACGATGACGTTGACCGCGTCGACGAACTCCTTGAAGAGCTTCATGGCCTTGAGGTCCATCTCGGCGCCGTACGCCTCGATGTCGGCGTTGAGCTTCTTCTTCTGGTCGGCCGTGAGGTGCATGCGGCGCGAGAAACGGTTGGCGCCGATGACGATGCCCTCGACGCCCGCGGGGACCTCGAGCGAGTCGTTCTTCACGTCCTCGCCGGCACGCCCGAAGATGGCGTGCAGGAGCTTCTCTTCCGGGGTCAGCTCGCTCTTGGACTTCGGGCTCACCTTGCCGACGAGGATGTCGCCGGGGCCGACACGGGCGCCGATGCGGATGACGCCGTTCTCGTCGAGGTTGCGGAGCATCTTCTCGGAGACGTTCGGGATGTCGCGGGTGAACTCCTCGCGCCCGAGCTTGGTCTCGCGAATCTCGACGTCGAAGGCGTCGATGTGGATGGACGTGAAGGTGTCGTCCTTCACGATCTTCTGGTTGATGACGATGGCGTCCTCGAAGTTCGAGCCGTCGAAGGTGTTGAAGGCCACCATGACGTTGCGGCCGATGGCCAGCTCGCCCATGCTCGTGGCCGGGCCGTCGGCCAGGATCTGGCCCTTCACGACCTTCTGCCCGGGCTTGACGACCGGGCGCTGGTTGAGGCAGGTGCGCTCGTTGAGACCCGCGAACTTGCGGAGCACGTACTCATCGGAGTTGTCGATGATGACGCGCTGCGCGTCGGCGAACGTCACCGTGCCGGCGTTCTTGGCCCGCACGATCATGCCCGAATTGATGCCGACGGACTTCTCCATGCCCGTGGCGATCCGCGGCGGATCGACCTTCATCAGCGGCACGGCCTGACGCTGCATGTTCGAACCCATCAGCGCGCGGTTGGCGTCGTCGTGCTCGAGGAACGGGATGAGCGCGGCCGACACGCCGACGATCTGCTTGGGCGCGATGTCGACGAACTCGACCTGCTCGCTGTCCACTTCCTTGAGCTCGCCGTTCTGGCGGGCGAGGATCATGCCCTTCTTCAGGCGGCCCTCGAGGTCGATGGAGTCGGCCGGCGCGAGCACCGCCTGGATCTCCTCGTCGGCGCGAAGGTCAACGAGCTTGCCGGTGAGCTTCCCGTCCTTGGCAACGCGATACGGCGTGCGGATGAAGCCGTAGGCATCGACCGAGGCATAGATGCCCAGCGACGAGATGAGACCGATGTTGGTGCCTTCGGGCGTCTCGATCGGGCAGATGCGCCCGTAGTGCGAGATGTGCACGTCGCGCACCTCGAAGCCGGCGCGCTTGCGGTTGAGGCCGCCCGGGCCGAGGGCCGAGAGGCGACGCTCGTGCACGAGCGAAGAAAGCGGATTCGTCTGGTCAACGACCTGCGAGAGCTCGGAGCGGCCGAAGAAGAAGTCGATCGCGGAGCTGATGCTCTTGGAGTTGACCAGGTCGGCGATCTTCGCCAGCTCGTCCGGGTCCTTGACGCTCATGCGCTCCTGCACCGTGCGACGAAGCTTCAAGAAGCCCTTGCGGAGCTCCTCGACGGCGAGCTCGTCGAGCGTGCGAAGGCGGCGGTTGCCGAGGTGGTCGATATCGTCCACCTGCGCGGCGGCCTGGCCCGTCTTCGGGTCGAGGCGCTTGGAGCGCAGGTCGAGGATGTACGTGATGACCTTGAGGAAGTCCTCGGCCCGCAGGAAGATCTGATCCTCGGGGACGTTGAGGCCGAACTTGCGGTTGATGCGGAAGCGGCCGACGCGACCGAGGCGATAGCGGGTGTCGTCGTAGAATTTCTCGAGGAAGAGCTGCTTGGCCTTGTCGATCTGCGGCGGGTTGCCAGGCCGCAGGCGGGTGTAGATCTTCAGCAGGGCCCGCTGATAGTCGTTCTCGGCCTCGAACTGCTCGAGCTTCTCCTCGGCAACGGTGTTGAGAATGAGCGAGTCGGACGGGTTCTGGATGACCCGGACCTTCTTGAGGGAGGAGTTGAGGATCTTGGCCGCGGCTTCCTCGCCGATCTGGCGACCGACGTGGACGAGTTCCTCGCCCGTCTCTGTGTCGATGATGCTGGCGGCGGCCCAGTGCTCGGGACGCACGGCCTCGGCCTTGATCTCGCTCACCTCGTAGAACAGCGACAGCAGCGTGTCGGTCGAGGCGATGGACTCGTCGAGGCAGCGGAGGAACGTCGTCGCAGCGATCTTGGTGCTCTGGTCGATGCGCATCGCCAGAACGTCCTTCTTGGTCACCTCGAGCTCGATCCACGAGCCGCGCTCGGGGATGACGCGGGCCGAGTGCAGCGGCCGGTCGCCCTCGGCGGACACGATGGAGAAGTCCACGCCCGGGGAGCGGTGGAGCTGGGAGACGATGACGCGCTCGGCGCCGTTCACGATGAACTCGCCGCCGCCCATCATGATCGGGAACTCGCCCAGGTAGATCTCCTCTTCGGCGATCTCGGGGTGGTTCTCGCGGATGAGCTTCACGCACACGCGGAAGGGCAGGCCGTACGTGAGGCGCAGCTCGCGGCACTCGTCGGGGGTGTACCGCGGCTCCTCGAGGACGTAGTACTTGTACTCGAGCTTCATCGAGCCGTCGTACGACTCGATCGGGAAGACTTCACGAAGAAGGGCCTCCAGGCCGATCTTGGTGTCACGATCGTGCGGCGTCTTGGCGCCGATCTGGAGGAACCGGTCGTACCCGTCGCTCTGGATCTTTGTGAGCACGGGAACCGCGGTGCCGTCGCCCCGCTTGGAAAAATCGCGCACGGTTGTCGCTGCCATCGATGACCTCGTGATGGTTCGAATAGCGTGGTCGGCTCGACGCCGACGACGGTGGAATGTCTACTTGATGAGCTGGTTCAAACGCCTGCTTCGCCCGAGTTCCCGCTTCCGAGTCTTCAGAATCCGGGAGTGTACCCCGCCCAGTTCCTGCGAGCAAGCCCCGAACGCGGGAGGATTCTACACAACTTTCGCAAACATCACCCCCCACATATGGGCATATGCCTGTTTTGATCTCGCCGCACGCCAGCTCAAATCACTGGCGTGAATCAACGACAAAGGGCCCCCCGGAACGGGAGGCCCTTTGGTCTGTTTCGAATCGGGCGGCCGAACTCAGGCGAGTTCGATCGTCGCGCCGGCTTCCTCGAGCTGCTTCTTGAGCTTGTCGGCATCGGCCTTGGGGAGACCCGTCTTGACGGGCTTGCCCGGAGCCTCGACGAACGCCTTGGCCTCGGCGAGACCCAGGCCGGTCGCCTCGCGGACGACCTTGATGACGCCGATCTTCTTGGCGGCGTCGGAGCCCTTGAGGATGACGTCGAAGGAGGTCTTCTCTTCCGCGGGGGCCGCGGCCGCGCCGCCGCCGCCACCGGCCATCACGACCGCGCCGCCGGCGGCGGCCTCAATGCCGTACGTGTCCTTGAGGTACTTGCCGAGCTCGACGGCGTCCTTGAGGGAGAGGCCGGCCAGCTTGTCACCGAGTTCATTGATCGTCATGGGAAACTTCTTTCTGTCTGTCGGAGTCGGCCGTTGCGGCCTTCTCCCGGGTCATGCATCCGAGAGGTCGCGGAACTGTTCCGGTCTTTAAGCCCTTGCGGGCCCAGTCGAGTGCGGATGAGTCTGAGTCTTAAGCCTTCTTGGCGATGGTCTCGCCCTTTTCCAGCTTGGTTTCGATGGCCTTGATGAGGCCGGCGATGTTGGCGCCGGGGCCCTTGACCTGAGCGGCGAGCTTCTTGGCTGGTCCGAGGAGCAGGCCGACGGTCTGGCCGAGCGCCTCTTCCTTGGTCGGGTACTTCGAAAGCTCCTTGACGCCCTTCTCGCCCTTGAACAAGGTTCCGTCGAGGACGGCGCCCTTGATCTCGATGCCGGGGTAGTCGGACATCGCCTTGGTGAGCTCGCGGGCGATCTCGACGACGCTCGAACCGCCGTAGACGAGGGCGCTGTTGCCTTCCATCAGCGGGAAGAGGGCGTCGAGACCGGAGCCCTCGAGGGCCTTCTTGGCCAGGGCGTTGCGGACAACGGTGACCTTGACCTTCTTCTTGCGAAGAACGCCGCGGAGCTTGGTGGTGTCGGTGGCCTTGACGCCGCGGATGGAGATCAGCGTGGCGTCCTTGGCCCCGTCGAAGCGAGTCTTGTACTCGCGGATGATCATGTTTTTGACGGTCTTGGACATGGCCGATTACTCCTCGACGACAGCCTGGTGGATCTTGACTTCGACGCCCGGGGTCATGCAGCCCGCGATGACGCACTTCTTGATGTAGACGCCCTTGGCGGTAGACGGGCGCATCTTCTCGATGTGCTTGATGAAGTGCTCGAGGTTGGCCGCGAGATCGGCCTCCTTGAAGGACATCTTGCCGAACACGGCATGGACGTTGCCGCCCTTGTCGTTGCGGAACTCGACCTTGCCGGCCGAGTATTCCTTGACGGCGTCGACGACCTGCGGCGTAACGGTGCCGGACTTGGGCGAGGGCATGAGGCCCTTGGGGCCGAGCACCTTGCCGAGCTTGGACACCACACGCATCATGTCGGGCGTCGCCACGGCGACGTCGAACTCCATCCAGCCGCCCTCGATCTTGGCGACGAGGTCGTCACCACCGGCCTCGACGGCGCCGGCTTCCTTGGCGGGCTTGATGTTGTCCTCGCGGCAGAAGGCGATGACGCGCTTCTTCACGCCGATGCCGTTGGGCAGGCTCACCGAGCCGCGGATGGCCTGGTCGGCCTGGTCCGGGTTGATGCCCAGGTGCATGACGACGTTGACCGTCTGGTCGAACTTCGGGCCCTTGAACTTCTTCATCGCGGCGACGGCCTGCGCGGGCTCCATCGCCTCGGTGGGCTTGAGGGTCGCGTTGGCCTTGGAACGCTTGGAAATGAACTCTGCCATGGGTTAGCCCTCCACCACAAGAACGCCCATGTTGCGACACTGTCCCTCGATGATGCGGACGGCCGCCTCGATCGAACCGGCGTTGAGGTCCGCCATCTTTTCCTTTGCAATCGCGGCGGCCTGCGTCTTGGTGATCTTGCCGACCTTCTCCTTGTTCGGAACGCCCGAGCCGCTCTCGATCTTGGCCGCTTCCTTGATCAGGACGGCCGCGGGAGAGGACTTGATCTCGAACGAGAAGGAGCGGTCGTTGAAGACCGTGATCACGCAGCCGACGACCTTGCCGTTGAGTTTGGCCGTCGCGGCGTTGAACTGCTGCACGAACTGGCCCGGGTTGATACCCGCGCCGCCGAGAGCAGGCCCAAGGGGCGGGGCCGGGGTGGCCTTGCCACCGGGGGCCATGACCTTAATTTTGTTGACGATTTCTTTCTTGGCCATTGTGCTCCACCTCCCACCGGCTCCCTCGCCCGACGGGGGCTTGGATGCACCCTCCGGCCAAGGAGAGGTGCGAGTCGCGGTGGTTGAACGGTTGTGCTGAAATGTTCCCACCGGCCGAGACCTGTGGGGTCGGGATAATAGCGGCGAGTTCGATGGGGACAAGGCGGGCGGAAGAAGCCCGAACAAACACCGATGGGCGTTCCTACTTGTTGGTCAGAGCCAGCGACATCTCGTCGGCCACCTTCTTGTCGAGGCCTTCGGTGATGGCCCGGTCCAGAAGCTTCCGGGAAACGTCCAATCGGCCCTCGCTCTGGGCCAGCACGCTGGCCGCGAAGAACGCGCCGCCGGTCTTCAGGCGGTTGGCGTACTCCATGACCTTGGTGAATCGCAGGTGGTGGTCGTAGTCGGCGCCGGAGCCCACCGCTCGCGGGTCGAGGGGGTCGCGGGCGAGCTGGGGCTGCTTGGTGTACGCGTGCAGGAGCACGGCGATCGCCTGATCGGTCTTGCGGTCGTCGAGCAGCGCGATCGACAGAAGCCGCTCCACACCCGCATCATCGGGCGCACTCTTCAAGTGGGCCTTGATCTGCTTGACGGCCTCGGCGGCATCGCCCGACCGCAGCGCGGCCTCGGCCCGCTCCAGCGGCGTGGCCTCGCGGGCGGGCGCATCCGCCGCCGGCCTGAGCAGCCGCTGATCGACCAGCACCGACCTGTCGGCGCCAACGACGAGATACGGGTTGTTGTACCCGTAGATCGCCGCGTTGGAATCGCAGAACGTCCCCGTTGCCGGGTTGTAGCACACGCCGCCGCGCTCGCCGTTCCACGGGGCGTAGTACGAGCGGTACAGACGCGACGGATACTTGTCGAGCGACGAATAGCTGCTGTACGTCACGGCCGGGAATCCCGCGCCGACGTGGAACGCGAGGCCCCAGTTGTTGTTGTCGTAGTACCCGCGCACATTGCCGGAGGACACATCGACGACGGGAATGCCCCAGCCGTTGTTGTATCCCCACGGATTCCACGTGCCGCGATAGCGGTAGTCAGAGGGAATCGCCCCGGCGCTCACGCCGTTCGGATAGCCCATGTATCGCCAGTCGTAGATGTAGATGTTGCCGTCGTTGCCGCTGTTGATCCAGCGGCGCAGACGGGCGATGCCATCGGAGCCGTCGTTGGGCGCGGGAGCCTGCGGAACCGTGTTGCCCGCGGGGGGCGGAATGATCGGGATCTCGCGGATCTGCGGGTTTTTCTGCGGCACGCCGATGGGCGGCGTCACGCCCTGGAGCGGCCCGATCGGGCCCGGAAACTTGGCGGGAACACCGAAGCCTGTGTTGCCGCGAACGGACGTGATGACCTGCGGCTGAGGGGCGGGCGGGGGCGTCTGCGTGCTCGGAGTCTTCGACTGGTCACTGGAAGTCTGCGCGAGTGCAGGCACGCCCAATGCCCCGAGCGCGATTGCCGCCGCGATGGAACGTCCATGGACCATGTCGAACCTCCTGACCGTCTCGAGGCCCCCCGGCCACGTTGGCGGTCCGCCGGGACCTGCCAAATCACTGCCCCTCCAACTACTCTAACGCGATGATCAGCCGGAAGTTCCGCAATGCGAACCGAATCCGACCCGAACGCAGGTTCTCGGAAGGCGCGGGGAGGGGGGGGAGGGGGAGAGGGGCCGGAAGCCCGGGGCGGCTCCCGGTAAACTCGCGGAATGATCGAGTTGAAGCCCGACGAGTGCCGCGTGCTTGGCGTGATGGTCGAGAAGGCCCACACCGTTCCGGGGCAGTATCCGCTCACCCTGAACTCGCTGACATCCGGATGCAACCAGAAGAACAACCGCCACCCGGTCGTTGAGTGGGATGAGGAACGGGTGTACGACGCGATCGAAGGGCTGCGCTCCAAGAAGCTGGTCAACGAGGTGATCCTCACCGGCAGCCGCGTCGCGAAGTTCAAGCACAACGCGCGGGAGGCGCTGGGTGTGGATACCTCGCAACTGGTGGTGCTGGCAGAACTGCTCCTGCGCGGCCCACAATCGCTGGGCGACATTCGCGGCAACGCCTCGCGCATGCATCCGCTGGAATCGCTCGAGTCGACCCGGGCGGTGCTGGAAAGCCTGGCCGCGCCGGCGCGGCCGGAACCGATGGTGAAGGAGATTCCGCCGCCGCCGGGCGGGCGAGCACGCCTGTGGGTTCAGTTGCTCTGCCCGGATCTGCACGCCCTTGGAGCGAACCCAGGCCCGGCAGCGGAAGCGGCCGCGGAGCAAACCGCACGGTCGCCCGATCCATCGGTGGTCGATCGGCTCGGGGCGCTGGAGCGGGACGTGGAGAAACTGCGTGCCGCGCTGCGGAAGCTTGCCGCGAGAGTAGGCGAGGCCGATCCGCTCGCGTAGAGGGATCCGTTTCCCGCGGCTGGGGCCCTGTCGGCAGCATGGGCAGAAGGTGCGGCCAAACCGCGTCCCCAGCCGATGGTGGTTACGCTCTGCATGATGCGACGCGGCAAGAACATTCTCGGGCGAGGCCTCCACACGCTGGGCGTGGGCGCGATGGCCTGTGCGCTCGCGGCCTCCGGCGGGTGCTCGCTGATCCAGGGCAGCCCGGGCGGCGTGCTCACGCTGAGCGGGGCCGATGGCTCCCACACGTTCGCTCCCGACTATTCGACGGCCGCGTATCGCTCCCTTGACGCCGACACCTACGACGTGTTCCTGTCGGACCTGCCGCGCGAGCGCCTGACCAACCCGAGCGATCTGCTCGCGGGCGAATCGGGCAACATCGTCCACGTGCACATCTTCCTGACGCCGGATGCGGGAAGCACACCGATCGACTCGACGGCCTGCAACTTCACCGTGCGGCACCTCGTGCTTGCGGGCGGAACGGCCGACGCCCCGGTGATGGGGCTCTATGCCGGTGGCGGATTTGTCGCGACACAGGGCTCGCTGATCGGCGGATCGATCTCCGGCGCGGTGAGCGCGGCCTCGGAACGACTGAGCCGCTCGACATCGGCGTTCAAGGATCTGCTCGGCTCGGCGACGCTCTCCGGACGGTTCGCCGCTTCGGAGGATGAGCACCTTGCCGACGCGATGTCCGGGAAGTTCGAGATGCTGCTGTCTCGCCTGCCCGCGCCGGTGAAGGTCGAGGCTCCCAAGCCCGCGCCGATCAAGAAGCCCGCTCCCGCCAAGGCCGAGAAGAAGGCCGAGGACAAGAAGGGCGAATCTCCCGACTCGTCCAAGAAGCCCGAGAGCGACGGCAAGGGCGCGAAGTAGTCGTCGGTTACTTCCAGCGAGATTCGACGAGCCGCGCGGCCGCGCCGTGGTACATCATGCGCAGCACGTCCGGTGGGAGCGAAAGGCCCCGGAGTCTGGGCGCGCTCATGGCGTCGTGCTTCGCCGGTTCGAGCATCATCAGGTCCGGATCGGCGATGGGGGAATCGATCTCGTGGGCGGTCTCGAACATCGCTCGCAGTGCCCAGTACCGGCTGGCGTACAGATCGAACGCGGACTCGGGGCTGTCGGCAAGGTCGGCCATGGGGCTGACGCCCTGCTTCTGCGGACGCAGATGATCTTCCTGCACGACGATGTCGGAGCCGAAGAGCAAACGCCCGGCTCCCCCCCACTTCACGAAGAACGCTTGGGACTCGTCCACGGAATGCCCGCCGATGGCCCGCAAGACCCATTTGGTCGCGCTGGTATCCAGATGCAGGTTCGGATGGCGCGTGAGCAGTCCGTCGAGGAACGAGAGGTCTTCCGGCCACCCGCCCATGTGGGCCGCGATCCACGGGCCGGGGAACCGATCGAGCATGCGCTCGAGGCCCTCGTACTGCTGGCGCTTGGTGCCGTAGCGAGCCGCGTCGGTGTACTTCGACCTGAACCACGTGTCAGGGTCGGCGATGTGGATCATGATCATCATGCCCAGCGACTGACCGACCTCGCAGGCCTTGATGCGCCAGTGGCTGTCCACCTCGGCAAGGTCGGTCGCGCCGAAGGACTGGCTCTTGAGTTCGGGGATCAGGTCGCGCAGGCGCGGGCTGGCCCACAGCTTGAGCATCCGCGAGCCGAAGTCGCGATGGAACGCCTCGATGGTGCGTACGTATCCCTCCTTGAACGCTGCGTACCGATCGGGCTCGCCAAAGGACGGAAACGCGATGAAGCGGGCGGAATCGCCCAGCGTGTCGCGGACGACCGGAGCCTGCGCCAGTTGCGTCATCGTGTATGTGCGCACCACGCCGAAGAGGCGGCGAACCTGGTCGTAGAGCTTGCAGGTCTCGGCCCCGGCGAGATGAGCGTGGGCGTCGATAATCGAAACCACCGGAGCCCCCAGCGCGGCCGCGGCGCGCCGATAATCCCAGCCGTAGCGGTTGGAGGCGCGGACGACTCCCCCACTCCAATCGCTGCCGAGGTTTGCCGGTCTCTGAGCCATTGGACACACTATAGACGGGTATCGATACATCTCCCGCCCCGCTCCGCCGGTGCTTTCATCGGACGGCGAGCACTCGCCCGTGACCTCGCCGCGGCCTCGGGTGGCGCTGGCGCACGACTGGCTCGTCGGCTACCGCGGCGGCGAGGGCGTGCTCGACGCGATCGTGCGGATGTGCGAGGGGCGATACGACATCGCGGGGCTGTACACGATGTTCGACGACGGACATGGAGTGACGCCGGCCATCGATCGATTGCCAACGATCGTGTCATCGCTGAATCGACGGCCCACGAGTTGGCGTCGCTGGCTGCTGCCCAGGTATCCGAGCGCGGTGCGGGAACTCGAGCGAGCGCTCGCCCGCGAGCATGAAACGCGCCCGATCGACCTGCTGGTGTCGACATCGTCGGCGGCGATCAAGGGCCTTGCCCCGCCGCAGGGCGTGCCGCACGTGTGCTACTGCCACTCACCGGCGCGATACCTGTGGTCGCAGGGCGCGGAGTACGCACGCGGCCGATTCGGAGGTCTTCGGCGCGCCGGGCTCTGGCTGCTCGGTCCGGGCCTGCGCGCGTGGGATGTCGGTACATCGCACACGGTGTCGCAGTTTGTCGCCAACTCGTCGCACACGCAGCGCGAGATCGCGCGGTGCTTCCACCGGGCTTCGGTGGTGGTGCATCCGCCGGTTCGTACCGGATTCTTCACGCCGCCCATGCCGGGCTCGCCTCGCACCGGGTGGCTCTATGTCGGCGCGCTCGAGCCATACAAGCGCGTGGATCTGGCCATCGCGGCCGCGCGACTCGCCAAGGCGCGGCTGACGATCGTCGGCACGGGCTCACAACTGGAACACCTTCGCTCGATCACGGGCCCCGACGTCAAGTTCGCCGGGCGGGTGAGCGATGAAACACTGCGCGAGCACTATCGGAGCGCCTCCGTGCTGCTCTTCCCGCAGATCGAGGATTTCGGCATCGTGGCGGTGGAGGCGCAGGCCTGCGGAACACCGGTGGTCGCGTTCCGGGCGGGCGGCGCACTGGATTCGGTGATCGAGAAAAAGACCGGCGTGTTCTTTGACGAGCCCACGCCCGACGCGCTCGCCGATGCCGTTCGCGGCTGCATCGCTCTGGGGGATGTTTCAGAAGCCTGTCGCGCAAACGCCGAGCGATTCAGCGAGGACCGGTTCGAGCGTGAGATGCTGGCGGTGATCGAAGAAGCCCTGCGCTAAGCGATCGGTCACTCGACCGAACCGGCCGCGCTCCTGCCGGGGATCGTCATCATCGCAGGCCCGCCCGCCTGCGGACCGACAAACGCGCTGAGCACCTGCCCCACATAGATCTCGTGGTCGGCCTCGAGATCGATATGGCGCAGCACCTCGCAGTCGAGCGCGACTATCGAGCGACCCAGCAGCGGCGAGCCCGTCACCAGCGTGCGCACCTCGAGCATGTCGAACGGATCGGGCGACTCTTCGGGCCCGAACTTCTTGAGCAGCAGACGGCTGGCCGGATCGATGAGGCACAGGCCAAACGCGTGGCTGTCGCGGATGAGCGTGGCGAGGCGCTGGCCCGACTCAACGGCCACGCACACGCACGCGGGCTCATCGGCGGCCTTCATCACGCGCGAGACGATCATGCCGTTGCGCTTGCTCTCGAACGAGGCCGTCATCACGCAAGTGGCCGCGGGGAGCATGGACAGGGCCCGGCGAATATCCGGGATCGCCGCAACCGACACCTGCCGTGCGCGCTCGCGATCACGGTCGCGCTCGGGGCGATCCGGCCGTCGGCCGAACCGAGGCGGCGCGTCGGAAGTGTCAGCCCGGGTTATTCCCCACGATGCCATGAGCGACGGCTCCTCTGCGTGCAGTCTAACACGTAAATCCACACCTGCCCGAGGCTTGCGCGAGGATCGAGTGAAGACGGTTTTCCACCGGCTATTCACCGTCCGAGAAAAGCGTGGTGGATAACTACAAAATGTGTTGCATTGTGGGGCAAGGTGGGGCATAATGGGCGGCCCACTCTGTCCAGCGAGGCCCCGACGTGCTGTTCACCGGCTACTCAGAACACACGATCGACGCCAAGCTGCGGCTGGCTATTCCGGCCAAACACCGGAACCGCTGGTCGGTGGAGCGAGACGGGCACTCGTGGGTCTGCCTTCCCTGGCCCACCGGCCATCTTCGGCTCTACACCGAGAACTACTTCGAGACGGTCGGCTCACCCGGGAAGCCGACCCTCACCCCGGATCGGGACATGGCGGAACTGGAACCTCGACTCTTCAGCCTCGTGGAGCATCTGGAAATGGACTCGGCCGGCCGCGTGATTCTGCCCAAACGCCACCTGGACAAGGCGGGCCTGAAGGCGGATGTCGCGATCGTCGGCGCGGGCAACCGGCTGGAGATCCACGACCTGAACCGCTGGAAGGCCAGCGAGGACGCGGGCTTCTACTCGCTTCCGGAACTGGTTGAACGAATCCAGAATCGCAGAGAGTGATCTCCGTGATCGTCGGAAACGGCGAAGTGCGGGATTGACAACCCAGTGTGTTAGCCACCGGCAGGCCGCAAAGGTGCGAACGGACTCGCGGCATGCCCGGAACGGTGAGAAGTGTGCGCACGCCCGGGCCGCAAGGACGCGGCCAGGGGATGCACGGATGCGCTGCCAAGGAAGGCGGCTCCTGCGTACACGTCAATCATCGAACCGGACAGGCCAAGCCTGCCAGTGAGGAATGAGCGCTCGGCCGAACCGCCACCGGCCGAGCGTTTTTTCGTTTTGGCTGCACCCGCTCGGACGCTCAGTGCGACTCCAGCGCCTTCACCACCGCCCGCCCCTTCTCATCGTCGCGCTTGGCGGCCCAGTCCTTCGCCGTCCAGCCGTTCGAGCGATCCTTGATCTTCGCGTCGGCCCCGCTCTTGAGCAGCACGCCCACCGCTTCCGCGTCACCGCGCTCGGCGGCCTTCATGAGCGGCGTGACGCCGTCCACGTCGGTGCCGTTGATCGGCGCCCCGGCCTTGGCGAGGGTTTCGAGAACGGGCGCAGGCGTGTCGCCGGCGGCAGCGATGCTCAGGGCCGAATCACCGTTCATGTCCGTCGCGGCCGCGCTCGCGCCCGCCTCCAGCAACATCGCGACCTTCTCGGGCGATCCTGCGCGACCGGCGGCCATGAGAGCGGTCTGCCGCCACTTGTTGGCCGCGTTCACATCGGCCCCGGCCTGAACCAGCGCCTTGACGCTGGCCGGCTCGCCGCGGGCCGCGGCCCACATGAGGGCGGTCCATCCATCGGCGGCCCGGGCGTCGGTGCGGGCGCCGGCATCGAGGAGCAGCTTTGCCTTGACCGCGTCGCCCCAGCCCGCTGCGTACATGAGCGCGGTGCGACCGTCTTCGGTGCGGGCCTCGATCTTGGGCTTGGCATCGAGGAGCGCACGAAGCGTCTCGGCCTTGCCCTCAAAGGCGGCGTGGATGAGGGCGGTCATGCCCTCTCGCCCGGGCTTGTCGGTGACGATGGCGGCATTGGGATCGGCGCCCGACGCGATGGCGGACTTCACCGCCGCGATGTCATCGCGCATCACCGCATCGGAGAGGCTGATGCGCGAGGCCGACGGAGCGGCCGCGCCCGACCCGCCCGCCGCTCCGCCGCCCGCGAGCGCCTGAACACCGAAGATGATGAGGCCGCCGAGAATGAGCAGGGCGAGCACGCCGAGAAGGGTGCTCGAGGCTGGGCGCTGTGCGGGCATGGACTCTCCCATGAGGAGGGGCTTCCGGTGATGGATGGCGAGGCCGCGGGCGCGTGGCCCGATCAATCGTCGTCGTGGGGCTTGTAGGCGGCCACGACCTCGGCCTGAAGATGGGCCGGGGTCTGCTCGTCGTGGCTGTATTCCATGACAAACGTGCCGGTGCCGCCGGTCATGCTCTTGAGCTGGTTGGAGTAGTTCTGCAGCTCGGCCAGCGGGGCCGTGGCGCGGATCAGGCACTGGTCGGTGCCGACCATGTCGGTGGACTGCACGCGCCCGCGCTTGCCGGAGAGATCGCCCGCGATGTCGCCCATGTACTTGGCCGGCACCGAGATCTCCACCGACACGTGGGGCTCGAGCAGCACCGGGCGGGCGTTCTTGATGCCGTCGATGAAGGCCTTCTTTCCGGCGGTGACGAAGGCGATTTCCTTCGAGTCCACGTCGTGGTACTTGCCGTCGTACACCTTCACGCAGATGTTCTTCATCGGGTAGCCGGCGATCGCGCCGTCCACCATCGCCTGGCGCACGCCCTTCTCCACCGCCGGGATGAACTGGCGCGGGATGGAGCCGCCAACCGTCTCGTTGAGGAACTCGAAGCCCTCGGCGTGGTCGAGCGGGAGGGGCTCGACGGTGAGGTAGACCTCGCCGAACTGGCCCGCGCCGCCGGTCTGCTTCTTGTGGCGGTGGTGGCCGTTGGCCTTGATCGTGATCGTCTCCTTGTAGGCGATCTTGGGTGGGGAGCTGATGATCTCGATCCCCATCGCCTTGAGCTTCTCGAGGATGATGCGCAGGTGCAGCTCGCCCATGCCGCGGATGACCGTCTGCTTGGTCGCGGCGATGCGCTCGATGGTGAAGCCCGGATCCTCGGCGATGAGCTTGTGCACCGCCGCCGAGAACCGCGTCTCGTCGGCGTGGTTCTTGAGCTCGACGGCTAGGCCATACATGGGCTTGGCGATGGGCAGCGGCTTGATCCGGATGTTGTCGGCGTCGTGGCTCTCGTGCAGCACGCTGTTGGGCCTGAGCTCGTCGATCTTGGCGACCGCGCCGATCTGGCCCGGCCCAAGCTCGGTGACCTCGACGTGCTCCTTGCCCTGCAGGCGGAACATGTGGCCGATGCGGATCGACTTCTTCTGATCGTCGAGCAGCAGGTCCTGCCGCTGCTTGATGACGCCCTGGTGAACGCGGAAGATGCCCAGCTTGCCCACGAACGGGTCGGTAGCGACCTTGAAGATGTGGGCGATGAGCGGGCGCATCGCGTCCGGATCGGGGCGGAACTCCCGCTCGTTGCCCGCCGCGTCGTCCTTCTTGAGGAACTCCGACGGGTGCACCTCCTCGGGCGAGGGGCAGAGGCTGGCGAACACGTGCATCAGGTCGTCGATGCCCACGCCCGTCTTGGCCGAGCAGAAGCAGATCGGAACGAGGTGCGCCTCCTCAAGAGCTCGCTCGAACGCGCCGTGGAGCTTGGCCGGATCAAAGCCCCCGTCCTCGCCCTTCTCGAGGTACTGGAGCGTGAGCTCCTCGTCCACCTCGATGACCTGCTCGACGATCTTGCGGTGGGCCTCGTGCACCGACGAGAAGTCGGTCTGGTCGCCCTTGGAGTCCTTGCCGTCGTGCTCGAAGACGTTGATGACGTCGGCGCGGCCCGGGGTGGGCAGGTTGATGGGCAGGCAGATCGCGCCGAAGGCCTCGCGGACCTGCTCCACGATCAGCTCCAGCTCGGCATCCGGGTGCTCGATCTTGTTCACGATGATCATCCGCGGGAGCTTGCGCTCCTCGGCGATGGCCATCATGCGCCGCGTGGCGGTCTCGATGCCGCGCACCGCGTCGATCACCACCGCCACGGTCTCAACCGCGGGCAGGCACGCGATGGCGTGGCCCATGAAGTCGACCAGTCCGGGCGTATCAATGACGTTGACCTCGTGCCCCTCGAAGGCAAAGTGAACGACGCTGGGCTGGAGCGAGTGCTTGTGCTGCTTCTCCTCGTCGGTCCAATCGCTGACGGTGTTCCCCTCCTCAATGGTGCCCATGCGCTTGGTCGTGCCGGATGCGAACAGCAGGCGTTCGGTCAGGGTGGTCTTCCCTGACCCGGAGTGGCCCACGAGGCAGATGTTCCTGATGTCGGAGACTTTGTGAATAGCCATGGGTGATCTCCATTCGCGCCCGGCGCGATGCGGGACGCGGCTGTTTGATTCGTGGACGCCGCGAGGCCCCGTCTGAAGGCGGGGGCGCGGCGACCGGCCCGCAGGGGGGCGGGCTGTGTCCAGTCTATAGACGTTCGGGAAAGTTGGAACAGGGAAATCCACCCGGTTCGGGTTCCCACGCCCACCCCCTCGGGTTGGGCAGTTTTACCCGATCAGATCAATGACGGCCCCCCGACTCAGGAGGCTGCGGATCTGGTAGGTTTCCTCGATGACTTGGCGGCGGACGAGTTCGGGAATCGCGGGGAGACTTCCTGAACTCGATGAACCGACCTGCACGGTTGACTGCGCGTCAAAAGTTGCCTCCGCGCGGCAGAGGCTGGGGCGATCTATTTGGCCGACCATGCCGATTCGGGCATCGTGATTCGTTCGTCGGCACTCAAGGTCGATCTCATCGTTGACGCGACGGAGGTGCTCCGGATACGACACCGGGCGCATCGGAAATGCCGCCGAGTCGCGGGCCGCGTTCACGCGTCGGAGGTGGTCCGAATACGTGCCGCCCTCGCGCCCGAAGGGCGGTCGATCGCCAGTGCGCTCGCACGGGCGGATGCACGGGGATGGCTCGGCACGGATTCGCACACGAGCCATGCAACGAAGCCCGTGCCCGGCCGCGCGGCCCATAACATCGCCCACGGTTTGCTTGTCCCCCACTCCTCCTCGGCCACGCTCCCGTGGCGTGTTGCCGGATCACCACACGTGCTGCGCACCGAAGACCTCGACTATCCCCTGCCGGAAGAACTCATCGCCCAAACGCCGGCCGATCCGCGGGACTCGGCGCGGCTGTTGGTGGTTTCGCGTTCCGATTCGTCGAGGCTGGAACATCACACCGTTCGCGACCTGGCGGAGATCCTGCGGCCGAACGAACAGCGGGCGTCTATGCCGCGCGATGTGATGGTGGTCAACGCCACGCGGGTGCTCCCCGCGCGGTTCATGGGCGTGCGATCCGACACCGGCGGCAAGGCCGAGGGTCTGTACGTCGAGGATGCTCCGGGGCCCTCGATGAAGGGCGGCCCCGAGTGGATCGTGCTGCTCAAGATGCGGCGGATGAAGCCGGGCGTGGTCGTTCGCTTGATCGGGCGCGATGGAGCCGAGAGCCCTCTCCGGCTGACGCTCATCGATCGAGCAGGCGAGGACGGCGCGGCGTGGCGGGTGTCCGTGTCGTCGGATGCCGGCGAACTGCCAGCGGGTGTTCGTGCGCCGGAGTTGCTCGAGCCCGTCGGCCTGACGCCGATTCCACCATACATCCGGGCCGCGCGCCGTGAGGCACATGTCGAGATTGCCGATGACCTGGATCGCGCCACGTACCAGACGGTGTACGCGACCGACCGCGGCGAGCGGGCGGGATGCGGCAGCGTCGCCGCGCCGACGGCGGGATTGCATTTCACGCCCGAGTTGCTCGCACGCCTGGAAACGGCCGGGGTGCATCGGGCTGAGGTAACGCTTGACGTCGGACTCGGAACGTTTAAGCCCGTCGAAGCTGAATACGTCGAGCAGCACCCGATGCACGCGGAGTGGTGCGGCGTTCCGGCGGAGACGGCGCGGGCGATCGCGGGCGTTCGCACGGCCCGGGGCCGGGTCATCGCCATCGGCACCACGGCCGCGCGGACGCTCGAATCGTTCGAGTCGCCCGAGGACATGCTGCGCATCGGATCGAAAGAGACGCGCCTGCTCATCACCCCCGGCTATGCGTTTCGATACGTCGACGTGCTCATGACCAACTTCCACCTGCCCAAGAGCACGCTCATGGCGATGGTCGCGGCGATGCTCGTGCCGCCCGGCGCCGATCCGGTCACGGGGATCGAGCGGCTCCGCGCCATCTACGCTGAAGCGGTGCGTGAGCGGTACCAGTTCTATTCGTACGGCGATGCGATGCTGGTGTTGCCGTAGACGCCGTCGCTCTCACAGCGCATCGAGCCGCTCGAGGATGTCGACCACTCCCCACGCCTCGCTCGCCTTGGCGACGTAATCCGCTTTGGCCTTCATCTCCGGCGCGGCGTTCCCCGGGCAGGCAAACCACGCCACTCTCTGCCGAATGAGTTCATCCCCCGGCGTGTCGCCGATGCCCGCCGTGCGCTTCGGGTCGAGCCCCGTGTGCTCCAGCAGCCGCCCGATCCCCGTGGACTTGTTCACGTGCTTCAGATCGCAGTTGATGTAGAACCACGTCATGCTCACGCGCATGGGCCATTGCCGACGGGCAAACTCGGCCTCGATGCGCGGCGTGATCGACTTGAGATACTCCGGCTCCGGGTGGTACAAGCTCACGCTCGCCGACTTCCCGGGCTGTTGGCTCACGCCGCGGGGGCCGAACTCGTCCTCCAGCCACGCCGCGGCGTCGCGCACGGCCCGCTGGTGCTCAGGCGTGATGGCGGGGTCCATCAGGAACGCATTGGTCGCCGGATCCCACATCCACACACCGTTCTCGGCGATGAGCGGCATGGTTCGATTTCCCAGCAGGCGGCACATCGCTTCCGCAAAGGGCTGCGGGCGGCCGCTGCACGCCGTGAGCACCGGCCGGTCCCGACGCTGGTGGGCAAGGCGGTTGTGCTCGGCGATCCGCATGAGCGGTTCCACATCGAACGGGGCAGCGGTTTCCGGAGAAAGGCATCCGTCGATATCGCAGATCACCGCGTCGAAACGGGGGTGCGAGGTGCGAACAGGCTGGCGCGGCGGCGTGGACATGGCGGACGGTAGACCGCCTCTGGCCATTTTCGCCGCGTTTGCCGCGGCGTGCGGGTGTGTGCAACCGGACACATCGGCCCTGATACCATTGCCCATTCGCGCCGCGTTGCGCGAGACGCCCGGGGGGATCGGGTGTTGGAGCCATTCATGGCCGCCGCAGAGATCGCTGGTGCTCCGCAACCCAGCGCCAACGCCGAATCGTGGTCGGAAAGCCAGCGATACGAGCTCGACTTCTGGAAGAACCGGTGGCCGTACCGCGATTGGTCGCTCGACAAGTTGCAGGAGCTCCGCCTCGCCGACGCGGCGTGGGTGCTCAGGAACCTCGGCTTCACGCAGACCGGGCCCCGGACGTGGGAGGGCTTCACCGGGAGCGTTCTGGAAGTCGGCTGCGGGCCGATCGGGTTCTTCGAGCTCGTCGAGGGCGTGCAGGTCACCGCGAACGACTCGCTGATGGCCGCGTACGCCGCGGAGATTCCCTACGCGACGATGGGCCGGCGCGGCTCGGCCAACTACGTCGGGACCCAGGTGCAGGACTTCACGCAGCGGTTCCGCTTCGTGCTCTGCTCCAACGTGCTCGACCACACCGCCGACTGGATGGAGTTCCTTGAGCTGCTCACCAATCGCGTCGAGCCGGGCGGGCAGTTGCTGCTCATCACCGACACCCGCGGGCGGCCGATGCCGGGCCACACCCAGGTGTTCTCGCCCGCCCAGCTCCAGCGGGCGCTGCGGTGGCTGGGAATGAAGACGGTGCACTGCTGGCGCGTGGACGAGAAGAAGAAGGACGACCATAAGGACTATCAGGTCTTCGCCCGCGTTTCTGCTTAGGCCCAAGGGGGGCGGCCGATCCGGCCGATACTCTTGTCCATGGCCTGCCTGACCTACCAGACCGCCGGAGAATCCCACGGACCCGCGCTGATCGCGCTGGTCTCGGGCCTTCCCGCCGGCATGGCCGTGGACGTCGAGTTCATCAACGCCGAGCTGTCGCGCCGACAGGGCGGGTATGGTCGCGGAGCGCGCCAGCGCATCGAGACCGACACGATCGAGATCCTCTCCGGCGTCCGCTGCGGCCACACCATGGGCTCGCCGGTGTGCCTCAAGATCGCCAACAAGGACTCGCGGCTGGACGACGCCGCGAAGACGCCTCCCGTGCACACGCCGCGCCCCGGCCACGCGGACCTCGCCGGGAGCATCAAGTACCTGACGACCGATTGCCGCGAAACGCTCGAGCGTGCCTCGGCCCGCGAAACGGCGGCGCGGGTGGCGGCCGGGGCGCTTGCGCGGTGCCTGCTCCGCGAGGTCGGCATCGAGGTGTTCGGCTTCGTCCGCTCAATCCTCGACGCGGAATGGACCGGCGATGTGAGCGAGTCCACCTGGCGATCGCTCATCCCCCAGCGCGACGCCTCGGAGACCTACTGCCCCGACGGCGCCGCCGGCCCGATCACCGAGCGCCAGTGCGCCGCGATCCGGCAGGCCAAGATCGACAAGGACACCGTGGGCGGACTTGTCGAGGCCCATGCCTTCGGCTGCCCGCCGGGCCTTGGCTCGACGATGAACTGGCACGAGCGGCTCGACGCGCGCCTCGCCGCCGCGGTGATGGGGATCCAGGCGTTCAAGGCCGTGGAGATCGGCCTTGGCAAGGAATGCGCCGCACGCCCCGGTTCCCGCGTGCATGACCCGATCCGATTCGACCCGGCCCGGCGCGACACGCCGAGCCTCGGGTTCGTGCGAGACACCAACAACGCGGGCGGCCTCGAGGGCGGCATGACCAACGGTGCCCCGGTGGTGGTGCGCGGGACGATGAAGCCCATCTCCACGCTCCTTCGCGGCATGCCCAGCGTGGACCTCACAACGAAGCAGGCGGCGACGAGCGCCTACGAACGATCGGACATCTGCGCCGTCTCGGCCGCGAGCGTGGTGATGGAGAACGTCGTCGCCTTCGAGATCGCCCGGGCCCTTCGCGAGAAGTTCGGCGGCGATTCGATGGTGGAGGTGCGTGACCAGCACTCGCGATATCTCCAACTCGCCCGCGAACTGCCTGCCTCCATCGGCCACTAGGATGGGCATGCGCCCAACGTTTTCGCCCTGGCTCGCAACGCTTGCCGTTCTCTCGATCCTCGCGCTCGGGTGCGAGAAATCGCCCGCTCCCGCGACCCGCGCCGCAGCGCCCACGCCGATCGCGACACCCCCTGCCGCGCCGGAGGATCGCTCGCTCACGCCCGCCGAGTACATCGCCGCCGGCCTTCCCGCGCACGACCGGGGGTGGGGCGGGCAGGACATGGCCAAGGGCGGCGAGATTCTCACGTCGATGGCCGCGAGCACGCCCGATCGGCTCCCGCGATTTCAGAGCGCGAAGTCCGGCCCGATGTTCGGTCGCATCGTGAGCCCGGACAACGCCGACCTCTTCCGCAACCGCACCCTCCCCGTCAACGCGAGGATGGCGCAACTCGACCCCTACATGGGCGGATGCGCGGCGATCTTCAAGGCCTACTGGGTGGCGTTCGAAAAGCACGCCGTCGGCGGGCGCGACATCATCGAGCTCATGAACAACCAGCTGCGCACATCCGCCGCCGCGCTCGAGCTCGCCGACGAGTTCATGTCCACAGTTCCCGCCGACGACCCCAGACTTGAGGTTCGCCGAGCCGGCGTGGAGCAGATGAAGCGAGGAAACGCGATGGTCGTCGCCGGGATGGTCCAATCGCTCACCGAGTCCGGATCGTATTCCGTGGCTGATCGTGTCGTGCTGGTCGACGGCCTGACGCAGACGCTTCCGGGGATGCTCGGCCGCCTTCCCGCGGGATCACGCCAAGAAATCGTCGCCCGCATCGCGAGTCTCGCCCATGACGAGGCGCTCAAGGATCTCCGGCCCGCGATCGTGAATCTCTCAAGCGCAGTGGACGCCGCGGCCAGGGCGGCCGGGAAGTGATCATCCGCCCGGCCAGCACCGAGGACGCCGGAGCGATCGCCATCCTGTGCACGCAACTGGGCTACCCCTCCACTCACGAACAGGTCGTCGATCGAATGGCGACTCTCGGGTCGAGCGTCGACCACACGGTGCTCATTGCCGAAGAACACGATCGCGTGCTGGGCTTCATGCAGGTGTCCGTCCACCGCAGCATCGAATCAGGAGCATGGACCGAGATCGACGGTCTTGTGGTGGACACATCGCACCGTGGCCGAGGGATCGGGAAGTCGCTTGTCGCCGAGGCCCGAGCGTGGGCAAGGGCCCGCGGCATGACCCGCCTGCGCGTTCGTACCAACCAGACGCGTGCCGACGCCCACCACTTCTACGAGCGCGAGGGATTCGCCGTCTCCAAGAGCCAGCGGGTCTACGACCGACCGGTCTGATCGCCGGAGCGCGGATCACCGATGACCTCACCGTCTTCCCTCTCCTGCCTCTGACGCATCGCCCGCTGACGGCTGTACGCCCCCAGCAGCACCGGCCCCGCGCCGCATGTGCACACGATCACGCCCGCGATAAGAAGGAACGACGCCGTGCCCGGCGGCAGGAACACGTACAGCAGCACCGCCGCAATCCCGGCGCCCAGCACGAGCAGGCCCGCGCCGATCCACGCCCATCGGGGAATTGCTGATGGTCCTGTGCCGCTCGTCATTTGCTCAGCACCAATCCGACAATCAGGGCGACATGCCCGACGATCACCAGCGAGCCCAGCACGATGCCGACCCACGCGTGCACACGACCCTTGGCCTGGGCGTTCCGCGAGGCGTGCCGAAGGCCGATGACCCCAAGCACAATCGCCACCACGCCCAGAATCAGCCCGAGCCCGGGGATGAGCGAGAACACGCCGACGTAATACGAGGCGAGCGCGAAGCCGTTTCGATAGGGGATGAGCGTCGTGATGGCATCATCGCCGGTGGACGGCGTGGACATCGGACCCGCCAGCGTCGGCGGCGCAACGAAGACCTGGCGCACGGCCGGATGGTCGCCCGCTCGCACCGGCGGTGCGCCGCTGTCGGACTCGATCGTCGAATCCTGCGGCACGCGCCCCTCCATCGCCCACTTCACGATCGTGGCGATGTCGGCCGGCCCAAAGGTGCGCCCATCGGCGAGCCGGACGGTGTGCTGGGTCTGCGCCACTGCATAGGGGTCGGACATGGCGGCAGTGTCGCCCATGCCGGACGATCCGTCAAGCCCGGTCCCATAAGCGCCCCTCCCGCAACCGCCGCCATCGCGGCCCCCGCATGAAGTCGTTTCCCAGCCGATACCCCGGTATGGACCTCTCCCCAGGAACCATCTTCGCCGGCCTCATGCTCGGGGCGATCGGCACGGCGCTGTTCATTTACGGCAAGAAGCAGACCGACCTCCGCTGCCTCGCCGCGGGGGCCGCGCTCTGCTTTGCGCCATACGTCATCGGGTCGCTGCTGGTGCTGTGGCTGGTGAGCGCGGCGGTGATCGCCGGTCTCATCGCGTGGATCAAGTACGGCTGAAGCCGATCAGGGCTTCTTGGGCTCGCCGGCGCCCGCATCCTCTTTGGGCTGAGACGCTCCCTCCTCAAGCTCGATCGACGCCGAGTTGATGCAGTAGCGCATGCCGGTGGACGTCGGCCCATCGTCGAACACGTGGCCGAGATGGCCGCCGCACCGGGCGCAGGTCACCTCCGTGCGGACCATGCCGTAGCTGGTGTCCTGATGCTCTTCGATCGTGCCCGCGGCGATCATCCGATCGAAGCTCGGCCAGCCGCACCCGGAATCGAACTTCGCGTCGGAACTGAACAGCACCGCGCCGCACGCGGCACACTTGTACTTGCCGGGCGTCTTCGTGTCCCAGTACTTACCGGAGAACGCACGCTCGGTCCCCTTCTGCCGCAGCACCTCGTACTGCTGCGGCGAGAGCTGCTGCTTCCACTCGGCCTCGGTCTTTACGACCTTCGCCGCGGCGGGCTGAACGGCGGGCGCGGCCGGAACGGCCACGGACTGCGAGGGCTGGACAGAAATGGGCTGTTTGGCCACGGTCGTGGTTTCCTTGGGCTGATTGGAGGTCGTGGCGTTCGGCGACCGCTCCGAGCAGGCCGCCAGCGATGCGATCGCGAGTGTCGGGATGATCCACTTCAGCACGGGTGCGCTCCGAATCCTCTCCACCTGCCCCACCACCCATTCGTCGCTGACAACTTCTACGTCATTGGATGCCGCAGCGGCCGACCGGTCATGGGTTCCAAAAAGAAAAAAACCCCCGACCCGACGCGGACATCACCGCCGGGCCGGAGGTTTCCAGATGGTCGAAACCTCGAGCGAATCCGAAAGACTCCGAAGCAACGATCGTGCCAAGGAACGCTCCGGCTTGAAGAGTCACGCGATAGCGAGTGAACCAAAGCGCAGCGGATTTCGAAAAATTGCCCAAGCCGCCAATTGCCTCGGTTTCGCACGTTTTCCATTCCCCCTATTCGGCGGGGAGTTGCCCCGAAACCCCACGGGATTGCCCGGCCCTTCGGGTGTCGGAAATCGGGCCAGCATTCGCCACACGCGGCCTGCGGTGGCCTCACGCCACTGCAAATGGCCACTTGTTCATTCGTCGTCATCGCCCGGCGGAAGATGGCAGTGGTTCTCCAGTCCGTTCTTGGCGAAGTAGTCCTGGTGATACTCCTCGGCCCGCCAGAACTCTCCGGCCTTCACGATCTCGGTCGCGATCGGAGCCTTGAACTTGCCGCTCTTGTCGAGCTTGGCCTTCACAGCCTCGGCCGTCGCCTTCTGCTCCGGCGAGTAGTAGAAGATCGCGGAGCGATACTGGGTGCCCACATCGGGGCCCTGCCGGTTCACCTGCGTCGGATCGTGGAACTTGAAGAACTTGCTCACGAGCTTCTCGTAGGACACCTTTGAGGGGTCGAACTCAACCTTCACCACCTCTGCGTGGCCGGTGGTGCTCGAGCAGACCTGCTTGTACGTAGCGTTGGGTGTGTGTCCGCCGGCATACCCGCAGGCCGTGCTCACGACACCCGGGATCTGCTTGAGCACACCCTCAACACCCCAGAAGCACCCCGCGCCGAACATGGCCGTTTCCGTCTTCGTCTGCGTCGTCATAGCTGTTGGTTCCACTTTCGAAGAGTCTGGTGTCGCCACCGCGGGCGTCGCCTGCGGCTGGGCCTGAGAGTCCACCACGGTGCCGCACTGCTTGGGAGCGGCCGCGCAGCCCGATGGTCCGCCGAGCGCTCCGATCGCCATGCTCATGGGGCAGGAAGCCGACGGATTGTGCCACCGATACGCCCCCCACAGCCCCAGAAACGCGATGATCCCAACTGCTCCGACGGCGATCAACTTGGCACTTATCATGACCGGTCCCTTTCCAACCCCATTTCGCCCCCACCACCGACACACATGCCTTTGGATGCTCCATCTACGTCACACGATACGCCCGGGTTTGACCTGTCTGGCCTCCTCCACGCCAATAAGGACAACGCACTCCAGTTGTTCGAGGCCCACATCAACCCCGCCTTCGCGGCCGTCCTGAAGACCATCGGCTTCGATGTGAAGTTCCAGAAGGGCCAAGGGGCCTACCTCTTCGACGACAAGGGCAACCGGTACATCGACTGCCTCGGCGGCTACGCCGTCTTCGCGGGCGGACGCAACCACCCGGTCATTCGCTCCGCGCTCAAGCAGGCGATGGACCTCGATCTGCCGAACCTGCCGGGCGTCGGGACGTTCCGTGTGGCGGGCCTGCTGGCCCGTGAGCTGGTGGCCCTCGCGCCCAAGGACCATCGCGACGGCACCGCGCTGGACACCTGCTTCTTCGCCAGCGGCGGGGCCGAGGCGATCGACGCCGCGCTCAAGCATGCCCGCGCCGCCACAGGGCGCGAGCGGATCGTCTACTGCCATCGCTCGTATCACGGCCTGACGATGGGCGCGCTCTCCGTCACCGGCAACCACGAGTTCCGCGATGGGTTCGGCCCGTTCGGCCCGACGACCGAGATCGCGTTCAACGATCTGGCCGCACTCGAAGCGGAGTTGAGGAAGGGCGACGTCGCGGCGTTCATCTGCGAGCCGATCCAGGGCAAGGGCGTGAACGTTCCAGCGAGCGACTATCTCCGCCACGTGAGCGAGCTCTGCCGCGCAAGCGGGGCCCTCTTCATCCTCGACGAGATCCAGACCGGCCTCGGTCGCACCGGCAAGATGTTCGCCGGTGAGCACTTCGGCATGGGCGCGGCGGGCAAAGACGGTTGGTGCCCCGACATCCTCGTCATCGCCAAGGCCCTCTCGGGCGGGTACGTCCCCGTCTCCTGCGTGATGACCAAACGCTGGATCCACCAGAAGGTCTTCTCGAGCATGAACAACTGCTCGCGGATCCAGAACACCTTCAGCATGAACGACCTCGCCATGGTCGCGGGCCTCGCCTCGCTGCACGTGCTCAAGACGGAGAAGATCGTCGAGAACGCCGCCACCGTCGGCGACTATCTCATGGACGGCCTCCGCCGCACCCTCGCCAAGTACGACATGGTGAAGGAAGTCCGCGGCCGCGGCCTGATCATCGCCATCGAGTTCCAGCGCCCCAAGGCCTTCCTCCTCGGCCAGGCGTGGGACATGCTCCACAAACTCGACCCGAGCCTGTTCTGCCAGTCCATCATCCTGCCCATGATGAGCGACCACCGCATCATCGCGCAGGTCGCGGGGCACCGCCTCGACGTCATCAAGCTCATCCCCGCGCTGGTCCTGTCGAAGGCCGACGCCGATGAGGTCATTCGCGCCCTCGACATCTGCATCGGCAACTGCCAGAAACTCCCGGGCCCGATCTACGAGGTCGGCAAGAAACTCGGCTCAGCGGCCGTGAAGCGCATGGGCGTTCTCGGGGGCACCGCCGACCGCGCTCCAGAGCCCGCCGCAACCGCTTGACCTGCAAGCACTTGCACGATTGGCTCGCGGTGGCCTGCGGCCGGGGCCAAGGACCGTCGCGTCCCCAATACACTCACAAGGGCCGTCCCGGGATACTCCGGCGGTTGCACTGTCGGCATGTGACCGACAGGCACCACGCCACCCGGGCTCGTGCGGCCCGATCCGGATTCACACGCATGAAACGTCTCCCCAGTCTGCTCGCTCTCGCCCTCGTCTCGTCCCTGTTCGCCGCACCGACCGTCCTCGCGCAGGGCAAGACCGCCCCGGCCACGACTCCGGCTCCCGCCGCGCAGCCTGACAAGGCTCCCAAGACCGACAAGCCCGCGCCGAAGGAAGACAAGCCCAAGGCCGACAAGCCAAAGACGGAAGCTCCGAAGGCCGACGACAAGATGAAGGCGTTCGAGGAGGCCAACAAGCCCGGCCCCCACCACAAGATGCTCGAGCAGTTCGAGGGCGAGTGGGCGGCCGAGGCCAAGGACCTGACCCCCGGCGAGGAGACCGTCGACAAGGGCACGATGACGATCAAGATGATGTACGGCAACCGCTTCATGGCGATGGACTACGACGGCCGCAACCACGGCAAGTTCTTCCGCGGCGGCGGCATGATGGGCTACAACAACGCCGAGAAGCGCTTCGAGGCGACCTGGGCCGACTCCATGAGCACGAGCATCATGTTCATGACCGGCTCCTCCAGCGGCGACGGCAAGACCTTCACGCTCACCGGCGAGGCCCCGAACCCGATGACGGGCAAGAAGTCCACGTGGAAGGAAGTCATCACCTTCACCGGCAAGGACACCTGGCGCGACGACTTCTCCATGGTCGATGGCGGCAAGGAGATGAAAGTGATGGAGATCACCTACACCCGCGCCGGCAAGGGTGAGAAGGGCGACAAGAAGGACGAGAAGCCCAAGGGCAAGTGAGGCGAGGGACGAAGTACGAAGTTTGAGACACGAGGGCCCCGCGCGAGCGGGGCCTTTTTCATTCCCTGTCTCCCTCTGCGCCCTCCGCGTCACCTCCGTGAACCTCTGCGTGCTGGCTCGGAATCGGACTCGGACGAGATACCGCACGCAGAGGTGCGCGGAGGTGACGCGGGGGTTCGCGGAGGGGGATTTGAGGAGAAGGAGGGTGTGGTAGACTGATCAAGCCATGCAGCCCCACCCCACCCCCCACCGAATCCGCAAGACGATCAAGTGGGGCGGCGCGGCGGTGACGGTGCTGTTGGTGGCGGTGTGGGTGAGTAGCGGGAGATGGATCTACACAAGGCCCTTCGGAAAGTCCCAACTGCTATTGGTTGGACATGGCAGGGTAACTGTCTTCACTCCTGCCGGCGGGCAAGTGGATGAGGACACTCCTCCAAAGAACGAGAGAGAGCTCGGTCGGATGATTCGGCTCGCCGGGGGACAAGGCCCGAGTCGGTATCCGAAGGGCATGGAGTGGCACAAGTACTTTGTCTTGGGATGGACCTTCGAACTTCCCGGGACACGGTGCATGTACAACGGAGGTGTTTGGATTGGGAAGGCGATCGCCGTTCCGGTGTGGCCGTGCGCTGGGGCATGCATCGTTGGGACCCTTCTTGCGTGGCAATGGGACACTCGGGCCCGCCGCTGCGCTCGGCTCAACCTCTGCCCGAAGGGGGGGTGCAACTACGACCGCACCGGCCTCGCCCCCGGCGTCGTCTGCCCCGAGTGCGGGAGCACGCCCACATGAAGCCCCACCCCAAACTCCGCAAGACGATCAAGTGGGGCGGCGCGGCGGTGACGGTGCTGCTGGTGGTGGTGTGGATCGGGAGCAGGTGGTGGGCAGTCGAGTGGCACAGCGATCTCGGCTGGCTTTGCGGGCTCCAGCCCGGGCAATTGATCATTGGCAATGTTGACTCGTCCAATATCGGCTTTCCGTTGGGATGGCGAGCGGATCGCAGTCACAGTTCGACAATGGGTTGGTGGTATTTCTACCAAAGGCGCTATGACGGTTGGTGGTTCTTGTTTCCACTTTGGGTGCCCATATCGCTCTTTCTCCTTCCCACCATCATCGCTTGGCGTCTCGACACCCTCGCCCACCGCCGCGCTCGGCTCAACCTCTGCCCGAAGTGCAACTACGACCGCGCGGGGATCGCGGCGGAGGCGGTGTGTCCGGAGTGCGGGGCGAAGCCGACGGAGTCGGCGTGACACGCATAGCCCGGGGCGTGAGCCCCGGGATAGAGCGTGCGTTGCTCGTGAGCCCGCGGTGCGGGCGACACACGATCATCTCGTGCGCCGAGGTGTATCGCCCACTCCGTGGGCTTGTGCGTGCGCCTGCACTCTCACCCGGCCCTCGCGGGCCGGGCTAAGCGTGTGCTGCCCGCTCCGCGGGCAAAGAAAAAACCCCGAGCACACGCCCGGGGTCTTGCTACTTCGTCACTCTGTCACTGCGTCACTTCGTCACTCGCTTCACTGGTGCACACCCGCCACCGACTCGAACTTCTCGCGGACCTTGCCCCACGTGCCCTTGCCGATGATGCCGTCGGCGGTGAGCTTGTTGGCCTTCTGGAAGGCCGCGACGGCCTCGTAGGTGTCCTGCGGGTTGCCGGAGATCGGCTTGTTGAACGCGCCGACGCGGGTCATGACGATCTGGATGCCCTTGTGCATCTGCGCCTTGTTGGCGTCGTTGCCGACCGACTCCTTGGTGTTGATGCTGCCGCGGGCCACCTGCTTGGAGATGGTCTCCATCCAGGCCGCGGGCGAGTCGCTCGCCGGCATCGGGGGCGTCGGGCCGCCCTTGCTCGCTTGCTGCACCGGAGCCTCGGTGAGCTGCGTGATCTTCGCCAGCGCCTCGCCCACGGTCCCGGCCTTCACGGCCTCGGGCAGGCGGGCGAGCGGGATGGAGCGGTTCAGGTCCGCGGCCATCTGCTGGATCTTCTGGCTCTGGGCCTGCAGGTTCATGTCCTTGGCCGCGAGGGTGTCCTTCGCGTCCTTGAGCTCGGCCTTGGTCGACTCGAGGGCCTTCTGGGCCTCGCCCTTGGCGTTGTTGATGAAGAAGCACGCGCCGATCAGGACGATGCAGGCCACGGTGAGCAGGATCGTCAGCATCCCGCCGAACCCGCTGGAGCCGCCCTTGGAGCTGCTGCCGGTCATGCGCTCGACGCTGGACGGAGTGTTGGATCGGGGGGAGGGGGTGTCGGTCGTCATCGGAGAAACCATCCTTGTATGAAAAACGTTCGGATCCGTCCGGCTGGCCCGCACATTCGCGGCCAGCGGTCGGGGCAAAGTCTGAAGTTACAACAAGCCCGTCGAAGGCGCACAATCGGCCGTTGCCCCGACAATTCGACAAGAAATGTGGAGCAAACTCTTCGCCGACACCCC
>JBGAOP010000013.1:0-113582 GCA_044221735.1 Phycisphaerales bacterium | reverse complement strand
CGCTACAAGGTCGTAGCCCAGGATCGGCTTGCCGCCGAACCACTTGCCCTTCTTGCGTGTGGCTGCGATCTTGTCGCGGGTGCGCTCGGAGATGATCTCCCGCTCGAACTGCGCGAACGAGAGCAGGATGTTCAGCGTGAGCCGCCCCATCGACTGCGTCGTGTTGAACTGCTGCGTGACCGAAACGAACGAGATCTTCTTGCGGTCGAAGACCTCCATCATGCGGGCGAAGTCCGTCAGCGAGCGGCTGAGGCGGTCCACCTTGTAGACCACGACGCAGTCGACCTTGCCCGCGTCGATGTCGGCCATGAGCCGCCGCACCGCGGGGCGTTCCATGTTGCCGCCCGTGTAGCCGCCGTCGTCGTACTTGTCGGGGAGGCACACCCAGCCCTCGGCCTTCTGGCTTGCGATGTACGCCTCGCCGCTCTCGCGCTGGGCATCGAGCGAGTTGAACTCCTGTTCCAGGCCCTCCTCGCTGCTCTTGCGGGTGTAAATGGCGCAACGGATCAGCGGGCTTTTGCGGGGCTGCTCGCCGCTGGCGTACTTGCGGGATGACAACGAGAAGGTGCTCATGCCTGGGCCACCTCCGCGTGGCGGGCCCCGCCAACGGCCGTGCCCAGCGACTCGGCAAAGAACTTCATGCCGTTCCAGTGCGTGCCGGTGATGGCGTTGGCGACCGCCGAGAGCGACCGGTAGACCTTGCCCTCGTACTCGAACCCGCGCGGCAGGACGATCACCGCGATCATGCGGCCCTTGTACTCCCGCCACAACGTCGTTCCGGGCATGGGCTCGATGCTCTTGCGGGGCATGCGGATCGACACGATCGGCGGCGTTGCGTGGCTTGCTGGGGCGATCGCTACTGGCCCCGCTCCGGCCGGGGCTTGGAGCCGAAGGTCGGCATCGTCGGCCAACGCGAGCGCCCGCTGGCGGGCGCGCTCGGAGAGGTCACCCTCCGCGTCGGCCTGCAGCCGCCAGCAGATCCGCTTGATCAGGTACGGGCGGTTGTTGCAGCGCGTGGCCTCGCCGAAGACCTCCGCGTACCTGGCGCGGAGCTGCGGCGTGGTGAGCGTCCCGAGTTGTTTGAGTTCCGCGTAGATGTTCATCGCCATGACTGGTCTCCGTCGTTCCCGCCCGCAACATGCCGCGGGGCCGTGTCGGTTGGAAGCGGACGATCAGGGCGATCATCTTCCGCACAGTCAAGTCGAGAACTCTCGGGTTGTTGATGCTCCACGGGCGCGATGCTGGCGGCACGCACGGCCCGCGCCCCGACCCGAATCCGCTGGCGGTGCCAACGATGCACGGCGGTCGCGAGCGTGGCGATGACGACCTCGCGCCGCTGGGCGGCGGAGTCCACAGGGTCTTGCTGGGACACGAACGGCTCCTTCGCGGGTCAACAGCAACCCGCCAAAGAGCACCTAACCCGTCGGAGGGCAGGTTCACGGAGCTTTTGCCGACAACATCGACAGCTGCCAGACAACGTCATCGAGACTTGTTCGACCTAAATCAGCAGCCGCGCTGAACAGATCGCAGCACCGCCGCCAACACAGAAGCCCAGCAACAACACCCCTAGACAGCCTTTTTTTGCCTGGCGTGCTGGCACCCCTGTCATTGGGTGTCCAAAAACATCGTCGATTGTCCCGATCAGAGTGGGATTGCCCGAGAGTTTCAGACGTACTGCAATCACTTGCAGAAGCCGCTTACGGATAGCATCGGGGTCCATAGGCCCAACATACTCTCCATAGTTCTCATGCCCATCCGCAGTGAACATCCCGACAAACATCGGACCCTTGCCAGACCTCGGCATCTCCGGTGACACCGGCATGCCTGCTGACAATGCGATCTTGGCGGCACCGTCATAATCTGCCTGCTCAATGCCAACAGACATGACTGGGCATGCGGACGGGTTTCGATCTCGCCGATAGAACACCGTTATTGCATAGAGATAGGTCATCGCCTGAGGCCTACGCGGCTTGCCAGCAATCGTGCTCACCATTTCAGACATTGTCGGCGGTCTTGTCTGAAACGTCGCGAAGTAGTCGCCCCACACCCACGCTTCTCCCTCATTTGCACTCCGCCAGGGCGCAGCCATTGTTGGATATTCGGTGAGACCAAATGTTTCCAGCATTGTCATGGCTCAGTGTCCTGTCCGCACATTTCCATTCCGTGCATGCTGACATCGACGATCGTCTGTTGTGACTGGTCTGCCGCTTACGCGTTGATCTGTCGACACGACACATGTGCAACATGCCATGTCCGGCAACCATTCTGCTGATACTCTATTGTCGCCACGGCACACTCATAACGGTTTGTTCAGAAACAAATACGTCGAACTATGAGAACTGCCGAGAGACACCACGTCGCCTGATTCGAGCAGATGTCCATCGACCCCACTGTTGACTCGCACTCCATTCAGAAACGTGCCGCACGTACTGCCGAGGTCGATGAGGCGGTACATCTCCCCTTGCCCCACAGCGGAATCTCGCTCTACTGCCGCGTGGGCTCGTGATACCTCGTGGGGTCCCAGGTAGGAAGCATCGTTGGCCTGAACATCCACAACGGTGTCACAAGGACGCTCCATCGGTGTCGCAGCACGACCTAGCACCACACGATCCACAGACAAAGGAATGATCCCGAGTGTCCCTGGCCCAGTGCCGATTAGATATGCGCCACTACGGAGCCTTTCGATGACACTCGCTACTCGCTCTCGACACTGGTGCCGATCAAGCTGCATCAGTACATTTGCCGCATTGACGTATGAGCGAACAACGAGCCTATCCATCAATTCGGGAATAGATTCCGCTGGTACCATGTGTCGCTCCGCTTAGTCGCCCATCTCGTCATCCACGCGATCTGCGCTGGCAACACACGGCCATGCACACCAGCTCGGCTTGCTATGGCAGGGCAGACTTAACGCTCTTCGCTTTCGGGCCTTCATTGGCCTCAGAGCCCAATCTCCTTCGGAGCTCGGTCAGCTCCTGGCGGATGGCATCTAGAAGCGTCATCGATTGAGTCGATACCTGTTCGAGACAGGAGCGGATGCTCGCCACTTCGCTCAACAAGTCGCGGGATTGCTCTCCGCTCGCTGAAATCTCTGATGACAGCCTCTCAAGAGTCGCAGCCTGCGCAGCGATGTCCCTGCTCAGTGTGCCGAGCACGAGAGCGTCTGCCGTGTGCTGATTCTGGCTTGCAACTCGCAGGGCGGCGATCGCCTCACTCAGCTTGACTGCTGACTCGGCGGCATCGCGCCTTGCAGATGCCACCTCAGCGGCCACTGCGGATGTTTGGGCCCTTAGCTCCTTGTTCGACGAGTCCGACGCAACACGGACGGCGTCGAGTTGAACACGAACAGACGACAGCTCGGTCCACAATCGTGTGCTCAAGTCGTCGAGCCGCAGCCGATTGTCTTTGTCAGCCGCCGCCACCGACGCCCGGAGATCCTTTGACTGAATAGTGGACTCAGCAGTCGCCTGTACGTGGCTAGTGCTCAGATAATCAATCGCATCAGTCAGTTGTCGGTGTCTTGCAGGCAGGACGGCAGTGACCTGCCAGGCCAGAACCCCAAGGCCTCCGATGATCAACAGGCCAAAGGCAAGGACCATCAGCCGCAAGGGTCGATTGTGCGACGCATGCAGGCGACTCAGGGCGGCGGCATATTCAGGCTTGCCGCCGCCGAGGTGCTGGGCCTTCCGCCAGCACGACTCCGCGTGCTGGTACAATCCCTGCTGCGCGTACATCCTCGCTTGTAGATCAAGCGACTCGCCGTCAGTGCACTGTCCAGACTCGCGAGCGAGAGACAGGGCGACCGTCGCATCTTCGAATCGCCCGCGATGTGCCATGAGTACGGCACTATGGAACAGGGGGCCGGGACGTGCAGACATTCGTTGGGACTCCTGCTCACGATTGCTGCGAGCGTCGTGCCTAGTTCTCGCCTCCGTGTGGGACTCATCCTCGCGTCGGCCTCGCCCATCAACCTGTGACAGATGGTCCTTCATAGCACGTGTCCAACACGCTTATCGATTGTTTGCTGCTCCTCTCGCGGCAGCATGGAGAAGAGTTGCCGATTTGCGGCTTTGAGTGCGTCCACGTCATTGTTGTTAATCGCGCGCCGACCTTGGGTGACAAGCTGCTCTGCCTGAGCCACATCCCGCATCGACTTGACATGTTCAATGAGGTGGTTGAATCGCATCACGTGGAATCCAGTCTGCCGATCCGCCACGCGGTACCAGAGCCCATCGAACTCCTCCGCGCATTGACGCACGAGGTCCTGATCGCCACCATCGATTGCCCGCTTCAACTCTGCTTCCAGAGCATGCAGTTTGCTCTTCTCAGAGGCATCACCAAACTGGCCGACGATCTTCTCTGCATCGACTCTCGATCGCTCCGCGGCCTCCAACATTGTGGGCCACTCGATCGAATCCTCCACCTCATCGATCGCCGCTGCCAAGTCCCGCACACGCCGATCTAGACGAGTACGTGCATCAGCATCCTGGGGTGCCGCTTCAAGCAGCGCGTCCACTTGCGTTTCGACGTCCTGATCCTCGATCCGCGACAAGGCCTCATCGGCCTTCAGAGCCTTCATGCGCTCCGCCTTCTCTCTTGCCGCTGCAAGTCGCTGCTTCTGCTCGCGAACCTCGTCCGCCAGCTCTGCCACTGAATCGCGCTGCATCAGCAAGGAGAATTTGCCTTCGAATTCCTCGTCAAGGACCGGCACAAACACTTGCACCCTGACGTCCTGCGACTCGTCCATAAGCACGGTGACATTGACTTCGCTGCCCGCGGGGAGGTCGCGGCGGATCTTTGCCGCTTCTATGCACACATCGCCAATCGCGTGGTTTCGTGTCGCTCGAGCGTTGTCACCCTCGAGCACAGGAATGCGAAGCACATCCGTGCTGCCTGCACGCAGCGCAATAGTGGTGCGGTGATCGGCGGACCCACGTGCCGGCAACTTGGAGCCTTTTCGGATATAGGGCGCCATCGCGCCGTTGGCAAGACCGATGCCGATTGTGTGGGCGGCAGGAGGTTTGTCAGGAACGACTCCAAGCGTGTACACGACTCTGTCGGGCGAGGTCAGAAGCCTGCTTCCAGTCGGATCACAAAGATAAATCGCGTACTCGCAGCGACGCCGTTCGTCTGCGTAGAGCTGTGTCATGAACACTCCGTCAGCGGCAAGCGTCATTCGACCTGACCGCCACTGGGTCTTCTGGTCGACAAACTCAATAGTCATGCCCTTGCAGGATTGGCCCTCCGGGGCAATGACTCGACCACCAATGTCCGGATCCGATGCGTTGCCGACGGGCTCATGCTCGATCTGCAAACGCCACGTGCCCTTTGGCACGGAAGTGGATGATGTAGCCAATGGCTGCGTACTGGCAAAGATGGCGGCACCGCGAGCCACCACAGTCACGGGATCGATCCCGAACTCCAGCTTGCTTCCCAGCTCGGACTGCACGGCAGCACGGACCCAAGGATTCAGCGTCGAACCGCCCACCATCAAGATTCTCTCCATGTTGGCGCCCGACAACCCCTTGTCCTTGAGCGTCTTTCGACACAATGACAGGGACTGTTCGATGTACGGCAAACTGACCTGTTCGACGTCCCCAGGCGTAAGCGTGTACGAGAAGTCCACCGAGTTGCCTTCAGCATCCTGGCAGAGAGCTTCGATCCAAATCTCGTGGGGCGCCTTCGTGCGGCACACCTCGATTTTGGCCAACTCTGCGTGGTACTTCAGCGTACCAATCGCCTTGCGCCACTTGGGATTGCCGCGACGAAAGTCCGGCAGACTGAACTGCTTGGTCGCAGCCGGCACCAGCCGCTTTGTCACGATGTCCCAGTCGATGAGCTTCCCACCGAGATGATTGTCACCGTCGTGGTTAACCACCTGAATGAGACCATCTCGAACACGCATGATCGCGGCATCGAATGTCCCCCCACCAAAGTCGTACACGAGCCAGTAGACATTGTCCTTCTCCGTCTGGAAGCCATATGCCAGAGATGCCGCGACGGGCTCCAGAAGGAGCGGACAGCGACCCAGCCCCGCCAGCTCAGCTGCCTTCTGAGTCGCACTTGTCTGCGGCAGCTCAAACGCGGCGGGCACTGTGATCACAGCCGATCGGATTTGCTCACCCATGCTGGTCTGCACATCCATTTTGAGAGATTTCAGCACCTCCGCTGAGAGCTCCTCCGGCAACATCTCTCGCTTGCTTCGGACGAAGGTCTTTCTGCCCTCAGGACCGAGCCCCATTCTCAGCTTGAACTCCAGGTCGCCATTGTCTTGGTCGCCGACGAGCGCCTGTTGTTTGGCCTCAAAGCCCACATGGAGTTTCTCTCGCTTGTCGATCCAAACCGCAGAGGGGGTGATCCCTGATCCGCCGGAGTTTGGAATGACTTTTGCGTCGGTCTCGTGAATCACAGCAATGGTGCTGTTCGTAGTGCCAAGATCGATGCCGAAATCTATGGTGGAGCGTGCCATGTTGACCTTTCCGCTGTAACAGAGAGCTGATCGCGTTTCCTTGAGTCTGAGCTATACGAGGGGGGCATCGGGTGCAGCAGGCGGTGCCTTGGGGCCTTCGCCGGCCGCCTCCGCGTGACTGGACGAAGCAGACTGCGAGAGCGAATCGCTCTGTACGCCTTCAGTGCTAGTGGCAGGACTCGTCGCAGAAGGCTCTGGGATCGCGACGCTGGTCTCTGAGGCGTGCAAGGACTCCTCGGGGACGGCGACAAACACTTCGCCTTGTTGGATGAGACGACCGTCACGAAACACGATGGGCTTTACGGTCTCTACTACCTTTTCGACAGTGATTCCAGGCGTGGGCTGCAGTTGAACCGGCTTCATCAGGTGGCCGCTGCCGGGCGGGTATCGCTTGTTGGTCGGGTCCTGGATTTCAATGTTTCCGGCCTTCAATGCTGCGAGGCAGTTGTTCAGACGCCCCAGCGCACGTCGTGCCTTTGGATCGTCTTCCACGCGGTCTTCCGTGTCCCATGACTGCCGAAAATGCTTGGTCTTGAGATACCACAGGCACGTTGCCACCTCGGACAGAATGCGATCGTCGCGGTCAGACTTGATGCTTGATGTGTCCGCGCCGAGTGACGCCGCAACGAGCGGGACGGATGGGGTAACCATGTCACCCGGCAACGGAGCGATCCGAAATTCCGGCGGATAGAGAAACACCTGCCGGAGCGAGTCAAGGATCCTGGGTCGCAGCCCCTCAGGTGGAAGTCCATCGTGTGGTCCTTGAGTCACTTGAAGATCTCCATGAGGCGCGTCCAGAAGCTAGGCTGCTCCACGCTGATACCAAGTTGCTTCTTCAGATCACGCGTGCTTTGCACTTGACTCCCTACCTCTCTCGCTATTCCCCGAATGGTCGCCATGTTGCGCTGGATCCCGCGGTCATTTGGGTCGATTTCCTGTGCTAACGCAAGGTACTGCACGGACAGCCCAATCTGTGCACGCAGCGTTGCCTTTTGACGGTCGAGTTCCGCGTTATGCCGGGCGGAACAGCCCGCGCACATGAACATCGGAATGTCCTTGAACGTGAATGTGGTCCACGCACTGTACGAAGAGAAGCCACAGCACAAACAGGGCGGCACGCCACGGAAGCGAGCCATGTTAGGCGACGGCTGATTCGACAGGACTAGTTCAAGCGATCTCTCGTCCAAGCTTCTCAGACGACTGAGAATGGTCCGCATCGCCTCCGTTTCGGGCTGAAAGGCGCTCTGAGCCTGGTTACATATCTGAACAGACTTAACACTCAGGGCATAAGCGGCGCACCGACGCTGCGCTGGGAGGCCTGTGTGGGCGTTCATCGTCACGAGCGCGCGAATCGCACCGTCCAAGTCTCCCGACTCCGTTCTCTGTCGTGCATCCTCGAGTTTGGAGACCACTTCTGCGGGCATCTCCCAATAACCCGGGCTACACCAATCGTTGCCATCCTCTGCGTTCTTGCGGAGCACCGCAATTTGTTCTGGTAGTCGGCCCTTGAACGCCGACCCAGCGGCAACTCCCTCCGCCAACTGCAGAAGCTTGATTCCTTCGTCCCAGTCTTGGGTTTTCTTCACAAAGACGACTTGGCCTTCGAGCATCGCATCCGCCAACATGTCGTGCAGGGCAACGCGACTCGCGTGCTCCGCTGGAAGAATAATGTCAACTATTGCGAGCAGTGGCACCGAATGGGCATGAAGCTCCCGAACAAACCGGTTTCCCATCTGGGGAGAGGCGTTCCATGATCGCCTTGCGTGTTCGAGTGCCGCCTTTATGCGCTGTCGAAGCGGTGCGACCGAGTCACGCAGAACGGCGTCGCACACGTCAACAGCAAACCGTGAGTCGCGTATACACTGCACGTGTTGTCGAGCAGTCAGAGTGTCCTGTCGCTCGGCGGCCTCGCGCGCAAGGCTGGCATTGATCGAGAGCAACGCAGCCGGCAAAGTCGCTCTCACGCGCCGCACGAAGCCCGTCGTGAGCCTCGCATCGTCTATGTCTCGTACACGGAGGCGGACGTCTTCCCAAAACGCCTCATTGTTCAGGATCTGCAGCCAGCGACCGAGAGCCTTCGCCCAGAGGTCGCCCAGGCGAGTCTTAGTTTTCTCGTCGAGTCCAGAGGCAGAAAGCTTGGCTTCGTAGTCAAGAGCTATCAGATGCTCGAGTACTGCCAAGTTGTGAAGGGCCACATGGGAGCGAGGTTCCTTCTGTGATTCAGCAGCCCACATTGTTGCTGCCTCTTTGGTGTGACCTGCGGCAAGAGCTCTCAGCGCCGGATCTTGCGCTGCACCCGGCTTCACAGGCCAGAACCAAAACACCTCGTCGAGCAATCGCGATTCCGGATCTGCAAGCCGGTCCATTGCCGCGCGAGTCTCTTCCGAGGCTGGTGGCGGGACAAGGGTGAGAATCCCATTCGTTGCACCGTTGGAAGTGACACCCAGCTTGCGCTCCATGTCCAACCGCTTCTGCTGCCGACGAACATCAGCTGCGGAGGCAGACACCGGCAACCCGAGAATTCGGAACAGGTTCTTCCGGTAAAGGGATGGCGTAGCCATGTCCAACAGGCTCTTGCAGTCCATCCTGTCTTCCACTGCGGTCATGCCAGAGCCCTCATTGTGGCCGTACGAACTAATTGTGCCGTCTTCAAACGGTACTACCAGAGTGTGACCCCGATGTTGCGCAATCTGCCGTCACAAAGTGGAGTCGATCTGTGCGTTGGACACCTTTCAGCTCAGTGGCATGGAGGGAGGATTCGATCACGGCTGCCCCCCGCTTCGTTGGGCCAGGAAGCGGGACACGTCGGCGGTCGAGCAGTGCATGATGCCCTTCCGCCACAGTTGCAGATGAGGTTCAAATCGATCCCTTACTGCGGGATCTTTGCTCATAGCTTCCTCAAGGAGATCGGCGGCGTGCATTAACCTAGTCGGATCCTGCGCTATTGCCAGGGCCTCTCGAAGCGCGCGATCCGCCTCGTCCTTGAGATTGTGAGGGGAGCGTTCAGAGATCGCAGACTTAGAGCCACGCGTGGACTGGCTGACTGATGCACCGAGTGAGGTGCGGCCCGGCTCCCACTTGTCCAAGTCAGCGAGCAACGACATCGCGTGTGGATACCGATCCTCAGGACGGGCAGCCAGGCATCGATAGATCACCGACTCGAGACCAGAATTCACGCTTACGTTGTAGATGCTTGGTGGGCGGATGGGACGGAGGAAGCGATTGGCGTCATCGACATCTCGGCTCCCGAGCATGGGGAAAGGCATCTCGTCTGTGAGCAGCAAGTAAAGGGTTGTTCCCAGTGCCCAAATGTCCGCCGCGCAGGAGTCGACATTCTCCAGCGACTCGGGGGGTTTGAAGCCAAGCGTGCCCTTCGCACTGACCAGCAACGTGAGTGGATTGACCGCCTTCGCCAGCCCAAAGTCACTGAGGCGGACGTGCAAGCCGTTAGCCCCAAGACTCACCAGAATATTCTGCGGCTTGATGTCACGGTGCACGATCGGCGGCGTTGAAGAATGGGCGACAGTCAAACCTCGGCATGCCTGTTTGACGACTTCGACCACCTGTTCAACGGGCATCAAGTCTGTGGCAAACGAGCGCCAGTGACGCTCCAGCGTGCCGCCTGGGACATACGTCATCGTGAAATAGCCGAACTGTCCCTTGCTCGCCGTTAGTACATTGGCATCGTACACCTCGATGATGTTCGGATGCTTGATGCTGGACAGAAGCAGCGCCTCGGCCAGGTCGCGTTCGATGTCGGCGACTGTCGCCCCAACCGCCTTAAAGACCTTCATTGCCTGTCGCCCCATGAAGCGGTGCTTCACGCGGTAGACCTCTGCAAACGCACCCTCACCGAGAAGTCTTTCGACTTCGTAGGTATCTCGCAGAATCTGGCCTGGGGTGAGAATGGGCATTGGCGTGATGGGGGTCTATTCGGCGCGAGGCGATCCGTGTTGGACGACAACAAGGCTTGCTCGGAGCTGTGACAGGATTTCCGAAGGGAGCCATGCCAAGGTAAGCAACCGTAGAGCTTCGCGGGCAAGGTCGGCATCGCTGAGAGTAGATAGTGAGAGACCGTTGATTTCCCGAGCACGAAGGATGGAGACGATGTAGATCACCCTCGCGACTTCTCTGGGCAGGTCCGAATCGGCCAAGTGCAGCGATGCCTTTGCATACTCTTTGATGAGCAGGAGGATCTCGGGAGAGGGCACGGCAAGCGATAGCGCCGAACCAAAGGTGCCTCCGCCAGTCTTCTGTATCAGCTCTGAAACGGACGGCGTGGCGGTGTTCGATCTTGCCGCAAGCGCTTCCGCCTCTACTTGAAGGGGGGTTTTCAGTATGTGTGCGAGAACCGCCCGCATGTCCTGAGCGGACCATGCGCAAGGCTGAGGGCACGTCGAGTCAAGAAGCACTCGCAGCATGGCATCACTGGGGTTTTGACAGGTTGGACGGGTCATTTGAGTCGAGTCGAAGAGTCAAGAACGTCCTTTACTACTCGCCAGCCATGCTGGTGTTGCGCTAGCGGCTCAGAACGGCACGAAGATCTGCGATTTCCTCCTCCACCGAATCATGGTCGACGTACCTGCCAACCGCAACTCGCAGGTGGTCGAAGAAGCACCGCTTGGCGTTCGCCAAGAGATTCATCGCCTGACGGGGCGAACCTATGGCCAACATCTCTACCAGTTGATCGTACGTGACGGGCTCAACGCCTCGAAACACCGGTTCCACCACCCTTAGCCGGAGAACCTCCCACAGGTCCGCTCGCCCGCGATGTGTGCAGTCGGCTTCCATCATCTGGAGGGCGTCAGCAACAACTTGATTGATCCACTGTCGATCAAAGACGTCAGACAGTTCGGTTCTCTCGACGGTGACCTCTTCAGTAAGCGAGTGTGCCACACCTGGAGTGCCTGGTTTCAAATGGCTTCGCAAACGAGAGTTCACAAAGTTGTTCAGACACTTGAGCACAAAGCTGCGGAATTTGCCGCGTCGAACGTCTGCTTGACGAATGAGCTGCGATGCCAGCAGTTTGTCCGCGATGAAATCCTGCAGCAGATCGTCCGCGAGTTCAGAATCGATTCGCCGAGTCTGGACGAGAAACGCACGGAAACCGGGCGTGTACAGAGAAAGCAGCTCTGCCATCGCTTGCTGCCGGACGCCCTCATCTGAGTCAGCAGCCCGTCCAACCAGAGACCAGCGGGTGTCGGGGAATCGAGATGGATGTGGTTTGCCGAAAGCCATGGTGCATACTGCCGTGACCGAGATATCCGAATAGGGACCGAACGCGACTCCTGTTGGCTCATCTCGAGGGGGCTTCGTGCGGCTTAAGACTATCCATCCGAAGTGGGGCTCGCGGACACCCTTCGCTTGATGCGTCTACGAGTGTCGTGTAGGTGGTCTACAGCGTCGCAAGCGAACCGGACACGTTGTTCCCGTTTACCATCGCCTCACCGTCAACCAGAGAACGCGAGAGCGAGAGAGGTGTTTGACGCACCGATCCCGAGACGCATGGTGTCCGGACTGCGACCCTCTGAAACGGCCTCGAACCGAGAGCGCAGCCGCCCGGGGGCCAAGTCGCCAAACCGCCCGGATTCTGCGGGCTTTCTGGCCAACCTGCCGCGAAGGGCAAAACGGGCCGCCTGTAAACCAAACGACCCCGCCGTGAGGCGGGGTCGGAAGGAAGCTCCCCGACTAGGACTCGAACCTAGAACCTGCCGGTTAACAGCCGGCCGCTCTACCATTGAGCTATCGGGGAAACGCAGGTTTTGCCCCCCCGCAGCCTCCGTGGCCGGTGGCCGCGGCGGGGGAGCGAAGGGTAGGCGGAGCCGTGTATCGGTCAAGATGGGGGCTTGGCTCAGTGGAACTGATGGCTATCATCACGGCCCCTGTTTTCGCAGTGCCATGACGGCTCGCGGGTACAGGATTCCGACGCACTGCCCACGAAGGACGAAGAGCCATGAAGAAGGACATTCACCCGAAGTACTACCCCACCAAGGTTTTCCACAACGGGGAACTGGTGTTTACCACCGGCGGAACCACGCCGGAACTGCACGTCGAAGTGTGGTCGGGCTCGCACCCGTTCTTTACCGGCAAGCAGCAGTTCATTGACTCGGCCGGTCGCGTGGAAAAGTTCCAGAAGAAGTTTGGCGGCAACTACTTCGCGCCCAAGAAGGCCGCGGCCGAGGCTCCGAAGGCCTGAACGCCTTCGCATCGACCATTCGCGGGCTGATTCAATTCCGAACAACTACCAGACCGACCGGATTCATCCGGCCGGTCTGTTGTTTCAGTGAACAGGCATCGCCGGACATCGTTATTTATCCACTAATCCGGATAGATGGATGATTGCCTAGACTCGCACTGCCATACTTCGACCGCCCACTGGTGATAGAGCACCCTTTCCCCGGAGCCCCCGTGAGCAGCAGATTCGCCCAGGAACTCCAACGCCGCGTCCTTGTGTTCGACGGGGCGATGGGCACGAGCATTCACAAGCACGATCTGAGCGTCGAGAAGGACTACTGCGGCTGCGAGAACTGCACCGACATTCTGGCCCGGACGCGGCCGGACGTGATCCAGGGCATCCACGAGTCATTTCTGGCGGTCGGGGCAGACTGCGTCGAGACGGACAGCTTCGGCTCCAACCGGCTGGTGCTGGGCGAGTTCGATATTGCCGAGCAGGCGTTTGAGTTGTCCAAGGCTGCCGCGAGCGTGGCTCGGGCGGCGTGCGCCAGGTACTCAACGCCCGATCGGCCGCGATTCGTGATCGGGTCCATGGGGCCGGGGACAAAGCTCATCACGCTGGGGAACACGGACTGGGAGGCGATGAAGGCGAGCTACCGAGAACAGGCTGCCGGCCTGCTGGCGGGGACGCCTGCGCCGTGGTGCACTGTTGGAGTGGACGCGTTCATCATCGAGACGTGCCAGGACCTGCTGCAGGTGAAGTGCGCGGTCAACGCGGTGATGGAGGCGCTTGCCGAGCGCGGCCTGACCACGAACGACGTTCCGATCATGGTCTCGGTGACGATCGAGACCACCGGAACGATGCTGCTGGGCACGAGCATCGAGGCGGCGGCAACTGCCCTGGCGGGCTATCCGATTCTCTCGCTGGGCCTCAACTGCGCCACAGGTCCGACGGAGATGGCCGAGCATGTTCATTGGCTGGGAAAGCACTGGACGCGGCCGGGCCGGTACGTTTCGGTGATGCCCAATGCCGGGCTGCCTGTGCTCGTGAATGGAAAGACCGAGTATCCCCTCACGCCCGGACCCTTTGCTGACGCACTCAAGAAGTACATCGAGGGAGATGGGGTGCGCCTTGTGGGCGGGTGCTGCGGCACAACACCCGAACACATCGCGTCGCTGGTGAAAGCCGTCCAGGCCGCGAAGCCCACGACCGTCGTCTCGCAGGGCGTTCCCAAAGCGATCACCAGCCTGTACGCCCCGGTGGAATACAAGCAGGACAACTCGTTCCTCATCGTCGGCGAGCGCATGAACGCCTCCGGGAGCAAGAAGTTCAAGCAGTTGCTCGAGGCCGAGGACTGGGACGGGATCATCTCGCTGGCCCGCGAGCAGGTGCGGCACGATGGTGCGCACGTGCTGGACCTGAACGTCGACTACGCCGGGCGCGACAACGCACGGGACATGGCCGAGATCGTCAAGCGCGTGGTACGGCAGGTGGATGCCCCGCTCATGCTCGACTCGACGCAGGTCAAGACCATCGAGGCGGGCCTGCGGCACGCGCCGGGCAAGTGCATCATCAACTCCGCGAACTTCGAGGACGGCGAGCACAAGTTCGACCAGGTGCTGGCGCTGGCCAAGACCTACGGCGCGGCGGTGGTGATCGGGTCGATCGACGAGGACAAGGAAGCCTCGATGGCCCGCACCGCGGACCGCAAGCTGGCGATCGCGCAGCGGGCGTACGAGCGGGCGACCAAGAAGCACGGGCTGGACCCGGCGGACTTGATGTTTGATCCCCTGGTGTTGCCGGTGTCAACGGGCATGGAGAGCGATCGGCGCTCGGGCTTGGAGACGGTTGAGGGAACGCGCCGGATCATGGCCGCGATGCCGGAGTGCCAGACGACTGTGGGCCTGAGCAACGTCTCCTTCGGGCTCAAGCCCGCGGCGCGCGTGGTGCTCAACAGCGTCTTCCTGCACGAGCTTCGCGAGGCCGGGCTGACGAGCGCGATCGTGCACATGAGCAAGATTCTCCCGGAGAACAAGATTCCCCGGGAGCAGTGGCAGGCCGCGCTCGAACTCGTGTACGACCGCCGGCGTGAGGGCTTCGATCCGCTCGCAGTGTTTGTTGAGCTGTTCAAGGACGTCGAGAGCGCGACCGGAGCCGCGAAGAAGGAGAAGGCAGCGCAGACCGTCGAGGAACGGCTGCGCTCGCACATCATCGACGGCGAGAAGCAGGGCCTGATCGACTCTCTCGAAGAGGCACGGAAGAAGTACACCCCGCTCATCATCATCAACGACCACCTGCTCGACGGCATGAAGACCGTCGGCGAGCTCTTCGGCAGCGGCCAGATGCAGCTCCCCTTCGTGCTCCAGAGCGCGGAGGTCATGAAGATGGCGGTTGCACACCTTGAGAAGTACATGGAGAAGATCGAGGGGCAGACAAAGGGCAAGATTGTCCTGGCGACCGTGAAGGGCGACGTCCACGACATCGGCAAGAACCTCGTCGACATCATCCTGAGCAACAACGGGTACACGGTGTACAACATCGGCATCAAGCAGCCGATCGCGGCGATCGTCGAGAAGTGGAAGGAGACCCGGGCGGACGCGGTCGGGATGTCGGGCCTGCTGGTTAAAAGCGTGAACGTCATGGAGGAGAACCTCCAGGAGATGAACGCGCTGGGGCTGGAGGTGCCGGTGCTGCTGGGTGGGGCCGCGCTCACGCGGCACTACTGCGAGGGCACGCTGCGCAACGTGTACAACGGGCCGGTGTTCTACGGACGCGATGCGTTCGAGGGGCTCTCGACTATGGATCGGATCGTCTCCGACGAGATGGGCACGCTCGATCAGGAGATCGAAGACCGCCTGGGCAAACGCACCAAGGCGGAGGAGACCATCGCACGCTCGCGCGCCGAGCAGGGCCGCCGAGCCGACGCGTTCGAGGCTGGGAAGGGCGAAGGCGTCGCGGTGATCGATCGATCCGAGCGTGTGCGTTCGGATGTGGCGGTGCTTGGTCCGGAAGGGATTCCGACGCCGCCGTTCTGGGGCTCGCGCGTGGTAGAGGGGCTCGACCTCACCCAGATCTATCCGTTCATCAACCCCATCGCGCTCTTCCGCGGCCAGTGGCAGGTCAAGAAGGGGGCCATGACCGACGCGGAGTACGACGCGATCGTGGAGGACAAGATCCAGCCGATCTTCGAGAAGCTCAAGGCCAAGTGTCGCGACGAGAAGATCTTGCTTCCCGCGGCCGTGTACGGCTACTTCCCGTGCAACTCCGAGGGCGATGACCTGGTCGTGTACCACCCAACGGAGCAGGCACGGGAGATCGAGCGGTTCCGCTTCCCGCGGCAGCCCGACAAGCGGCGGTTGTGCATCAGCGACTTCTTCCTTCCTGTCGAATCGGGCCGTCGTGACGTGCTCGCGCTGCATTGCGTGACGATGGGCAAGCGGGCCAGCGAGGAAGCGCAGAAGCTCTTCAAGGCCAACGACTATTCGAACTACCTCTATCTCCACGGCTTGGGCGTCGAGACGACCGAAGCGCTCGCCGAGTTCTGGCACAAGCGGATCCGCCAGGAGCTGGGAATCGCGGGCGACGACTCGCCTCGCGTGAAAGAGCTGTTCACACAGCACTATCGCGGCAGCCGCTACTCATTCGGATATCCGGCGTGCCCGGACATGAGCGATCAGGATCGGCTGTGGAAGCTGATCGACCCGACACGGATCGGATGCGAACTGACGGAAAACTGGCAGATCGATCCGGAGCAGAGCACCAGCGCGATCATCGTCCATCACCCCGAAGCGAAGTACTTCAACGTGTAGGCGGGGGCGAAGCCGCGCGGGCGGCGTCGGCCGCGCTGGAGAGCAGGGCTGGAACCGTGCCCGCGCCATACGTTCGCCAGACCGGGCCGGTTCGAACGCAGACCTTGTCCGGACCGACGACAAGAACGTCGAGCGTGTCGATGGCGTCGCCGGCAAGCCCGTTGACCCTGAGCGAGCCGATGATCCGTGCCCCCTCGGGAGCCGCGAACGTGATGGTGGGGCGAGCGGGAGCTTGAGCGTCCTTGGCAGTTGCTCCGCGGTCGCCGGTGAGAAACACAAGAACATCTTCCACGCCGCGGCGCTCGCTGTCGGACACGGGAGCCTCTTCGCCTCCCGCAAACATCTGGGCCCAGCGAGTGCCAGCTCGCTTGAAGGCGCGCCCCGAGGCTCCCGGATTCGCGCTCGCGGTCAGCGTCAGCAAAAAGCCGCCGATGTTTGAGGTGGTCTCTCGCAGCGGGGCAGGCCAGATGTAGTTTGCCGGGTCGGTGGAAATACCGACCGATCGACCATCGAGCAGCACCGGACGCTGGGTGTTGATTGTGCCGAACACGCGAGGCGGCGCGGTGGGGCTGACGCTGCCGGCCGCGCCGCCGATGGCGAGCTCGACGGCATCGGTTGTCACCTTTGGTTCGGCCGAGTTCGAATCCACGGTGCGGCGGTCCGCTTCGATCCGGATTGCCGCGACGGGCTTCTCGATGCCGGTGGACGGCGAAGTCGGAGGCGAATCGACGAAATCAGCGATCTGCACTCGCCCGAGTTCGCCGATGAGCCGCTGGATGGACGCGGGGTCGCCCGGGGCCGCGGCGGGCTCGATCAGGCTCCACTTGCCGCCAACCTTGGAGAGAGCGAGATGGACGGTGGGGGAGTCGAGACGGATGCGAGAGGCATCCGGGGCAATGCCGGCGAGGGGAAACGAGTCTCGCCAGCCGCGCGGGCCCGGCTCGTTGAAGACTCGGTGCAGGTCATCGCGAACGACGGCTCGGCGACGGCCGGCGGGATCCGCGATCTCGACGAGACCAGTCCCCCCAAGAGTGCGCTCGGCCAATGTCCAAGTGGAGACACCCTCGCGAAGGTGCAGCGTCACTTTGGTGGGCTTTTCGCCAAGCGAGGCGTCAGCGGAGGCGGGGGCAACGGCTCTAGTTTCGGCAAGGATGCGCAGAAGGGTCTGGATACGGGAGGAATCGAGCGGCCAGGGGTCGGCAGCGCGGGCGGAAGAGCCCGTGGCGCCGAGCGGTTGGAGGCGAAGCTGCCAGTCGGTGTCGGCTCCGAACGGCCCCTTGCCCTTTGGAGCGGGCTCGATCGTCTGCACGAGGCCGTCGGTTGGCGACTCCACCACAATCTGGCGAACATCGCCGGGAACGAACTCAACGAGACGGGAACCGACGGAAACCACGCCACCGGAGGTATTGGGATTCGGTTTGCCGTCTGAGAAGAACACCAAGACCACAACCGCAACGCCGAGGACGATGGCGAGGAAGAGCCACACGATGACGGCCTTGGTGGACATTGGGCGAGTCTAGGGAGATTCAGCCCCAAGTTGAAGGCGGATGACCGAGTTCGGCCGATGACCGGCTCTCTACCCTTTGGCGACACCATGAGTTCCACACCGCGGCCAATCATCGGAATCGCACCAGACGTCGCAGAACCGCGGCCCGGGAGTGTTCGGGCGACCTGCGCGTTGACCTACGCCCAAGCGATCCAGGCCGCGGGCGGCTGGCCGATCATCCTGCCCCCGATTCTCGAGTTGATCCCCGAGCATTTGGAGCGGTGCGACGGATTTGTGCTCACGGGAGGGGACGATCCCCGCACCGAACCATTCGGCGTGGCAACGCACCCGAAGGCGACACCGGTACACCCCCAACGCCAGGCGTTCGACACCGCGCTACTGAAGGCACTGACGGCCTCGCCGCAGACGCCAACCCTTGGTGTGTGCCTGGGGATGCAGATGATGGCGCTGGTGGCGGGAGGTGTGCTTGACCAGCACATGCCCGAGTCGATGCCAACCGCGGACCGGCACTGGAACAACAGCGGGCACGCGGTGCGAGCGACCGAGGCCGGAAGCGTGGTGGGGGGGTGGATCGGATCAGATCCGACCGTTGTCAGCCACCACCGCCAGGCGGTCCGCAATTCGGGGCGGATGCGGGTGGTGGCCGTGAGCGACGACGGCGTGATCGAGGCAATTGACGACCCAGACTCCTGGTTCTTTGTAGGCGTGCAGTGGCACCCCGAGCGGACGGCGAATCGGGGGCTTGGCGTGGGGGTGTTTGAGGACCTGGTGCGTGCCGCGGCGGAGCGCCGCTGAGTCCATCGGTCAGGATTTCGGGGACTCAGGAGAAGCCGCTCGTGTCGGTGGGATCAGGCTCTTGTTGAGAAATGGCCGCTCGCAGAAATACCAGAAGATCGACGCGAGCACGATGTGGCCCGCGATCTGCAACAGGAACCACGGAACGAGCCAGTGCATCGGCCATGACCACCGCTCCGAGTCGGGATCGAGAACGGGCCTTGGCAAGTGGTTGATCGGCCGGAGCACTGCCGCGGCGATCGTCTGCATGAGGTTCAAGTTGAACTGGTGGATCAGGTAAAGGCTGAAGGTGATGTGACCCAGCGCGGCCAGCGGCTTGAACGCACGCAACCCGGCGATCCGCTCGCTGAACGGCCGCAGGGTGATGAGCACCAACGCAAAGCACGCGGCCATGGCAATCTCGCCGTGGGCGTAGCGCACTTCTTCGTGCGGCTTGTCCGGCTCCGGCCAGTTGATCCCGGCGAAGAATCGACCATACGCCCCCGCGACGACCAGCAGAAAGAGGCCCGCGTCGATCCACCGACGGAGCGACCCGCTCTGGATGCGGCACAAGCGATGGAAGGTCACCACGCCGATACCGAAGAGCGACCAGTACTCGATGAACAGCCCGAAGGATGTGCTCGGGAAGAGCACGTTCCACGCCAGCCCGATGACCAGCAGCAGCGACGACATCCACAGTACGCTCATGCGAACGATGCCCGCGAGCAGCACCATCAAGCCCATGATGAGGTAGAACTGCTCCTCGTAGCACAGCGACCAGAACGAGGCGACGAAGAGCGTGGTGTTGTTGGCCGCGTAGGAGATCGGGTGCCAGAGCAGCGAGAGCCACTGCGTGAGCGTGATGTTCTGCACCCATTCTGTCCAGGGGCGATCAAGGTCGTTTGCACCGTGCAGGAGCCTCCACTTGACCAGCCGGGTAGCGATCCAGAACGCGATCGCAAGCAAGTAGGGGGGGTAGATGCGGCGGACCCGCCGCCACATGAAGCCCTTGAAACCCCATCCCTTCCGCTGGCAGGCATCCGCAGACGCGGCAATGCAGTACCCGCTGATGACAAAGAACAGCATCACGGACGGTCCACCGATCGTCAGACCGGTGACGTGATGGACGCATACCCCGAGGGCGGCAAGGCCGCGCCAGGCGTCAATAAGGTCGTACCGGTCGGCGTAGAGACCGGGCGCGGGGAGGGGTTTGGCGGACACGGGCATCGAGCAGTCTATCGGACGCCCGCAGCCCCGAACGAAGCAAACTGCCGGAGGACATCCCGGGAAGAGCCGGGCGGCGGTCCCTCGGACCACCTCACAATCGTGGAATATCCTCATTTGGGCGCGTCCAACCGACCGGCGGCCCACCCCTATGACCACAACCCTGCATACCGCCACCACCGAGTTCGAGAAAAAAGACCGCTGTTCCGATCTTGACCATCGGCCGCGGGTGCTGCTGGGCAAGATGGGGCTCGACGGACACGACCGGGGCGTGAAAGTGATCGCCCGCGCCCTGCGAGATTCGGGCGTACACGTAATCTATTCGGGGCTGTGGCAGACGCCGCGGTCACTGGCAATCTCGGCCCGGGATGAGGATTGTGATGTCATCGCGGCGAGCATGATGAGCAACTCGCATCTGGTGCTCGGGCCGCGCCTGGTGAACGCCCTCCGGGACCTCGGCCGACCGGACATGCCCGTGTACATGGGGGGCATCCTGCCGCAGGAGGACATCGGGGCTTTGCTCGAGGCGGGCGTGGGCAAGTGCTTCACGACGGGGACGGGACTGCTCGACATCGTCGAAGCCGTGCGCGGGGCAACCAAAGCGCGATCCGCGCAGGTCGCCAGCGCGACCCCGGAATCGCAGCTCGCGCGCGACATCTCCCTGATGCACGCCGGAAAACCCCTGCGAGCCGGCGCGGCCAGGCGTCGGCCGCCGCGCGTGGTCGGCATCACCGGCTCGCCCGGCGCGGGCAAGAGCACGCTGGTGGCCCAGCTCGTCGGCGAGTACACCCGGCGGGCGAAGGACAATCCGCGGATGGGGCGATGCGCGGTCATCGCGTTCGATCCGATGAGCCCGATCACGGGCGGAGCGTTGCTCGGGGACCGTTTGCGGGTGGACTTCAACACGCTCGACCAGAACGTCTTCTACCGGTCGCTGGCCATCAGCGGCGAGGACTACCACGCGCTGCCGGAGATTGTGGAGCTGATCGGCGGCGTGAGTGACCGCCCCTTCGACACGGTGTTCATCGAGACCGTCGGCGCCGGTCAGAACGAGACGAAGATCCGGTCGTTCGTGGATCGCACGGCGGTGGTGCTCACACCCGGCATGGGCGACGCTGTGCAAATGGACAAGGCTGGCATCCTCGAGATCGCCGATGTGTTCGTGTGCAACAAGGCCGATCATCCCGGCGAGCACGAGTTGGTCCGCGATCTGCGGGATGTGGCGGGCAAGCGGCCGGTGATCGAGACGATCGCGACCCGGGCGCAGGGCGTGCCGGAGTTGCTCGACTCGCTGCTCGCGTGACCAGACAACTTTGCGATGTCCGCCGAGCACTCCATGGCCGCCGATGCACTCTCCCCCCACGTGATGGCCTGCATGGAAGTTTGGGGCGGCAATCGTGCCATCGACAACGGCGTGGTCATGCCCGGCCTCGACGCGTGGGTGTTCAGTCGTCCGTTCCAGAGCAGCGGACCGGACGATGCGGGCGGAGACATTCATTACGTCACGAGCTGCGCGTCGGGCCGCATCACGCGGCTCATCGTCGCCGACGTCAGCGGTCATGGTGCGCCCGTGGCCAAGGCCGCGGACGCTCTGCGGCGCCTCATGCGGAGGCACTCGAACTACATCGACCAGACCCGCCTTGTGGAGGCCGTCAACCGAGAGTTCAACGAGATCGGCGAAGACGCGATCGGCGGGGGTGGCGCGATGTTCGCCACGGCCGTGATCGCCACGTACTTCGCCCCCACGGATGAACTCGCGGTGTCCAACGCGGGGCACCCGCGTCCGTTGCTCTTCGACGCCAAGGCCGGCCAATGGGCACGGGTTGAAGTGCCCGACAGCGGACGCGGCGGGCCCAGCAACCTTCCCCTCGGTGTGCTGGAAGAGACTCGATACCCGGCCTCGGCAACACGACTGCGGCCGGACGACCTGGTGCTCTTCTACACCGATTCGCTCATCGAGGCCAAGGGCGCTGACGGACGGCTCCTGGGCACCGATGGACTGATAGCACACCTGAACCGGCTGAATACAAGAGAGCCCGCCTCGCTCGTTCGTGGCCTTCTTGAGGCTATCGGAGATGGCGGCGACGGGTCGGATGGGTTCGACGACGATGTCACCGCGCTGCTGATCCGCCGGAACGCACTCAAGCCGCGACCGTCGCCGGGTCTCGCGTTGCTCTCGGCATGGCGGATCGTTCGCGAGGCCGCGAGGTCGCTGGCGCCGGGCGCATTGCCGGCATCGCTTCCCGAGTTGAGCCTCCGATCAATCGGGGGCGCAATGAACCGGGCCCTGAACGGTCAGGGCCCGGCGTCGTCGAATCAGGATTAAGACCTCGCCGATCGTGCGTCAGCGGCCGGACTGCTGGGACTTCTGCGCGGCCTTCTCGGCCCGGCGCTCGGCTCGGGATTTCTCGCGGCTCTCTTCATACTGCACATTCAACCGCTTTTCCATGTTCTCGAGCGAGAACGGGAACGCGTCCATGTCGGAGGTGAACTCTTCGGCCTGCACATTGGCAAGGACGCTGTTCTGCTGCGATCGAAAACGCTCGATCGTGAGAGGCTGAAGGGCCTTGATACGGCCGACGAAGAGGCTCAGAGACTTGGAAATCGGCATCGAGAACGTTCGCTTGTCGGCCGGAAGCGTGGTGGGATCGATAGCGGGATCGAGCCCGCCGGCCACCGCGAGCACCTTGTCGCGGAACTCCTGAGTATCGAGGGAGGTGTCGGAGGCCACCGTCTGCTTCTTGCGCACGGTCACTTCGCGCACGCTCACGGCGGTAACCCCCTCGGGAACCTTCGTCAACGCCTCGAGACCGCCCGAGACGGCCTCGGCCAGCAAGCGGGGCTCCGCGGCTTTGAGCACTTCATAGGCCGCCAGACGCTTGATGTTCTTGATGATGTCGGCGCGGACTTCCTCCATGCTGTCGGGCGGAGACTCCTTGCGGGCGTCGAGCACCATGAAGAAGTACGCGTTGCCCGAACCGTTCGGCCCGCTCTTGAACGGCTCGCTCGGCGGCACGCCCACCTGCAGAGCCAGGTCGTTGCGGCCGACGATCTCACGAACCTCGAAGAGCGCCTTGGTGAAGGGGACGGCCGACTGGCCGCGCTGCTGGGCGGAGAAGCCGATCCCCTCGAGCGTCTGGGCGTCCTGGGCATCGACCCAGGAGTTGGCCCGAACAACCACCTTGGTGGGAGAAACGACGATCTTGTGCTGCTCGAGCAGGTGCGCCGCGACGACCTCGCGGATCTTCTGGAAGTCCGGCTTGGCTGCCTCCCATTCCGGAGTGATCCGGAGGAACTCGCCGTCGCGATCGAGCTTACGCGCGGCCTTGTCGATTTCCGTGCGAACCGCGTCGATGGCGGTCTTCATCGCTTTTTCGGTGGCCTCGTTGCGGACCTCGGCCTCGAACTTCTTGCGCTCGTCGTCGGCGTTCTTGCCGTCGGTGACAACGCCGTTGGGGTACTTGCGCTGGAACCGCTTCTCGGCCTCGATCTCGTCGATCTGCACCGCGTCGGCGATGAGCTGGCGATTGATCTCGATCCAGGAGAGCTTGACGCGGGGGGGCAGGGTGTAGCCGATGCCGAACTCGCCGCCGCCCTTCGGCGTGGCCTTAAACTTCTCGTAGTGAGCCTTGATGGCCGCCTCGTCGGGCTCGGCCGCGGTCGCCATCTCCCGCTCGGCGGGGACGAGCACGTACTCGGCGCGAACGGTGTCGCTGAGGCCGCGGCCCTCGGTGACCAGCCGCCTCTCGCCAAACTGCGACGCCGCGTAGTACGATGCCTGGAGGCGACGAATGCCGTGCAGGCGGGCGACGGCCTTGTGGAATTGGTCCTCGGTGAGGCGGGTCTCGCCCATCACCCGAGCCTTGGACGCGTCGATCCGCATCTTCTCGTAGGCGAGGTGCTGGTCGTAGCTGCCGCGGAAATCGAAGCGAGCGCGGGTCCCGGCGATGATCGCCGGAATCTCGGCGAGGTAATCCTCGCCATCAAGCTTGCCGCCCACGAGTCCGGCCTCCTGCGCCTCCTTGACGAGCAGGTACCAGTGCTCCGCGCTCTCGATGCGGAAGAACGCCTCGAGTTCTCGCGGGCCTCCGGCGATGTACGACATCGCGGTGTACTCACGCGAAGAGTCGCCGAACTCCTCCAAGCCGACCTTGTGCCCGCCGACCTGAAACGCGGCGGAACCGATCATGCCGCGCTTGCCGAGCTCGTTGAGCGTGCCCTGGAGCAGGAAGGCCACCATGAGGAGGCAGCCGCCGACGACCAGGATGTAGGTGTTGTACTTGCGAAGCCACTTGAGCATGGGAGAAATCCAAAAGCGACGAAATGACGGAGCGACGAAGCGACGGAGTTCAGAACTTCGTCACTCTGTCCCTTCGTCACTCCGTCACTCGGTGTTTACCGGTAGTATTCGATGATCAGGTTCGGGTTGACGTCGAAGGGGATCTGGTCGGAGGTCGGCAGGGCAACCACCTTGATCGTCAGTTCGCCCGGATTCAGGTCAATCCAGCCCGGAACTTCGTGGCCCGAGATGGACTCCATGCTCTCGCGGACGAGCTTGTGGAGCTTGGGCTTCACGGTGATCACGTCCGCGACCTCAACGGTGTACGACGGGCGATCGGTCTTGTGGCCGTTCACCAGCACGTGACCGTGGGCCACCATCTGGCGGGCCGCCCAGATCGTGCGGGCCAGGCCCGCGCGGCGGACGACGTTGTCGAGTCGACGCTCGAGCAGACGGAGGAGGTTCTCGCCGGTGTTGCCGGGCATGCGGGAGGCGTCGTCGATGTACCGACGGAACTGCCGCTCCAGCACGTGGTAGTGGTGGCGGAGCTTCTGCTTCTCGTTGAGACGAACGCCGAAGTCGCGCAGGCGGCGACCGCGATAGCCGTGCATGCCGGGGGGCGTCAGTGTGCGCTTGGACGTGTGCTTCGGGATGTCCTCGATCGGCGTGCCGATGCGGCGGGACAGCTTCAGCTTGGGACCTGTGTAACGAGCCATGAGTTTCCTTCCGTCGGGCGGTCGCAGGCTCCGGAAACGTCCGGGACTGGGCCGCCGTGTCCGCCAGAGGGCGAACGATCTGCGCCGAGGGCCGCGTCTGCGGTCCGGCTGGGTGAGATCCGGGCATCAACAAGATGTCAGGGGCGGAGAGTAAAGGCAGGGGAATGGTCGGGGTCAAGTCGCCGAGTGGGTTGTCGCCCCACCTGTGCGGGGGATGGCCGGGTCCGGGCTACTTCGGCACTATGGCTACCGCCCAGTATTCGCCCCATCGAGAGATGAAGTCGCCGACGACCATCCCGGCCGCGGCGATTTCGGTCCGCAGTTGATCCTCGGTGTATTCGGTCTCGTGGGTGGGGTCGCAGCGAAAGTCGAGGCCGAGTTCCTGCTTGAGCGGGGTCTGCCAGTTGCGGTCGAAGGCGGGGACGCGGATGAGGATGCGTTTCGCGCCGTACCAATCGGCCCAGCGACGAAGCCGTGCCGGGCGGTCGGTGACATGTTCAAGGACGTTTGAGACGACGACCGCGTCGAACACCCCCGGGACTCGCTTTTGGCAAATGTCCGCATGGATCCACGTAACGCGGTCCTCGAGCCCGCGATCGGCAGCGATCTCCCGTGCCTTCGTGAGATTGGATTCTGACCAGTCCACGCCGGTGACCTTGGCTCCACTCCGCTCGGCGATCGACGCGGCCACCATTCCAATCCCGCACCCAAGGTCGATCGCGTGCTCGTTCGGTCGAATGCGCTCCACGAAGAAGTCGTGGTACTTCATCAGCCGATGCTTCGGGTGAACTCCGTCGTATGCCTCGACCACGGTCGTATCGATGGCCTCGTAGAGCGGCGTGTCGGCGGCCATGACAAACCGAGCCTGCGCGGCCGGGGTCTTCAGCCGGCAGGCATAGCCGCGCAGGGACCGTGCAAACGCCTCCGCGGCGACCTCGGGCGAAGCATCGAGCAGCGCGGCTGGCCAGCGGATTTCCAGGTCGGGTGGGACTCGGGGTGCCGCCGGAAGCGGTGGGGGGGAGGGAGGGGGCGTCGTCGATGCAGGAGGCATGCCCGAATATCGGCACCGACGGTCTAGTTTGGCAAAAGGGCGTCGTCCTCCTGTTCGCTGAAGAAGCGAAGGTGGGTGTCGAGCGAATCGCTTTGAACGGCGACGCCATCGCGGATTTCGATGCCACCTTCGCCGTTGAACTCGTTGTGGTGGTACATGTTGGGGTCGTGTTGGTCCTTGAGGGCTCGCGATTTCACAAAGGCCGCGTGCTGGTCGGTCCAGAGGACGCACATGCCCGAGTGCTTCCAGTTCCCGGAAAACGTGTCGCCAAGGCTGTAGTCGGCGCGGTCGCCGAGATAGACGACCGGTTTCCAGGCCCGATCGAGCAGCTTGTCGTTGTCGAATGAGAAAGAGCAGTGCCAGCGGACGTTTGGAATGTCGGAAGGAACGATGGTGGTTGGGTCGTCGATCTCAATGCCCGCCAACTCGGCGAGGATCGGGCGGTTGTCCGCAGTTTCCGATTGTGCGAGCGTGTCCTGCACATTGGGATTCAGAAATGCCTGATACGGGACGCTGTTGTGTTTGGCAAGCACGCTCAGGCCGAGAAACGCCTTTTCCTCGCGGCTGGACAGGGCGGGGAGTTGGTCCTTGAACTCGTTGGCGTAGGCGGACATGCCGACTCCCAAATCGCGGAGTCTGGCGAGCGTGACGCTTTGACGGGCCGAGACTCGGGCCGAGGCGAGGGCGGGGAGCAGAATGCCGACGAGGACGGTGATGATGGCAATGACCACGAGGAGTTCAATGAGTGTAAACGCGGACAACGCCGGGCGCGGCGGCCGCGCCCGGTAAAGCAGGACGGCAAGCATGGTGTGTCTCGAAGCGCGCGTGAGCACGCCTATAGGTGTGACGGGGATTCAACGACGCGAAGTAAAAGCGATGCCGACTCAGACCGCAGGCGGGCCGCGGGAGCATCGGGCATCGAGCGCCGGGGCCGATGAGCCGATTTGCGATTGGTGGCTCACCAGATCGATCGACATGACCGCTGCGAAACAGACCTCAATAACCCGAACGTGCACGCCGCCTGAATCGAGCGTCAGAATCAGCTTGCAGAGGTCGCAGGCCGAGCTGTCGTGGTGATCTTTGTCTCCCGGCGAGTGCTCAACCGGCGCGGAGTGGTGATCGCTCTCGCAACCATGCTCGCATGCGTGGGCTTCAATGCCGGCCGCGTCCTCACATCCGATGTGGCCGTGAACGCTTGGGAGCAGAATCGCCACCCAGACACCCAGCAGGCCTGCGAGGGCCGCGAGCCATGGTTTCGGCGTGGATCTGGAGTGATTGGTCGGCATGCGAGCACTGAAAGACGCGGCTGGAGCGTATCACATATCACGCCTTTATGCAACTCCGTTGCACAACCGCCGCGACGAATGTGGGGGGCAAGGTCTGCAACCAACCGACAAGACCAGAGAGTGCCGCTCGGGGCTGGCGATCCCATTTCACCGCTCCCTCCACCTACACTCAGCGCAATGCCCACTCGACTCTCGCTTCCCGTGTTGCCCGCCACCCCGGCGGCGGGCCGCGCATCGTGGGATTCGCCCGAAAAGAAGGACAAATGCGGCGTGTTCGGCCTGTGGGGCGGGCCCGAGCCGGCCACGTTGTGCTATCTGGGCATGTACGCCCAACAACACCGCGGCCAAGAGTCCGCGGGAATCTGCGTGACTAACGGCGCACGCCTTGAAGCGCACACCGGCATGGGTTTGGTGCCCGAGATTTTCCGCCGATCGGTGCTCGAAGCCCTCGAGCGATCCGCCAAGCCTGAGCGTGCCGATCGCCCGGATGCGCCGGCCGTGAACGGTTCGGCCTACACCAAAGGCTGCGGCGCGATCGGCCACAATCGCTATTCAACGGCGGGCGGCTCGCTGGCCCGAAACGCCCAGCCGCTGCTGGAGAGCTACGTCGGCGGGCAGGTGGCGGTGGCGCACAACGGAAACCTGATCAACGCCGCCGCCTTTCGGCGCCGATTCGAAGAGGCCGGACATCTGTTCCACACAACCAGCGACACGGAGGTGATCATCCACCTCCTGGCATCACCGGAGCAGCAGAAGGCCGTTGATTCGGTGGCGGCAACGCTGCGACATCTGGAGGGGGCATACAGCCTTGTGTTCCTGTTCCCCGATCGAATCGAGGCGGCCCGGGATCCCTGGGGATGGCGGCCCTTGGTGCTCGGTCGGCTGCCGGATGGTCGCCACGTGGTCGCGAGCGAGACCGTCGCGCTGGATGTGATCGGCGCCACGCTCGTCCGCGAGGTGGATCCCGGAGAGATCGTGACGCTTTCCGATGCGGGGGTCTCAAGCCGGCGATTCGACGATCCCGCGGCGAGACGTGCGCACTGCGTGTTCGAGCATGTGTACTTCGCCAACCCGTCCAGCGTTGTGTTCGGCGAAAACGTGCAGGTGGTGCGCGAGCGTCTCGGCGAACGGCTGGCGATGGAGGCCCCTGTGCAGGCCGATTGCGTGATGCCGATGCCCGACTCGGGACGCTCCGCGGCCACTGGATACGCCCGGACGAGCGGGATCCCGTACCGGGAGGGCATCGTGCCCAATCGATACGTGGGCCGCACTTTTATCAAGCCAACGCAGACCGAGCGCAACGCCGCCGTTCGCCTGAAACTCAACGTGGTCCGCGAGATCGTGGCAGGCCACCGGCTCATCGTCGTGGACGACTCGATTGTGCGCGGCACCACGACGCAGGTGAAGATGAACCAACTTCGCGAGGCCGGAGCGAAGGAGATCCACCTCCGCATCAGCTGCCCGCCGATCCGGCACCCATGCTACTTCGGGGTTGACTTCGCCAGCCGCGACCAGCTCATCGCGCACAAGAAGAGCGTGGAGGAAATCCGCGAGTTCCTGGGCGTGGATTCGCTGCACTACCTGTCGCTGAACGGGATGCTCTCGTGCGTGCAGGCACAGCCTCGCGAGCACTGGTGTACCGCGTGCTATACAGGCGAATACCGGCTGGACCCTGACCATCCCGTGACCGATGAGTTGGCGACGCGGCAGATGCAGATGTTTTAGAGAGCCTCTCGCGTGAGCGAGAGAACCGCCCATGCTCGAACTGCAACTCGCCCACTCCCCCGATCCCGACGACGTGTTCATGTGGTGGCCGATCACCGGAATGATCGAACCGCCGCGGGATCATCATGCCGTGCGGCCCGCCCGAGTGATCACCCCACCGGAGATCGACACGTGCGGATTTCGGTTTGTTCCGGTCGCGGCGGATATCTCCGTGCTCAACCGCCGCGCCATCGAGCAGGCCGACCTCGACATAACCGCGATGTCGATGAACTGCTACGCGCGGGTCGCTGCGAAGTACCAGTTGACGAGCTTCGGTTCGTCGATGGGATACGGCTACGGGCCCAAGGTCGTCGCCCGCGGCGGCCGTGCTCCCTCGGTGGCCTCGTGTACCTGCTACGCCGATGAGCTCTCCGCAATCGATCGCGGCGTGCAGGCCCTACTTGATCCCGAGGCGCTGCTCGCCATCCCCGGACGCGAGACCACGGCCTTTCTTGTGCTCTCGATGATGCTCGGCGAGGACCATGCAAGGCTGCGCACCGTGGAAATGCCCTTCGATCGCATTCTCGATGCGGTTGCATCCGGTCAGGGCGGGATCACGCACGGTCTGCTCATCCACCAGTCGCAACTCACCTACGCGCAGATGGGTGTCGACCTCGTCGCGGATGTCGGAGAATGGTGGCTCGCCCGAACCTCGCTGCCCCTGCCGCTCGGAGGCAACGCGATCCGGCGCGACCTCGACCGGCGCGGCGGCGAGGGCACTTCACGCCGGGTCGTGAACCTGCTGTACTCATCGATCCTGCACGCCATGTCCCACCGCGCGAGGTCCATCGAGTACTGCATGCGATTCGCTCCCGAGATCAGCCGCGTCCAAGCGGAGAAGTACATCGAGATGTACGTGAGCGACCTGACCCTGGATGCCGGGGAAAACGGCAGGGCGGCGGTCCAGCGGCTTCTTGACGAGGGTCAAAGGCTGGGGCTTTGCCCGGAGGCGGGCACGATCAACATGGCCCGGCCGGGGCCACTGGGTTAATTTCCGGCGAGGCCTCGCCGGGGATGTTCCGGGGGCAAACGACTCCGATAATCCCGCGCGATCCGGCCGATCCGGCCCAACCTATCCGAACGTCCGAAACCGCGGTATCCCTGCACCCGATCGATGGTTTGCGTCGTATCTGGAGTTAGTCTCTACCCGGGCGGCATTCGCTCGCCCGTTATCCTCGACTAGATTGGAGCGCAACGTGGGGAACACCTCGCGTGACCAAAGCCGTTGTCCCGACCGAACGAGCGCCCTGCCGCGCGGACGTTGGCGCATCCGCGCCAGCGTGTTGTGGATCGTCGCGCTGATCGCCGGTGCGGTGGGCGTGGCGACGGCAACTCAGCCCATCCAGAGCACCCGCCAGAACTTCTTTGTCCCCGGCAGCCAGCCGCTGGAATACACCGATGCGTTGATCGATCCCACGATGTGCTCGGCGTGCCATGGCTATTACAACGAGGAGCACGAGCCGTACGCCCGGTGGAACCACTCGATGATGGGGCAGGCGGCCCGAGATCCGGTGTTCTACGCCGCGCTGGCGATCACCGAGCAGGACGCTTCCTACGCCGGCCAGTTGTGCATGCGCTGCCATGCGCCGATGACATGGATGCGCAATCTGGTGAAGTTCGACAACGACACCCAGTCGCCCAGCTTTGGAAAGACCCTCCCGCTCTCTAGCGCAAACAAGCTCGGCGTGGCCTGCCACATCTGCCATCGCATGGTGGATCCGATCTACCAGCCGGGCGTGAGCCCGCTGGTGGATCAGGGAATCCTCGCGGGATTGTCCACCGGCGTGCCGCCGTCGGCCCACGATGGGGCCTTCGTGATCGACCCGCTGGATCGTCGGCGCGGCCCGTTCAACCTGGATGTGGAATGGTCCGACATCACCCCGCCCGGGTTCCAGTATCACGCGTTCCTACAGTCGCCGTTCCACCTGTCGTCACGCATGTGCGCGACCTGCCACGACGTCTCGACGCCTCATTTCACAAAGCAGGCTGACGGTACATACGCGATCAACGCCATCGGCCAGACCCCCGCGGCCAGCAAGCTCGACCAGTTCCCCGAGCAGCGCACCTACAGCGAATGGTCGGAGAGCCTTTTCGCCCAAGGACCCGTAAACCTGAACGGACGGTTCGGGGGCCTGACGCCGAGCTACTCAAGCTGCCAGGACTGCCACATGCCCAGCGTGTCCGGGCAGGGGTGCTCGCTGGACCCGCCCACACGTCCGAACGCGGCCCAGCCCCTTCCGCTGCCGCAGCACAACTTTAACGGCGCGAACACGTGGGTGCTCAAGGCCGTGCGCAACCTGTACCCGGACGACGAGACCGAGCTCAACGAGCAGTACACCAACGACTCGATAGCCCGCAACGTGGCGATGCTCCAGGCCGCGAGCGACCTAGAGGTCACGCAGGTGCACGGATCGATCAACGTGCGCATCATCAACTACTCCGGCCACAAGCTCCCGACCGGCTACAACGAGGGCCGTCGGATGTGGATCAACGTGCAGTTCGTGGATCAGGACAACAACGTCATCGCGGAGCGCGGTGCCTACAACCCGATGACGGCCGTGCTGGATGAATCGACGACCAAGGTGTACGAGGCCCACATGGGGCCAGACGCGGCGGTCGCGTCGCTCGTGGGCACCACGCCCGGCCCGGCCTTCCGCCTGGCCATCAGCAACAAGTATTACAAGGACAACCGCATCCCGCCCATGGGCTTCAACAACGCCGCCTTTACCGCGGTGCAGGCGGGGCACCAGCCCGCCAATCTCTACGCCGACGGTCAGTACTGGGACGACACCCGCTTCGCCATCCCGGCCGGAGCCCGGGCCGCAAAGGTCTCCGTGCTCTACCAGACCACGTCCAAGGACTACATCGAGTTTCTGCGCGACGGTAATACCTCGAACAGTCTGGGCCAGATCGCCTACGACCAGTGGGTCACCAATGGCAAGAGTGTGCCCGCCGTGATGGACTTCGCAAACCAGCCGCTGCGCTGCCGCTGCGACTGGAATGGCAACGGAGTCCTCGAAGTGCAGGACATCTTCGACTTCATCAACGGGTGGTTCGCCGGCAACGGCGATATGAACGGCGACGGCGTGCTGAATGTGCAGGACATCTTTGACCTGCTCAACTGCTGGCTCGCCGGCTGCAACGGTTGGTGATTCGATCGGTCGATTCGTTCGTCAACGATCCTTCTCGGGAACGCCCATGCCCTTGCGGTCGGGCGACGGAGGTCGGTTCGGCTTCACGAACGGATGGGCCTTCACGGCCTCAACCATCATCTTGATGGCCTCGTCGAGCTGAGGATCACCGCCGCCGCGACCGCCCGCGATCGAGGCGTGCGGGCCGTCCGGGCCCGCACCGTCGAGCATGAGCGCCGGATCGTCGACAATGGCCACATCCGGATCCACGCCGTGGCCCTCGACCCCCCACGTGCCGTCGAGCTTGTAGAAGCCGAAGCGGGGAACGGTCATCGAGCCGCCGTCGATGAACTGCGGATTGCCGGAGATGCCGACCAGCCCGCCCCACGTGCGCTGCCCGATGACGGGCCCAACCTTGTTGTGCTTGAACAGCCATGGGAACATGTCGCCGCCGCTGCCGGAGAGTCCGTTGGCGAGCATGCACTTCGGCCCTTGGTGCGAGTCGCGCGGCCAGATCCAATCCTGCGTGTCGCGAAGGGCCCAGGCGTTGGTCGCCGGGCGGCTGAGCAGTTCGATGAATCGATTGGGGATCTGCCCGCCACCATTCCAGCGCTCGTCGACAATAAGCGCGGCCTTGCCCTTCTGGCCGAAGAACTGGCGATAGAGCTCGTTCTGGCCGTTCGCGCCGGTGTCGGGCACGTGGATGTATCCCACCGTGCCGTTCGAGGTGCGCTCAACGTACGAGCGGTTGCGCTCGATCCACGCCCGGTAGCGAAGCCCGGCATCGCTGCCGACGGGCCTGACGAGGACATCCCTTGCACCGGCGTCGTCTAAGGCGGGTTTGTCGGCGACCGTGATTGCGATCGTCCGATCGGCGAGGCCGACAAAGGCAGCCCATGGGTCCTGCTTCGTGTCGAGCGGAACTCCGTTGACCGCGAGCAGGTACTGCCCGGCCTTCACCTTGAAGAGCTTTCCCGACGCGTCGACGGCGGACGCGAGGGGACCGCGTGCGTCTGCGTCCCACGGGGCCCCCTGGTAGATCTGCTTGATGCGATACGCGCCTGAGTCGAGCTCGAAGTCGCAGCCGAGCAGCCCGACGGGGACATTCGGCCCCTGATCGCCCACATCGCCGGCACCCTGCACATAGGCGTGGCCGATGTTCAACTCGCTGATGAGCTCGCCGAGAATGTACTGCACATCCTCGCGGCTGGCCGCATCGTCGATCATCGCTCCGTAGTGAGTGCGCATGGCAGGCCAATTCACGCCATGCATGTTCTCCACGTAGAAGAAGTCGCGCTGCACGCGCCAGGCGTCCTGGAAGATCTGCTTCCACTCTTCCCGCGGTTCGACGGTGAGCTTCATGCCGGCGGTGGAGACGTCCTGGGGCTTGCCGCCCCCGGCGACAGGATCCACGATGCGATACCGAGCCCCGCCGCCCGAGGTGCGAACAAGCAGCTTCTTGCCACTCGCAGAAATGTCGAAGCCGGAAACACCGTCGAGGATGGTCTCCTCGTCCTTCCTGTCACCGGAGCCGTACCCCTTGGGATCGAACACCTTCAGGCCGGGCTTGTTGTCGGGATCATCCTCGCCTCGGGCGCCATGGCGCAGGTACACCAGACGGCCATCGTCGGTCACGGCCATCGGACCGAAGTTCCCGGCGGCAACCGGCAGTGCTACCGCGCGGCGCTCGAATCCTTCGAGATCGATCTTGAGTTCCTTCTTGGCAGGGGGCTCGGCCTTCTTTGCCTCGGGCTTCTTCTCGCCCTCGGGTTTCTTGTCTCCCGCGTCGTCCTTCTTGTCGTCTCCCTTCTCGTCCTTCTTCTCCCCGCCGTCCTTTTTCTCGGCGGGCTTCTTTGCGGGCGAGGCGTCCTTCTTGATCTCTTCCTCGTCGCTCTTGATCGCCATCGGGCTCTTCACGTCGTCTCGGAGCGGAACCATCATGATCTGCTGGCTGCCCGCGTAGATGAAGGTGCCGTCGATGTCGGAGTACCGCGGCGAGGCGAAGCGGTTGGAGGCGCGGTAGTACAGAAACTCGCCCTTGTGATCAAAGGCTGGGGTGGCCGCGTCGAACATCGGGTTCGTCACCCGGGTACGGGTCGGCTCGGCGCCCTTCTCGCCGAGCGCGGCGATCCAGATGCAGTGGTGCTCGTTCTCCTCATCGCCGCGGGTATAGGCGATGTGGTTGGAGTCATTGGCCCATGAGATCGACGGCTCGCCCTGCGGATCCTTGTCGATGGTCTGCACATCGGCGCTGATCTTGTCTCCCTCAATCCTGAGATTGGCCACGAGCACACGCCCGGCGCGATCGGTGAACGCGATGCGCTTGGAGTCCGGCGACCACGTGGGGTTGTACCGGAAGCCAGGGCCCAGGGTCGTCAGGCAGACAGGCTGGGTGGGCTTGGCTGACGTCGGTGCCGCGTCGGTCGGCTTGCCGTCACCGTCGTCCTTTCGATCTTCCTTCTTCTCGTCCTTCTTGTCGTCCTTCTTCTCATCCTCGGCCGCGCGTGCGTCGGAGGGCCTCAGCCAGAGCTCATACTCCCCGGACTGATCCGAGAAGTACGCGATCCACTTGCCGTCGGGCGACCATGAGGCGTCGCGCTCGAACACCGAGCCGGTGTGCGTGAGATTGCGGGTGATGCCCTCCTTGGCGGGCACGCTCCAGATATCGCCGCGCCCGACGAACAGCACACGCTTGCCGCCCGGGGCGATGGCCCACGAGGTGATGGTGTCGGCCGCGTCAACGGACTTGGGCTTGATCTTGGGCTTGGCGCCGGGAATGACGACATTGACCGGGCTCGAAGCGCCGGTGTCCAGGTCCAGCAGCATCAGCTTGCTGCCGAGCTGGAAAACAATCTCGCCGCGGCCGCCCTTCGCCGCGCCTGGACCGACCGAGGGCCACCGCACGTCATCGTCCGCGAACGTGGTGAGTTGGGTCCGCTTGCCCGTCTCGGTGTCGCAGGACCAGATGTTCAGTCGATGCTGCTCGCCCTCATCGGAGAGGTAGTACACCGTCTTTGCCGCGGGGCCGAAGCCCCACATCGGCAGCGTGTCGGTGCCCTCCCAGTCCGTGATGCGCTTGCTGGTGTTGGTTTTGAGGTTTAGGAGCCAGACGTCGGTGGCCATGCCGCCGCGATACCGCTTCCACGTGCGATTATCGATGGAGTGGGGGGTATACGCGAGCCACTCACCAGTGGCATCGATGGACCCGAACGCGCCGTACGGCACGGGGAGCTTCGTCGGGAGACCACCGCCCGCCGGGACCGTGAACATCTGGGTCTGGCGGGCCATGTTGACCGCGCCGGCGGTAAAGAACAGCAGCGTGCTCGCATCCGACCAGCCGCACAGCGATTCCGCGCCCGGGTGGTGTGTGACACGGAAGGGAACCCCGCCCGTCACGGGCACGGTGTAGATATCACGGTTGCCGTCGTAGTTGCCGACGAAGGCAATGGTCTTGCCGTCGGGACTGAAGCGAGGGAGCGACGACGGGCCGGGGGGGGCCGCGAGCGGGCTGGCCGATCCGCCCGAACGCGGCACGACCCAGATGTTGTTGGCGTATACGAACGCGATCTGCGAGTCGCTCACGGCCGGGTAGCGGAGCATCCGGGCATCGGGTGCGGAGTCGGCGTGCACGGAGGCCGAGAGCCCGACGACGGCCATGATGGCCGCGGCGGATAGAGAACGCATGGACGTGCGGGCGACGCGGCGCAGCGAGTTGGAATGCACGATCGGAGCCTCCGGACCACCCCGCCCGTCCCTGGTCTCCACGGGGGACTAGGGTACGGCAGATGACCCGGATGCGGTATCGAACGCCGATCACTTCTGCGTGGATGGGGGGCTGGGAACGTGCTGATCGACGAGGACTGGATTGCCGTCCGGATCGATGACCATCAAGAACGCGGGGCCGGATGTGGACTCATCGGCAGCGGTCATGAGAGGAATACCCCGTTCCTTGAGGGTCCGTTGAATGTCGCGTACATCCTGGAACTCAGGCAGTGTGGCGCTGTTGCGGTCCCACCCGGGGTTAAATGTCAGCGTGTTCTTGTCGAACATGCCCTGAAAGAGCCCGATCGTTGCGGTGTCGTTCTGGAGGATGACCCAGTTCTTTCCGTTGCCACCCTTCGTCTTGAAGCCGAGCTTCTCGTAGAACACCCGCGAGGCGGCCAGATCCTTGACCGCGAGGCTGACAGAGAAGTTGCCCAACCGCATGTTTGGATCTGCTGCGGGCCGAGTGTCCTGAGAACTCGCAGTGTGCGCAGCGGTTCCCGTCGCACACCCTCCGAGGAGGCACAGAAGCAGGCCAAGTGTACAACGTATCATGAAGAACTCCCTGTTCTTCCCTGGATCGTATCACCCTTCCCATTCATCCGCTTGAGCGACTGAAGCAGGAAGTCCATGTCGGCGAAGGGATCTCCGCCGGTGCGCTTCCAGTGCACTCGGCCCTTGGTGTCGATCAGAATCGTCGAGTGCAACTCCATCTCCTCGAGGTCGTCGTATGAGAACGGTCGCAATTGGCGTAAACCGGCATGAGTCTGCTAATCCCTCCGCCTCTTCACTTGCCGTCGGCGTTGCCCGATTCCGTCAGCGCTGCCTTGCACTTTGCGAGGGCCTCTCGGTACTCCTTGAGTTGCGGGTCTTCGGGCTTTAGCAACTTCTCGGCCATCGCCGCGGCCTCTTCGAGTTCGGGCAGGGCCGCCGCAGCGTCCTTGTTGTCCAAGCGGGCGCTACCGGAACGCCACAGCACGCGGGCGAAGCTCGCGGAGCCGTTGGGCGATCCGTTGCGCAGCATAGCGATAGCCTCATCCCACCCCGCGCGGGCCTCCGCAGTATGGCCGAGCCCCTGCTGCACTCGTGCGAGATTGCTCAGGACAGTGGAGATCTGATGGTGCCCGGCGGGAAAGGCCGCGCGGCGGATCGCCAGCGCTTCGCGGTAGAGCGGCTCGGCCTCGGCAAACTTGTTCTGGAGCAGCAGGAGCGTCGCGAGGCCGTTCAGACTTCCGGCGATATCCAGGTGCCCGGCGGGGAGCGCTGCCCGGTAGATTTCCAGTGCTTCGCGGTAAAGCACCTCGGCTTCGGTCAGCCGGTTCTGGTCCCGCAGGAGGAACGCGAGATTGTACAGGCTCTGCGCAATTTGCGGGTGTCCCGCGGGGAAGGCCGCGCGGCGGATCGCCAGCGCTTCGCGGTAGAGCGGCTCGGCCTCGATCAGCTTGTTCTGGACCTGCAGGAGCTTCGCGAGGTTTTCGAGAACGGAGGCGATTTCCGGGTGCCCCGCGGGGAGGGCTGCGCGGTCGATCTCAATCGCTTGGCGAAAGAGAGGCTCGGCCTCGGTGAGCTTGTTCTGTTCTTGCAGGAGCGACGCGAGGTTGTTCAGGTCGATCGCGAAGGTCGGGTGCCCGGCCGGAAGGGCCGCGCGGTCGATCTCCACCGCTTCGCGGTAGAGCGGCTCGGCCTGAGCGAGCTTGCCCTGGGCTTTCAGGAGCAAGCCGAGGTTGTTCAAGCCCATGGCAATGTGCGGATGCCCGGCGGGGAGGGCCGCGCGAAAGATCGCGAGCGCTTCACGGTGGAGCGGCTCCGCCTCGGCCAGCCTGTTCTGGCTGGTCAGAAACAGCGCGAGGTCGTTGAGGCTCAGGGCGATCTCCGGGTGCCCGGCGGGTAAGACCGCGCGGCGCATCGCCAACGATTCGCGATAGAGTGCCTCGGCCTCAGCGGGTTTGTTCCGGTCCTTCAAAACCGCCGCGAGATTGTCCAGGGTGTTCGCTGTTTCGCGGTGCCCGGCTGGAAAGGCAGCACGCAATATCTGCAGTGCTTCGCGGTAGGAGGGCTCGGCTTCGGCGAGATTGTTCCGGGCGTGCAAGAGTGAGGCGAGATTGTTCATACTGATGGCGATATCCGCGTGCCCGGCGGGGAGGGCCGAGCGGCGCAGCTCCAGCGACTTCCGGAAGTTCGACTCAGCATCGTCATAGCGCACCAGCCATTGCAGTGTGGTGCCGATGGTGTTGCGCACACCCGCCTCCACCAGCGGCTGGTCCTTCAGCGATCCGTTGTCGAGCTGCTTGACCGCCGCATCCATCGCCTGCACAACCGTCACCTTGTCGCCCAGCAACTGGAGCGGGTCGGCTGCGGCGAGCATGTCGGTCTGGAACTTGGCTACCGCCTCGGCGATGGCAGCGTGCTTCTTCGCTTCGGCCTCCTGCCCCTTGGCCTCCGCCTGCGCCTGCAGCGCGAGATCCCGCTGCACGCGGGACACCTCGGCCTGCCAGCCGAAAGCGATCAGGCCAACCAGGAGCGCCGCCGCCACAGCGCCGCCCGCGCTCACCATCACCCGGTTACGGCGGATGAACTTCCTGAAGCGGTACGCCGTGCTGGGCGGCGCGGCCACCACCGCCTCGCCCCCAAGGTATCGCCGGATGTCCATGGCGAGGCCGTTGGCGGTTTCGTAGCGGCGCTGGCGGTCCTTCTCCAGGGCCTTCATCACGATCCAGTCCAGCTCGCCCCGGACGATCGTGCCCAGACGCTTGGGTTCCGTGTGCCGATGCGCCGCCACACTTGCGATCGTGTCGGTGTTGTGGCTGATACGCGTGCTGGGCTTGGGCGGCTCGACCTCGCGGATGATCCTCTGGATCTCGGCATACGCCGCGGAGCGGAGCTCCTTGCTTCCGAACGGCGTGGTGCCGGTGAGCAGTTCGTAGAGCAACACGCCCAAGGAGTACACGTCGGTGCGGGTGTCGATGTCCATCGACCCCTCGGCCTGCTCCGGGCTCATGTACTCCGGTGTTCCGATCAGGGCCTTGTGCTCGGTGAAGAGAGTCTTCTCGGTCAGCTTGCTCGCCGTCGCCTTGGCGATGCCGAAGTCAATGACCTTGGTGTGCGGTCGGCCGTCCTGCGTGCTGACCAGGATATTCGACGGCTTGATGTCCCTGTGGATGATCCCCTTGGTGTGGGCGTGCTGCACGGCATTGCAGACCTCCGCGAAGAGTTCCAGCCGGTCTTCGATGCTTAGATTGTTCTTGTCGCAGTACTCGACGATGGGGTCGCCCTTGACCAGTTCCATCACGAAGAACGGCCGGCCAGTATCCGTCGCCCCGGCGTCCAGTACCCGGGCGATGTTGGCGTGGTCCATCATCGCCAGCGCCTGTCGCTCGGCCTCAAAGCGAGCGATTACCGCCTTGGTATCCATTCCCAGCTTGATGATCTTCAGCGCGACCTTGCGTGAGACCGGTTTTTCCTGCTCGGCCAAGAAGACTGAGCCGAATCCGCCCTCACCGATGAGTTGCAGGAGCTTGTAAGGGCCGATGCGTGTGCCGGGGCCTTCGCGCAGCGGAGACTCCATCGTCACCGCCTCAGGTCCGCGGCCCGAGTCCGACGTCGGTGAACTCAGAAACTGGTCTCTCTCTTCCCCCGCCGCGATCAGCGATTCGATCTGCGCCCGCAGCCCCGGCTCCCCCACGCACGCCCCGTCCAGGAACGCCCGCCGCTCATTCCCGGACTTGTCGATTGCACCGTCGAAGATCTCTCGGAGCCTGTTCATGTTTGGCATGTGCCCTCACGATTCGTTCGAACGCTTCAGATCCTCCCGGAGCCACCCACGGGCAAAGGTCCACGCTCTCTTCACCGTTCGTGGAGACACGCCCAGCGCGGCACCCGTCTGCTCGATATCCAGACCCGCGTAGAACCTCAAGCGAACGACCGCCGCAGCCTGGGCATCCACACCCTCCAAGCGGCCGAGGGCGTCATCGAGGGCCAGTAATCCATCCGGTGTCCCATCCGGATCAATCGATTCCAGCCCCGTAATCATCAGGGCTCTCATCCGGGCCTCCCGCGAGGCAGGGTCCCGTCCGTGCCGCGCCCGGGCCCGGTCGATCAGAATCCGCCTCATCGCCTCGGCCGCCGCCGCATAAAAGTGTCCACGCCCCGCCCACGCCACCTCGCGAGGCCCCACCAGCTTCAAGTACGCCTCGTGCACCAGGGCCGTAGCCGACAGTGTGTGCCCCACTCGCTCGGCCGCGAGGCCAATTTGGGCCGCCTTGCGCAGTTGGTCGTACACGAGAGGGAGGAGGCGGTCAGCGGACGCTTTGTCCCCATCCGCGGCAGCCCTCATCAGAAATGTGGCGTCTTCAGGTCCTGGGGGCGAGGATGACATGGGCCCATGGTAATCTCTCACGACACACTCAACGGCGGCACACCGCAGGCCCGCACAGCGAGAGAGTGGCGAGCGGTTCAAATCCAGTCAAGAGTCGGCCCTGAACGGCGAAGTTTTGGCCGGAGTTTGCATTTGATTGAACTCGCCGTCATCGCCGATTAGCCAATGTCCAGCAACCACAAAGCCCTTCGACGTGCTCGCCGAAGGGCTTGATCTCGCAAAAAGTCAGGGTGACAGGATTTGAACCTGCGGCCTCGTGGACCCAAAGGACTCGGGGGGATTCGCCGAAAAGCTCACAATCCCCGGGGATATTGGCACTCTAGCACAGAAAGTGGCCTTTCGCAACTGGTTGCCTTCCAATGTCAAAACAAGCCGACTTGCGCGGTATTCGTCAATCGCGCCGGCAAATACCGGCGCGGGTCGCGGGCATCGAGCACCACCAGAACAGCTTCGCCGCACCTACGGCCAAGAAGCGAAAGCGGGCGACACGAAACGCGGTGTCGCCCTCACGCAAGGAATGCGAGATGACCATCGGACGATGCCAAGTCAGCAGCCTGCAAACCAGGCATTGAGGAAATCGAAGATGTCCTGAACGGCCAGGCCTCCGCCATTGAAGTCGGCCGCGGGGCTGCCCGCGAACCAGGCGTTCAGGAAGTCGAAGATGTCCTGCACCTGGAGCGTGCCGTTGCCGTTGAAGTCGGCGGGGCAGGTGTTGACGCCGGACCAGTAGCCGCCGGTCTCGATGAAGGGCGTTCCGGTCGCGGGCGGCGACGCGTCGTGCTGGGCGATCGTGCTGCTGAGCGTGAATGTTCCACCGGACAGCGAGCCGCCGCCGCCGTCGATGGTGGACCATGAGATCGAAAACTGGCCAAACGCTCCGGTCGCGCAACCGCCGATCGCGGCGATTCCAAGAAGAACTCGTGTGTGTGCAAGCATGGGGTTGGTCCTATCGAGTGGCGACCGCCGCACGCGGCGGTCGCGGGGTTATTGTCCAGTGATGAGCACGGTTCCGGAGCCGTTCTTCTTCCACGTCGCGGGCGAGGTGAAGGTCATTCCGGCGGGAACGGTGTAGGTCTGTCCACCGTGGATGCGAACGTCGCCGGAGCCCGGCACCTGGGTGAGATTGCAGAAGGGAAAGCTGATCGTTCCCACGCTGAGAGATGGCAACGTACACCCGAGTCCAAAGCCCACGTAGTAGAGAGGACGGGGCCGCGTTCCGTACACGTTCAGCACATCCTGCACATCGCTGGTGCTCAGGTGGGTCTGCTGGCCCATCGTGCACTGATACAAGCCGTAGCCGCACGAGAAGCACGCGACCAGCGGGGTGCAGTTCAGGGTTGAAGTGCAATCAGCGAGTCCGCCGAAGCAGCCCGGATCCATGAACGACGTCGCGCCGTAGTGCATGACCGAATCGAAGTCGTAGGACGTGTCGTTGGCGTGGTCCGGCCAGTTGCTCGCAGCCCGGATGTCGAAGTTGTGCTGCCTGTCCGCGGGGTAGACGCGGCTGTACCAGACCGTCACGTAGGAATCTCTATCGGGACGGCACTGCTCATGGTCCCACCCGAAGGCGTGGCAGAACTCGTGGGCCATGACGTACACGTTGACCTGTTCGCCCTGCTGGACAAGCTGGCCGCCGTCACCAGTGCCGCCCGAACCCGGAGAGACACCGATATAGGAACTGCTCACCCCGCCCGCCACGCCCTTGATGAGCAGGTAATGGTCCTGAGCGGGATCGCTCGGATCGCGTTCCACAAAGGTGATGTTCGGCGAGGAACCCGAGCGGTACATCCACGTGTCCATCGCGTTCCGCGTCAAGGCCGAGTTCGTGACCGAGGCGTCGATGACGAACGGGACGACGCCATCCGGCCAGAGCGTCGGCGGCCCCGAGCGAGCGGCAAAGGGCGGCGTGGTATTGCCGCAGGTCCAATCGACATAGATCGGAGGATCCATCGTCGCGGCCACGCGCGGGTCGAGGCCGGGGTCTCCGAGGTACTGGGCCCGGGCCGCGCCGGCGAACCCGGCGACACAGATGAGCGCGAAGACGGTTGCGTGTTGCGTGTTCATGGTGTGCTCCATTCTGGGTTGCGAGGTGGGTTACTGCAGGTTCACGAGCACGAGGACAAGCCCGGTGTCCTTGTCCAGAGCGGACATCGCCTTGCCGATCACCGCGCCCGGAGCTCGGGAGCGGTCCGAGGCCTTCATGGCCATGCCCGCGAGATCGCTGGTGGTGAGCAGGTCGCCGGGCTGGATGGCTCCGCCCGCGGTGGTGCACTTCACGTACACGCGGCCGGTCATGGCGATCGGGTGCTTGCCATCCATGACGCCGTCCTGGCCCATCTTGATGCCGGGGTTGATGCCGCCCGCGCCGGAGACGATGCCGGCGACCTTGCTGTCGTACGCGCTCGTGCTGGGCATGAGCTCGCCGGGGTGAGCAGGGTCGATGACCATGAGCGTGCCGGGCTCCAAGTCCTTGGCTTGCGAGTCAAATCCCTCGACCAGATCACAGCCGCCCTTGATGGTGACGCAGTTGGCCCCGAGGTTTCCGTTGACGTCGAGCTTGTAGCCCGGAGTCGTCGTGCCGATGCCGACGTTGCCGTTGTTGAACCACAGCCCGCCCGAGTATCCGATCGTGTTGTCCACGTCGTGCGTGAGGCCGACGGCCGTGCCCTGCCAGCCGGAGGCACCGCCGGTCTTCAGGGCGCGGACGCTCAGCGCCGGGGCCGTGCCGGCGCCGGTGTGCGGGAAGCACCAGTAGCCGAAGTTCGCCATCGCCACGGCGTCCCCGACGGTGTTGCCGATAAACGCGCCGGAGGTGACGAGGAACGGGCTTCGTCCGCCGGCACTGGGCAACGAGTAGGCGCTGTCGCCGATCGTGAGCATGGAGACCGGCGCGGTGGTCGCGATCCCGACGTTGCCGCCCCCGGTCAGGGTCATGACATTCCGGAAGTCCGTGTCGTTGCGCAGGATGAGCTTGCCCTGACCCTCCCCAGCCGTGCCGCCGGTGGCGAAAAAGTCCCACATCTTCCCCCCAACCAGATTCGTCGCGTCGATGCCGATAGCGCTGCCAAAGGGCTGGGAAGACTGGGCGCGAACCGCCCGCGAAGCGCTCGTGCCCGCCACAATGGGGCCGTTGCCGAGCACGTCCAGGGCGTGGGTCGGATCACTGCGCCCGATAGCCACATTGCCGGCGGTGTCGATCATCATCCGAGTGACCAGTTGACCACCCGGGACGATGTTCCGTTGGTCGTCCGTGAAGTTCAGCGAGCCCGCGTTGGCGCCCGTCGCGCTGGTCGAGATGTTGAACCGCTTCCACTCGTTGGACGCGGCGAAGGTACCATTGGTGGCGAACCGGGCCAGCGACAGCGTCGCGTCCGGCGCGTTCCGCTCCACCGAGATCACCGCCCCGTTGCCCTGCACGTGCAGCGGACGGTTGGGCGTGGGTGTGCCGATGCCGACGTTGCCGCTCGCATCAACGTTGATCCCCCGCGTCGCCATGCTGAACGGCGCGGCCGTTAACTGCTGGCGCGAGCCCATCGGCACGTACGAGCCCGTGCCCGCGGGATTGCGCACCGCGATCTGGAGGTACAGCGCCTGGTTGTTTGTGTAGGGATTGACGCCGAAGTCCACGGTGGTGGTGAACAGTCCCTGGGCCACGGAGACGTTGGTCTGCGTCAGGGTTGTTCCGACCTGCGTGCCGCCGACGGCGAGCGTCCAGAGCGAGAACTGCATGTCGGTGGCCGAGTTCACGTTGGACCCGGCGCTCTTGAGCTGACCCTGGTACGTGAAGGCGGTGCCCACCTGCGCAAGCGCAGTGCTGGAGCCGGCGATCAGGGCGAGAACGGAGGCGATGGTGGCGAGCGAGCGACGATGCATGTTCAACTCCTTGGATAACGGCCGGGGATGCAGACGGACCCACCCCAGCTCCCCTGCCTCATCCACGCAACCCTCGCTCGCCGTGTAACAACGAAAAAAACAAAACTCAGGGGTTCTCCAATGTGACGCGCCGGACCCGGTTTGCGTGGATGGGGATAGAACGAGGCGGCCAATAAGGGCCGGAACAAAGCCAAAGAATGTGATACATTGCACCGAGGGGCCCATGACAGGTTCGATGCTCTTGACGCACATCCTCTCCAACGCGCAGCCGGGCGATCATCGATCGATGGAAACGCTGATGCCCCTCGTCTACGACGAACTCAAGATGCTCGCCTCCCGGCAACTGGGTCGGGGCGGATCCGCGGGGCGGGCGCACACGCTCCAGCCCACCGCGCTCGTGCACGAGGCGTTCCTCAAGATGCTCGGGGCCGACAAGGCGAGCGAGGGGTGGAACGGACGCGACCACTTCATGGCCGTGGCGTCCATCGCGATGCGGCAGGTGCTTGTCGATCATGCTCGCCGCAAGACGGCGGACAAGCGCGGCGGAGATATGGGCCGCGCGTGCATCAGCGTCGATGGCCTGAGCGCGGCGGAGTCGGCGGATGGCTCACGGGAAATGCGGGTGATGGAGCTTGACGACCTGCTCACGGAACTGGCCCGCTCGAGCGAGCGGGCGGCGCGAGTGGCGGAGATGCGGCTGTTTGGGGGGATGGAGCAGGAACAGATCGCGCGGGTGCTGGGCGTGGCCCGCATGACCATCAACCGGGACTGGCAGGTCGCTCGCGCGTGGCTGGCCGCGAAAATGCAGGATGGCCGCCATGACCGCTGAGAAGCACGAGAGCGCCGATTCCGGGTCGCTCGATCGCGCGAGCGAGGTCTTCTTCGCCGTGCGCGAGCTGGATCCGGCCGCGCAGGATGAAGCGATCACGCGGATGTGCGGGGGAGACCGAGACCTCGAGTCGCTCGTGCGGCTGCTGCTGCGCGGCGACAAGGCACCGCTGCCGGTGGAGAGCCTTGCGGAGAACATCCGGGCGGCGCAGGCCACGCGCTCGATCGGCAGCGGCACGGGCGGGCAGGGCTCCATTGGAACCACGCCCTCGATCATCGGGCACTACAAGATCATGGAGCGGCTGGGGGAGGGCGGATTCGGAATCGTCTACCTCGCCGAACAGGAACGCCCGGTGCGGCGGCGCGTCGCGCTGAAGATCATCAAGCTCGGCATGGACACGAAGCAGGTCGTGGCCCGCTTCGAGGCGGAGCGGCAGGCGCTGGCGATGATGGATCATCCCAGCATCGCGAAGGTCTTTGACGCCGGAGCCACGGAGACGGGGCGGCCGTACTTCGTGATGGAACTGGTGCGCGGCCTGCCGATCACCGAGTATTGCGACCTCAAGAAGCTCTCGATCCGCGAGCGGCTGGATCTGCTGGCGCAGGTCTGCGATGCCCTCCAGCATGCGCATCAGAAGGGCGTGATCCACCGCGACATCAAGCCCAGCAACGTGCTGGTGACCGAGGCGGCGGATCGGGCCGCGCCGAAGATCATCGACTTTGGCGTGGCCAAGGCGACGACGATGCGGCTGACGGAAAAGACGGTGTACACCGAGTTTCGCCAGATGATCGGCACGCCAGAGTACATGAGCCCCGAGCAGGCGGGGCAGGCGGCGGACGATGTGGACACGCGGACGGATGTGTACGCGGCGGGGGTGCTGCTCTACGAGCTGCTGACCGGGTCCACGCCGTTCGACTCGCGGCGGCTGCGATCCGCGGCGTATGGCGAGATCCAGCGGATTATCCGCGAGGAAGACCCGCCGCGCCCGAGCACGAAGATCGCGACGACCCGGGCGACGCTTGCGAGCGTCGCGCAGCAGCGATCAATCCCGCCCGTCAAGCTCACGAGCACAATCCAGGGCGAGCTGGACTGGATCGTGATGAAAGCGATGGAGAAGGATCGCACGCGCCGGTACGACTCGGCGGGGTCGCTTGGGCGGGATATCCGGCGGTATCTTGCCGGCGAGGCGGTGCAGGCCGCGCCGCCTGGGCGCGCGTATCTGGCGCGGAAGTTTGTGGTTCGACATCGCGGCGCGGTGATCTCGGCAGGGCTGGTGGTGGGCGTGCTGGTGGCGGGGCTGGTCGGCACGACGGTGGGTTTTTTCAATGCGGAGACCCAGCGGGCTGTGGCGGTCAGCGAGAAAACCCGTGCAGACGCCAAGGCCGAAGAGGCCCGCGCGGCGGAGAGTGCATCGAGTCGGCACGCCTACTCCGCCAGCATGCTCTCGGCGTGGCAGGCGATCGCGCTGAACCAGCCGGGCGTGGTGCGGATGTACCTCGATGCCGCGCCGGAGCGGCTGCGCGGGTGGGAGTGGCGGGTTCTGAACTCTCGCTTGGACACATCGGTTCGTTCCCTGCCATGCCCGATGCCGGGTTGGAGGGCCGGAGAGGATGCCATGGCCTACAGGATGGTGTCCCATCCTGACGGCCGCTCGTTTTTCACGATCCGCGGATTCGAGATCGACGCGGCGCAGCGATGGGACTCTTCGACGGGTCAACTCCTCGCCCGCTACTCACGGCCCGCTGACAAGCCGCCGGACATTCTGTCGGCAAGCCGAGCCATTGTCTCCTCAGACGGCTCACGACTGGCGTTGTATTGCGGGCTCCCAGCAACTCAGAAGCCGTGCGCCATGGGTGTTTGGGACCTCAACACCAACTCGCCGCTCTTGCGAAGCGATGTATCGGGGATCCCAGCCGGAGACGGGCTGCGTGGCGTCTCGCCCGATGGCTCTCGAGCGGTCCGCTGTAGCCTTGACCTGCACACCATCTCTTTGCAGGACGTTCGTGCCGGAGCAACGCTGGCGACGAACAACGACGCGTCCACCGTGGACGGAACCTTCGACAGCACTGGCAAGCTGTTCGCGTGCGAGGATGAGCATGGCACCATCCGGCTGCTCGACGGGACAACGCTCGCGCCCATCGCGGTGCTCCGAGGCCACAAGAACATCATCCACGGCTTCGCGTTTTCACTCGACGGGCGTGTGCTCGCGACAGCCTCGATCGACAACACGGCGCGTGTCTGGGACCTTTCCAACGATGCCCACAACAGTGTTGTTCTGGAACATCCGTGCGCAGTGGAGGCCGTCAGCCTCTCCTCCGACGCCTCGATCGCCGCCACCATCGGAAGCGACCGCGCCATTCGCGTGTGGAACTCCCGCACAGGCGAACTGCTGGGCCTGTACTCCAACGAACGGCTTGTTCCGGGCGCGGTCATGGTCATGCCCGACGGACGCACGGTCGCGGGGCGCGAGCAGGACGGCACCGTCCGGTTCTGGGACATCACCGCGGAATCGACCGTGAATCTGCGGGGGCACCATGGGTATATCAACTCCGCACAACTGGCCGAGGGACCCGGGATCATCGTCTCGGCTGGCTGGGATGGGTGGCGAGGCGAGCCCGGCTGCGTGCGCCTCTGGGACGACCGGACGGGCGATCAGATCGCGGCCTTTGGCGAGCCGGGCGACGTTGCCTACACGCTCGCCGTCTCGCCGCGCGGCCGGTACGCGGCCGTGGGCATCACGCGCGCGAGCTGTGCGTGGACTCCCGCTGATGAGCAGGGCGACTCCCGGCTGGTTCTGGTGGATCTTCAGAATGCCCACGTCGTCGTACATCACTTGGAACGACTGAATTTAAGAACAAACCGCATTTTCGGTCTGGCGTTCGATCCAACGGGCGACATGGTGGCGGTCGGGCGTCTGGGCGCGCTCGAGATCCGCAGAGCATCCGATGGCGAACTCGTTCACGTTCGCACCGAAGGACTGGATGGGGCGTTCATTCAATCCCCCGCGTGGAGCCCCGATGGCCGCGCGATTGCCTGTTTTCCTACCCAGAACAACGGCCAGGAGATCGGCGCGAAGGAACCATGCCTGCTGCTTCGGGCGGACACACTTGCGACAGAGCATACCTTTCAGACGGGATCCCCGTTTTGCCTTGAGTTTTCACGCGATTCGAGCCGCGTGTTTGCCGCGGGACGCGACGGGGGGATGGTGCGGTCGTTCGACGCCCGCACGGGGGCGGCCCTCGGCACTTTCAAGACCCACGACGGGCTGGTGAACGGCCTGGCGTTTTCACCCGACGGCAGCCGACTCGCCACGGTCGCGGGCGATGAGGGGGACATCATCGTCTGGGATACAACGACCCAGCCTCCATACGAGCGCGTCGCGCGTTTCCACGAGGCTGGATTCGTGAGCAGCGCGGTGTGGGACTCCACCGGCAAGCTGCTCATCGGGGCATGCGATCGGACGATCCGCCTCTGGGACGACACGCCGCTCCGCGAGCGGGTGCGGGCGCGGGAGGACCGCAAGGAAGCACTCTCTCAAGTGGAGCCGCTCGTCTCTCGGCTCTTTGATGATCTTCACGACCCGGCCAGGGTCGTCGAACGCGTCAATGCTGATGCCACCCTGAGTCCGCTTCATCGCAGGGTCGCGATGCAGCTCGTGCTCAAACGCAGTCTGGAGGAGCCGCCGCCGTGACGGCGGTATCTACCGGGCCGATGGGTAACTTTCCGCGCAATCGGAAACGCTGAGTCATCCATAAGTTCCGTATGCAAGTGGCTTTGCATCCGGTCTGGAGGGTGAGCCGAACCGCCGGCCGTGTAGGGCGAGCAATCGGGGTTCTTGAGCCGCTCTGCCCGACGCGGGCAGTTACGCGTAATCCATGCGTTCGGCGAGACTTACGAGCAATCAGGGTGACAGGATTTGAACCTGCGGCCTCGTGGACCCAAACCACGCGCTCTACCAAACTGAGCTACACCCTGGGCGGACGATGGTATGCGCGTGGGACGTCGGTTCCGGCGGGAAAGCGGAGCACGGGCAGGTCGGGCCCGTGCTCCGGTCGTCTGTCAGTTGGTCGGCACTTCCTTGAGCAGCAGGATCTTTGGCTTGTCGCCGAGGCTCTTCACGCTCGAGCGGTCGACGACCATCACGAATCGCTTGGCCATGCTGGGGACAAGGGGCTGGGAGTCCGGGATGTCGACGTCCTCGGGCGTGTAGGCGTGGACGAGGAAGTAGACGGTGAACACATCGGAGCGGACGGTGGCCGCGCCGGTGACGGCGTTGAGAATGGCCAGCTTGTCCTGGTAGTTGCGCTCGACCTGGGGGGAGCCGAGGCTCTGAAGGATGTTGTACGTCGTGTTGGCCGTCGGGGTCATGACTTCGGCCCCGCCGCTCTGCTGGAACCAGCGACGAGCCGTCTGGGCGGGGGTTGGTGCGGTGGTCTGCCACGCGGCCAGCGTGCCGTCCTGGATGCGACCGTCGGGACGACGGTCGTAATGCCCGCCGGAAGCGAGCTCGGGATGGCCGCTCAGCCGCGGAGCCTGCAGGGCCGTCCCGCCGTTGCGGTTGGGGATGGTGGGCTGGGTAGTCTCGGGGGTGGCATAGTGCAGCATGCTGAAGATCGGCACGACATCGGTGGCAACGCCCGCCGCGACGTTGTGGTAGTTCATGACTCCAAACTCGCCGAGGCTCTTGATGCCGCGTGCGGTGCGGACCTCGGCGATGTCGGTCGCGCCGGGATCGCCACGGAGCACCGGGGCGTTCGGATTCGACGTCGCGTTGGGCGGAATGCGGAGCGCGTTGTTGCGATAGGCCTCGAGGGTGCCCGAGAGCCCGTAGAACGTGGCGGCCGCGGCCGCTCCCGAGGTGGTGTCGATGAGCGGAGGCGTGCCCGGTGCCGTCGTCTGGTAGCCCAGGAATCCAACGGCATTGGGATCAAACATCCAATAGTCCTCGGCCTGGGACGGGCTGAGCATCGCGATGGTGCGGGCGTTGGTGCGCGGGGCGGTATTGACATTGAGTGGGCCGGGAACCGACGTTACCGAGGACAGGGCGTCCGGGTTGGTCGAAACAGTCCCGGCCAACGCGGCGTTGCCGCCACCGAACGCGTTCGTCGAGGGCATCGCCTCCGGAGAGGGCGGGTAGAAGGGCGGATTGAAGGGCGAGGCCTTGCTGAGCGAACTCCCGATCGGCGTGGACGACACACCGGGCTGGGTGCGGAACTGGTCGATCACGCTCAGTGCGAAGGGCACGCCCGAGCCGAGCGGCTGGACAGCCATGCTGCCCTTCTTGAGATACGGCGAGAAGCGATCGATCGCGAGGTGGCCGCGATCGGTGCGGGGCTTGCGGTTGGCCGTAGCGAGATCATTCTGCCCGAAACGCCAGAACGGGTCCTTGTTATCGCGCGGCCCGAAATACCCGGTGGAAAGCGCGATCGCCTCGGAGAGGGTCATCCACTGGACCTCGCGGTCGAGGATCTCGGGATCGCTGCCCGTCCAGGTCGAGATATTTGTGCCCTGTGACACGCCCGCGCGCGAGGGATCAAACCACGGCCCAACGGCCAGCGGCAGGAGGAAGTCGCCCGAGCGGCTGAAGAGGGCGGAGTTTCGGCTGCGACGGATCGGAACAGTCTTCTGAACGATCGTGTCGCCGATGTGGGTGGTAATGGTCTCGTACTCGGTCCCCGCGCCGCCGAGACGATCCTCTCCGACGTCGTAGTATTCGACGGCGACGTCCTTGAAGTCCTTCAGGTCGCGGTTCACGTGGATGTCGTTGCCGAGCTTCTGCTCGCAGGGCTTGCCGATCTCGGTGTTGACGGGTCCGCGATAGGCGAACAGGTCGGTGAGCGAGGAGAAGTGTTCGCGCGTGGGCTGGGGGAGGAAGGCCGTGTCGGACGTATCGATGGTCATGATGGGGGCGATATAGGGCCCCTCGACACGAAAGTTCGGGATGGTGGCGGTGGTGGGGTTCGATTCGCCGAGGTTGAGCGACCACTTGCCGGCAAGGCGGGTGGTACCCCAGTCGATGTCGTCGTCGGAGCGAACCTCGAGGCACCACGGCGGCAGCACGCCGCGGACAGTGCCCAGACGCCGCCCGGAGAACGCGCCGTGATCGACGCGTGCCGTGCCCTTGGCGACGGGATAGGTGCCGGTGGGGGGGACGAGCGGTTCGATATCGGTGTCGGTCGGCCGCCTGATGTGGCCGTGGGCGATGAAGGTGAGCGTGTAGGGGATGGGGGAACCGGAGTGCGTGATAGAGATGTTTCCCGCGCCCTCGAGGGCGACTCGCGGCTCGTAGAGGCTGCCGCGGGAGGCACCGCCGTTCGGGTCGAGTGTGTCGCCGACGGGGTCACGCAGGCGATCGGCGAGGTAGTCGTTCGAGAAATCGTTGACGTCCTGGTTTGCACCGCCGAGAAGATCGCCGCCGAGGCGATACGGCGCCACCTGAGAGGACGACTCGGAGCGGCGGGTGCGCCAGAGCTGCGCGACGCGTCGTGCGGGGGCATACTCCGGGTTGCCGCCATTGGAGAAGTTCACCTGCTTGAGCGACTCATCGCCCGAACCGCGGGGATCGAAGCCCCACAGGTCCATGTAATCGGTGCCGTGAGCGGGCCATACGCCGACCTTGTTGAACGTGGTCGGATACACCTGCAGGATCGGCTGGGGCTTGGAGGGGTCGCCGTCGGTGCGCTGCGGGAACGTCGACGAAGACACGTTGAAGGAGTTGCGAAGGAACAACTGCCCGTTGCCCATCGCCTGATTGGAGTTAGCCTCCGGCTTGCCATTGGTCCACTTGCCCGCGAGCCATTCCTCGATCGTGGTCGCGGTGAACGCGCTCGAACCGCCCACGCGAGTGTTGGCTCGATTGGCGATGGCCTGGAGCGAGCCGGGGTTGGTGAAGTAGAACACGCGTGTCTCGCCCGCACGGAGCAGGACGGGGTCGTTCCTCGACTCGGCGTCGGAGGCGAAGTCGATCTGGTCTATCTTCTGGCGCGCGAAGGCGTAGTAGCGCCCGGCGTACTCGAGGTAATAGCGGAAGCGGTCGATACGACGGGACTCGGAGGGGGCCGGCGGGTGCGACGGCTCTCCTGCCCCCTCGGCATCGGCCGGGCCGAGCCTCGGGTCGTAGAGCACCACATCCTGATCGAAGGGGTTGTTGAGTGCGACGGCGATAATCTCGCCGATGAAGTCGTCGTTGCCCATCAGATCGGGCGTGGTGACAATGCGGATGGTCTGTTCGCTCGGCTGACCGACCTGGCGCGGATCAAAGGGCGATGAGTTGCCGGGCGCGGGGGGCGACGGAGGAACCTGCACACCGCTGCCGCTGCTGCCGCCGGGCACTCCACCCTGCGCGGGGTTTCCGGAGTAAAGGCCGAACCACGCGATCTCGGTGATGAACGGCTGCGGCTCCACGCCGAAGATCTTCTTCATGCCCGAGGCAGTGTTGTACGCATTGCGAGACTTCAGGTCGGTGACGGCCGGGGCGAGGCGATGATCGTCAGCGAACTGCGGGTTGGCCGCAGGCAGCGTCGGCGGGAATGCGTGCAGGTCCTTGTGCGCGTTTGTTGTCTGCGGCGTCGTCAGCTGCGGATTCAGGCACGACTGCAGGTCGAACACGAACGGCTCGGTCCGATCGATGCCGGGGTTTTCCGCGCCCGAGGCGTCCACGACGGCCCGACCGGTGCCGTTGGGCCGGGCGTTGGGCGTTCCGATGTTGATCGGGTCAAGATTGAGCTTGCGCTCGCGATCGAACGCGTCGATCAGGTTGGCGGTCATGTGCGCGGCCATCTGCACGGCCAGTTCGGCGTTGCCGCCGTACACCAGGCCCCGCAAATACGTCTCATCGGGGCTGAAAGGCGCGGGGTCGGCCGCGTTGCCGGCGTTGGCGGTCGTCCAGACGCCCGGGTAGAAGTACTCGTCGGTGTACGGCGCGATCGAGTTCAGATAGAGGCGGAAGATGAGCTGAACGGCCTTCTGGTAGTTGTTGAAGTCGTCGCGGGCGGGCAGGCGCCAGTCGAGCGGGGCGAGGTTGGTGTTGCCGCCGGGATACCGCTCCGGATCGGTCGCCCGCGGGGTGCGATCGAACCGGCCGAAGTTGCTGATCGCCGCGAGCGCGGCCGAGATGTCGGTCGAAGCGCTGCCGGTGACGATCGAGCCGTCGGGCGCCGTGTCGGGCGCGACGCCGTCGTCCTTGATCGGGCGAGCGCCGTTCACCGTGGTGAGCAGGTGGCGGACGTCGGAGAAGACCGAGAGCAGGGCCTGCCGATGGGCGGTGTCGCTCGTCGGGTTGTAGTCCTTGAACAGATCGGTCGGCCCGAACTCGTCGCGACCGGCCATCTCCAGCGAGCGCGGCCGGTTGTCGCGCAGCGGGCTGTAGTCGCGGTACTTGGCCGGCGTGGGCATGCGCCCGCCGAGCGTGGCCTCAAGGCGAGAGAGCGTGTCGGAGTCGTTCACACCGAAGAACGCACGGAGCTCAAGCTCGTCGGCCAGGTCGAACGGCGTCTGCACGCCATAGGAGCCGTAGCCCGAGGCGTCGGTGAAGTAGCGCGACGCGTGGCCCGGCGAAACGAAGGTCGTGTATCCGTTGATGCGCTGGTAGGGATAGCGAGCGGCGGTGCCGGCGGGCCAGTGGTTGGTCTGCTCGGTCACGCCACGCACGCGTCCATCCACCAAGGCGGCATACCCGCGCCCGCCCACCTGCGGAGCGGCGGTCGAGTTGTACGAGTTGCCCGCGTTGTTCGCGAGCGAATAGTCGGCGGAGGCCATCTCGGGCGAGGTGGTTGAAGACGGTCGCGGCAAGCCCGCATAGGGAATCACGTTCGCGGGGACACCGGTCGCGGCCAGCCCCGGCGAGATGTCGGTGGCGGAGAGAATGCGGCGGAGGTTGATCTCAGCGGGGCTCGCACCCGGAGGAAGGGCCCAATCGCGTGTGAGAGCGGGACCCGTCGGCGAGATGGACTGGCCGCCGAACGTGGTGTCCGTCGAGGAGTTCACGTTCACCATCGCGCTCGAATCGATAGCGCGGGCGGCGACGAAAATGCGGGCCCGGCCGCGCGGCGAGAGCATCGCCTTCGCGTACGCCGTGTTGCCGAAGAGGTCCTTGATGTCGGCGATCTCGAACCAGCGGGAATCGAAGAAGCCGTCGCCGTCCGTATCGGCCCACTGGTTGAACGCGTACTCATAGCTCGCGGGAGTGATGATCGCGTTATTGGCGTCGCGCTCGTCGGCAACGGCCGGACGGAAGGCCCACACCTGGTTCATCGTCCAGTGGGCCGGGACAAGCGGATTGGCGTCCACGGTGAGATCGAGCGTGCCGTCGGGGCGAACCTGCGGCCACTTGAAGTTTGTGCCCGCCTGCAGCGGCAGGCCGCTGTTGCGGTCGTAGAGCGTCAGGCCATAGGACATCTTGCCCGCCGTAAACCCGGGCGCGGCGTTGAATCCGCCGCGGCTTGGGCGGAGATTGGCGAGGTTCACGAAGTTGCCGCGCGGAGAGAAGTTCGAGATGCTGCGCCAGTCGTGGCGGTTGGCAAGGTCCCCGGCTGTGTTGATGACCGTCGACAGGCCAAGGAACTCGGGCTCGAACGCGGCGAGGTATGGATCTCCATACTCGCGAGGGTCGGCCGCGCCGAAGTTGCTCCAATCGGCGTATCGAACGCCGGTGCCGGTGGGAGTGAAGAGGGCGTACTCGAACAGGCTTCCAGAAGGCGCAGGCTGACCGGAATTGCCGATGTAGGGGGCGGTCGGGGGGACCGAGAGCAGATGCTTGTCCGTAAGCGGGAAGGTGTACCCGCGAACGCGGGGGATCCACTCGGCGTCGTTGGCGTTGGGAAGGTTGCGGCCGGTGAGTTCGGGATAGGTGGCAAACGTGGCGTCGGCAATGATCCCGGCGAGATAGTTTCCGACATCCTCCACCTGCTCGGCGGAGCGGGCGGTCTTCACGCGCGAGGCGCCCGCGGTGCGATCGGACTTGCCGAGCGTTGCGTACACGACGCCGATGATGGCCAGGAGCGCAAGCACACCGACGACCATGAGCAGGATCGTGCCGCGGTCTCGCGGAGAGGACCGCAGCAGGGCGTGGGCCGTGAGGCGCGGGTCCCAGCGGTCGTGCGAGCGGGATCGGGCTGAGCGGGACATGGGAAACACTCCGGGAGTCGGGCCGAGCGTCGAGGGGCGTGGAAGGCCGGTCAGGACGGCTTACGCTGCTGCGCGGGAACCTGCACGACGAACTGGTAGGTTTGTTCGACCGTGGGATTGGATGGATCGGTGAGGGTGTACGTGAACCGCAGCAGGCGCGGCCAAGGCCAGTCGAGCGTGGACGGATCTCGCGTCGTATCGGCGGGGATGTACGACGGGTCCTGGTAGCCGAAAAACGAGTAGAGCGGCATCTGCGTCTGGCCCGCGATGTCCGTCACGTGCTGGCCGGTGTAGTTGAGCTGCACCGGCCAGTGGATCAGCGCGGCGGGCACGGCACGGTTCACACCGTTGTAGTACTCGTCGGCGACGTACCCGGAGCCCGCATTGGACGGAATGCCGCGGTACGGACGCACGCCGAAGGGCGTGCCGTCGTCGCGGGTGAGGCCGTGCCAGACGATGCCGCCGTCGCCGGGAACGTTGGGCGTGGCCGGGTTTGCGGCGTGAACGTCGCCGAAGCTCCACTCCACGATGAACTCGGTGCAGCCGGCCGTGATGACCGAGGCACTGAGCATTGCCTGATCCTGGCGGTGATACGGCTCGTTGGCGGGATAGGGCGTGCCGGGGTGCGCGGGGTTGAGGTTGCCGGTGAAGTCCGGAGGCTCGGGGGAGTAAACAACCCGCTGCTCGTTGTAGGAAGTCGCCTGATTGCCCAGCCGCCCCTGATCCGGACGCGCCATGGTGCCGTTGCCGAACAGCCACGGATCGTTCGATGGCATCGCGCCCGCCATGGTCATCTTCTGACCGTGGACGGTGTTGTCGAGCATGTTGACGGACAGGAGTTGCGACTTCGGCGTGGGCTGCGAGCGGATCGGGAGGGAATAGCCCTGCTCGAAGTACTTGTCGCTCGGCAGCAGGTTTTCCTGATTCGTGTCCTGCGGGTCGCGTCCAACGCCGATGACGCGGGCCCGGATGATGTTCAGATCAACAGCGGCCACATCGACCATCCCGTTGGGGAAAGACGGCCAGCGGTTGGGGCCGTAGTTCGGATCGTTCGGGCGCGCGAGCTCGGTGTTTCGCGGCATGGCGAGCCGGATGGCCGTAGGGCCGCTGGTGCCCGTGGGCGGGTCCTTGTAGCCGTACCCCAGAATGTCCGGAGACGCAAGCTGCAGCGGATCGATGCGGAAGATGCTCGCGGCGGCGGGTTGGAGGCCGATCTGAACGATCGAGTCGGGCCAGCGGGCGGCGTCGAGCGGGGCGGTGAAGATCGCCGAGGGGTCGGCGTTGGCCGTGCGCTGCGGACGCGCGAGCACTGTGACGTGCCGAAGCAGCGTCCACGAACCGGCGAAGTGGTTGGGGCCGTTCTCGCCGAGCCCGCCCGCCCCGGCGGCCTGCCAGATGCGCGGCGAGGTCGTGTCCTGCCAGAGGGGGTCGGAGTGAATCGTGAGCTTGTCGTAGGAGCCCAGTTGCATTCCGTGGCCGTAGTAGATGCGGGCGGCCGCGCCGACCGGGGCTCGCCCTGGAAACTGCGGCTCGCGGGCCGAGGTGTACGAGCCGTGGGCGAAGAACATGAACTCGTCGACGCGCCGGAAGAACTGATTGGTGTTGCGGTCCTCGTTGGAGAGCAGGATGCTCTGGTTGTCGACGCCGTTCTCGTAGAGCCGCTTGCTGCGGATCACCATGAAGCCATCGCCGCCATTGGCGATGGCCGCGATGTCCTTGCGGATCTGACGCTCGAGCGTGGCCGCGGCCTCGCTCAGGGCGCTGATGCGGCGGCCGGCCTTGATCGTCTCGCCCGTGGATGCGAAGAGCTTGGAGAGGCCGACCGCGATGAGGGCGACCGCGCCGACGGCGATGAGCATCTCAATAAGGGTGAAGGCCCGCACGATCCGCATGGCGGTGTGCAGGCGGCGGAAGGGACGGCGCACTGAAGAGAGTGGGGGGGTGGCAGGGGTGTGACTCATTGGCCGAACCTCCGGACGAGATCGACGATGGTGACGCCCACGGGCACCTGCGGGGTGAAGCTGACGGACCAGATGGCCCGCTTCACCTCGCCGCCGCTGCTGGAATACGCGGTCATCTGGGTCGCAGGCGCGGCCCGTTCCTGCGGAACGGTGATCGGCGGATCGACGCGGATGTAGTCGCCACCGGCGACGCCATCGAACGTCTGGGCGTTGACGCCCGGCTCGTTGCCGGATCCGACGACCGTGTGGATGTTGCCGAGGTTGTCCACGAGCTTCTGGCCCGGCTGCTTCATCTGGGCGAAGAGCAGCGGAAGCTGGGATGTGAGTCCCGAATCGACCAAGCCGAGCGGGATGTAGAGGCGATCGGTGTGCGCCTGGGCCGGGTTCGATGGGTTGTACCAGAACTCCACCTCGCAGGAGTGGATGCCGGAGTACTTCAGCCCGCCCGCGCCGTTGGTGCCGTCGAAGGTGGGGTTGCCATTCGCGTCTTCGCCAAGGGGCAAGCGGTCGCCGTCGAGGATCGCCTGGATCACCGACTTGGGACGGTTGGTCGTGCCGTCGATCGGCGGACGGATGCGGGAATCCACTCGGCGGACGAAGATCACCGCGCGAAGATCATCGCTGTCGGGAACCCGGTAGAAGTTGAAGTGCGAGACGCGCTGCACCGCGAAGTCCCAGACGAACTGGGGGTCGATCGTCGCCGACTGCGGATACAGACGCTGCTGGACCGGAAGATCGACACAGGCCGTGATGTTGTTGGTGTTGCCGAAGGCGACCGTGCGAAGGCCGGTCACCAGCGCGGCGGAGTTTGGGAAACCGAGTTTGGCGGTCCCCGTGGTGGGCTCCACCACACGCGTGAACCACTGTCCCTCGCCGTAGTTGATCTGGCTGGAGGCCGGACTGGTGAAGTTGAAGCCCTTGCCGAGGCCATCGGAGATGACATTCTGCCGAAGCGACGCGGCCGCATAGGCCTCGCGGTCGCGAAGCGTCTCCCACATCCACGCCGTCGCACCGTCGATGCCCAAGGACACGATGGCGGGGTGGGACAAGGAGCACGGCGCGGCACTGCACACGGCGCCCTCGCCGAAGAAGTGACCCGTCTGCATGGCGCACTGCGATTCCAGGATCACCGCGCACGTCGGCGCGTTCACCGGAGAGCAGCACGCGCCCGGCTGGGGCTGCGGCGCGGGGAGCGGCAGGGGAGGAGGAGGCGCGGGCGTTGCCGCCAGCGGCACGCTGGGCAGGCCTCGCGACCACTGCGCCGTGGACAGAACGTCCTTGGCTGTGCCCGCCACCACCACGCCGGTGGAAGCGTCCACGCCCATGCGCTGCTCGCGGATGACGACAGGGAACAGCACACCCAGACCGAGCACGCCCAGGGCGAGAATCATGATCGAGATCAGAATCTCGACAAGCGTGAACGCGCGATTTCGAGCGGGGCCGGAGTTCATGGCTGCACCTCCAGCCGGCGGAGACCGCCGGAATAGCGATCGATCCCGAAGAGCCGCACGTCCGGCTTGTCCTCGTCGTCCACGGTGTTGTCGAAGTTGGTGTCGCCCTCGACAAACCGCGAGATCTTGCCAAGCAGCAGGGCCGTCTGGGCCGTGCCGTTGATCTCCACGTACTTCGGCACGTACGTCGAGTAGTCGGGCAGGCCGTTGCCGCCCAGCGGCGGGGCCTTGTACAGGCTGTCGGTATCACGATCCAGGCGGGCGCCCAGCGCGGCCGCGAGGCGGTTCTCGTTGTAGAGCGCGACCTGCATCACCGGGCGGGCAAGGACCATGTCCGAGCAGGCACGCCCAAGGAGCAGGCGCTTCTCGCTGGCGGGATGCGCCGCCGAGACGGCCTGCGAGAGCACCTGCCGAACGAAACGGACCGGGTCCTCAGCCCGGTCGGCCCGGGCCGAGGCGAGCGGGCCGGTGCGGTCGGCGGAGGAGTTTCGCGGCGAGAAGACGAGCACCGGCGCGGTCGTCGAGCCGACAAGCTCGCCCGTACCGGCCCGGAATCGAACCATGAACGTCGAGCGGTGGTAGCCGTCGGCGTGCCCCTCAACGTTGAAGAAGCCGGTCTCGGGGAACACCCATTGACGATCCGCCGCGTTGGTCGTCGTGAACGTCGTCGCGTTGGCGGCCGCGGGCCGCGGATTGCCCGCGCCGTACCACAGCGCCGAGAGCGAGTTGGCCGGAGCGAAGCCCCGGACCATCCAGTACTTGGGAAGCGTGACGGCGGAAAAGCCCGGCGCGGCGGCAAAGACCTCTCGCCGGGTCAGGTCGTCGGACCGCGCGTTCACGGCGGTCAGATCGGTCCAGTCGGACAGATCGCCGACCTTCACACAGGGCAGAACCGTGAGGCGACCGCCAGGCTCAAAGAAGAAGACCGCAGCGCCGTCGGCCGCGCCGTTGGAACGGACGGCGGCATCGCGAGCAGCCCGCATGGCGGCCCGCAACTGGCTCTCGGCGAGGCTCTCCTCGGAGGAGTAGATCATCGCCGAAAAGCTGGGAACCGCGATGAGGACGAGGATGATGATGAGCGTGATGACCACGAGCAGTTCGGTGACCGTGAACGCTCGACGAGTGAGTGATGTGGAAAGCGGCTGATTCATCGCCCGACCTCCACGATGTTGTCCTTGACGGCCTCGGCGTTGTACACGCCGCCCTCGTCGCCGAAGAGGCGATCCGGACCGGCCGACACGATGGCCCACTCGGCGGACTTGAGCTCGATATTCGCCGGCGGGTTCAGGTTGGTCGGGTCGCCGCCGACCACGAACGGGATGTTCCAATAGTGCACCTGGCCCGCCTGTGCGGCGTTGGTCTGCGGCCAGTAGTCGGGCAGCCAGCGGTAGTAGCGGATCGGGCGCGAGTTGGCCGCGGTGCCGTCGGACCAGCGGTCCATGATCGTGTGGGCGGCGCGGCTGCGCTGGTTGGCGGGGGTGTTGCCGGTGACGGGGACGCGCGGCGTCAGGCGGATCTGGCTGAAGCGGGTCTTCTGCGCGGTGGGATCAACGATCGGGGCGTGCGTGCGGCCGCGCTTGGAGAAGGAGCCGTCGTGGCTGGAGTTGGGCGCGGTGAAGCCGAGGCCGTCAACGCCGTCGTAGAGCTCATCGCACGAGCCGGCGAGGTAGTAGGGGAGAGAGAGCTGGCTGTAGCAGCGACGATCGGCCGGGCCGGTGCTGCCGTTGATGATCGTGCTCGGGTCGTAGAGGTCCTTGGTGGACCAGACGAAGATGGTGCCGTTGATATCCACCGGGGCGTTCGCGTGGGCCGCGTCGGGCACGTCCACCACCAGCGGGGGGAGGAAGCCGAACTCCTGCTTGAACTGTTCGACGCCGTTCTTGAGCGCGACGACCATCGCCCGCTCGGCGGTGACGTCGCCGGTCTTACGGACCTTGCCCAACGCAAGCAGGACGATGGAGCCGAGCAGCGCGATGATGCCCAGCACCACCATCAGCTCGATCATGGTGAACGCGCGGCGGATGGACGTTCTCACACGGCACCGCCTTGCTGGAGAGACTCGATCATGGCCACCAGCGGGAGGAACATCGACACGACGATGGTGCCGACGGCGCCGCCGAGGAAGACGATGAGCAGGGGCTCGATGAGCTTGATGAGGCCGCCCACCGCGACGTCGACTTCTTCGTCGTAGTTGTCGGCAACCTTCAGGAGCATGACGTCCATGTCGCCGGTCTCCTCACCGACGTCGATCATGTTCACGACGATGGCGTCGCACACCTTCGCCTCGCGGAGCGGGCCAGCGAACGACTCTCCCTCGCGGATGGAGTCGTGCACCTTCGTGAGCGCTTTCTCGAACACATAGTTGCCCGACGTGTCGCGGGTGATGAGGATGGCCTCGAGGATCGGCACGCCCGCGGAGATCAGCGTGCCAAGCGTCCGGGTGAAACGGGCCGTGACAGTCTTGCGGATGAGATTTCCGAACAGCGGCATCCAGAACACCAGCGTGTCCAGGGCCGCGCGACCCGGCGGGCTCTTGCGGGCGAGCTTGAAGAGGATCCAGATGATCAGCGGCGAGAAGATCACGTACACCCACCCCGGGATCACCTGGCCCACGCCGTTTCCGGCCATCCAGCGGGAGATATTGATGAGCACGCGGGTGAGCGCGGGAAGAGCGACGCCGAAGTCCTTGAAGATCTCCTCGAACTTCGGGATGATGAACACCATGATGAACGCGACGATGAGCACCGCGATCACGACGACGGCGATGGGGTAGATCATCGCGGCCCGGATCTTGCGCTTCAGGCTCTGGGCCTTTTCCATGAACTCGGCGAGGCGCTGGAGGATGATGTCCAGCACGCCGCCGACCTCTCCGGCGGCCACCATCTTGGTGTACAGCCGGTCGAAGGCCCGGGGGTGCTTGGCCATCGCGTCCGAGAGCGAGGTGCCGCCCTCGACGTCCTCGCACACGCCCTGCAGCACGCTCTTGAGCTTGCCGGGCTTCTGCTGGCCCTCGAGGATCTGCAGCGAGCGGAGCAGGGGCAGACCGGCGTCCTGGAGCGTGGAGAGCTGGCGTGTGAATGTCGTGAGGTGCTTGGCCTTCACGCCGCCGATAGAGAAGCCCATCTCCTTCTTCTTCTTGGGCTTGGCCTGCTCGGCCGCGGCGGCCTTCTGCTTGTTCTTCTGCTCGCGGACGGAGGTCGGGAAGAAGCCCTGGCCCTTGATGCGCTGGATCGCTTCTTCGGTGGTGCCGGCCTCAACGGTGCCCTTCTGGGGCTTTCCGGCGGCGTTCAGGGCTTCGTACATGAATGTGGCCATGGGAATACTCCAATCTCACGAACTTTAAACACTGAGGGCCACGGAGAGCCACGGAGCGAGCACCGAGAACTGGAAGAAGAACGGAGCGCGAGGCCGCGTTCGGCCGTCATCGCGTGCACACCGTGATTTCTTCCTGGCTCTCCGTGGTCTCCGTGTTTCAACCGATGGGAATCAACCCTCTTCCGCGATCGTCTCGCGGACGACTTCGTCGATGGTGGTGAGGCCGTCGTAGATGGCCAGGAGGCCCGACTCGCGAAGCGTGCGCATGCCGTACTTGCGGGCCTGGTCACGCAGGACGTTGGTGGACGCCTTCTTCATGATCAGGTCGCGCATGGTGTCGTTCATGGCCATGATCTCGAAGATCGCCAAGCGGCCCTTGTAGCCCGAGCCGTGGCAGTTCTCGCAGCCCTTGCCGCGGAAGAGCTTGCGCCCCCCGATGTCCTCGGGCAGGAGGCCGAGTTCCATGAGTTCTTCCTCGCGCGGCTCGTACTGCTCACGGCACTTGGGGCAGATGGTGCGCACGAGGCGCTGGGCCACGATCCCTTCGATCGTGGCCGTGAGCAGGAAGTTCTCGATCCCGAGGTCGAGCAGACGAAGGATGCTGCTCGGAGCGTCGTTGGTGTGCAGCGTGCTCAACACGAGGTGGCCGGTGAGCGACGCCTGCACGGCGATGTTGCCGGTCTCAAGGTCGCGGATTTCGCCGACGAGAATGATGTCCGGATCCTGACGCAGGAACGAGCGCAGCAGGCGGGCAAAGGTGGTCTCGGTCTCGACGTTCACCTGGCACTGGCACAGGCCGTCGATGTCATATTCCACGGGATCCTCGGCGGTGAGGATCTTCGTCTCCATGTCGTTGAGTTCGGCCAGCGCGGCGTACAGCGTGGTCGTCTTGCCCGAGCCGGTGGGGCCGGTGACGATGACGATGCCGTTGGGCTTGTTGATCAGCCGGCGGAAGAACGTCAGGTCGTCCTCACGCAGCCCGATGCGATCGAGCTTGAGCTGAACGTTCGAACGATCGAGCACACGCATCACGACGCTCTCGCCGTGCATTGTGGGAAGAACGCTGACGCGGAGGTCCACCGGAGAGCCGCCAAGATTGAGCTCGATGCGCCCGTCCTGCGGGAGGCGCCGCTCGGCAATGTCGAGATTCGCCATGACCTTCACGCGGCTGGTGATCGCAGGGCCGAGGTGCTTCGGCGGCGGCGTCATCTCGTAGAGCACACCGTCGATGCGATACCGCATCTTGAACTCTTTTTCGAACGGCTCGAAGTGGATGTCCGAGGCGCGGTCCTTGATCGCCTGCAGCAGCACCAGGTTCAGAAGCTTGATGACCTTGTTGTCCTCAGCGGCCTCGCTCAGGGCGTCAAGATCGATCGACGCGCTCGACTTGCCCGCGAGGGCCTCGAACTTCTTGTCCTTGGCCAGCTCGGTCACCACGTCGGCGACGGCCTCGCCCTTGGCGTAGTGCTTCTTGATCAGGCCTTCGATCTGCGCGCTGTCCGAAACGACCGCCTCGACGTTGAAGCCCATCAGCAGGCGAAGGTCGTCCACGGCCCGGAAGTTGTCCGGGGTCTTCATGGCGATCTTCAGCCGCTTCGAACGCGGGTTGTACTCGATCGGAACGATCTGGTACGACTGCACGGTCTCGGCCGCCAGCGAGTCACGCACCTCGTCGGGCATGTTGAAGGAGGCGAGATCGGCATACGCCATACCCGCCTGGCCTGCGACAGCCTCGGAGATATCGCGCTGAGAGCAATATCCGAGCTCGATGAGGATTTGGCCGATCTGGGCTTTGCCGGATCCGGTCTTACGGGTCTGCTGGATCGCCAGCGCTTCGTGCACCTGCTCACGGGTGACCTTGCCAAGCTTGGTCAACACGCGGCCGATCTTGCGGCCTTTGAGTTCAGCGGGATCGACTGGCATCGAGCGGAACCTCCCGCTCCACACCCGACTGAGTCCCGAGCGACCGGGATCCGAACCGCAAGTGGAGCGTCAAGAGAAGATATCGCGGCCGCGCGAAGCGCGGTTCCAGAAAACACCCATCGGGCTACACCAAAATCGTTTCGACATCTGGAAAACGCAACAACTATAGGGTGGCCGTCAACCCGACTCAGGCGGGCTTGGACCCGCCGCCAACCTTCTTGTCGTCGCCCATGTCGCTGTCGTCCATGTCCCATTCCGCCCGGCCAATGGTCCGGCCCAGACGGTGCACCTTGTCCCGTAGATCGCCGGGGTTCTTGCTCTTGTCGATCATCTCCTCCGCGGAGATCATGCCTCGGGAATAGAGCGACCAGAGGTGGTCGTCGAGCAACTGCATACCGAACCGCTTTCCGGTCTGAATGGACGAGTCGATACGGAACGACTTGTTGTCGCGGATGAGGTTCGCGATGGCAGGGGTTACCACGAGGAACTCATACCCGGCCACCATGCCCGGCTGATCGACCCGGGCGAGGAGCACCTGGGACAGAATCGCCAGCAAGGCCGTGGACAACTGCACGCGAATCTGGTTCTGCTGCTGCTGGGGGAAGGCGTCCACGACGCGGTCGATGGTCTTGGCCGCGCCGGTGGTGTGAAGGGTGGCGAACACCAAGTGGCCGGTTTCGGCGGCACGCACGGCGGCCTCGATGGTCTCAAGGTCGCGCATTTCGCCGACGAGGATCACGTCCGGGTCCGAACGGAGCACGCGGCGGAGGGCCTCGGCGAACGACGGCACGTCGTTACCCACTTCACGCTGGTTGACGATCGACTTCTTGTGCTTGTGGTAATACTCGATGGGGTCTTCCATCGTGACGATGTGGCGGTCGAGGTTCGCGTTGACGAAGTCGATCATCGTCGCGAGCGAAGTGGTCTTGCCCGAGCCGGTCGGGCCGGTGACGAGGAACATGCCACGGGGGCGGCGAATGAGCTCCCGGCACATCTCGGGGAGGCCGATCTGCTCGAACGTGAGCAAGCGATTGGGAATCTGGCGGCAGACGATGGCGAGGTCGCCGCGCTGGCGGAAGATCGACACGCGGAATCGGGCCGCGTCGCCATAGGCGAAGCCGAAGTCGCAGCCGCCCTCTTCCTGCAGTTCCTGCTGGGACCTTTCGCTGGTGATGGCCTTCATCAGCGAGACCATGTCGTCCGAGTCGAGGATCTTGGTCTGGAGGTTGCGCAAACCGCCGTGAAGGCGAAGCGTCGGCGGACGCCCGACCGTGAGGTGCAAGTCGGAGGCGCCGAGCTTGATAACGGTGTCGAGGAGGCGGTCGATCTGAATCGAAGACATGGGGAGTTCCCGGAGTGAGTGATCAGACTGAGATTAGTGCTTTTCGCCCGACCCTTCAATCTGGGCCATGCGAGCGACCTCGCCAGGGGTGGTGACACCCTTGAGAATCTTGATCTTGCCGTCGGCCACGAGCGGACGCATTCCGTTGGCGAGCGCGGCCTTGCGAACCTGGTCGATCGGGGCAAGGTTGAAGGCCATCTCCCGGATTTCCGAGTTCATGGTCATCATCTCGAAGATAGCCTGGCGCCCGCGGTAGCCCGTCTTGGAGCAGTTCGGGCAATCCTCGCCCGTGGGCAGGGAGCCCACGGCCTTCATGATCTTGCCGCGACCCTCGTCGCTCGTGATATCGCACAACTGCATGTACTTCGCATCGGGGTTGTCGTCGAGGGCCTTGCACTGCTTGCACAGCACGCGGATGAGCCGCTGGGCCATGATGGCCTGGATCGACGAGGCCACGAGGAACGGCTTGATGCCCATGTCGATCAGGCGGGTAATCGCGCTGGGGGCGTCGTTGGTGTGGAGCGTCGAAAAGACAAGGTGGCCGGTGAGTGCGGCCTGGATGGCGATCTCACCCACCTCGCGGTCGCGAATTTCGCCGACGAGAATGATGTTTGGCGCCTGGCGGAGCATGGTGCGAAGCACCTGGCTGAAGGTCAGGCCGATCTTCTCGTTGATCTGCACCTGGTTGATCCCCTCGAAGTTGTATTCGATGGGATCCTCGGCCGTGATGATCTTCTTGTCCGGGCGGTTGAGAACGTCCAGCGCGGAGTACAGCGTCGTCGTCTTGCCCGAGCCGGTGGGGCCCGTGACGAGGAAGATGCCGTTGGGCCGGCGGATGATGCGGTTGAACGCCGCGAGATTGTCCTCCTCGAAGCCGAGGTTGACAAGGCCGATCTTCACCGAGTCCGGACGCAGAATACGAAGCACGATGCTCTCGCCGTGATAGGCGGGGCAGGCCGAGACACGGAAGTCGATCTGCGTCTCGTCAACGAGGATCTTGATACGACCGTCCTGCGGGACGCGCTTCTCGGCGATGTTCATCCCTGCCATGAGCTTCATGCGGCTGAGCACCGAGTTCTGCATGCGCTTGGGCAGGTTGTCGCGCTCGATGCACACGCCGTCGATGCGATACCGGAGGCGGACGCGATCCGCCATCGGCTCGATGTGGATATCGCTGGCCCGCATTTTCACCGCCTCGATGAGCATGCGGGTGCACAGCTTCACGATCGGGGCGTCGTCGGCGGCCTGGTCGATGGACTTGTCGACCGAACGATCAACCGAGCGATCGACGGACTTGTCGATGGACTCGGAGACGAGCGACTTGCCCGCCTCGACCATCTTCACGTCCTCGGCAATCAGGCTCTTCTTGGGAACCTGCCCGGCGGCCCCGTTCTGCTGGCCATTGAGCTTGTTTTCGATGTACCACTTGATCTGGCTCTTGGGGGCCAAGCGCGGCTCGAGCTCGGTGTTGAGCCGGAAGCGGAGCAGGTCCTGAGTCTCGATGTCGGTCGGATCGTGGATGACCAGTTGCAGCCGGCCGCCCGCCTTGGCGAGGGGAAGCACAAGGTGCTTCTTGATCAGCTCCTCCGGCATGAGCTTGGAGTCCACCTTGCCGGCCATGCTGGCGGCGGCGAGGTCGACATACTCCATGCCATGCTGGTTTGCCAGCGCCTTGGCGATTTGATCGTCCTTGGCGAATCCAAGCTCAACGAGCGTTTCGCCGACGCGCTTGCCGGTGGACTTGCTCTTGGCGAGGGCTTCGTCGAGCTGCTTGGGGTTGATGAGGCCCCAGCCGACGAGGATTTCACCGATTTTCTTGCGAGATCGAGCCATGGGGCGGTTTACGGAGAGGTCCCAACGGGGAGGGAAGCGAGACGAGAGAAGGCCGAGCGTACCACGAACACGCAAAGATCGCGACTGGGTTCGGATCCTAGCACCAATCACCCGCCAAACCCCGATCGAGCCCGGTCACCATACGACTCGCTTACGATCGAGGGTCGGGCTGCACTGGGAACGGAAACGGGAAATCCGGTTGAATACTCCTCAAGTAATCTTCACTGCCGAAGGCCAAAGGAACGGGCGGATGCTCATCACCGCCGGCCCGACGCACGAGCCGATCGATGCTGTGAGGTACATCGGAAACCGGTCCTCCGGGCGGCTGGGAACCGCGCTGGCCGACGCGGCCGCGGCCCACGGATGGCGGGTGACGCTCTTGCTTGGTCCCAGTGCCCTGATGCCCAAGAGTTCGCAGGTGGAGGTGGTTCGGTTCCGAACGGCAGCCGACCTTGAGGCTCTGCTGAGGTCAACAGTGGGGGAGGCGGACGTATTGGTCATGGCCGCGGCGGTGGCCGACTATCGACCCAAGGCCGGAACGGCCGGGGATTCCCAGACCAAGGTGCGAAGGAAGGAGGGAGGGCTCACCCTTGAGTTAGAACCCACGCCCGATCTCCTGGCAGGCTGTGCCAAGGCGCGGCGGGCCGGACAAGTGCTCGTCGGCTTTGCCCTCGAACCCAGTGCCACGCTTCTGGCGTCGGCGGAAGAGAAACTTCGCCGCAAAGGTGTGGACCTCATTGTGGCCAACGCGTTAGAGACCATGGATGCGCCCACCATCGACGCGACGATCGTCGGCCCGAGCGGTATTGTCGCCCAAACAGCGGGCCCGATGACGAAGGAGTCCTTCGCGCCGTGGCTGCTGGACGTCATCGAAAGGCACGCTGCCGCCCAACGGCCGCTGGAGACCAAGCCCACGTGAAGGACCGTCACCCCGGACATTCGGATCGTTCCCGCCACGCCCCGCGAACGCCCGACGGCGACAAGCGGTTCATCGCTCGCGGCGTGCGGCTTGTCCACGAAGACGAGCATGTCATCGTCGTGGACAAACCGACGGGCATGGTCACGGCCGATCCATCGCGGGCGGCCCCTCCGGGGAGCGGAGCCAGGCCATCGGCACGCGAGGGTGACACGCTCTTCGACTACGTGAAAAAGCACGTACGGTCCGACATCGGTGTGCGAAAATCGCGCCGTCGCACCGACGACCTTGGCAAGCGTTCGCAGCCCGGGCGGGTGTGGGTTATCCACCGCCTCGACAAGGAAGCCTCCGGCCTTCTTGTGTTCGCCAAGACGGAACGGGCCTTCGAGTCGCTCAAGGAGCAGTTTCGCACGAAGGCCGCACATCGCATCTACTACGCCTTGGCTGAGGGCGATGTCGGCACGCCCGGCTCGACGGGGACGCGCGAGTCCATGATCTTCGAGGATCGCGGACCGAGTCCACGAAAGGGAGTTCGAGAAACGCGAGACCGCGAGCAGGATGATGGCAAACGCCCCGCCGTAACCCACTGGCAAGTGGTGGGGGTTGGCCAGGGGCGCTCGCTTCTGAAGGTGAGACTCGAGACCGGCCGCAAGAACCAGATCCGGATCCACATGCAGGAACTCGGCCACTCGCTCGTCGGTGACCGGCGCTTCGGAGCGACGACGAATCCGATCGACCGTCTTGGCCTGCACGCGGCGGAACTTGGATTCGAGCATCCGGGAACCGGCGCCCCGGTGCACTATCGCTCCCCCGCACCAGCGGCCTTCTTTCGAGCGATCGGATCAAGGCCGGACGCCGCCGATCGTGGTGACGCCAAGGACGTGTCGCGCCGTGACACCGCCGCGGGAAGCCCCGCGATCGATCGGGAGACGGCGACCACGAAGCACGACACCTCCTGGAACGAGGTCGCCGGCTGGTACGACACCTTGCTCGAAGACCGCGGAAGCGATCACTACGAGCGCGTGATCCTGCCCGGCGTTCTCGACTTGCTGGGTGTGCGCTCGGGAGACCGCGTGCTGGACGTCGCGTGCGGGCAGGGCGTCCTTGCCCGCAGGCTCGCCGCGATCGGGGCAAAGGTGACAGGCGTGGACGCGGCGCCGAAGCTGATCGACGCGGCACGAGCCCGATCCCCGGAGATCGAGTATCACGTGGGCGACGCGAGAGCCCTCGGCTCGCTCCGGCTATCCGGATTCGACGCGGCGGCCTGCGTTATGGCGCTCTCGAACATCGATCCGCTCGATGTCGCGCTTCGCGGCATGGCGAGTTCCTTGTGTCCGGGCGGCGTCTTCGCGGCGGTCATCGTGCACCCGGCGTTCCGCGCCCCGGGCGAAAGCCACTGGGGCTGGGACGACAAGTCCAAGCGGCAGTTCCGACGCGTCGACGCCTATCTCACGCCCTTCCGCAAGGACGTCAAGATGCACCCGGGAAAAGCGGCACAGGGAAAGAGCGGCGGCGAGATCATCACGCCAACGTTCCATCGCCCCATCGGCGAGTATGTTCGATACTTGGCGGATGCAGGCCTGCTCGTGACCGACTTGCGCGAGTGGATCAGCGAGCGCGAGGCGACGTCCGGGCCGCGTGCTCCGGAAGAAAACCGTGCCCGCCGCGAGATCCCGCTGTTCCTCGGCATTCGCGCCGTGAGGGTGACACCCGCGCCCCGCGCAGGGCGCTAGATCGGTGGCACCACCCGTTCATTCCGCCTCGTCTTCACCTTCGTACGCACACCCGCATCGCGCCGTCTCAAAGAGCTCGAGCTTGCTCAGCCCAGGGAGCCCCGGCTTGAGCCGCCGCCAGCACCACCGCACAATGACCTCGGCCGTCGGGCACGACAATCCCTCGAGGTCGTTGAGGTACTGATGGTCGAGCTCCGCGATGAGCGGGTCTACAACCGCACGAAGGTCGGCGAAGTCCATCACCCATCCCGTGCGAGGCTGGATCCGCCCTCGCACGTGCACGACCAGCCGGTACGAGTGCCCATGCACCCGACGGCACTTGTGCCCCGGCGGAGCCTCGGGCAGGCTGTGCGCGGCCTCGAAATGGAACTCGCGAAATACGGTCATCTGCTCAGAGTCTCCGTTCAGCCCCCCGCGCTCCCCTCGCCGCCCGGCAGAGTCATGCTCCAGGGGTCCAGGTACTTGTCGATGTCCTCGCGCGTGATGGCCTTGCCCGCATTGTCTTTCTGGCCCACCACGGTCTCGTACGCCAACTGCCGCACCGTCTTGCCCTGCTTAAAGGCGTCCTTGGCCAGCGCGGCCGACTTGTCATACCCGATCACCGGCACCAGGCTTGTGCACATCGCCAGCGATCCTTCGATGAGCCCCTTGCAGCGGGCCTCATCGGGGGCGAGGCTGTCGAGCAGGTTGTCTGTGAACACGTGGCACGAACGGGTAAGCAGGTGGATCGAGTCGATCACATTCGCGGCCATCATCGGCATCGCCACGTTGAGGTCCAGCAGCGACCCCACGCCGCCCAGCCCGCCCATGCACACGGCCTGGTCGTTGCCCACCACCTGGCACGCGGCCATGATGACCGCCTCGCAGATCACCGGGTTCACTTTGCCGGGCATGATCGACGAACCGGGCTGAACCGCGGGCAGCACCAACTCACCGATCCCGCAGCGCGGCCCGGAACCCAGCCAACGGATGTCGTTGGCGATCTTGGACAGGCTCACCGCGATCACCCGCAGCTGTCCCGAAGTCTCAACGATGGCGTCCTTGGCGTGCTGGGCCTCGAAGTGATTCGCCGCCTCGCGGAAGTGGACACCGGTCCGCTTGATGAGCTCGGCGGAGACCATCGCGCCGAACTGCTCGTGAGCGTTGATCCCGGTGCCCACGGCCGTTCCACCGATGGCGAGCTCCGAGAGGGCGTGCAGGGCACGATGCAACCTTTCCTCCGCATGATGCATCTGCGAGGCATATCCGGAGAACTCCTGTCCCAACCGGATCGGGGTCGCGTCCTGCAGGTGGGTGCGTCCGATCTTGACGATGGTGTCCCACGCTTTGGCGTGCCGTTCCAACCGCTCGGCGATCTTCTTCACGGCCGGAAGCAGTTCGTTCTGGATCATCACCGCCGCGGCGATGTGCATGGCCGTCGGGAACGTGTCATTGGACGACTGCCCCATGTTGACGTGGTCGTTGGGATGGACCCCGCCTTCCTTCAGGTAGCCCGGGTCCTTTGACGAACCGATCGGCTTGTGCATCCGCACGCAGACGATGTTGGCCACAACCTCGTTCACGTTCATGTTGGTCGAGGTGCCCGAGCCAGTCTGGAAGATGTCGATGGGAAAGTGCGGGTTCAATCCGCCCATCGACGGCAGCCCATCCTCAATCTCGCGACATGCCTCGCAGATGGCCCGCGTGCGTGCATCGTCGAGCCGACCGAGTTTGTGGTTCACCGTCGCGCAGGCGGACTTCAGGATCGCGTACGCCTGCACAATCTGCGCAGGCACCGGCCGCCCGGACATGGGAAAGTTCAGAACAGCTCGCTGCGTGGATGCTCCATAGAGCGCGGTCGAGGGCACCTCCATCGGTCCCATTGTGTCCTTCTCGGTGCGGGTCTTCGGGGTTGTAGTGGGGGAGGTGGTCATGGCTGGGTCCTTGGCTTCAAAGCGTGGTCGAGATGATAGAACGCCGCGCGGCCGGTCCCTCGCTTCTCAACACAGAGCGGCCCGACTTGAGCCAAACCGGGTGGATTACCGGCTGATTGCGGGTTCCTGCACACCCTCAAGCAGCGGCCCTTCAACCGGGCCCGGCAGGCCATCGTCATCGGCCGGCTTTATTCAGTCCGGAAACCACCCGACCAAGTGTCGTGTTCGGACGCTCTTTAGACCGGAGCCTCGCCATGCAATCGCTTTCCGATACTCCCGTTGGTTGCATCCGTCGACAGGATGCCGCACGCACGCACATCGCATCCTCCACACCATGGGTGGTGGCCGTCGGCATCGTGCTGCTCGCGCTGCTCAGCGCGTCGTGCATGGAAACACCCTCGCAGGTGCAGACCTCCGCCAAGGGCGACAACACTCACGGTTGCCAGGCGACCACGTTGGATGAGTCATCGGGCGCCAAAGCCGGCTCGGAATGGACGATCGACGACGTCGAGTCCGTCGGCGCCTCGTCGTTCAGGTGCCTCAGCCCAGCCCTGGTGATCACGGGACCGACGATCGTGGATTTCTTCAGCGGCCCCAAATACGACGCCCCCGACACGATTCGTCTAGGGAGCACTCAACCGAAGCAACTTCCCCAGTCGACAACGGTTGTCGCAGCCCCAGTTCCGTCGCGGATCGCCGCACCGACATTGGCCCCTCAGTACGCCGCATCGACCACCGACCCGGCCGCGCCGTCGCGAGTCGGCACGGTGACAAAGTCGCCCAGGCCAGTCCCCGCGGCGAAGATGACGGAAGCCCAGATCGCCGCATACCTCGCCTCGCTCAAGGTCTGCCAACCGCCATTCCCGGCCCGGGCGGCGACCGTCGCCGCCACCGCGGTCGCTGCCGTCCCCAATCCCACGCTCCACGCGGCGTGGAGCCGTGGGGGCCCACGCCCCATCGGGGCCGGCGGCGACACCCCGCAAACAGAGCAGGCCGCCGACCTCGCACATACCGAGGTTTCCGTTACCACGCAGCAACCCTCCACGCTTCCTTCCAGCCCGCCGGTTGCCGCGGTCGCTCTGGCACCTGTCCACATTCCTGCAGCCCGTCCGGTGTGGGTCGGCCTGCTCGGTATGACTCTGGGACTCGCCGCATTTTGTGCCGGTCTGCTGACCGTTGGACTCGGCTTCGCCCACGCCCGCACAACGGATCGCGGCGGCAACACGCGCCGCTCGCTGACCCTTCGCGCCCGCTTCACGCTCGCCTTCGGCGCCATGGCCACGCTCGGTCTGATCGCCTGTGCCTTGGCCGCTGGCCTGATGGTCGTGAGCGTGCCGGGAGCCATCCAGATCGCCGCCTGCGCCGTGGTCTCGATCGCCGCTCCGGTCGGTCTCTGGCTGTGGCTCCACACGGCCATCGTCGAGCCCGTCACCCGAGCCTCGGGCGCCGTCAACTCCATCGCCTCAGGCGACCTGCTCCGCGCTCCGCTCAACTCCACGGCTCGCGATGAGTGCGGCGAACTCTGCCGCGGTATAGACCGCCTCGCCGCCACCATGCGCGACGCCCTCACCGAGGTCGCCATCTCCGCCACCGCCGTCTCCGGCGCGGCCAACCAGATCGCCTCCGGCAGCCAGCTGATGGCCGACTCGGTCGGCTCAGTAATGACACGGTGCACCGATTCCGCCACTTCCGCGGCGGAAGCCAGCCGCGCGGCCATCGAAGGACAAAGCGCACTCCGCAAGACCGCGGAGGACATTCAGCGCGTGCACGACATCACCGGCCTGCAGACCAAAGGCACCCAATCGATCAAGGCCCGCGCCGATCGCACCGCTCGCCTGATGCAACTGATCGAGGACCTCGCCGATCGTTCCCACCTGATCGCCCTGAACGCGTCGGTCGAGGCCTCCCGCGCCGGCACCGCGAGCGGCCCCTTCGGCCAGTTCGCGGAAGAAGTCCGGCGCGTCGCGGAAACGGCTCAGAACGCCGTGGCCGAGGTATCCCGTACCGTCGAATCGCTCGACGCTGATGTTCAGAGTGTTCGTGAACAGGCTTCCCAGACATCCATCCACGCACGCCACGGCGCCGAACAGGCCAAGGCCGCTGATGAGGGTCTCGCTCGCATCGCCGGCCGGGCCGAAGCGGTCGCCAAAGTGACCCGCTCGGCCGCCTCGGCAGCCGAGGAAGCAGGCGCCGACGCCGTCCAGTCAGCCGCTATTGCCGCCCAGCTCTCCAGCCGCACCAACGACATCATGGCGGTAGTGGGGCGGTTCAAGCTCGGCACCGAGAAGTTGATCCGACAGGCCCCCGCGAGCTCTGTTGCGGTGCCCACCGATCGCCCGTAGCCTCACGCCTGTATTTCCTCGGTTGGTGGAGGCATCTTGGCGAAACAGCGGCGTACTGAACCACGCGGAACCCGACGATCACAGCTGCCGCGCGGCGTGTACAGCGAGTTGCACCTTCACCTGGGCGGGGCAATCCTCCCGAACATTCTGTACTCGTACTTGCGACGCCAGGTCGGCGCCGAGGACGGCCAGCACCCGCTCCTGCGCCGCTTCCCCTCGCACGAGACGTTCGAGGCCTTCTTCTCCCGCAAGCACAAGTCGCTCACGGACTACCTCCGCATGCACACGCTTGTGGAGGAAATCCAGCGGCTGCACTCGCTGCGATACTTCATCCAGAAGCTGGTTCGCGGGGCGGTGCTCTTCGACAACCTGGCGTACATGGAGTTGCGGTACACCCCCTATTTCCGAACCGACGGCCACCTCGACGAGGACCAGCGCATTCGGCAGATGGAGGAGGTGGTCCAGACCATCGCCGAGGCGGCCGTGAGCCAGCCCGAGTATCCGCTCGTGTTCCGCCAGATCCTGTGTGTGCACAGCCGTCTCTCGGCGCGCGTGAACAAGGCCATCGTGGAGCTCGCGATCGCCCACTCCCCGCGAACCACGCGACGGGGCGCTTCGAGCGCTCCCGTGGTCGCGATCGACGTCGCCGGACCAGACGAGCTGTACCGTTCACGCCTCGCCGAGCTCATTGCGCTGCTGAAGCTCGCCCGCAAGCGCGGCCTGCACACCACCGGGCATGTCTTCGAGACCACCCACGGACTGCATCCCGAGCTGCTGCCGCACCTCGATCGCGTCGGTCACGGCATCCAGATCCCGATCCAGCACCCTTCGCTGCTGCGCGAGGTCGCCAAGCGCGGCCAGTGCCTCGAGGTCTGCCCCACAACCTACATCCGCACCGGCACGCTGAAGGCCTACGACGATCTCCGCATCGTCCTCGCCCGCTGCTTCGACGCGGGCGTCCCCGTGGCCATCTGCACCGACAACAGCGGCATGCACCAAGTCCGCCTTCCGATGGAGTTTGAGAACCTCCTCGTTCGCGACATCATCGATTTCCACCAGATGGAGGCATGCCACAAGGCGGCGTTCGATCACGCGTTCGGATGGGAAGGCACCGCGCGGGAGTTGTAGCACCGGCGCCCGAGCAATCCCGATCGCATTCAGCGCTTGACGTCGCGATACAACGCGTGGCAGTTCCTGCAAGACGCCACCACGGTCGTCCACTTGGATTCGAGTTGTTCCTTCGAACTGCGCGAAGCCAGAGCCTCTTCCAGCGCCGTCGCTGCGGCGATCGATTCCTTCAGCCGCCGGGAGAAGTCGTCCCCAAGCGCCTCCACTCGGGCGTCCTCGCCGCCGAACCGCAGTTGATCCGCCAAACGCCCGGCCTCCGCAGCCGGCACGAGGTCCGGATGGTTGTCCGGGCATGTCCATCCGGCCGCGCGAATCAGGCCGAGATGGTCGTAGGCCTCATCGATCTCCACCATCGCACCGGTGATGCCCTCCGGCTTGCGAATGCTCGGAAACTCCGCGGGGGCCTCGTCGAGCATGCCCACCGACGCCACAACCGCGTTGGCCACGCACGCATACAGGCCGGTATATGTCGGTGCGGTGCCGGCAGTCTTCATGAACGCAATGCCCTCGTCCGGAGTGGCCTCGCCAAGCGTGACGGCCACCGCTGCGGCCGCCGCCGGGCTGCGATGCTTGCCGTGATGACAGTGAATGTAAACAGGTCCGGGCATGTCACGGACGGCTCGGGCGAGTTCAAGCTGCTGCTCGCGGGTCGCCTCGGCGTAGGTGATCGGAATGTGGACGTATCGCATCCCGCGGGCCGAGGCACGTTCCACATCGGGCGTCGCCCCATCAACCGAGATGATCGTGCGCACGCCCATCGACTTGAGCTCATCAAACGCAGGATCGCCCTCGGGCACGGCACCAGAGATCATCTTGGAACCGATGCGATGGACGTTGTGAAGTTTGTGCGGCTGCTCGACCGGCGTCACCGCAACGACAGGATTGTTCAGATCGCACTGGGCGACAGCCCCCCCTTTGGGAACGGCCGCACCCGATACAACTTCTCGCCCGCCCGACGAGCATCCTGCAAGGACGGAGAGACCGAGCAGTGCTGTCACAGGAAGCCGGTTGTCGGGCGTCATAATGAAAATGATACCGGCACATGCGGCGCGGGTGGCGAACGCGGAGCGTTTATCGACCCCGGAACGTCATGGCCGGCTCCACCCCGAACACCCGGCGTAGCCCCAGCACCGACGCGATCACGCAGATCGTGACCACCGCCGCGCCAGCCCCGAGAAGCGACTGCCACAAGGCGAGGTATGGCAGCGTGTCGGTGAGCAGATACTTGCCCATCAGGCACGAAGCTCCGATCCCGAGCCCATATCCCAGCGTTCCGCAGAGCATCGCCTGAACGATGACCATCGCGGTAATAGTCGTCCGCTGCGCCCCCATCGCGCTCAGAAGCGCGTACGCCCAGGCGTTTTCCGCCGTGAATAGATAAAACAGCAGCGCACTGACCGACACCCCGACGACCAGCCCGACACCCACCATGAACGCGATGCGGTCCACCACGCCGGTCGTACGAACGAAGTACCAGTACGTGTCGTCGGAGAACTGCTTGGACGTCCTCGCCCGCAGGCCGGTCGCCTGATTGATCGCCGCGGCGAGCGCGGCATGATCCGTCCCGGGCTTGGCATGCACGAGGACGTACGAGGGGAGATTCCGCTGTGGCGGCGCGATCGTCAGCGCCCGGCTGGCGGTCATGAAGAACACCGGCCGCGCGAGGAACTGAGGCCCCAGCCTTGCCAACCCGCCGACCACGAGGCGATGGTCGTTCACAAAGAACTCATCGCCGGGAATGAGCGGGCGGGTCTTGGACTCGTGGGGCGATGATCGATCCGGCAGCGGATGGGCTCGCGGTTCGATCGGCGTCTTGAGCAGGCTCGACGCCGACAACGTGTCCACGATCACCGTGTCGAGCGCACGCAGGCACTCGATGTTACCCTGAACGATGTTTGCAGGCGCGCCGACAAACGTCGCATCGTCGAGCCCCATCACCAGCGCCGAACGAAACGCACCGCCAGGGAGCTTGACGGGCATGGTCATGTAGATGAGCCGTGTCGCCCACTCGACACCCTCCACGCCGCGCACTCGGTCCAAGGCCGTCGCGGGAAGCCCCGCGGGACCATCAACATACTCCACGGCCGGATCCATCACCCAGACGTCGGCGAGCGGAATGTCGGTGATCTGCCCGTAGGTTCGTTCCATCATCCCGTTGAACATGCCGAGCATGTGCGAAATGAGGAACGTGCTCAGGAAGATCCCCAGCACCACGCCGAGGCACTTGGTAGCGTCGCCGAAGAGCATTTGCAGCGCGACACGGATCACGCGCAATGGTATCGCAAGCAATGCCGGCCTACGCCAATATCAGGAGCCCAATCACCTCGCAAACTCAACCGCCCGAGTCTCGCGGAGCACCGTCACTCGGATTTCCCCGGGGAACGTCATCTCCTCGGACACCTTCTTGGCGATGTCGAACGCTATCTTCTGAGCTTCATCGTCGTTCACGCGCTTGGCATCCACCATCACGCGGACCTCGCGGCCCGCCTGGATCGCGAACGCCTCGGTCACGCCCGGCTGGCGCAGGGCAATGTCCTGGAGTTCATTCAGCCGCTGGATGTACTTCTCCATGCTCTCGCGCCGAGCCCCCGGCCTGGCCGACGAGATCGCATCTGCCGCCATGACGATGGGGGTATAGAACGTGGTCGAGGGAATGTCGCCGTGATGCCCGCCGATGGCGTTGAGCACAGCCTCCTTCTCGCCAAACTGCCTCGCGAAGTCCATGCCGATCTTCGGGTGGCCGCCCTCCATCTCGTGGTCCATCGCTTTGCCGATGTCGTGCAGGAACCCGCAGCGACGCGCCAGCGCGCCATCGAGGCCGAGCTGGTCGGCGATCATCTGCGAGATGTATGCAACCTCGACCGAGTGCCGCAGCACATTCTGCCCGTAGGAAGTACGGAACGACAGCTTGCCCATCGCCTCCGAAATCTTCGGGTGGATGCCCCGCATATTTGTCTCAAGCACCGCGTCCTTGCCCGCCTTGATGACACGCTCCTCCATCTCACTCTTCACCTTTTCCACGACCTCCTCGATCCGCGTCGGGTGCATGCGACCGTCCGCGATCAGCCGGTTGAGCGATTCCACCGCGATCGCCTGCCGGATCTTGTCGAAGCACGACACCACGATCACGCCGGGCGTGTCGTCCACGATGATGTCCACGCCCGTGGCCTTCTCGATGGCCCGGATGTTCCGCCCCTCGCGCCCGATGATCCGGCCCTTCATGTCGTCCGACGGGATCGGCACCGCCCGAACCGTGCTCTCGGCCGTGTGCTCGCTGGCGTAGCGCTGCACCGCCATCAGGGTGATTTCCTGCGCCTTGCCCTTGGCCTCCGCCGTCGCCTCTTCCACCAGCTTGGCCACAATCTTCGAGGTTTCATGCCGGGCGTCGTCCTCCACCCTCTGCAGAACTTCCCGCTTGGCCTCCTCCGGGGTCCACCCGGAGATCTGGAACAGCTTGTCCTTCTGCTGGGTCAGGACCTGATCGATCTCTTCGTGCTTCTTGTCCAGCGCGGCCGCCTTCGCGTCCAGCCCGGTCTCCTTGTTCTTGAGCTGCTCGGTCAGCCGGGTCACCTGCTCCTCCTTCGAGGTCAGGGTTTCCAGCTTCTTGTCGATCATGTCCTCGCGCTTGGCGATGCGCTTCTCCGCCTCGCGCATCTCCGCCCGCGACTTCTCTTGCTCGGCATCGATGGCGCTCTTCCGCTCGAGCGCCACACGATCGCCCTCAACCTTGGCCCGTTCGGCGATGGTCTTCGCCTCAGACTCGGCGCGAGTCTTGATCTCCGCGGCCTCCGTCTTCGCACGGGCAAGCGTTTGGCCGCGCATCGCCGCGACCACAAACGCTCCGACGATGAGCCCCACGATCAGGGCGGCGACAGCAATACCGATGCTCAGGCCGTCAATGGCCGCGAGCGTCGGCAGGTACACAAGAGGGGGCTGAGGCATCGGAACGGGCCCTCCGAAAGACGCGCGAGACATGCTCGCGAGCGGGACTGCTCCCGCGCGAAGGGCTGGCCGAAGCATCGTGGCCGATTGGTGGCCACGATCCGAGGTCGGCTCGTTTTCAGATCGAGAGCGGCGCCTGAAGGTGTTCGACAGCGTCCACCCGTCGGAGAAGACGGGGGCCATCACCCGGCGGTCCGCCGTCATGGGCGGTTCCGGGAAAGGCCTGTTCGTTCTGGATGACTGCTCGTTGCGCCAAAGGAAATGCACTCTCGATCTATCCCGCCCTTGGGCAATGCCCGAAGTCGGGGTGCCTGCGGGCCGTGCGTGGAGCGCGGAAGCGCATCGACACGTTCGGCCCGAAAGCACTGAAAACAGCCGCCCCGGCAGACACGCCGCGCGAGGTGGTGAATAAACACCCGGCGACGTGCCGGGTGTGGTTCGTATTAGAGCAAGTTGTTAGGAAAAGGTCAAGCCGCCCTAGCCATGGGGGTTACCGGCTGCTTGGTCTGCAGCCGCTGGGCATACTCAGTGAACAGATCCACCACGAACTGGCGGTGGGAGGCGTTGTGGGTGAAGTCGAACGCCAGCCCCGCGTACAGGTTGTGGGCCGAGTCGATGTGAGTATGGGCAAGCCGGGTAGTGACCCCGATGGGGGCCGGGACGTCCGGCCGCAGGTCTACCCGCAGCCACAAATACGGGCGGGCATCAAGGGCTCGTCCCTCATCAGGGTGCAGGAGCAGGCCCAAGCCACCCCCCGAAATGTTCAGGAGGTTGGCCTTGAACATGGGCCCAACCTTGGGCAACATGATCGAGTCCGGGTCCTCCAACTCGTAGTCCATCACGTCCCCGCGGGTGGTAAGGTCGCGAATCTGGGCCCGGTTAGCGGCCTCGGCGGCCACCACAGAAGTTGGGTCCATGAGCGGCCAGCACTGGACCGAGGGCAACCGCAGGTCGGCCGTGGACATCCGAAAGAACCCTCGCCGGGTGCATCGCTCGACATGGTCGGGCATCTGCAGGACGAGCAAACGTCCGTTGCCGCCAGCCAGGCGGGGGCCGTCCGTGTGGCCAAGCGTCCGGGTATGGAACATCCACCGATTCTGGCCAACGGTCATCGCGGCGATGAGCCGGATGTTGGCCGAGAGCGGAATGGTCGAACCGCACGCGGCGGGCGGCTCAACGATGATCGCGTCGTCGCGCAAATGCACGATCTTGACGCGCCAGGCGAGGTCAGACCCGCGATCGCCCTCGCCGCCGTCGGAGGCCGTGCCTCGGTCGACGGTGATCTCCAGCGCGCCGCCGCGCTCGTAAACTTTGCGGAGGCAATCGCGCCAATGGTCAGTGCGGGAGCGTGATGCTGGCACGGGAGTTCTCGCGATGAAGGGGTGGTGGGGGGCGTGATTCGATCGTGGGCACGGACGCTGGCGCGCCGTGCAGTTGGTGATGGATCGACCCCAAAGGTGGGGGGCTTTGGGCCGGGCGCATGAATGGCCGTCCAACGTGAGGAGTGGGGGGACTGCGTGGCCCACGCGGAGCGGTGGCCGTTTATCAGACGAGACGCGAGCAGAGGGCCACGCGGCTATCGGGCCCGATGCTCCGTGCGCAGGGCCTCTGTGAGCTCGCGCAGCGAGGCCTGAGCGGCGGCCAACTGCTCGGGGCTCGGCTCCTGTCCGCCAAATCGTGCGCCATAGTGGAATCTGGCCAGGGCGCGCAGAGCGCCGGAGGCACGGGGAGCGTTGGGAGCGAGCTCATCAGCGAACTTGGCCGGAGGCACGGACTCGGGCTTGGGCACGCCGGCATGATCGAGCGCTCGCAGCGTGCGGGCGTAGATTCCCGTCGGTCGATCCGGAACGTACCCGAACTCGCGCCCCAGAACCGATCGGCGGCGCGGCCGCCATCGTCGCCACGCCACGCGTCCCGCGAACCCCGCCAGGCCCGCCGCGGCCAGCAGGCCGGGCGACCATCGCAGCCACCAGGGCATCCGCGACGGATCCGCGGCCATTGTCTTCAGCCACGCAACCCACCGATCCGCCCACACCACCATTCGCGGCGTGACGTCGTTTTCGGAGAACATTCCCCCCCCGTGCCGCTTGCTGGAGAGGTTGTCGAAGGCCACGAAGGAACTCGTCCACCCGAACTCCAGAGCCTCGTACCAGGCACGAGCGCGGGCCAGCAGATTTCGGGGCGGATGATGGATCCGCTCAATCTCGGCGGGGGGCGACGGGTCGAACCGCTCCCAGCGGCCGCGGCCCGTGGCGGCGTCGGAAATGATGAACGCCTCGACCCACGCGTGCGCGTTGGACTGACGCACGGTGTACTGGCCCGTGAGCGTGTTGAACTCCGCGGCCACATACCCGGTGACGACGCGGGCGGGGATCCCCTGCGATTGGCACATCGCCGCCATCGCACTGGCGAAGTACTCGCAGTGGCCCTTCTTGCGTTCGAACAGGAAGAACTCGATCGCGTCCTGATCCGGTCCGGGCGCCACCATCTCGGTGGTGTACTCGAAGTTTCTTTGCAGGTAGTCTCGGATCGCGATCACCACCAAGCGACCCGTGCGCCCCGACCCGACGACACCACTGGCAAAGTCGTGAATGCGACCGGTCTGGAACCCGAGTTTGGACCCGGAAGTGTCTTGCGTGACCGTTGACGGGAACGCCTCGTCGGCGGTTACCGACTGCACGGTATACGAGAACCGCGGCCCCCACGACTCCACCCGCCGGATCGTGCCCGTCTCACGCGAGAACGTGAGCTTCACGTTTCGATCGGGTGTGATCGTGGTCGGCCGCCACAGGAAGAACAGGTTGTTGGCGTCGGCACGCATGGTGATCGTCTGCGTTGTCCGGCGCGGCGCCACGCGGTTTTCGGGGTCGGGATCGCCCGCCACCTCCGGCCACTGAAGCACCCACGCCGACCCGGCTTCGATCTCCGGCGGCGCGTAGTTCCTGGGATGGATGTTCGAGGGCCGGTGCCCCGGCAGGTCCTGCGATGAGTCCTTCCACGCACGCTCTGATGGAATGTACTGATCGCGGGCGGCGCCCCGTAGGTATTGGGTGATCGACGTAGAGCCCAGATTGTCGCCCTTGGCATCGGTGACGAGCAGATCCAGCACCGGCGTGGGGTCCTCGCTGAGCAGGCCGGCCTGGCCGAGCGTCACCGATTCGCGAAAACCGATCATCGACTGCCGCGTGACCCCGAACCGACCGAGGAACTCGCCGCCCACGCGTGGAACGACCACGAACACGGCCGTAGCAATCACGCAGGACGTGGCAACCGCCGCGGCACACACACCAAAAAACGCACGGCGCGGATGGCGACCCGACACAGGCATGACGCTCGCAAGCGGAGCCTCTCCCTTCCCCTCGCCGGTCCCAGCGGTGCCCTCGGCCACGGCACGCGTAAGCATGATCTGCCCGGCCCGAAGCTGCCAGAGCATCGCGGTCGCTACCGCGACAGGAATGAACACGACCAGCAGGATGCCTACGAGCAGCTCCGCGCTCGTGAGCATCGCCGCGATGGACACGAAGATCGCCAGCGTGAGCACCTGCGCATCGTCGCGCGGCCCGCGCCGATCCAGTAGTTTGATCAGGATGATGAAGACGAGAAACTGCCCGAGCGTGGACACCACCGACTCGCCCCCGGGGCCGGCACCCGCCCGCAGCGCGGCGTTCAGGATCGCCGCCAGCACCAGCACGTTGATCGCGGCCCTGGGCAGGGCTGGCGGACGGTCCACCCGACGTGCGGCCATCAGCCAGCAGATCCCCACCGAAATAGCCACGATCAGCGCAAGAAGCGGCCGATCGTCCGCCGCGGCGAACGCCAAGCCCGCCAGCGCGACGCAGAGGTGAAGGACGGAGTTGAATCGCTTGGCGAGTGGCATGGCAATCGAATCAGGCACCGGCACGCTGAGAACGACGAGGTGAACTTGTTGACACCAGTGCGGACGGAACGCCCAGGATCGGGCCCTCGGCCGTCACGGCGATGTTGAGGACGCCCGCAACCCTTGGCGCGAACGCCACGTCAACGGGACCGGCGTGGACAACCACGCACCCGCCCGAGGCGGTCGCCGCGTGCATGGGGAAGATGCTCCGCGCTCCGCGACCATCGTCGGGACCGAGATCCAGCAGCCCAAGGTCGGTCATTACGCGAGACAACTGTCCGCCCGTGCCCGCCGTTCCGAGGCGCCGTGGATGAACGAGCAGCCGGCACAGCGGCGCGGCCACGCCGTATTCAAGACCCTGGGCCTCCGCCGCTCGGGCCAACCCCGCCGCGACGCGGATGGCCCGCTCATCGTCGGCGCCGGACCCGGGGCGTGCGCGAAGGTGCAGCACAATCCACACACGCGGCGGACTCGGTGCCGCGAACTGTCGCACGAGCAGCGTGCCGCGCCGAGCGCTCGAACGCCATGCCACATCTCGCGGACTGTCCCCGTGGATGTACTCGCGAAGGGCGAAGAACTCGTCCCCGCGCCCCGCGCGCCGGGAGGGCGAGCCGTCGTGCGCCAGCGCACCGGCGGTCTGCAGCGCCCGCTCGTGGCCGGTCTCCGGCATGGGCGTTACAACCCCCGAACCGCGCTGCGAGATCAGCAGGCTCTTGCGCATGAGCCCGAACGGAAAACCCGTGCTCACGCGAATCGCCTGGAGCGAGACCGGGCCGCGATGATGAGCCCTGACCACGGCTTCGGCCGAAATGGTCTCGCGAGCGCCGACATGCGCGACAAAGGTGCGAGGCGCTCCGATCCGACCGGGAGCGGCCGTCGGGACCGAAACGCGCCGGGCCGAGCCCATCACGCGGCCGAGCAGCGAACGACGGGCTTGCGGCAACACCTCGAACCCGACCTCTTCAATCGTCAACGCGAAGGCCGGCATGAACCTGCTGAGATTGCGGATACGGTATCGGATGCGAAGCGTCTGCCCCACGGACGCGCCGGAGACCCACTCGCGCTCAACGCGCACGCCCATGAGCATCACACCCGACAAGACGCCCGAGACCAGCAGGAGCGCGAGCGCAAGACCGAAGCTCCAGTACAGCAGGTTGTTGCCACTGTTGAACGCCCCGAGCGCGATGAGCAGGGTCACAAAGACGTACAGCAATCCGCCCGCACCGAACTGGTAGCGACGGCGAATCCGCGGACCGATTGGTCCAGAGCGTGCAAGGAGGGGCGATTGATCGGCCTGGGCCACCATGGATCAGAGGAACGTACGCCTGTGGTCGGCCCGGGGATGCTGCCGCCCGCCAGCCACGCCGGATTATCGATGGCGCGAGCGTTTAGAAGTAGTCCGGCTCGTTCCCAGCCTTCCACTTGATATTGCACCCAATGCTCGGCCGCTGCTCGCCGGGCGCGGGTTTCCCGGCCATCAGAGCCTGAACAGCTTGGCGCAGGTCGTTGCCGCTGACGGGCGTGGGCCCGCCCGGCCGCGAAGCGTCGAACTGGCCGCGATAGTACAAGCGTCCGGAGCCGTCGTAGAGGAAGAAGTCGGGCGTACACGCGGCGCGATAGGCGCGCGCTACCTTTTGCTCCTCATCAAACAGATAGGGAAACGTGTACCCCGCCCGTCTCGCTTCCGCCGTCATCTTGGCCGGAGCGTCTTCGGGGTAGTTTTCGGGGTCGTTGGCGGAAACGGCGAGAACAGCGATGCCAGTCCTCTGAAACTCAGCCGTCGCCCTGGCCAACTCACTGCGCAAATGCATCACGAACGGGCAGTGGTTGCAGATGAACATGACCAGCAGCGGCTTGCCAGCACGGTACGTCGACATCGTGATGGGCTTCCCGCTCACGGTATCGGGAAGTGTGAAGTCCGGGGCGGGCGTCCCAAGCGGAACCATCGTGGAGTTGACGGCGGCCATAGTGGTGCTCCTGAGCGTGCACGCACGGTAGGGAGGGTGCGCCGCGCTCGAAACAGTTGGAACTAGGGCTCGATCGGCTCCACCCGCTTCACGATGTCGAGCAACGCCAGCACCTCCAACCGATCGGGCATGACCCGGGCGAGCACCACATTGACCTCTGGCTTGATGGTGTCGACCTGCGCCCCAACCGCCTTCAGGGCCTCGAGCGTCTTCGCCGACGTATCGGCGACCAGGATGGCCACGAGAACAGGATGGACCGGCGGGGCGGTGGGGGGCTGGGATGGTGGCGCACCGGCGGACGGCTCGGGCGTAGCAGACCGATAGGCCGGGGCCACCTTGGGATCAGCCGTGTCTTCACTCTTCTTGTTGTTGCCGGCACGGTCGGCCAGCGCGGCGTTGCCCGCAGAGTCCCTCAACCGATTCGCGGCCTCGGGGCCCATCTGATCGTTGCTGTTGAGCTTCGATTGGCCGCTCGGCGTGCGGGCGAAGAGTTCTGGTGCAAGCTTGCGGTTGAGCGTGCCCACGCGTCGGTTCTCGATCAGTTCAGCCGAGGCTTGCGCCCGGGCCTCCTCGATGGCGGCCTTCTTCTCGGCCTCGGGCAGGTCGGAGTTCAGCGCGCCACAGATGCGGGACACCGGCGGCTGAGTGACATTCTGTTGAACCAGGTTGCCCGGGCCACTGCCCGTCGCAGCACCAACGTTTGTCTTCAGGTTCACACCGTAGCCTCCACCACGATTGCCGAGCAAAAGGCTCAGGTTGTCGGAGAGATTGGAGCAGGCGAGCGACTTCGCCTCGTCGTAACGACCCGCCCCGGCAAGCTGCGCGGCCGCGAGCGCGACGAGGGACTCGGGCGTTTGGTCGGGGTAGTTCGTCACATTTACATCGACCGGACTGTTGAACGCGGCTCGCATCTGCAACGCAAAGTCCTCAAGCCCGGTGTCGAGCCCATCCTTCGACCTCGAGGCAGCCTCTCCGCGCCGGGGCGAATAGGCGTACGCGCGCGCCGAGGATCCATCGTGGTCGGCGGCACGATTGTCGCTTCGACTCCACGGCAGGAGCTTCTGGCGCGACCCTTCGCCGAGTCGGTTGAGATCCTTCACCGTATCGTCGGCACCAGCCCTGCCGGCGCCAAAGTTGAGAACCTCGGTCCGCGCACCATGCTCGGCGAACCCTGTGGAGTTCGGAACATCTCGTCCAGTCAGACTGCCGCGCCCCCCGCCGCCACCCGGACTACCGGGAACCATCGGCCTCCCCGGCGGTGCGACCACGACGGGCGTGGGCGTGGAGCGAGCAGGGTCGGGTGCGGGAGCGGGCGAGGCAGATGCGGCCGGAGGTGGAGACGCAGATACTGCCGCGCCCGTCACCAGCCCAACACTCTCCGACACAGCCTTGTCCTTCACGTCCAACTTGCGCCTATTCACATCGAGGGTCGAGAGCGACGTATTGCACGCAACAAGTTCTTTGATCGCAAAGTCGTTGAGCGTGAGGATCTGCGCCTGCTTCGCGGCTTCACCGGTGGCCAGAGCGCCGGCATCACCGGCTCCCGTGCTGGAACGCGACGACCGTTCCTTTTCGGATTCGACCGCACCGGGAAGAACGGACGGCAGAGCATCACCAAAGTACCCGGCCCAGTTCGTCTGGTCCGGCAGTTCCACGGGCACCGGAACAAGCCGAGGCTTGCCATTGATTGTGACCCGCAGCTTGTCCACGGCGACAAACGACGTGAACGGCGACATCACGCTAAACGTCTCGCCGAGCGTAATGATCTGCGAGCGCACCTCCGGGCTCGGCTGGCCCGCCTGAATGCCGGGCAGGTCCTGGGCCATCACCGCGTCGATCTTCGCCCGCGCCCAGAGCGTGGGCAGGCTCGAATGCTGTTCTTCGTGCGCAGGGAAGGTGAGCGGGATGGTCTTTTCCCAGCGTCCCCGAGCAGTCTGGCCCTTGATGGTCACGGCCCCCACGCCCGGAGTCGTGTATCGCCCAAGGAACGTGAGCGGGCGATTGTCGAACAGATCGGGAATGTTCTCGGGCGCGGGCAGCACCTCCAGCGGCTGCACACCGAAGAACGTCAGCGTGATGTCGGTGAGCACCGGCGTGCGAGTCCGCCGATTGAAGCGTTCTATCGCCGCGGCCGCGTCGGCCTCCGAATCCCGCTTGGCGTACACATACTCCGCCTCGCCGCCGCCCGCGAGGGCCATCTGGTCGATGAGGAAGCGGTTCACGCTGTTGCCGATGCCGAACGAGAACACCCTGGTCGTCGCTCGGTTGCGCTTGATGGCGTCGATGATGGCGTCGATGATGGCCAGGTCGTTCCCCACCTCCGCATCCGTGAGGAACATCACGATGCGAAGCGGACGCACGCCGGTTTCGTCGTAGAACTCGGCCGCGTTGTCGGCCTTGAGAATGCGCTCGCCGTCCTCGGTGGTCCAGACTCCGTGAACGAGAATCCGCAGAACAACCGAGTCGTCCGTCACGGTCTGGTCCGCCCGCTTGAGGAAACGCTGGGGAAGCGTGAAACTCGTCGACTTGACGCTCAGACCCTCGCGGACCTTGAGCGTCGGAGTGTGGATCAACCCCCCGCCATCCAAGCGGTTGGTGTCCACTTGTCCATCCTCAACAATCACGCTGACGGCGCGGCCATCCGCGGGCACATTGGCGAGTTGCTCGAGCGTGACCGCACCATCGGCTCCCTTGGCGGAGCCGGCGGGCGTCTGATGAAGCGCGGCCTCAATCGCCGTCATCATCTCGGTTCCGCCCGAGCCCTCCCACGTTTCGATGAACTTCTGCGCCGCCGATCGGTTGGCCGGCGTGTTGGGGCGAGGTCGCTCCCACAAGATCTTCGTGGTCCCGGCGAAGGTGATGATGTTGAACGTGTCTTGCGGCCTCATCGCGTCGATCGCCTTCTGCATCACCGATCGCGACAGGGCCATCGGCCGACCGTTCATCGAGCCGGAGGTATCCACCACAAACACGAGCTCTCGTGGCACAGCGGCGTCGTCGTCCACGCGAGCCGGCGGCTCGAGTTGGAGCGCAAAGAAGTTGCCATGCTCGCCGGTGTTGGTGAACACTCGATTTGCGATCGTGTCGGAAGTCTGCTTCCACTTGAGCACAAAGTCGCGGTTTGGAATCTCGTTCAGGCTTGCCAGCGCCACCGAGACACGCCGCGGCTGCTCCATCGCGTTCTTGGCCAGATCCGTGCGCACGGTCTTGTGCAGCGGCGAGTCCAGGGAGGTGATCCCCGGCCCGCCGGTATCCAGCGTGACCGATATGGAAATATCGTGCCCCGCGCGGATGTTGGGGCGCGTCGGCATCGGCGTGATGCGGTCGGCGTCGGGGACTTTGTCGGTCGGTTGGGCGAAAGAATCGCCGGGCGTTGGCGGGGTATGAGCGTTGGGAGGAGTGGGGGGGGCATAGAACCAACGCCCGCCAATCTCGCCGCGCCCGTCGGTGAGAATCACCGCAGGCTCCTTCGAGCCGTCGGGGTACGCCACATCAAGGTCGTACCAGACCGCCGCATTCGCCGTGGGATCCTCGGTCGGAGTCTCGATCGGCGTGGCCTTCACCAGCATGGTGTGAAGGGCGTCTACCGAGCGCTCGCCCGGATCGGGCGAGCCGACATGGCGATTGGCCGACGCGACCGCCGCAGGTGCGGCCAGCACAACCCCGACACGCGTCTTCGCTCCCGCGGGAAGCGGGCGGGCCTCCTGCTTGCTTCCAAGGAGCGCACCGGGAATGTACCGGGGCGAGACGACGGTGGGGAACTCAAAGCACAACTCGCCATCTCGCTCGGCGACGATCTCGACATACGAAATCTCGACGTTGATCGTCGCGCCGGGATCGATGTTCGCCACCGACTGCGTGAAGATGTTCGGTCGCTCCTGCTCGAGCAGGCTGGCCGTTCGGCCGACCTCGCGGGCCTGCTCGTAGACCCGGCGGGCGGACTCGCGTTCCTTCACCTCGCCGACGATCACACGATCGCCGATGGTCATGGTCATCTTGTCCACCCCGCCACGATCGCTCAGCGGAAAGGTGTAGACCGCCTCGATCTTGTCCGAGTACGGGTTGTGATACTGCTGCGTGACGGTCACGCGCGAGAACCGCCCGCTGATCTCGGCCTTCACGTCCGTGTGCTTGAGCGCGCACGGCCCCATCAGGTTGCCCTCGCGATCCAGGGCGTCCAGCCGCCCGCCCTCGGGCGCCATCATGATGTTCGACGCAAGCTCCGCGTGCACGGGAGCAACGACCCCCGACTTGCCCGGAAGCATGAACGGCAACAGCACGGCCAGCACCACCGCCGCGGCGGCGAGCGGGACATACCGATTGAAGATGATTGAGCGCACGGTGACGCGGCCGCGGCGAGCACGCTCGGCGTCGAATGAGATGGACCCGGTGTCGTTCTGGCTCGAAACGCCCCCCGCGCCAAGCTTCGCGTCCTTCGCAAGTGCCTCCATCAGGCGATCGCGCCCGGCCGCGGCGTGCTCAGCGTTCGTGCGGTGCCACTGGCGCAGCAACGCATCAAGCTCATCGCGCGGCGGCGGAGCCGGGGCACCCGCTGCGTCATCGTCGGGGAGGTGTGGGGTGTGGGAGTTTGTCATGGGGCAACAGGTCCCAGGATGAAAGCGAGGTGGTCACGCGCCCGAGAGAGAAGCTTGTAAAAGCCGCTGCGCGAGATCCCCAGCGAGGTGCCCGCGGCCGCGACCGGATCGGGCTCGAGGTAATACAGGTGGATCGCCAGCCGCTCATCGTCGGGCAGTTCATCGAGGGCGGCGGACAACCGTGAAAGGGCTTCGGACCTTTCGACCGCATCGGGCACCGAGGCCCGGTGCTGAGCGGTGGGGGGGTGCGGGGAGTGATTCGTGGCGGCAAGCCCGCTCATGACGATGCGTTCCTCCGCCGCGGCGTGCTCGTGCTTGTTGCGACGGGCGGCCGAACGACGCCGCTCGGCGCACACGTTGCGGGCGATGGCATAGAGCCATGGCCGTAGTCCGTCGGGATCCGAGAGTTCGTGCAGCAGCCGAAAGGCACGGAGGAAGGTCTCCTGCAAGGCATCGTCCGCATCGGTGTCGGTCGGCAGATGTCGGAGGCACAGCGCACGGACAACGGCGCAATGCCGGTCGTAGATTCGGGCGAACGCCCGATGAGCGTCCGGCGTGGCCGCGGAGTCGTTCCGTGCCGCCAGGGCGGCTTGGGCGTCGCGGGCATCGTCGGTCATCGCGGTACTCATGGCCGATGGGGACACTGCGTCCACGAATCGTGAATATCACGCTTCATCGCCAGAAGGTACCGAGAACTTGGAGGTGGGACGCGGCCGAGCCGAGGAAACCCCTCAAGGCCGCGAAACGCAAAAATAAAAATCCCGGGTGTGACCGGTCAGTTCACACCCGGGTTGGAGAGCATATCTGCCCTCTCTCGCCTCTCTCTCACTCCAACTGCTCCCTGAGGCCTTTATCTCTCTCTCTCCATTTCTCTCTCGCGCCTTGTCCAGTCCACCCGAAGGCAGACAGACTCAGCAATGGAGCGCTCAGGGGCAATCAGAAAAGGCAAAGCTAATCTACAGGATGGCGCAGGTCTGTCAAGCGGAATGCGCGGCATTTTCCGAAAACCCGACACAACTGGCCCAGATTGGCCGATCCTTGATCATTTAGCGCAATAGCCGACATTATCCGCCAATCTGTTCAGAGTTCGGCCCACGTCCGGCGTGCTTCACATGGCTTCCCCTGAGTCCGAAATCGAACCCATTTGCTCGTCACGACTTGGATGCATAGCGAGAGGCCGATCGACCCGGCAGGAGTGTGAAACTAGGCAATTCAAGCCCCCGCACTTCACACTGAACTCCCGGAGAGTTCGAGCTGGGCGTGAAGAGCCAGCGGCTCGGCCCGGTCAATGCGCACGCGAACGACCTGTCCGATCAAGTCGTCCGGCGAGGCCCCGGTCGGCGCGTCGAAGAACACGATGATGTCCCCCTCGGTTCGCGCGGAGAGTTGCACGGTCGCGGTGGGGGAAGTGGCGGGATCAAACGCGCCCACGCTCGCCTCATGCACATGCGTCGCTTCCTCGGAGCACGATGCCCCGCTCATCAGCGACTTACCGCCCAAGGTCAACGCCACCGCTCCGGGCGCCGGCCTTGCCGCGGCCGCGACCTTTGCATGCCGCTTCGAAACCCCTTGGACGAACACATCCAGCGACTGCCCCACAAACTCCGCGCTCACGCTGGCGCTGATCCGCTGCTGCACATCCAGCAGATCGTTATTCCGCCGTCGCTTCACATCATCCGGAACATCGTCGGGGAGCTTCTCATCCGCGATCGTCCCGGGCCGCGAAGAGTACTTAAAGATGAAGCAGTTCTTGTACCGCGCCCGCTCCACCAACCGCACCGTGGCCGCGTAGTCCTCGTCTGTTTCGGTCGGGAACCCGACGATGATGTCGCCCGCCACCGTGAGCGGACGGCCGATCTCAGGCTGATGCAGGTACGCCCGGGCCCGGTCGAGAAACTCCAGGTATTCCTCGACCGTGTACCCACGGTTCATCTTCTCGAGAATCCGATTCGAACCGCTCTGCGCCGGAACGTGCAGATACCGGCAGATCCGCGGCTTGTCGCGCATGACCTGCAACACATCGTCGCCAAAGTCCCGCGGATAGCTGGTGACGAAGCGCAAGCGTTGAATCGCCGGCACCTCGTCGTGGATCATCGCAAGCAGATCGGCAAACGTGGTGGTGCGTTCGCCGGCGAAGGGGTCGCGCGAGTGCCCGCCCGTATAGCTCCGCCCCTTCTGCGGCTGAACCACGCCGTCGATCGTCACGGCCGCGCCGTGCTCGAATCGATAGTGGTTCACCGTCTGCCCCAGCAGTGTGACCTCAATCACCCCCGCATCCGCCAGCCGCTTGCACTCATCCACAATGTGCCGCGGCGGCCGGTGCATCTCGGCCCCGCGCGTGAATGGCACCACGCAGTAGGTACAGAACTTGTTGCACCCGCGGGTAATCCGCACATATGCCGAGCCCGAGTGGTCATCGGCCGACACCGACCGCGACAGGTCGAGCATCTCCAGGTTGTCCGCCGCCGCGGCGAGCGTCGCGCTCCGCCGCGAAGTGTTTCCCTGAAGGGCAACCTGCGAGGCTGATCGGAGCTTGCGGACCAACTCCCCCTCGTCGACCTCCGGCTCCGGCCCTTCAAACGCCTCCGGCGGCGGTGGGGGGGCATCGGCGGCGATCGACTCGCGCGTCCGCACCGCGTTGTCGAGCAGCGCCGGCAGTTTGTCGAGTTCACCCGGCCCGCACATGATGTCCACGACCGGCATCCGCTTGATCAGGTCGGTCCCGTCCCGCTCGGCCATGCACCCGAGCACGCCCACGACCATCCCGGGCCGGCGGACCTTTCGGCCCTTGTCCTCACCCAGCCGCGACCAGACCTTCTGCTCGGCGTGCTCTCGCACCGAGCATGTGTTGTACAGCACAACATCCGCGTCATCCCGGCTGGTCGTAAACGTGTACCCCAGCGCACGAAGCTGCCCCGACACGAGCTCGCTATCGAGCTCGTTCATCTGGCAGCCAAAGGTCTCGAGATACACGCGGCGAACAGACATGCCGAAAGGATATGCGAACTTTCCACGAACGGCCCAGCGGGTCCGCGAGTTCGAGGTGAACGAGAATCGCAGCGTGCATCACCGCGGCCGCGCTCATTGGGTGCGAAGGCATGCTCCAATCCGCTCTCGAATGCGGACTCGAAGCGGCACAGCCCGGGAACACCCCCGAGCGCACCGAGTACTGGGCCAACACCCCGCAACAGATGCGTCCGTATCAGTACAGTCGGGCTGATCGCGAGGTCCGGCGGTAGGCACACGCCGCAAGAGCACCGAATTCCATCCAGGGCCCACCCGCTTGCCCCGCAGCCGCCTCAACCGCCACCTGTTTTACATAACACATATTATAGGACGTAGCAGGGAGGGGCTGTTTCCCATCCGTGCCCGTCACTTGCCCCTCAGTCGAATCGCCAATCCAATCGCGGCGATCAGGCCCAGCACGCCCCCGAGGATGAACGGTGCGCCCGGGTCCACACGCTGCCACAACTGGCCCGCGATGATGGATGCAGGAAGCAGCCCCAGCCCCACAATCGTCGCGTGCAGGCCCAGAACGGTCGCCTTGCGATCCTTTGGAGCAAGCTGCGCGATCAGGGCCTTCTCGACACCCTCGGTCATGCCCATATACGCCCCGTACACGACGAAGAGCACCCAAGCAATGCCGGGACTGGAGACCCAGCCGAACGCCAGGTACACCAACCCAAACAGCGCATACCCGCCAACGAGCAGGTGCCGGCGACCAATCCGATCGGACAACCGGCCCGCCGGATACGACGCCGCGGCGTATACGAGGTTGTACGTCAGGTACAACAGAATCACCGTCGCATCCGAGTGCCCAAGCGACTTGGCCCGCAGGAGCAGGAACTGGTTGGACGAGTTTCCGAGCGTGAACACAGCGGCAATCGCCAGAAACGCCTTTAGTTCTCCGGGAAGCGAGCGAAAGTCCCGCACGGCGTGCCGGAGCGTCGGTCGATTCGTGGTCTGCGCTGCCGCGCCCGATTGTTCCTTCACCATCAAGATCGCCACCAGCGCCAGTGCGGCCGGAACGATCGACGCAATAAACAACACACGAAATGGAGCCTGTGCTTCGGCGGCTGAATGGGGAACCCATCGCGTGAACAGAAAGTACGAAACGAGCACCCCAACGGCCGCGCCTGTAGTGTCCATCACCCGGTGAAACCCGAAAGCCCTCCCCAGCATCTCCTTGGGGTACACCTCGGCGATCAACGCATCGCGCGGCGGATTTCGTATCCCCTTGCCGAATCGGTCAACGATCCGCCCGGCAAGGAACATCGGCCATGCTGTTGCCACGCACAGCAGCACTTTCCCCGCGACTGACGCTCCATACCCGCCGGCCGCGAGCGGCTTTCGCTTGCCCCATCGATCCGACAGAGCCCCACCACCAATCCGCATGAAGCTCGCCAGGCTCTCGGCGATCCCCTCCACGATTCCCAGCACTCCCGCAGAGGCACCCAGTACCTCCGTCAGGAACAGCGGCATCAGCGGATACACCATCTCGCTGCTCACATCCGTGAGCATGCTGGTAATGCTCACGAGCAGAAGCGTGCGATTGACGCGAAAGCCCACGCACGAGCATACCCCCTCGCCGCCTTGCTCCCCGCCCCATCCCCCCCAACACTCCCGGCTATGGCCCGAACTCCCGTTGTTCTCAATGCCGGAACGCTGGATCCGCAATCGGTCGAGAGTGTCGCCCGGCACGATGCCCCTGTGCGTATCGGGCCTCGCGCGATCGCGGCCGTGAAGCGCTCTCGTGCGCTCCTCGAATCCGTGCTGGACGACGGCGAGGCACATTACGGCATCAACACGGGCTTCGGCTCCTTCTCCCGCCAGCGCATCTCAGCCACTGACCTCCAGTCGCTCCAGCGAAACCTCATCCGCTCCCACGCCGCGGGCGTCGGCCCCAACCTGCCTCGGGATGTTGTCCGAGCAATGATGCTCTGCCTCGCCGGCTCGCTCTCGCGCGGCCACTCGGGCGTTCGGCCGGTCGTGCTCCAGACGCTGGTTCGAATGCTCAACGCCCCCCCCACCGGGATCACCCCGATTGTTCCGGAAACCGGTTCGGTCGGCGCCTCCGGCGACCTCGCCCCGCTGGCCCACGTCGCGCTCGCCCTCATCGGCGAGGGACGCGTCGAGGTGAACGGGCGAGAGATGTCAGCGGCCGACGCGATGCAGCGCGCTCGAATCACGCCGGTCACCCTCGGTGCGAAAGAGGGCCTCGCCCTTATCAACGGCACCCATCTCATGGCCGCGCAGGCCTCGCTGTTTGTTCGCGACTTCGACCGGCTCTTCGATGCCGCCCTCGCCGCCGCGGCCATGTCCATCGACGCCTGCCGCGCCACCGACGCATTCCTCGACGAGCGGCTCCACATCGCCCGCACGCAGCCGGGTCAAATCGAGATTGCCTCGCGCCTTCGCGCCCTCATCCGCGGCAGCCGGATCCTGCCCTCCCACCAACTCAACGACCCCCGCGTGCAGGACCCCTACTCGCTCCGCTGCGCCCCGCAGGTTCTTGGCGCCGCTTGGGATGCCTTCGGATACATTCGCGCCCGCGTGGAAACCGAACTCGGCGCAGTCACCGACAATCCGCTCGTCTTCCCGGGACGCACCGCCGCCGACATCCTCTCCGGCGGCAACTTCCACGGCATGGCCATGGCCATCCCCATGGACCTCGCCGCGATCGCCTGCTCCCACGTCGCCGGCATCGCGGAGCGCCGCGTCTACCACATGCTCTCCGGCTTCGATCCCGAGACCGGACTCCCCCCCTATCTCAGCCCCTCGCCCGGGCTTCACTCGGGCCTCATGATCGCCCAATACACCGCCGCCGCGGCGTGCAACGAGATCATCACCCTCTGCACCCCGGCCAGCGTCAGCAACATCTCCACCAGCGCGGGCATTGAGGACTACAACTCCTTCGGACCCCGCAGCGCGGCCAAGGCCCGCCGCTCGCTCGACCTCGCCCGCAGCGTGGTGGCGATCGAACTCCTCTGTGCCGCACAGGCCCTCGAGCACCATCGGCCGCTCCGATCCGGGCGTGGTGTTGAGCGGGCCCACGAGATCATTCGCGGCAAGGTGCGGAAGCTCACCGCCGACCGCCCGCCCGCACCAGATGTCGCGACCATCGAGACACTCATCACCGAGGGAGCGTTCGCGGCGTAGGCCGGTCTTCCCCAGCCCCCCACTTTCACACCCTCCTAGATTCCGCCGCATTCCACTGATTCGGGCCGATTCCGAGGTAGACTGGTCTTTAAAGCCCGTCCGGAGAATGCGTCATGCGCCGCACTCATTCAACATTTGCCCGCCGTGTGGTTTGTGGGTCGGACCTGATCGAATCGCTCGAACCCCGGCGTCTGCTCGCCGTCTCTTTCGATGCACCCGCACTGCCCACGGTCGGACCTTCCTCCGTCGGCGCAGCGTTCTCGATCGCCGCGGAGGACTTTGATGGCGACTCCAAGGCGGACCTGGCCGTTTCGTACTTCGACGCCGCGGGCCCCACCAACTTCGGCATCGCCTACTACCGCGGCCACAACGACGGCACGATTGACAGCCCCGTATGGACACCGCTCGCGGCTCGCTCCGGCCACCTCGCGGCGGCACGGTTTCCCAATCTACCCGTGCCAACGGGCGGCGGCGCAGAGCTCGTTTCGGTCGGCGGTGTCGGCGGCGATTACGCCTCCGGATTCACCCGGGACTTCGTGCGTGTGTTCAAGCTGGACATCTTCACCAGACAGTTTGTCCTCGAGGCCCGCCTTGTTGTCGACCGTCTGACGCCCGGTGCGGGCGATCCTGCCACCATTGCCCCCGGTGCACCGGCGATTGCCGACTTCGCGGGCGATAGTCGAAGCGATATCGCCTTCGCGATCAGCTCAAACGGCGGACGGGGGATCGCCCTGTTGCAGCACACCAGCCCGGGCTCGCTCTCGTTGCTCTCGACGTTCGATACCGGTTACATCGCCGCAAGCCCCGCGGTCGCGGGCAGTGGAGTGCAGGACCAAGCGCTCACCGCCGGCGATCTGAACGCCGATGGCCGCCCCGACATCGTCTTCCGGACCACCGCCGGCTTCTTTGCCCTCCCCAACTCCAGCGCAGGTCTCGGTGCTCCGGTGGCTCTGGGCTTCGCGTCCAATCTGGACTGGCGATTCGCAGACATCGACCATGACGGCCGCCTCGATGCTCTCTCCCTCTTCACGCCGCCAAGCCAGCCCCCCGGCCCGGCCACCCAACTCCACACGTTCCTTCGCGTGAAGCGCGGCCGCGGCAACGGCAGCGGCGACAACAGCGGCACCTTCTACTTCACCACCACGGAGCGCCTCTCCACCATCCCGATCGGTCCGCGCTATCCCTCCACCGGCGAGGTGTTCGCGCTCGACGGCGCGGTCGTCAACCATCGGCTGGGGCTCATCATCACCCCCACGCTCGACGGAGACACCCGCGGCGACATCTTCGTCTACCGCGACTACACCGCCTCGAACCCCGCCGAGTACTTCAACTACCAACGAGTCGAAACCATCTCAACCCCCGCCGCACCGGCCGCGGCACCCGCGTGGCCCGATCCCCAAACGGCCCTCACGGCAGTGTACCAGCACGGCATGAGCCCGCTCCCGGCCGCGCTCGGCCGAGGCATTCCATAGCTGTTCGACGTCAACCGCGACAACCGTGCCGACCTCATCGGCTACGTCAACGGCCGCATCGAAGTACGATTGAACGCGGACGCTTGACGATTTCGCCCGTTGCGCACCGCCGAGGGAGTTCAGCGCTTCCGCTTGTCCCGCGTGATCTGCGCGTACGCGTTGTGGTTGTGGATGCTCTCGAAGTTCTCGCTCGAGATCTCGTACGACACGATGCGAGGCTCGTTGTTCAACCCGATCGCCAGATCGCGGATGATGTCCTCGACGAACTTGGGGTTGTCGTACGCCGCCTCGGTCACGAACTTCTCGTCCGGACGCTTGAGCACCGCGAACACAGGGCAGCTCGCCGACTTCTCGACAATGCGGACGAGCTCCTCGATCCACAGCATCTTGCCCGGCGGCGTCCGCACCTTCGCCTCGATGATGCACCGCTGGTTGTGGGCTCCGTACGCCGAGATCTCCTTCGAGCACGGGCACAAACTCGTCGCCGGCGCGGCCACCGCGATCGTGAAATCATCCGTCTTGCCCGTCCGGCTCGCCGTGCATTCGAAGCGCACGCGATAGTCCATCAACCCCGGTGCCTGCGTCACCGGCGCAGGCTTGGTGATGAAGTACGTGAACTCCGCCTGGAAGTGGGCCTCCTCGGCGTTGAGCCGCTCGCGGATCGCCTCGGTGATCTTCGGAATATCCGTCGGGCAGATCGCCCCGCGATGGTCGTTGAGCACCTCCAGAAACCGGGACATGTGCGTCCCCTTTTGGTAGTGCGGCAGCGCGACGTACATGTTGATCTTCGCAACAGTCGTCTGCTCCCCCCCACCCTCGACCGAGCACGGCGAGATCTTCAACCGGATCGGATACGTGACGTCCTTCACGCCAACGCGATCGATCGCGACATTGCGGGTATCGCTACTCCCCTGAACATCCGGCATGCCGGCTGCGGCTTTGCCGTTTACATGGGCGGGATGGCCGTTTGATGCGGATACTGAAACCGGCTTCTTCTTGGAGAGAGTCGTCACGCGAGAGCCCTTGTGAGAGCGTTTGGTGGGCATGGAGTCAATCGTATGCGTATTGGATGGCCAGACCCGCCCAAGTGTTTCGGACAATCGCATCCATCGTCAACCGCAACGCAGGCCGCGCCCCGACGATCCTGGGGCTTGCCGCCGCCTACAACCACCGATCCTCCCACTTCATCCCCTCGGCAATCGCCGCCGACGAGCCGCGTTCGAGCATTCCCGCGACGGGATACGCGCAGTAGTCGAGGGAATACGAGCCGGCAGGGCGGTGATTGCCCGAAAGCCCCAGCCCGCCAAATGGCAGCTTGCTGCTCGCCCCCGCGGTCCCTGTGTTCACGTTCACGCAGCCCGCCCGCGACTCGAACATGAACCGCTCGGCCGCCTTCAGGTCACTGGTGAAGATGCTCGCCGCCAAACCGAATCGCGTCGCGTTGGCCTGTTCAATCGCCTCGCCAAGATCGCGTGCGATCGAGATCCGCAACAGCGGCCCGAACACCTCGATATCGCTCCCGGCGTCCTTCGTCTCTGTGTTGGAGAACTTCGGCACCTTGACGATCCCCGGCGAGACATACCACCCCTTGTCCGGCCGATCGATCACCTTTGCCTCTAGAAGCACCTCTCCCCCACTGCTCTTCTTGGCCCACGACCGCTGCGCCGACAGCACCGCTTCACGGGCCGCCTCGCTGATGATCGGGCCCATGAACACACCCCCTGCCTTGGCCGTGCGCGGCGAGTCGATCACCAGCGATTGCGACGCCTTTACGATCGCCGGAATCAGCTTGTCGGCAATGAGCGTGTGCGCCACCACCCGCCGCGTGCACGTGCACCGCTGCCCGGTCGTGTTGAACGCGCAGCGCACGATTTCGATCGCCGCCTGCCGAAGGTCCGCATCGTGCATGACGACAGCCGCGTTGTTCCCACCCATCTCCAGCGCGAGGATCCGCCCCGGCCGGTCGAGGTTCGCCTGCATGATCTTGCGGCCCACCGGCCACGAGCCTGTGAACAGGATGCCATCAAGGTCGTCGTGATTTGAAAGCGCGGCCGCAGCCTCTGCCCCGCCCTGCACGAGGTTCACCACGCCCGCCCCTTTGTGCGGAGCCCCCTCGATCGCCAGCGCATCCTGCAACAGTTCAACCAGGATCTGCCCGACGCCCGGCGTCTTGTCGCTGGGCTTGAACACCACCGTGTTCCCCATCGCCAGCGCGGGGATGATGTGCCCGTTGGGCAGGTGGGCCGGGAAGTTGAACGGCCCCAGCACTGCCATAACGCCGTGGGGCTTGAACCAAGCTCTTCCGTACTTCTGCGGCCCCATCTCAAACTCGAAACCCTGCACGCGGTTGAGTCCGCCGATGGGCGACGCGTCGAGCGTGATATCCACCTTGCTCGCCAGCGCCATCGCCTCGCCCTTGGCCTCCCACATCACCTTCCCCGTCTCATCGCAGATCAGTTCTGCAACCTGCGGCACACGCTGCTTGCACAGCTCCGCGAACCGCTTGAGCACTCGGAACCGGTTGTCGCGCCCCCACGCCGACCACCCCGGGAATGCTCCGCGTGCCGCGGCCACCGCCGCGTTCACGTGCTCCAGGTTCGCATGCCCAGACCACACGATCTGCTCAGGCCGCGCCGGATTGTGGCTGGCCACGTGGTGCGGCGTCGGGCGGTTGAGGCCGATCCACTCACCACCAATCAGGTCGCTGGGAGGGAACTTCAACGCGGCGTGCTTCAGCGCAAGTGTCAAGGCATCTTCCTCGGGTACCCCGACACTCCGTGGCGGGATTTGGTCTTCGACCTACGACGCGGCCGCCGCCCCATGCTTGGATCCGCTCCCACGAGCATTCCCGGCGGTCTCCGCGAGCGGAGTGTACCCGAGCATGGTCCCCGACTCCGCGCCCAAGGCCTGCCGATCCTCCGGCGAAAGTCGGATGCCCTCGGGCCCAACCTCGCATCGCGTCTGCACCGCCCGGAACTCCCCATCCCCCGAGAGCGTGCTCACTATCGCCGACTGCCGCGGGTCCACGGCGGCCGCGCCGCTCAGCGGCAACCGCTTGGTCGCCCGAATCAGCGTGATCTCATCCGTCTTCGCTTCCAGCGTCGGCCCGCCATCGAACGGATCGACAAGGTCCTTGTACGCAAAGCCGAGTTTCTCGAGCATCCGCCGCGCCGGCAGCGTTTCCGGCCCCACCGTCCCGATCACGCTCCGCGCCTCAGGCGCCAGCAGCGTGAGATAGATCTCCTCGCGCGGCAGCAGGGCCGTGATGAACTCCTTGGAGTACTGGCAGAACGAGTCCGCCTCGGCGTACGTCAGGTTGATGAACCGCCGCCCCAAGTACTCCCACAGCGTATTCTGCCCATCCGGCGTCACCGGTCCCATGAGTTCCGCGATGATCCGGTCGGCGAAGAACCCCCGGTGCAGCGCGGCGAAGTGGAATCGCACCAGCGACAGAAACCGGCCCAACTTCGCCTTGTGGCCACGATGCGAGGGCGCGAGGATCAAACCGCCGATTTCAGTCGGCCCGCTCTCGTCCAGGAACAGCTTCGCCACGACGTGCGAGGCGCCCATCTGCAGCGTCTGCGAGAACATCTCCTTCTTCGAGAGCCGCAGCGAGACGTTGGGCCGGCCCGGCCCCCCCATGTGCGCGATGATCTGGCTTGTTCCCAGGATTCCGCCCGCCTCGGTGTCTTCCAGCACAAACATGAACACGTCCGACCGCGACACGGCCGCCGCCAGCCCGTCCTCTCCCCCACTCTTGCCGCCCGCGTAGACCGGCCCGGCCCCGCGATTGCTGATGCGCTCGCCGGACGCGCCGTCAACCCCGCGCGCCGCCTTCGCGAAGCACTCGGCGCTCCAGCTCGCCTTGTCGGCGATGATGTCCTTGTCCGCCGGAAGATTGATGAAGTGCACCATCTTCGCCAGCTTCAGCAGCGTGGAGACGTCCTCGGTTGTCGCCCGGCGCATCACGAACATGGATCAACCCTCCGCCGCACAGGATGCCAGCCCATTCTCGATGCACGCCATCACGCGCGGCCAGTCCTGCTCCTTGAACACGCCCAGAGGCGGGAGCATGCGGATGTGGTACGGCCCGTGCCCGCAGTAGAACACCACCACCCCGGCATCAAAGAAGTGCTTGCACGCCTTGACGACCTTCTCCTTCACGCCACCGAACGGCGTGAACTTCATCATCCCGCCCGTGCCGCCCACGATGTCGGCCACCCTCGGGTTCGCCGGGAACCAGGCGGGATGCCGCGCCGCGATGTCTCGAATGCCCTTGGCAAACGCGGCGTGATGCCGCGCGAAGGCACCGCTCGGACCGTAGAAGTCTCCGTCCCGCAGCCGTTCGAGCACGCGTGTGCCCTGCCGGAACGCAGGCGTGGAACTCGTAAACGTTCCCGACAGCAGCCCCGGCCCAGGGTTGTACTCCTCGGTGAACAGCGTCGCGCACGCCTGCGTCATCTTCCCGATGCAGAACACGTCCACGTGCTCACCCAGGTTCATCGCCTCGTACGCGAACATCCCCGTGGTGCGCCCGAACGTCTGGATCTCATCGTCCCACACCGCGATCTTGCCGTCTTTGCACACCTTGATCAACTCAAGGAAGAACTCGCGCGGCGCGGTATTGAATCCACCCTCACCCTGCACCATCTCGAAGATGAAGCACGCGTGCTGCTTGGGATATCGCTCAACATACTCTCGCAGCCGCGACACGCAGTAGTCGATCTGCCGCGTCTGCCCAGACACATCACCCGCCGACATGCTCTTCGCCGCCGCTTCGTCATAGAACGGCATGTAGTCCACCAGCGTGCTGAGCGGCAGCCCGACGCGATTGGCCGCCGCGTCGCCGATCTGGCTCATGGTCACGCTCCGTCCCATGAAGCAGTCCTTGAACGCGATCACTCGCGACGCCGGTGCGTGCTTCTGGTAGCACACCTTCAGCGCGTTCTCGTTGGCCATGTTGCCCGAGGTCGACGAGTAGCAGTACTTCAGCCGGCTGTTCCGCCTAGCCAAAGACAGCAGCGTCTCGGCAAACTCGTACGGCTCCCACCCCGACTGCAGGTTGCCATGCTGCAGCGTGTCGTTGAGCGACGCCTTCACGCCCGTGCGCACCTGGTCCGCGTCCGAGTGTCCGAAAAAGTACACGCCAATCCCGCAGATCATGTCCCATTTCACCGAACCATCCATCAACTCAACCAGCGCGCCGTTGCCGACGCCAGAGCCAAGGTACGGATACAGCAGCGCCCGCCCACGCGTCTCGCCCGCCCGCTTCATGAACGAGTCGTACGACTCCTTCAGCCCCGCCGAGGGCGGCTTGATGTCCGTGATCTTCGCCGATTTCGCCTGCACCTCGCGCACGATCTGATCAACCGCGGCCGCGATCGCCGGACTTGTTGCAAGTTCCGCGCCGATCGTCTGCGGAGTCGTTTGGCTGGAAGTGGGTGGCTGGGGCTTCGAGGTCATCGTGGGGGCGGTAGACATGGTTCGATCCTGACTATGGCGGCGAATAGACGCAGGGTCCGAGAACCCGCATCAACTGTAGAAGGCACCTTATCTATCGACCGACGACCGCATCAGCACCACGGCCAGTAACTGGCATCGCTCGACAAGGCTCGAAAGCTCGATCCATTCCTGTAGCGTGTGCAGCCCGCCGCCCCGGACGCCAAGGGTGTCCAGCGTCGGCAATCCCGCCGCCTGCATGAGGTTCCCGTCGCAAACCCCGGCCGTCCTGGAGAACGGCAACGGCTGCCCGAGATCCGCCGCAGCCGCCCGAATCCGTTCCGCAAACGCCGCACTCTCCACGGTCGCTGGCTTCGCGGGGCGTCCGACATTCACCTCCAGTGCAACGATCGCACCCGAGGGTCTCGTGCCCGTCAGCACCCGCACCTGCCGCTCGAAGCGATCAAACTGCTCCGGCGTCACAAATCGCACGTTTCCCCACGCCCGCGCCCGATCCGGCACCACGTTCGTCGCCGAACCGCCCTCGATCGGGCCAATATTGACGATCACGCCATCCACCGGCGACGACAGCCGCGAGATGTCCAGAATGACCGCGGCAAGCTCATTGACGGCGGAAACTCCAGCGGCGACATCACGCCCTACGTGCGCGGCTCTTCCTCGTACATCGATCATGAACTGGGCGCTGCCCGCCCGCTCGGTCACCAACCCCCCATCGGCGGTCGCTGGCTCCAGGGCAACTCCCAGCCCTCCACCCTTTGCCACCCGCGCTGCCTCCGACCGAATCGCCGGCGCACTGGAATAGCTCCCAGTCTCCTCATCCGAGTTGAGCATCAACGTCCAGTTGACCTTCTCCCCCACTTCTTCCAGCGCTTCCAGCGCGCCCATCGCAATGACAAGCCCACCCTTCATGTCCACACACCCCGGTCCGGTCGCCGTCTTCCCATCCGCCGCAATGCTCAGCGAGCGGAACGATCCCTTCGGATCATGCACCGTGTCGAGATGTCCTGCGATCAGGAACTCACGCCCCTCCCTCACCACGTCGTGTCGCCGGCACACCGCCGTCGGCAACGGCACCTCTCCCGGCTTCTCGCCATACAGCCAGTCTGGCCTCGCCACACCCGGCACACTCGCCACCTTCGCTCCAAGCGCCCTCGCCCGCGACGTCAACCGCTCACGCGACTCATCGAGCGCGGCCATATTCCTTTCACCGGTCGGCAATCCCACGTGCAAACGCAAGTCTTCCAGCAGCGCACTGTCGCGCTTTCGGATTACCTCACACACGCGTTGTTCTCGCTCGCTTAGCGACATTAAAAGCCCTCAACGATGCCTCACACCCCTGGTGAACCGCCGGCTTCCCGTCCGCCGCGCCTCAGTTCCCACTCCGCACGACCCACGCCGTAGAGCACCGAATCATGCCACACGCCCATCCTCTGGAGGTGTCCTGGCAAAACTCCCTCGCGGTTCATTCCGGCCTTTTCAAGCACCCGTCCAGAGGCGGGATTCGCGCCGAAGCGGCTGGCGTGGATGCGAGAAAGTCGGAGGACCTCGAATCCGTATCGGATTGTCTCGATCGACGACTCCGTCGCATACCCCTTGCCCCAGTACGGCGGTCCGATCCAATACCCAAGTTCCGCCCGCTCGTGCGTTTTGTTGATCTCCAGGCCGATCGCCCCCACCAATCGCCCGCCTCGCTCGCACACCGCAAACACCGCCGCGGTTCCCGCCAACCGATGCGCCTCGTGCGACTCGATCCACCCCTCGGCATGGTGCAACTCATACGGGTGCGGCACGGTCAACGTCATCGCAGCGACGCGCCGATCGCCGGCGAGCGTCATCACCGTCTCCGCATCACCCAAATAGAACGGCCGCAGCACCAGCCGCTCCGTGCGCAACTCCTCGCCGCCAGTGACATGCACCGCGGGTGGCCTCGCACCGGTCTCCTGCTCGTAGTACACCTCCACCACGGGCGGCCCATCGAGCAGCGCCCGCCAACGTTCAAGGTACCCCGCCATGACGGTGTCGTTGGTCACCCGCTCGCGATCCGCGAGGTACTTCATCTCGCTGGCATACTCCACCACCTCGATGAGCTTCGTCGGGTCCCCCTCATCCTCCATCGACCGCACGCGAATTCCGCCCGGTGCCTCATAGAACGGAATCGCTTCGCGCAGAAACGCGTCAAACGCGGCTCGTTTCTCCCGCGATACCCGAATCCGAAGATGGAGATCGACACGCCCTGACATGCGTGGAGGGTACGGCACAGCCCGGTCAGCGGTCGGGCCACTCGCCCTCGAACACATCCACGGCTTCACCGGTCATGAACACGTGATTGGTCACCCTGTCCCATCGAATGGCGAGCCGTCCGCCCGGCAGATCAACGTCGACCTCGCGACCCGTCCTCGCCGTGAGCACCCCCGCCACGACCACCGCGCACGCCCCGGTCCCGCACGCCTGCGTGATGCCCGAGCCGCGTTCCCACGTGCGCATCACTATGCGCTTCCCCACGCCCCCGCGCGCGCCGACCACCCCGGCAAAGTGAATGTTCATCCGCTTGGCAAACGCTGGATGGCTCTCCAGCAGCGGCCCGACCGTCGCGAGCGGAACTTCCCCCACCTGCCGCGGCGTCATCGTCTGATTCCGCGCATCACCCAGCGGTTCGAACACCACGAGGTGCGGATTCCCCATCGACACGAACACCCCGCACACACACACATCGCCCGCCTCAACCCCCCAGTTTGCGCGCTTGCCCTTCCACGAGAGCCCCCTCTCGCGCACAAAGCTCGCCTTCAATCCCTCGTGCGGTTCGCCCATATCCACCGTCGCGCCCACGACCACACCCCTCCGCGTGTGCACCTCGATCGGCAGTACGCCGCTGCCTGTCTGCACATTGATCGTGTCCGACTCGATCCCCAGCCGGTCATGCGCGAACTTTGCCACACATCGCACCCCGTTCCCGCACATCTCCGATTCCGATCCGTCCGCGTTGAACATCCGCATGCGCACATGCGCCCGCTTCGACGTCGGCCGGCACACTGCGATCACGCCATCCGAGCCGATTCCCTTGTGCCGATCGCTCATACGTTGGACAAGCCGCACCCACTCAGCTCTCCCTACGCGCGCCGCAACCACCGCATCGCGCACGGCGTCAAGGTACACGTAGTCGTTTCCGCACCCGTGCATCTTCACGAACTTCACGGTGCATCCTCCAGACGAGACTCGCTCGTGCTCCACCACCGCGGAATCTCGTAGCGCGGCCCCGGCCGCAGCCACGCCGCGATCACACCCTCGGCGGCCACCGCCATGAGCACCAGCAGCACCCCCGCCACGATTCCGGCCTTGATCCACCGGCATGTCCGGTCAATCGGCAATCGATTCAGCGGCACGCCCACCAGCCGCGCAAGACGCCTCTGGCGATGCGCGATCGACCCATGCCGAAAGCTCCGACGCTCTCGCGAGATGTGGTTCAGCCGCGCCACCGACTCGAGCGCCCCCGCCATCGCCTCGACAGACTCAGGCGTCACGGCCGTCGCCCCCGGCTCTTCCATGCTCAGGGCCTTGACCGCAAACGCATCCGCCTGCCACTCGAATCGCCGGCTCACCCACCCGAACGCGCAAAGCCCCAGCCCGAGCGTCACCAGCGATACGACCGCCTGCATCCCGCCCGCGGCAAGCTCGATCGGACCCTGGGCCAGCGGTGTAGTGCGAGCAACCATCGAGGCTCCGAGCACAAATACCAGCATGGCCACCGCCACGGCCCCGGCCCCGATGCCCATAGTCGCCAGCAGCGCCCCCACCATCCACGGGATGTGGTGGTGCTTGGCGTGCCCAACCTCGTGCCCCATCACGCTCTCCACCTGGCGCTCCGGCAACTGATCCAGCAGCGCATCGGTCAGCATGATGTACCGCAGCGGCGCGGCCAGCCCCATCGCCACCCCATTGAGCATAGTCCCATGCGTCCGCCACACCAGCAGCCCGCGCACCCGCACGCCCGCCCGCTCGCAGATGCCCATGAGGCGGTCGCGCAGCCGACCAGGGCCGAGCGGAACAGCGTCCCACACAAACCGCATCAGCAGCGGCGACACGGCCATCACGCACAGCACGCCCAGAAGCTGCCCACCAAGGCGAAAAGTGTCCTTAAGCCCCGACTGTCGAACCCATCTTCCAAAGTCTCCGAGCAAACCCGTCCCGGGTCGATCGATCACGCCGCGCCAGAAGTGTCCCCATCCCCCAATCAGCATGAGCGGAATCAGAATGAACAGCACCTGGTGCCGGATGTTCGACCATACGAACTGCACGCGCGAGGGCGTCGGATACGCCGGATGCCCGTCGTCGAGCACGCGCACCCACATCGATTCCCGCAGTCGTCGCTCTATCGGGTAGAACGACCACCACCCGGCGATAATGGTCAGCACCGCCGGCGCGATCGCCAGGAACTCGGAGAGCAGCACCCGCTGCTCGCCGATGAGGCCGCGCACCTGCTCGAGCCACTGCGCGGAAAACACCGCCGCGGCGTGCGTGGCCACAGCCACGACCCGCGAGGCCGCAAGCATCCGCTCCGCCACCGTCACTGCCCGCAGCGATCCCCGTTGGTCCATCCGCCGGGCCGCGACCATGCACACGATGTGCGTGGCCGTCACCAGCAGCAGATACGGCAAGAGCACGCTCGCCATCCCGCCCCACGAAAATGGCACCGCCCCCGCAGTTCGACCCGGGCCGTCAAGATCATCGTGGATGTACACGATCGCCAGCAGCGCGATCAGCCAGAGTTGCAACACCGCGGATTCCCTTCCTTCCCCTTCGCATCTCGCCCGGCGCTAGCGGCCGGTCGTGATCTCGCCAAGGTCGATCACCACGCCGCCGTTCTGGTAATAGTCCACATCCATGATCCCATCGCGGACGCTGGTGAACACAAGGCAGTTGCGCCCGTGTGTGCTCGCATACTCCAGGTCGCCCTTGCCCGGTCCGGCGTAGTCGGAGTTGTTGGGCTTCTGCACGTGGAAGTGATAGTGCGCGATCGCCCGCGCGCTGTCCTTGAACATCTCCTCGGCCGCCATGAACGTGCGGTCGTCCTTTCGTTCCGTCGTCCGCGGCGGATATGACCGCAGTGCAAACGCACCCGGCGTCGGAGCCACCTTCATGCCGCGCACGGTCCCGGCCAACACGCCGCCCTGATCCGCCGACCACAGCAGCCCGCCGTACTCCGTCGAGGTGTCCGCCTGATCCACCGCCGCCTGCGAGAACAGCTCGCCCGCCACCGCCGGCGTGCGGATCGCTTCATCGATCACGAGGATTGAGAGCAGATCGCCCCATGCCAGCTTGTCATTCCAGTCGTGCGGCGTCTCATGGCTCTTGCCGTCCATGCCCACCGAGCCCTCGGTGTTCAGCCAGATCCTACGGCCGGCAAGCCGGCCCGTGAGTTCCGTGAACAACTGATCGCGCGAGGCCCCGAGCCACGCGGCCCGATTCGCCGCGGCCCAGCGAATGGGCTCGAGGTGCCGCAGCCGCAGGCCCGCACGCTGCCCGGCGCCCAGCCGAGCCACCGCGCTGCTTGTCTCGCTCCACCAAGCGGTGTTCCGCTTGTCCTTATCATCCATCAGGCCTCGCATCCAGCCTAGCTCCGATCCAGTGACCGGCACCGCGGCCATCTCGCGGGCGCACCGGTTGATGTCGCGCACGAGCGGATCGCTCGACGCCTCCCCCGCCGCCAGCACCGTACGACGGCTCCCATCGGGGTCGATCCGTCCCAGCAGCTCCCAGGCGGCCTGACGGCTCTTCTCGGCACTGTCATCGGGCATCTTCGGCGCACCGTTCTCGGTGGGGTGAACGAAGACGTCGAACACGGCCGCGGCCAGATCCTTGTCCGTGTGCAGAGCCGCGAGCGCGGCCCGTTCGGGCCGCTGATCATCCGGGGGCAGCGGCACCTTGCGGGCGTACGACCGCACCAGCGAGGCCGAGAGCGTCTTCCACGCCGGATCACTCGCGCGGGTCTTGATCGCGTCGCTCATCGCGGTCACCAGCCGCCACTGCGACTCGGTCGGCAAGCGGAGCGAGAGGAACTTCCGTGTATCGGCAAGCCCCTCGGGCGTGGTGTCTGTCAGCAACAACTCCAGCGCCCGTTCGCGAAGAATCTGCGGCGCAGCGCTCTTCCACAGCACGTCCTTCGACGCATCCCGCGCGGCCTTCATCCGCTCCGGTGTGTCCGCCGCTTCCTTCCATACCGACTCCAGCGCTTTGATCCGCTGGTTCGCCTGCAACTCCTTGTTCGCCACGTCCACCGTGCCCTCACCCGTCATTCCCTTGGGCTGGCCCGAGCATCCTCCCGCTCCACCCGCCAGCGCGGCAATGGAGAGTGCGAGAAATCCGGGAGCGAGCAGTCGTGCAACATCGGAGTGGATCGGCGTGGTCATTGGCACAGTTTAGGACCCATGCCGGACACAACCCCAACCCGCTCCCGCATCCCGCCCCATCCGCCCACTCCCCACACCCTTCCCACGACTTTTCCACATCGTCCCGACCGAGCCCCGGAATCGATCTACCATTGTTACACCGTGCTTCGCACCCACTCGCTCCAACTCTCTCCCACTTCCGCCGCAACCGCCCAGGGACCTTCCTCGGGCTCGCTGGAAGACAAGGTTCGGCGCGTGATCGAGCTGATCCGCCCGGCCGTGCAGGCCGACGGCGGCGACGTTGAGTTCGTGGGCCTGACGGCCGACAACACCGTGCAGATCCGCATGCACGGGGCGTGCGTCGGGTGCCCGTCCTCAACGGTCACTCTCCAGACGGGCATTGAGCGCAACCTCAAGGCCCACATCCCTGAGATCAAGGGCATCCAAGCCCTCGATTCCTGACCCCATTCCGCCCTCCCCCGCCCCGGAATCCGGGTGGATTTTCCCGTCCCGGGCAAAATCCCCTTCCCGCAACCGACAGATCTGTTATGATTCCGCCGGAGGTCGCGGCCGCAGGAAGAGCGTGCCGCGAACACGCACGACGTACTCGCGCCGTGCAACACGAAGGGACTGGAGGTCCGTCATGCTGGTCATCACGCGTCGAGAAGGTGAGGAGGTCGTCATCGGCGACCCGAGCAACCCCATCGGGGTCGTCCGCATCGCGTCCATCAAGGGCGATCGCGTCCGCGTCGCCTTCGACTTCCCACGAAACATTGACGTGCACCGGCGCGAAGTGGCCAACCAGATCAACGAGGAGCGCCCCAGCGTCGCCGGCACCATCAAGCCGGGCGTGGCCCAGTCGGGTTGATCGCCCTGCCGAGCCTCAATGGCTGTTCATTTGGAAGGGACAGGATGTCCAAGTCACACGAACTGATCATCACGCGGCGGGAGGGCGAAGCGTTAGTGATCGGCGACCCTCGCAATCCAATTGCCCGAGTCTTTGTTAGGTCCGTGAAGGGCACCGATCGAGTGCGACTAGGCGTGATGGTCGATACGAATACGCCGGTCCATCGTCAAGAAGTCGCCGAGTCGTTGGGCCTCGACGAAGATGATCCACCGGCGGGCGTGCTCTGCCCACGGTGAGATCTATGCGAAGCCTCTTCAACGCCCGCCGCGCCTTCACCATCATCGAACTGCTCGTCGTGATCGCCGTCATCGCGGTGCTTGTCGCCATCATCGCCCCGAGCCTCGATCGCGCCCGCGAGTCCGGCCTGCGAACCGCCGCCATCTCCAACGCCCACCAGATCGGCATCGCCGGCGCGGCGTACCAGCACGACTCGAAAGACGCTCTCCCCTTCACACCGGTCTACCGCCGCGGCTCGACCGCGGGCCCGGACTCCGGCCCGCTCGAGGGCACGGGCCTTTGCCCTTGGTCCTTCGCCGGAAAGAACAACGACGCATGGTGGGCCGGACGCGAGTTCGATGTCGAGGCCGCCGATCGCCCTTTGAATCCGTACATCGCAACGGGCTCGACATTTCCCGGGCCAACCGCCCCGGCAACGCTCGGCGCGGCCGACCCGGACCGCAAGGTTCTCGATCTTCCCACCCTGCACATCCGCGGATTCGAAGACTCTCTTGAACGATCGTGGGCAATTGCTCCCGGCTCGGATCCGACCGCCACGCCCGGCATCACCGCCTACGACGATGTCGGCACTTCGTACCTCCTCAACCTCCGCTGGCTCGACCGGTTCGCGGCCACAACCGACCCGCTCGACCGCCTCCGAATCGCCTCAGGCTCACTCCGCAGTGCGCTGGCGGGCTCTTCCGCATCGGGTGTCGCGCCATCGCACTTCGTCTGGTTCACGGACCAGTCGGGCGAAGCCGTGCCGCGGGCCATCAACGCCGGCTACTCATGGAACAACGCCTTCGATGACGACAACCGAGCCATCCTCGGTTTCGCCGACGGCCACACCGCGTATCTCCCGGTGAAGCCCGGCGTGATGTCCACCAAGGACTACTCGCTCACGCTGACAGGGCAGTGAAGCAGAAGGCAGCAAGGCAGCGAGGCATCGAGGCACCAAGTGAATACCAAGAAAAAGACCCCGCGATACACGCGGGGTCTTGCACTCGATGCCTTGGTGCCTAGTTGCCTCGATGCCTGCTTCTCACTCCGCCTTGCCGCCGCTCATGTCATAGATCCACGCATCGCCATTACGCGGCCACGCCTGGACCTCGCCCTTGGCGAAGAACAGCCCGAGTTCGCGCTCGGCGGCCTCGGGGCTGTCCGAGCCGTGGATCAGGTTGAACGAGTTCGACACGCCGAAGTCACCGCGAATGGTGCCGGGGTTGGCCTTGGAGCCGAACGTCGCGCCCATCATGTTGCGGGCAATCGTGATGGCGCCGTTGCCGCGTAGAGCGAGGACGAGCACCGGACTGGAGGTCATGAACTTCACGAGACCGGGATAGAAGCCCTTGCCCTTGTGGGACTCATAGTGCTTCTCGGCCAGCAACATCGGGATCTGCATCATCTTGCAGCCAACGACCTGCAGGCCCTTGTCCTCGAAGCGGGAGAGAATCTTGCCCATCAGCCCACGCTGAACGGCGTCGGGCTTCAGGATGATGAGGGTGGTTTCCATGGCGTGTGTCCTTTGAATATCTTGGGGCTTGGGGGGCGAAGGGTAGGCCGAATCAGATGCCCGTAGCCTCTCCCTCGGCACACCTTACTTCGCGCGGCGCGACGCCCGCTTCTTCTTCACCCCGGCCTTCGCCCGCGCGACAGGCTTGGCTCCTGCTTTCTTCCCACTTCCCCCTTCCGCCTTCCCCCTTCCGCCCTTCTTGGCCGCCGGAGCCTTTCCGATCCTCTCCAGCATCGCTCCGTGGTCTTCCAGGTACTTCTTCACCGGCATCCGCCGCATCGCCTCGCCGATCACCTCCAGCGAAAGCTCCTCGAGCTTCTTGAACCGCAGGCAGCATCCGCCACCGGTCACCTCGAGGTAGTTCTTCCTTCCGCTGGCCTTCCACGCCGCGTCGAACCATTCCCTCTCGCGGGTGTTGTGGTGCAGGAAGAGCATGTACACGACCATGTCGTTCTTCTGCGAGGAGAACCCCATGTACATCAGCCCGAGCTTCGGGTTGGTGTGGTGCCCGTGCGGCCACACGCTCGGCCGCACGCAGTACGCGACCACGCCGTACTGCATGCACTCCTCGAAGCTCTTCATGTCCAGGTGCTCGAGGATGTGCTCTCGCACGACCGCCATCGCCGCGCGGCGGTCCTCGGGGAGCGAAGCAAGGTACTGCTCGGCGGTGGCGGCGGTGGATTTCATGGTCGGACGATAGTGGCCCTATCGCTGGCCCGCGAGCCTGCCGCGGAAGGCCATCTCCGTCTTCATCTCCTCCGCCCGGCCCGCGTCGATGGCCATGGGCAGGATCACGCTGAACATCGCCCCGCGCCCAATCTCGCTCTCCACGTGGATCTCCCCCTGGAGCATCGTCGTGAGCTCCTTGCAGATCGCCAGCCCCAGCCCCGTCCCCGCGTGGCGGCGCGTGTGGCCCGTATCAAGCTGCTCGAACTTCTGGAAGATGCGCTTCTGGTCCTCGGGGGCGATGCCCGGGCCCGTGTCGAGGACGCTGATGCGCACGCGGTCCTGCGCCTCGGGCCCCTCGCTGCCGCGCCCCACCAGCCGCTCGGCCCGGAGCGTCACCTTCGCCACGGGCGACTTCCCCGCGGCCTTCTCGTCGGCCGCCTTCTCGCTGGTGAACTTCACGGCGTTGGAGAGCAGGTTGAAGACGATCTGCTGGAACTTCTTCGCGTCGGTCTCGATGTTGGGCACATCGCCGGCGAACTCGGTGGAGAGCTCCACGCCGCCGCGATCCGCCAGCGGCCGGATCAGGGCCACGAGCGCCTCCGACGCGTCGCGGACGTTCATCGGCGCGATGCGCAGGTCCAGCTTCCCCGCCTCCACCTTGGCCATCTCCAGCAGGCCCTCGATGAGGTCCATCAGGTTCCGCCCCGCGTTGAGGATGTTCTCGAGATACCGCTTGCGCTTGGCGAGTTTCGACTGCTCCTCGGGCGTCTGCACTGTTCCAGCGGCGGCGAGCGAGGTGATGTGCTCCTCCTCCTTCACCACGTTCTCCAGCAAAAGCTCCGCGAACCCGATGATCGAGTTCAGCGGCGTCCGCAGCTCGTGGCTCACGCTCGCGAGGAACTCGCCCTTCACTCTGTTCGCCTCGTAGAGCGCGACGTTCCGCTCGCTCAGCTCGTTCACCTTCAGGTCCAGCTGCGCGTTGATCGCCCGCAGCTGCTCCTGGCTCGTGGTGATCGCCTCGAGCATCTGGTTGAAGGTCTCGCTCATCTCCTCGAACTCGTCGCCCGTGCGGATGTCCGAGCGCGTCGAGATGTTCCCCTCGCGCACCAGCTCCGCCGTCTCGCGCAGCTGCCGCACCGGCAGGAGGATCAGCTTGGTGGTGATCAGATAGAACACCAGCAGCGCCAGCCCCAGCGCGATCAGCCCCGCGCTGAAGAGGTACGCCGTGTTGACCAGCAGTTGCCCGCCCGCCCCGGGGCTGATCCGCGTGAGCACCACCACGCCCGTGAGCGCCCCGCCCTTGGCGTCGTCCCGGGCCGCCTTCGCGTACCGATACTCCCTGCTCCCGACCCCCCCGACCCCGCCACTCCCACTCCCTCCCCCCGCCCCGGCGCTCGCCGCAGCCCCCGTGCCCGC